>NZ_JAGGOK010000017.1 GCF_018614615.1 Streptomyces sp. ISL-100 | reverse complement strand
AGTCCGGATGTACCGCACGGGCGACCGGGCGAAGTGGACCGTGGAGGGTCAGGTCGTCTTCCTGGGCCGTACGGACGACCAGGTCAAGATCCGCGGCTTCCGGATCGAACCCGGCGAGGTGCAGGGGGTACTTGCCAGTCATCCGCTGGTCGATCAGGCGGTCGTGATCGCCCGCACCGACGCCACGGACGAAACCCGCCTGGTGGCTTACGTGGTCCCCGATGACCCGAATGAGATGGACGACGAACTGCCGTCGACTGTAAGGAAGTTCGCCGCTCAGCGGTTGCCCGAGCACATGGTGCCCTCGGCCGTCGTCGTTCTGGACGCCCTGCCGCTGACCGGCAACGGAAAGCTGGACCGCAAGGCCCTGCCCGCGCCGGACTACACCGCGACGGCGGGTGGTGGCGGAGAGCCGGCGACGCTGCAGGAGGAGATCCTGTGCCTGGCGTTCGCCGAGGTCCTCGGCCTCGAAAGCGTCAGCGTCGACGACGACTTCTTCGATCTGGGCGGTCACTCACTGCTCGCGGTCCGGCTGGTCAGCCGTATTCGCGCGGTGCTCGGCGTCGAGGTCGAGATCCGCGAGCTCTTCGAGGCGCCCACGGTCGCCGGCCTCGCCGCCGGCCTGGCCGGTGCGGACACGGCCCGGACACCGCTGGCAGCAGCGGGGCGCCCGGAGCGGATCCCGGTGTCGTTCGCGCAGCAGCGGCTGTGGTTCCTCGCGCAGTTGGAGGGCCCGAGCGCCACGTACAACGTTCCCGTCGTGCTGCGGTTGTCGGGGGACATGGCCCCGGAGGCGCTGGGTGCGGCTCTGCGGGATGTGATCGGCCGGCACGAGGTGCTGCGCACCGTGTTCCGGGCGGCGGACGGCGAGCCGTACCAGCACATACTGGGCCTCGACGAGCTGGACTGGGAGCTGCAGGTGGTGGCCGGTGTCGCGCCGGCGGATCTGGACGCGGCGATCGCTGACGCGGTCGGGCACGTGTTCGACCTCTCGTCGGAGGTGCCGATCCGGGCGTGGCTCTTCGAGGCCGGACCGGACGAGCGGGTACTGGTAGTGGTGACGCACCACATCGCGAGCGACGGCTGGTCGAGGGGGCCGCTGGCGCGGGACCTCTCCACGGCCTATCAGGCGCGGTGCGAAGGCCGGAACCCGGACTGGGAGCCGCTGCCGGTGCAGTACGCCGATTACGCCCTGTGGCAGCGCGATCTGCTCGGCGACGAGAACGACTCCGAGAGTTTGATGTCGCGTCAGATCTCGTACTGGAAAGAGACGTTGGCAAGCCCGCCCGAGGAGCTTGAGCTGCCCTTCGACCGGACGCGGCCGGAGGTGGCCTCGCACCGCGGGCACACCGTGCCGCTGGAGGTTCCGGCAGAGGTGCACGCTCGACTCGCACAGGTGGCGCGGGCCGAGGGCGTCACCGTCTTCATGGCGCTCCAGGCGGCGCTGGCCATGACGCTGTCGCGCCTGGGCGCGGGCACCGACATCCCTATCGGCTCGGCGAACGCCGGCCGCACGGACGCGGCCTTGGACGACCTGGTCGGTTTCTTCGTCAACACGCTGGTGGTGCGTACGGATCTGTCGGGGAACCCGTCGTTCCGACAGGTGCTGGCGCGGGTACGGGAGGCGAGCCTGTCAGCGCTCGCGCACCAGGACGTGCCGTTCGAGCGGCTGGTGGAGGAACTGGCTCCGACCCGCTCGATGGCTCGCCACCCGCTGTTCCAGGTGATGCTCACGGTGCAGAACAACGCCGAGGCGGAGCTCGACCTGCGGGGTGCACAGGCCGACGGGCTGTCCGTCGGGGAGCTGGCCGCGAGGTTCGACCTGGACTTCTCGGTGGTGGAGGTGTTCGACGCGAAGGGGGCGCCGGCGGGGCTGCGCGGTGCGGTGATCGCGGCTGCGGACCTGTTCGACGCGGAGACGGCCGAGCGCATCGTGGAGCGTTGGGTGCGCGTGCTCGACCTGCTGGCCGGCTCTTCTGAGCTGCCGCTGAGCGCAGTCGACGTACTGGATGAGGACGAACGGCGTCGCGTGCTCACCGAGTGGAACGACACGGCGACCGAGGTCGCGTCCACGACACTTCCGGAGTTGTTCGAGGCTCAGGTGGCGCGGACTCCGGACGCCGTGGCGGCGGTCGCGGACGGCATCGAGCTGTCGTACGCGGAGCTGGACGCGCGGGCGAACCGGCTGGCGCGGCTGCTGATCGGGCGGGGCGTGGGCCCCGAGTCGGTGGTCGCGGTGGCCATGGAGCGGGGCA
This sequence comes from Streptomyces sp. ISL-100, assembly GCF_018614615.1. Classification (GTDB taxonomy): domain Bacteria; phylum Actinomycetota; class Actinomycetes; order Streptomycetales; family Streptomycetaceae; genus Streptomyces. The sequence goes on along the minus strand of NZ_JAGGOK010000017.1, from coordinate 72,026 downwards.
TCGAGCTGATCGTCGCGGTGCTCGGCGTGCTCAAGGCCGGCGGTGCCTATCTCCCCGTCGACCCGGAGTACCCGGCCGAGCGGATCGCCGTCATGCTGCACGACGGGGAACCGGCGGTGGTGCTGACCTCGGTGGCCTGCCGTGAGGTGGTGCCGGAGTCGGCAGCCGTGCCGGCCGTGCTGGTGGACGAGGCATCCGTGGTGGCCGAGCTGGCAGGACTGGCAGCCGGGACCGTTGGCCGCGAGGAGCGGAACGGTGTGCTGCTGCCGGATCACCCCGCGTATGTGATCTACACATCGGGGTCGACGGGGCGGCCGAAGGGCGTGCTGGTGGCCCACCGGGGCGTGGTGAGTCTGTCCGAGCAGCACGCGGCGGGTCCGGTGTTCGGCCCCTCGGCGGCCGGGGCGCAACGCGAACGGCTACGGGTGGCTCTGACGACGTCGGTGTCGTTCGACGCCTCGTGGAATCAGCTGTCGGCCCTTTTCGTCGGACATGAGCTGCACGTGGCGGACGCGGTCACGTGGCGGGATGCGGGACTGCTGGTGCGGTGGCTGGAGGAGAGCCGCATCGACTTCGTCGAGGTCACGCCGTCGTACCTGCGGCTGCTGTTGGACGAGGGGCTGCTCGACGGCGCCGGCCGGCGACCGGGGCGGATCGGCGTCGGCGGCGAGGCCGTCGGGGGCGAGCTGTGGGAACGGCTGCGGTCGGCGGAAGGTGTGGAAGGGTTCAACTTCTACGGGCCGACCGAGTGCACCGTGGACGTGGCAGTGGCCCGGGTCGCGGACTCCGCAGTGCCCGTGGTCGGCCGGCCGGTGGCCAACACACGCGCGTTCGTGCTCGACGGGCATCTGCGACCGGTGGCTCCGGGCGTGGCGGGCGAGCTGTACGTCGCCGGTGCCGGTCTGGCCCGTGGCTATCTGGGCCGCGCGGGACTGACGGCGGAGCGGTTTGTGGCCTCCCCGTTCGAGCCGGGCGCCCGGATGTACCGCACCGGGGACCGGGTGCGGTGGACCGGCGACGGCCGGCTGGAATTCCTGGGCCGGGCGGACGAGCAGGTGAAGATCCGCGGTTTCCGTATCGAGCCGGGCGAGGTCCAGGCCGTTGTGGCCGCGCACCCGCAGGTCGCGCAGGCGGCGGTGGTCGCCCGGGAGGACACGCCGGGTGAAAAGCGCCTGGTCGCCTACGTCGCTCCGACCGGGGGCGGCGACCGCGAGCTGGCCGCACTGATCAGGGGCTTCGTGGCCGACCGGCTGCCGGACTACATGGTGCCTTCCGCGGTGGTGATCCTGGACGCGCTGCCGCTGTCCGAGAACGGCAAGCTGGACCGCCAGGCCCTGCCCGCACCGGACTACCGGGCGGGCGCCGGCCGAGGGCCGGCCACCCTCCAGGAAGAGATCCTGTGCGTCGTGTTCGCACAGATTCTTGGCCTCCACAGCGTCGGCGTCGACGACGACTTCTTCGCGCTGGGCGGCCACTCCCTGCTGGCGGTCCGGCTGATCAGCCGGATCCGAACGGTGCTGGGTGCCGAGGTGCCGCTGAGAGCCCTGTTCGAAACTCCGACCGTGTCCGGACTCGCGGCCCGGCTGACCGGGACCGCCGCAGCTCGGCCCGCTCTGACGGCCGGAGAGCGTCCGGAGCGGGTGCCGCTCTCGTACGCCCAGCAACGGCTGTGGTTCCTCGACCAGTTGGAAGACAGCGCCGCCTACAACGTTCCTGTCGTGCTGCGGTTGTCGGGTGAGGTGGACCGGGAGGCGCTGGGTGCGGCGCTGCGGGATGTGATCGGCCGGCACGAGGTGCTGCGCACGGTGTTCGCGGTGGCGGACGGGGCGCCGTACCAGCAAGTCGTCGAAATCGGTGGCCTGGACTGGGAGTTGCAGGTGGGCGGGGTCGCGCCGGCGGACCTGGACGCGGCGATCGCCGAGGCGGCCGGGTACGTGTTCGACCTCTCGTCGGAGGTGCCGATCCGGTGCTGGCTCTTCGAGGCCGGTCCGGACGAGCGGGTGCTTGTGCTCGTGCTGCATCACATCGCCAGTGACGCGTCGTCGAGGGCGCCGCTCGCGCGTGATGTCTCGGTGGCGTACGCGGCGCGGTGCGAGGGGCGGGCCCCGGAGTGGGAGCCGCTGGCGGCGCAGTACGCGGACTACGCGCTGTGGCAGCGCGAACTGCTCGGCGACGAGAGCGATCCCGAAAGTCCTATGGCACGCCAGATCGCCTACTGGCGCGAGGAATTGGCGGAACTTGGGGAAGAGCTGGAACTTCCGTTCGACCGTTCGCGCCCGGCGGTGGCCTCCTACCGCGGCCACAGCGTGCCGTTGGACATCCCGGCCGAGGCGCATGCACGGCTTGTGGAGGTCGCGCGGGCCGAGGGGGTGACCACGTTCATGGTGGTACAGGCCGTCCTGGCGATGCTGTTGTCGCGGCTCGGTGCCGGCACCGACATCCCGATCGGCACGGCGAACGCGGGCCGCACCGACGAGGCGCTGGACGATCTGGTCGGCTTCTTCGTGAACTCGCTGGTCATGCGCGTGGACCTGTCGGGGGACCCGGCGTTCCGTGAGGTGCTGGGGCGGGTGCGGGAGACGAGCCTGTCGGCGTTCGCGCACCAGGACGTGCCGTTCGAGAAACTGGTGGAGGAGCTGGCCCCCGGCCGCTCCCGAGCGCGGCATCCGCTCTTCCAGGTGCAGTTGGATCTGCACAACAACGCCGAGGCGGTGCTGGAACTGCCCGGTGTACGGGGCGCGGACGGGGCGTCGGCGACGACGCGTGCGGCGAAGTTCGACATCGAGGTGTTGCTCGGCGAGGGCTTCGACGCGGAGGGTGCGCCGGCCGGGCTGCGTGGCGCGATGGTCGCTGCGGCCGATCTGTTCGACGCCGAGTCGGTCGAGCGGATGGCGGAGCGTCTGGAGCGGGTGCTGGAGCAACTGGTCGCCGAACCGCAGACGCCGCTGAGCGGGGTAGAGGTGCTCGACGGGGCGGAGCGTCGTCGGGTGCTGGTGGAGTGGAACGACACGGCGGTCGAGGTGCCGGGCGTGTTCGTGCCGGGGATGTTCGCGGGGCAGGTGGCGCGGACGCCGGACGCGGTCGCGGTGATCGCGGATGGTGTGGAGGTGTCGTACGCGGAGCTGGACGCGCGGGCGAACCGGTTGGCGCACTACCTGGTGGGTCAGGGTGTGGGTGCGGAATCGGTGGTGGGTCTGTGTCTGCCGCGTGGCATCGAGATGGTCGTCGGTGTTCTGGCGGTGTGGAAGGCGGGCGCGGGCTATCTCCCGATTGATCCGGAGTATCCGGCCGAGCGGATCGCCTATGTGCTGCGTGACAGTGGCGCGGTGCTGACGCTGACGACGGAGGAGGTCCTGGATGATCTTCCGGCCGGTCGTGGGCGTCTGGTCGCGATGGATGGTCCGCTGATGGCGATGCAGCTGGCCGTGGCTCCGGTGTCGGATCCTGAGGTGCCGGTGGCGTCGGACGGGTTGGCGTATGTGATCTATACGTCGGGTTCGACGGGACAGCCCAAGGGGGTCGCGGTGACTCATGGCGGTCTGGCGAACTATGTGGGCTGGGCGGCTGGTTCGTATGGGATGGGGGGTGGCAGTGGTGCGCCGCTGCATTCCTCGATGGCGTTCGATCTGACGGTTACCAGTCTTCTGGTTCCGCTGGTTTCGGGTTCGGCTGTTGTGGTGAGTCGGGCCGGTGGGGCTGAGGGTCTGGCGGAACTGGTCAGGAATCACGGTGAGTTCGGGATGGCGAAGGTTGTTCCCGCGCATCTTCCGCTGTTGTCCGAGTTGCTGGCGGACGAGCATGCCGCGTCGTCGGCACGGACGTGGGTGGTGGGTGGTGAGGCGCTGCCGGGTGCGGTTGTTCGTGCGTGGCTGGAGCGCTCGCCGGGTTCGGTGGTGGTGAACGAGTACGGGCCGACGGAGACAGTGGTCGGTTGTTGTGTCTTCGAGGTGCGGGCCGGCCAGGAGGTCGGTGAGTCGGTGCCGATCGGGCGGCCGGTCGCGAATACCCGGTTGTATGTGCTGGACGGGTATCTGCAACCGGTGGCGCCTGGTGTGGTGGGTGAGTTGTACATAGCCGGTGCGCAGGTGGCGCGGGGTTATGTGCGGCGTGCCGGGTTGACGGGTGAGCGGTTTGTGGCTTGCCCGTTCGGCGGTGCGGGTGAGCGGATGTACCGCACTGGTGACCGTGCGCGCTGGGACGGCGACGGGCGGTTGGAGTATCTGGGGCGTACGGACGAGCAGGTGAAGGTCCGCGGCTTCAGAATCGAGCCGGGCGAGGTGCAGGCCGTGCTCGTCTCGCACCCGCGGGTCGCACAGGCGGCGGTGGTCGCCCGTCAGGATGTGCCGGGTGACACCCGTCTGGTCGGTTACGTCGTACCCGCGGACATGAGCGAGGTGGACGAGGAACTTCACGCCGAGGTACGGAAGTTCGCTACGGTTCGGCTGCCGGAGTACATGGTGCCCTCGGCGGTGGTAGTGCTGGACGCGCTGCCGCTCACGCGCAACGGCAAACTAAACCGCAAGGCACTCCCCGCCCCGGAGGTTTCCTCCACGGGCACCGGGCGGGCTCCGGCCGACCGCCGGGAAGAGGCTCTGTGCGAGGCGTTCGCCGAGGTACTCGGCCTGGAGAGCGTCGGCGTGGACGACGACTTCTTCGCCCTCGGCGGGCACTCCCTGCTCGCCGTCCGGCTGATCAACCGGATCAGGACCGTGCTGAGTGCCGAGGTGGAGATCGTCGAGCTGTTCGACGCGCCGACGGTGGCGGGGCTTGCACAGCGGATCGGAACCCAGAAGACGACCAGGCCGGCGTTGCAGCCGATGCGTAACCAGGAGGAGTCTTGATGATTCTGTCGCTGTACGCACAGCGTCGGTGACAACGCCTCGGTGCGGGACACGCTGGGCGTCCGATTCCCGGACGCCCAGCGGGCCGTGAGAAGGAACTCGTTGATCTAACAGTCAGGAAGCCCCGTGAGCCGGGACAGACGGAGACGACCCGGGGTCATCAGCCGGCCGTCCTGCGGTTGAGAGGCTGTTCCCGTTCGTCCAGTCGCTGTGCCAACTGCAGCCACGTCGACGCGTACTGGCGAGCGAGGCTTCCCACCAGTGCCCCGCAGTGCGGCGGCACCGCGGCGGTCAGGTGGGACCACTCCGCCGCTGCGTTCTGTTGCAGCAGTCTCAGGAGATGCCGTCCCTCTTCCTTGAGCCGCAGCGAAGGATCCCGCAGTAGCTTTTCGAGCACCGTGAACGGATCGGGCTGGGCCGGCCGCGTTGCGCGTTCGTGTCTGCGCCGCACGCCGGGGGACGGGACCGTGACGTCGCCTTCGGTCTCGGTCACGGGTTCAAGAGTCGGCGCCGGGGAGGGCCTGACGGCCTCCGGTCGCATGGCCGAGGGCAGCTCACCCGCCTGTATGCGCTTGCGGACATCGCTCACCGTCGCCGGCGAGATTCCCGCGATCCGGGCCACCTCGCGCAACGAAGCCTGAGGATTTTCGGCCATGAACTCGGCGGCTCGCCAACGGCCCTCCGCACTACTGAGCGGGCGCACTCGCCCGTCGCGGCCGACGCGTGCTGTTAACTGCGGCCCGGCCTCGGCTGAACGGCGTCGGATGGACGCCACGGCCTTGGCCCCCAGACCCGAAGCCCGTGCTACGGCTCGGTCGGACATGTGCGGATGCGAGGCGATGATCCGCGAGGCGGCGGCGCGCCGGTCCGCCTGCGACAACGGCAGACCGTGCGCGATATTGGCTTCGACCGCGCGTAGGAAGGCGTCTTCTTCGGACCCTTCGAAGAATTCGACGTCGATGGTCTCCTGCCCTCGTACCAATGCGGCCAGAAGGCGGTGCGTACCATCGATCACGCGCATATCGGACCGGCGGACGAGAATGGCGGGCAGAGGTCCGTCGACCTCGGCCAGACGCGCGACGTGCTCCTGGTCGAGGCCCTGTGACCGGGGAGACTCACCCGGCAGGAGCGCTGCGATCGGTAAAGGGGTGGTTCTTTCCACAGGGATTTTGGTCGGTGCGGATGCGCTGGTCGGACGGTTGATGCTTCCGTTGTGTGCCGGGACGACTGTCCCATCGTCTGGCTGATTCATCTGTTTACCCCGTTTGTCGACTCTCGTGAGCTGCTTGTCGCTGGATTTCCTGCGCGTCGCTGTTGCCCGAGGTTGGTCGGTGAAGCTCTCGGGCATTCGGGTTCGCGGTAGCTACGTCGTTCGTCCGCATGCTCACGGGAGCGTCATCGAGTCGAAAGACACCGTCGGTTCACCCTTCCCGGAAGTCGCACGATCGGTTGGGAGCGCATTTATGATCACGTCTCGTCGTGAAGCTGTCGAGACGTTCAATGTGGAACGTTTCGCGTGACGCATGGCGTGTCGCCGGAACAGGAAGTTCCGGGTTGCAGCAAAGGGGCGGCTCCCGGTGGAATCCGGTAGCCGCCCCTTCGCCTGCCTGTCTCGCTGGGCTCAATACGTGACGGTTAACGCGTGATCTCACGGTTGAAGACGGCGCGCGACCACAGGTAGCCGACCAGGGCGAGCCCCGCGCACCAGGCGAGGGCGATCCAGCCGTCGTTGCCGATCGGGGTGCCGAGCAGCAGCCCGCGCAGCGTCTCGTTGATCGGGGTGAAGGGCTGGTACTCGGCGAACCAGCGCAGAGCGGTCGGCATGGAGTCCGGGGTGACGACCGCGCTGCCGAGGAAGGGCAGGAAGGTCATCGGCATCGGGGCGTTGGACGCGGCCTCGATGGTCTTGGCACCCAGGCCCATCGCGGCGGAGATCCAGCTCAGGCCGAAGGACAGGAAGAGGAGCAGACCGAGGGCGGCGATCCACTCGACGGCCGAGGCGTCGGGGCGGAAGCCCACCGCGAAGGAGGCCCCGGTGACCAGGACGAGGATCGCCGCGGCCTGGATGACGCTGCCGAACACATGGCCGGTGAGCATGGATCCGCGCGAGATCGACATCGTACGGAAGCGGTTGACGATGCCTTCCGTCATGTCGGTGCAGACGGAGATGGCGGTCGTGATGGCGCCGGAGGTCACGGCCATCAGGATGATGCCGGGCACCACGTAGTTGGTGTAGTCGCCGCGGTCTGCGCCCGCCCCGATGCCGGTGCCGAGTGCGCCGCCGAAGACGTACACGAAGAGCAGCAGCATCACGATCGGCATCATGACGATCGTGATCGTCATCGACGGGTAGCGCAGCATGTGCTTGAGGTTGCGGCGCAGCATCGTCATGGAGTCGCGCAGCGCGTACGAGCGGGTCGGCTTGGCGGGCTTGGCCGGGGCGAGGGTGACGGTGCTCATCGGTTCGACTCCTTCTGGACGGTCGCGGAGGTGGCGGCGGGGGCGTTCTGCTGGCCGGTGAGGGTGAGGAAGACGTCGTCGAGGTCGGGGGTGTGCACGGTGAGCGACTCGGCCTGCACCCCGGTGCTGTCGAGGACGTCGAGGACGGCGCGCAGATTGGTGAGGGAGCCGTCGCTGGGAATCTGCAGGGTGAGCGACTCGTCGTCGCGGGTGGCGACGCCGAAGACCGCGGCTCCGGCGGCGAGTTCGGCCTCGTCGGCGAACTGGAGGCGGACATGACCGCCGGGGATCTTGCGCTTCAGCTCGGCGGCGGTGCCCTCGGCGACCAGCTTGCCGTGGTCCAGCACCGCGATGCGGTCGGCGAGTTGGTCGGCCTCCTCCAGGTACTGCGTGGTGAGGAAGATGGTCACGCCCTGTTCCACCTGGTCCCGGATGAGCTCCCACATGACGCGGCGGCTGCGCGGGTCGAGGCCGGTGGTCGGCTCGTCGAGGAAGATGATCCGCGGCCGGCCGACCAGCGTCATCGCCAGGTCGAGCTTGCGGCGCATACCGCCGGAAAAGGTGGCGACGTTCTTGCGGGCCGCCTCGGTCAGCTCGAACCGCTCCAGGAGATCTGCGGCGCGGCGGCGGCCCTCGCGCTTGCGCAGGTGGTGCAGGTCGGCCATGAGGAGCAGGTTCTCCTCGGCGGTGAGCAGCCCGTCGACGGCGGCGAACTGTCCGGTGACGCCGATCTGGTGGCGTACCGCGTCGGCGTCGGCGACCACGTCGTGGCCCGCGACCTGCGCCTCGCCCCCGTCGGCCGTGATCAGCGTGGAGAGGATCTCCACGGTGGTGGTCTTGCCGGCGCCGTTCGGGCCGAGGAGGGCGAAGATCGTGCCCTCGGGGATCCGCAGATCGATGCCGTCGAGCACCACCTTGTCGCCGTACGACTTGCGCAGGCCGATCGCGGAGATCGCTGCGCGCGTGGCGGTGGCCGCGGTCGTCGTTGCTGTGGGCGCGGGGTTCATGGTGGGGCGGGCCCTTCTCTTCGGGGAGTCCGGGGACGGAGGGAGCGGCCGGTGGCCGGCCGTGGCGCTGGGGTGGCGCATAACTGGCGCAATGCACTCGTTCCGTGCCGTGCTTGCATGGCCATGATGGCACATCAGTGGCGCCATAGCGAGCCGATGTGGCGCCATTCTTTCTGTCTGTGCCGCACAACCCCGTCTGACCTGTATGTATGTACGTCACGCAATGGCGCCCCCGTACCGGCCAGGAACCGGTACGGGGGCGCCATCGTGGTGCCATCTTGCGGAGCCCACTCAGCCGACGAGGCTGCGCTCCTGTCGAGAGTGCGCCCCGGACTGCCCCCGCTGGTCGAGCTTCTCGCCCTCGACATCCACCCGGGGCAGGATCCGGTCCAGCCACTTCGGCAGCCACCAGGCGGATTCGCCGAGCAGGGCGAGGAGCGCGGGCACGATCGCCATGCGGACGATGAAGGCGTCGAAGAGGACGGCGATCGCGAGGGCGAAGCCGATCATCTTGATGAAGTCGTTGTCCTCCACGATGAAGCCGGAGAAGACGCTCATCATGATGACCGCGGCCGCGGCGACGACCCGGCCGCCGTGGCGGAAGCCGTCGACGACCGCTTCGGCGGGGCGTGCTCCGTGGACGTACGACTCACGCATCCGGCTGACCAGGAAGGCCTCGTAGTCCATCGCGAGGCCGAAGACCACGCCGATCATGAAGATCGGCATCGTGCTCATGATCGGGCCGGTCTGCTCAATGCCCAGGACCTCCGAGAGCCAGCCCCACTGGAAGACCGCCACGACGGCGCCGAGGGCCGCGGCCACCGAGAGCAGGAACCCGAGGGCCGCCTTGAGCGGGACCAGGACGGAGCGGAAGACCACCATGAGGAGGAGGAAGGCGAGGCCGACGACCAGGCCCAGGTAGGGCAGGAGCGCGTCGTCCAGCGTCTGCGAGAAGTCGATGAACATGGCTGTCTGGCCGGTCACCAGGATCTGGGACGCGTTGCTCCGCTCCAAGCCGCCGGCGGTGTCGCGGAGTTCGCGGACCAGCTCCTCGGTCTTCTTCTCGGTCGGGCCGGTCTTGGGGATGATGTTGATGATCGCGGTGTCGTCCGCCTTGTTGCCGGTGGCCGGGGGGACCGAGGCCACGCCGGGGTTCCGGTCGAAGACCTTGCCCGCGGAGTCGGCCGCCTTCTTGGCGTCCTCGGCCTGCACGGTGATCACCAGGGGGCCGTTGAACCCGGGTCCGAAGGACTCCGAGAGCACGTCGTACGCCTTGCGCTGGGTGGTCTCCGTCGACATCGAGCCCTCGCCGGGCAGCCCCAGTTCGAGGCTCGCGGCCGGTACGGCGACCGCGCCGAGGCCGACCACGCCGATGAGCAGGACGGCCACGGGGTGGCGCAGGACGTAACTCGCCCAGTGGGAGCCGAGGTTGGGCTTGCCCTTCTTGCTGAGCTTGGCCGCGCGCTTGGCGGCCTTGCGCTGCCCCCGCTCCGACAGCGGCTTGACGGCGTACTGCAGGCGCCCTTGCGAGCCATCACCTTGACCGGCGCGAAGCCGAGCAGGGCGGGGACCAGGGTGATCGCGACGAGTACGGAGACCGCGACGGTGCCGGCCGCGGCGAGGCCCATCTCGGTGAGCATCGGGATGTTGACGACGGCCAGTCCGGCGAGGGCCACGATGACCGTCAGACCCGCGAAGACGACCGCCGAACCCGCGGTGCCGGCGGCCCGTCCTGCGGCCTCTTCGGGGCTGCGCCCCTCGGCGCGCTCGGCACGGAAGCGGGACACGATGAACAAGGCGTAGTCGATGCCGACCGCGAGGCCGATCATCATCGCGAGGGTCGAGGTGGTGCCGGACAGGCCGAGGGTGGAGCCGAGTGCCGTGATGCCCGAGATTCCGATGCCGACTCCGATCAGCGCGGTGATCAGCGGCATTCCGGCCGCGATCACCGAGCCGAAGGTCAGGACGAGGACGATCGCGGAGACCAGGATGCCGATCTGCTCTCCCCGGTGCCACCCATCGTCTGGTCGATCTTCACGGCGTCACCGCCGGCTTCGACGGTCAGGCCCGCCTTGTCGGCCTTCGCGATGGCCGCGTCGAGGGCGTCGTGCGCCTTGTCGCCGACCTCCATCGCGGGGACCTTGTACGTCACCACCGTGTAGGCGGTCGTACCGTCCTTGCTGATGCTGACCTCGGGGGTCCTGTAGGGGTCGGCGGCGCCCACCACCTGCGGGGAGGACCTGCCCAACTCGGCAACGAGACGGCCGACTTCGGCGCGCTGCTCGGGGTCGGTGATCTTCTGGCCCTCGGGGGCCCGGACGACGACCCGGGCACTGGCGCCGTCGGCGCTCGCGTCCGGGAACTTCTCCGTCAGCAGGTCGAAGGCCTCCTGCGACTCGGCGCCCGGCATCGAGAACGTGTCGGCGGGCGGCGGGGGCGCGGAGGAGGCGGCAAAGCCCATGCCGCCGAATATCAGCAGCCAGAGCAGCAGCGTCGCACCCCGGCGCCTAAAGGCGAGGCGGCCCAGTTTGGAAAGGAAGGTAGCCACGGTGGGGACTCCCGTTTGGTCGGTCGTGTGGTTGCTTGAGTGGTCGGCGATCGACGATCGGCGAATCGGCATCCGGGCAGCACGACATGGCGCCATGGCGGCGCATGGGTTGTGCCTGGCTGGGTGCGCGAGTGGTGCTGGAAAGCGTGCGAGGAGTGGTCAATCCCCGCGGTGTCATCATGGCACAAACGTGGCGCCATTGTGGGCCGATGTGGCGCCACAACTTCAGTGAGGGCCGTCAGGGCCGGTCCGAACTCGAAGGTCCGCTCCGGCGGGCGGGTCAGGGACCTTCAACACGGAATCCCTGGCTCTCCTGGAGCGCACCAGCGACGTCGACCCCTGGACCTGCACGGGAAGCGTCGGCATCGGCGGCCACTGGGCAGCCCCCGAGGATGCCGACGTGGACCTGCCCGTCGGCGACCATGCTCAGCAGACGCACGGCCTCGCGGAGGGCAACCGGCTCCGTACGGCGTTGCTCGCGGTCAGCCCCGGCCTGCGCACGCCCCTCGCCGGCGCCAAGGCCTCCGTCACGTCCCTGCGCTCGGAGGGCGTGCACTGGCCGGACGAGGATCAGGCGGAGCTCTTCGAAGGCATCGGGGACGGCGCGGACCGCCTGGACCACCGAACTGGACATCCCCGAGAACGGCACCCTCGGAGAGCGTGTCGAGGCCCGTGTCGTCGACCGCGGCCCCGGCGTCCCGGACCCTCCCGGACGATGCCAAGGACCGCATCTTCGTGGCCCGCGGCTTCATGGAGTGCGATGGGCGGGACGCTGAGCGCGCAGGACACACCCGGGGGCGACCTCACCATGGTGCTCACGCTGCGGGCGGGGCAGGCCCTTCTGGGCCGGCGAGCGGCTCAGGCCCGGCGGATCACGATGTCGCCGGCGCTGGTCCGGCCCCGAACCTCGACCGTCTCCTCGGACGCCTGGGGCCCCTCCGCCGCCCCGAGCTCATTGCGCACACGCCCCGCGGTGGACCGTACATCCAGCCAGGCCGCAGACCCCTCGGCGATCCCGATCTCAAGCCCCCCGGCCGCGGTCTCCAGGGCGATTCGCCCACGCACCACCTCGGCGAGCCGAATGGCGCCGCTCGCGGACTTGGCCGTGACGGAGGAGTCCGCGCGCACGACACTGATGGGCCCGTTGGACGACCTCACCGTCAGCTCCCCGCGGATCTCCCCGATCGCGGTCTCGCCGTTGAGGTTCTTGATGGTGGCCGTGCCGTCGGCCCGGCCGAGCCGCACCCGCCCCGACCCCTGGATCTCGACCTCGCCCGTCGCACGGTCCACGAGGACGTCCCCGTGCGTCGTCTTCAGCCGTACGGCCCCGGCCTCTTCCAGCTGGATGTCGCCGGTCGCCGTCGTCAGGCGGCAGTTCCCGAACCGTCCCTCGCCGATGAAGTCGCCGAGGCCCGTGCTGCCGGTCAGGTCCGAGCCCGCGGGCAGCTCGACGGTCACATCGACCGAGCCGATCTTGCCGAAGGGCGAGCGCTTCTTGGGGCCCTTGACTACGAGCTCCCCGCCCGCGCAAGTGACCTTGGTGTCCTCGGCGGCCTGTACGTCCTGCTTGTTGCCGGGGTCGCTCGGCGTCACCTCGACCACGGTGTCGGTGCGCTTGCCCGCGATGATCCGGATCCGCCCGAAATCGAATTCAAGGGTGGCGGAGAGGGGCTCGGGGGTGTCGAAAGTAGGCATGGCTGAGCCGTCCTTTGGCTGCTGTCTGCTGGCTGCTTGGCCTTTTGGAGTACGTGAGTGGTGCGGGGCGGGCTAGCGCACCCAGCCGGTAAATCCCTGTCCGGCTGCGGGCGTCCGGCCGGTGAATCCCTGTCCGGCTGCGGGAGGCCGGCCCGAGCCGCCCGTGCCGCGGTTCGCCGTGGGTTCCAGGGCGGCGGCGACGGCCCGGACCAGCCAGGCGTTGACCGAGAGTCCTTCGCGGCTCGCGGCCTCCTCGACCCGGACCTTGAGCTGGGCGGGCGGGCGGAAGTTGATGCGCGAGGTGGCGCCGTCCTCGATGTCCACCGGGGCCGGCGGTGTGGGCGCCGGCGGCGGCGCCGGGGCGTCGCCCTCGCCGAAGGCGTCCGAGGTGGGCGGGGCCGTGACCACGAACTCGGGGTCGAGCCCACGCAGTCGTACGTCGACCGAGCCCGGGGCCAGGTCGCGGGTGACCTCTTCCATCGCGTCGGACAGGGCGTTCAGCAGGGTGAGCCGGGCGGCGGACTCGAGCTGGGCGGTGAGCCGCTCGGCCAGGGCACGGGCTTCGTCTCCACCGGCTTGGGCGGCGACGCCTAGTTCGTGCCGGAGGTTGTCAACGTAGGGAGTGAGGTCCATAGCGCAATGATGGCACCATCGTGGCGCCATGGCAAGTCTCATGGCGCCACGATGGTGCAGGTGTCAAAAATCAGCGTCCAAAATTCAGCGCGTCATGGGGTCACGACGCCTCGAGGGTCAGCCCGTCCGTGACGATCGAGTCCGACGTCACCAGAGCCTGTTCGGCGCTGACATCGGTCATGAAGACGAACGGCGGCACCACCGGCGGCACCGGGAGGCGGTCCGGGGTGAAGGTCAGGCAGAGAATGCCCTCCAGGCAGCCGCTGAACTTGGTGAGGTAGAGCGTCACGTCGCCGCTCAGTTCCAGGGTGTCGGCCCCCAGAGCGAGTTCGTCGCGGCCGTCGCGGGTCTTGAGGCGGTAGTCGGTGAGGGAGGCGGACCGCATCTTCAGCACCATCGCCTTTACCGGACCGTCGGCGGTCGGCACCTCCCGTACCCCCGCGATCAGGAACCCGTGCGGCGCGAAGAGCGTCGTCGTCACGGCCGGCGGCGTGCGGGGTGCGACGACGGCCCCGGGCTCCGGCGCCTTGCCGACGACCGGGCTCGGGCCGAGCGCCGCCAGCAGGACAACCGGCAGCGCGGCCGCGAGCGTACGTGGCCCCTGCCCGTCCCGCAGTGGCGAGGGTGCGCCGGACGCATCGTCCTCCACGGGCGTCCAGCCGAACCCCATCGCGCTGCCCGCGATCCCCAGACCCATCCCGACCACGAAACCGCCGAGATTGGTCGCGGCGAAGGACAGAACGGACAGCAGCAGAGCATTGACGCTCACGTAGTGGCGGGTATGAGGCAGGAACCAGAGGAACAGCCCCGCCACGATCAGCGCGAGCCCGATCCCGATCGCCGCCAGCCCGCCGAGGCCGAGGCTCACCAGCACCGTCAGCGGCGACAGCGGCACCAGCAGCAGCTCGGTCCCGCCGAGTATCAGCAGCAGTCCGCCCCAGAAGGGCCGGGTCCGCCGCCAGCCCCGCAGCCTGCGCCGCGCATCCGGGTACGGCAGCCGCTCCTCCAGCCATCCCTTTGCCGGGCGGCGGGTCCGGAGCGCGAGGGTCCGGATCACGCGGGTCCGGATCACGCGGCTCAGAAGCACTTCTTGCCGTCCAGGCTCACGTCGATCCTGAGCCCCTTCAGCCGGAAATTGCCGCCGGTGGCGGACCACGCGTGCGACTTGACGCCCGCGACCTCGATGTCCCCGGCCTGAAGGCCGAACTTCCCGACCTCGCCCTTGACCCCGGGAACCTCGTCCAGCGTCGACGCGTCCCGGCCGATCTGCGCGGTGCCGAAGCGGGCGTCACCGACGAGATCCTCGGCGTCGATGACCAGACTGCTGGCCGTCACCTCACCGGCCTTGCCTCCCGCCGTGAGCTTGAAGACGACCTTCCCGACCGGCGTGCCGATCTCCGCGGCCTGGCAGATGTCGCTGAGCCGGGCGTCGCCGATGCCGAGCAGGGCGACGGGATGCCCCTTGCCGTCCGCCGACCGGTCCGTCTGTACGTAACTGGACAGGCCCTGGCTCGTCAGTTTCCCCGACGCCACCTGGAAGCTCGTCCCCGATACGGCGAACGACGCGGCCAGCGCGCCCTGGCCCATCATCGACGCCATCACCGCGACCGCGAGGACCGCCGGCATCGCGACGACCGCTGTCTTCTTCCATGCCGTTCTGCCCTCGGCAGGCGGCGGCTGCTGCTGCTTGGCTGCGCTCACTTGTTCCTCCCGTACGTCGTTGCGGTGCGCAGGGGGAGTGCGTGGCCGATCATCTACAGGACGACGCAGGAAGGGAGTTGGCGCAGGTCTGCCATACTGCGGAGATCCTGTGACAGTTGGAGACTAGGGCCGGTATTGAATATTAGTCAACAGCGCGGTTCCACCGAGCGATCGCAGGTGCGCCGCGCTGAACTCATCGCGACCGGACGGAAGTTGTTCGCCGACACGTCGTACGATGCCCTGTCGATGGACGACATTGCCCGGCACGCGGGCGTCGCCAAGGGCTTGATCTACTACTACTTCAAGAACAAGCGCGGCTACTACCTCGCCATCGTCGAGGAGTCGGTCGCCGAACTCGTCGCACGGGCCGGCAGCGAGCCGGACCTCCCGACCGCCGAACGAGTCCAGCGCACCATCGACGGCTATCTGCGCTACGCCCAGCACCACCAGGCGGCGTACCGCACGATCGTCACCGGCGGCGTCGGCTTCGACACCGAGGTGCAGGCCATCCGGGACGCGGTGCGCGAGGAGCTGATCGCCACCATCGCGGAGGGCGCGTACGGCCGCCGCGACATCCCCGTCGTCGCCCGGTTGGCCCTGATCGGCTGGATGACCGGGGTCGAGGGAGTCACGCTGGACTGGCTGAGCCACCAGGAGCTCGACCGCGACGCCGTCCGCGCCCTGCTCACCGGGCTGCTGCGCGCCACGCTCCGTACGATCGAGGAACTGGAGCCGAGCTGCCCGGCGCCACCCACAACCCCGTGACGGAAGGCATTCCATCGGGCATACTCATCCCGCCACAGCCGCTGGCCAGCGACTTCCGTGATCCGGGAGGAGCGCCGGCGGCCAGGCAGTGAGACCGGCGGCGCCGCCACACCCTGCGCGCGCGACCGCCGCAGCGCCCGACAGGGAGGAGAGCGCCGCAATGTCCGACCGCGCCCCGCAGCCGGTGGAACGTCAGCTGCCCACCGAGGAGTCCCGGGACCTGCTCGCGCTCGTGCGCGACATGATCCAGAGGGAGATCGCGCCCACGGCCGCCGCCGAGGAGGACGCCGGGCACTTCCCGCGCGAGATCTTCGCGCTGCTCTCCGAATCCGGTCTGCTCGCTCTGCCGTACGACGCCGAGTACGGCGGCGGAGACCAGCCGTACGAGGTATATCTCCAGGTACTCGAAGAGCTCGCCGCCGCCCGCCTCACGGTCGGCCTCGGCGTCAGCGTCCACAGCCTCGCCTGCCACGCCCTGGCGGGCTACGGCACCAAGGAGCAGCAGGCCACGCACCTGCCCGCCATGCTCGGCGGCGGCCTGCTCGGCGCCTACTGCCTCTCGGAGCCCGCCTCCGGATCCGACGCGGCCTCGCTGCGCACCAAGGCCGTGCGCGACGGCGACGACTGGGTCATCACCGGTACGAAGGCCTGGATCACCCACGGGGGAATCGCCGACTTCTACACCGTCCTCGCCCGTACGGGTGGTGAGGGCGCCCGGGGCATCACGGCCTTCCTGGTCCCCGGCGACGCCGAGGGGCTGAATGCCGCCGCGCCCGAGAAGAAGATGGGCATGAAGGGCTCGCCCACCGCCCAGCTCAACTTCGACGGCGTACGGGTCCCGGACTCGCGCCGCATCGGCGAGGAGGGCCAGGGCTTCGCGATAGCGCTCTCCGCGCTCGACTCCGGCCGCCTCGGCATCGCGGCCTGCGCGGTCGGCGTCGCCCAGGCGGCCCTGGATGAGGCCGTCTCGTACGCGACCGGAAGGCAGCAGTTCGGCCGGCCGATCGCCGACTTCCAGGGCCTGCGCTTCATGCTCGCCGACATGGCCACCCAGATCGAGGCGGGCCGGTCGCTGTACCTGGCGGCGGCGCGCCTGCGGGACGCCGGGCGGCCTTTCTCGCGGGAGGCCGCGATGGCGAAGCTGTTCTGCACGGACGCGGCGATGCGCGTGACGACCGACGCCGTCCAGGTGCTCGGCGGCTACGGCTACACGCTGGACTTCCCCGTCGAGCGCTTCATGCGCGAGGCGAAGGTGCTCCAGATCGTCGAGGGTACGAACCAGATTCAGCGCATGGTCATCGCCCGCCATCTCGTGGGTCCCGAGACCCGCTGAGCCGTCCGTCCGGCCAGGCCGGGGACGCCACGAGCCGGACCCATTCCGGGTCGCGGCGTCCCGGCAGCGTGCGGCCGTGGCTGTGCCACTGGCGCAGAAGGGCGCGGTACAGGGGCGGATCCGAGGGATGCGGAACCGATTCTGCCGGAGCAGAGGGCGGGTGAAGGAGACGTCGGCGTCCGTCGCCGACCGGGGTGTACTGCAGGGTCATATCGGGCCAACAGCCGCAAGGCCGCGGGGGTTATCGCCGACCTCATTCGGGCGTCCGTTCGCGCGGTGAACCGGGCCGGCCCGTGGTGTGACGCGCGTATGGCCCTGGGCACGGTTTCTGACGTACCGTCAAGTCCCCGCCGGGGACCGCACCGCTCCGTCCACGCCCAGGAGGACCGCCGTGGCCGAGTACCGCCCCATCGCGCTCGATGAATACCCGATCCACCAGGCCCCGCTGTCGATGAAGCACGTCGCCACGGGCGACCGCAACGCCTATGACCGGTGCATCTTCCACCTCGTGGACCACACCGGCCGCGCTCTGCTCATCGCCGGGCTCGGCGTCTACCCCAACACCGGTGTGATCGACGCCTACGCCACCCTGCGCATCGGAGACCACCTGCACGCCGTGCGCGCCTCCGACGCCCTCACCGACGACCGCATGAACCTCTCCGTAGGCCCTCTGCGGATCACCGTCGACGAGCCGCTGCGCCGCTTCACCCTGCACTGCGACGCCGACCCCGCCAACCCGGACTCCCTCTCGTACGACGTCACCTGGACCGCGGACTTCCCCGCCGTCTGGGAGCCGCACCACGTCCAGCGGCGCGGCGACCGCCTGATGCTCGAAGGCCGCCGCTTCGTCCAGGCAGGCGGTTGTACGGGCGTGATCCGCGCCGGGGGAGAGGAGATACCGCTGACCGCGGGGGAGTGGACCGGCACCCGCGACCGCAGCTGGGGCGTACGGCCCATCCCGGGCGAGGACGGCGGCCGGGCCGCCGAGGAGTACCGCCCCGAGGGCTTCCACTGGCTCTGGATCCCGGCCCGTTTCGACGACCGCTTCCTGATGGTGATCGCCCAGGAGGACGCCGACGGGCACCGGGCCCTCAACGAGGCGATGCTCGTGCGCGAGGGCGAGCGCGACGTCCAGCTCGGCTGGCCGCACACCGACATCACGTACCGCCCCGGCACCCGCCACCCCGAGCGAGCCGTCGTCCACCTCACAGGCCCCGACCGCAAGCCGCTGGAGCTCGGCGTCGAGATCCTGAACTCCTCGCCGCTGGCCGTCGGCGCCGGCTACCCGCCCGCGACGGACTGGCAGCACGGCAGCTGGCAGGGGCGCGGCTGGACGGACCGGCGTACGTACGACCTCTCCGACCCCACCGCGCACCCCATGGCCGCGTACGGCGTCACCGACCACGCCGCCCGCTTCACCCTCGACGGGCGGACCGGCCACGGCATCTTCGAACACGGCACCTTCGGCCGCCACGACCCGAGTGGCTTCACCGGCTACGAATCGGTCGCCCCCTGAACGTCACCCTCCTGACAGGAGTACGGCATGGCAACCGCACCCCGCCCCCGCACCACCACCCGCGACCCCGAAGAACTCGGCCGGCGCCTGGCAGCCTGGCTGGGCGCACGGCTGCCCGGCGCGCGCGTCAGCGGCGTCAACGCGCCCGCCTCCAACGGCATGTCGAGCGAGACGCTGCTCTTCGACCTGGCCCACCCGGCCGCCCCCGTGTCCGCCTGCGCCCTGCGACTGGCCGCCGACCCCGCCGCGTACAGCGTCTTTCCCGTCTACGACATGGCCCGCCAGTACCGCGTCATGAGCCTCGTCGCCGAGCACACGAGCGTCCCTGTGCCGCGTGTGCTGTGGCTGGAGGAGGACCCGGGACCGCTCGGGGCGCCCTTCTTCATCATGGAGCGCGCCGACGGCCGCGTACCGCCCGACGTCATGCCCTATACGTACGAGGGAAATTGGCTCCACTCCGCCACGGACGCCGAACGCGCCCGCCTCCAGGACGCGACGCTCACCGTGCTCGCGCGCCTGCACGACCAGTTCCCCGCGAAGGAAGCGGAGTTCCTGATGACGCAGGGCACGGGCAGCCCGCTGCGCCGCCACGTCGCCGCCCAACGGGCGTATTACGACTGGGTGGTGGAGGGCGTCGCCCCGTCACCGCTCATCGAGACCGCCTTCGACTGGCTCGACGCACACTGGCCCGACGACACCGGACCGGCCGTGCTGAGCTGGGGCGACGCCCGTATCGGCAACATCATTTACGACGCCTTCGAGCCCGCCGCCGTACTCGACTGGGAAATGGCGTCCTACGGACCGCGCGAACTCGACCTGGGCTGGGCGGTGTACCTCCACCGCTTCTTCCAGGACCTGACAGTGAGCTTCGGTCAGAGCGGCCTGCCGGACTTCCTGCGACGCGAGGACGTCGAGCGGCGTTACGCCGAACTCACCGGCCACACACCGCGGGACATGGAGTTCCACACGCTGTACGCCGCCCTGCGGCACGCCATCGTGATGCTGCGCATCGCCTACCGGCAGGTGCACTTCGGTGAGGTCCGGGTCCCTGAGAACCCGGACGCGATGATCCTGCACCGGGCGTCACTGGAGGCGATGGTGCGCGGGACGTACTGGGCTGATGCTTGAGCCGGGGCGCTGCCCCGGGCCAAAGCTCCGTCGGCCCCCTACGCGGCCCCCTACGCCGCGCGCCGCAGCTGCGAGGCCTTGAGCGGGCGCGAGCCCGGACCGCCGACGTGCGAGAACGGCTGCGTCCGCCAGTCGAGTCCCTGGGGGAGCGTCAACAGCAGGGCGGTTTCCTGCTCCTGGACCTCCAGGGTGTCGTCGGCGGGCTTGGCGTCCGCCGCCGGGCGTCCGGTGCCCGCGCACGCCGTGAGCCCGAACGGATTCCACGGAGTGGGGCACTTGGCGTGCTCGGGCAGGACGGTCTCGTCCGCCAGCAGCGCGATCGGCTGGACGCAGTCCGGGCAGATCACTCGAAACATCTCAAAGGTGTCGTACGCGTCGAGATCGTCGAGATGGTCCTCGTCGACGGACGCGGGTTCAACAGGATCCGGTTCACTGCGTCCGGTGCGCTTCAGGTTCTGCATGGAGACACTCCCCCTCGGGTGGGCCGACAAGGCGCTGCGGCCTCGACCACAGCAAGCACTTCCCGTCACGCACGCGCGGTAATCGCGCCTGCCCGACGGACACGGTCGTAAGCCTGTGGCGTTCGTCACATGCCGCCCGCAGATGCCCCTCAGAGGGGCCCGCGGCTGTGCCTGAGGCCCTCCGGGGCAATAGGTTGATCCGCTATGGAGGAGCTGGATCGTCAGATCGTGGATTTGCTCGTCAAGGACGGGCGGATGAGCTACACCGACCTGGGCAAGGCCACTGGCCTGTCCACATCGGCCGTGCACCAGCGCGTGCGCAGGCTGGAGCAGCGGGGTGTCATCCGGGGCTACGCCGCGGTGGTCGACCCCGAGGCAGTCGGGCTGCCGCTCACCGCTTTCATCTCGGTGAAACCCTTCGATCCCAGCGCCCCCGACGACATCTCGGAACGGCTCGCGGGCGTTCCCGAGATCGAGGCGTGCCACAGCGTGGCCGGCGACGAGAACTACATCCTCAAGGTGCGCGTCGCCACCCCGCTCGAACTGGAGCACCTGCTGACCCGGATCCGTTCCCTGGCCGGCGTGTCCACGCGTACGACCGTGGTCCTGTCCACGCCGTACGAGGCCCGCCCGCCGCAGGTCTGACCCCACCCGCCGGACCGCCCGCCCGGCCCCCGCGCACGGAACGTCGCGCGCGAGGGGCGAGACTGTTCACCATGACCGAGCACAACGCCCCCACCCCTCAGGCCGCCGAACACCGCACCGTGCTGCTGCGCGGCGGAGAGGTCCACAGCCCCGCCGACCCCTTCGCCACCGCGATGGTCGTCGAACGCGGACATGTCGCCTGGGTGGGCTCCGAAGGGGCGGCCGACGCCTTCGCGTCCGGCGTCGACGAGGTGATCGACCTCGAAGGGGCCCTGGTCACCCCCGCGTTCACGGACGCACACGTGCACACCACCTCCACCGGCCTCGCACTCACCGGCCTCGACCTCTCCGGCGCGCGGAGCCTCGCCGGTGCGCTGGAGCTCGTACGGGCGCACGCCGCCGCGGCACCGGCGGGCCGGATCCTCCTCGGGCACGGCTGGGACGCCACGCGCTGGCCCGAACAGCGGCCACCGTCCCGCGCCGAACTCGACGAGGCGGCCGGCGGCCGGCCGCTGTACCTGCCCCGGATCGACGTCCACTCGGCCGTCGTCACCACCGCCCTCCTGGACCTCGTCCCCGGCATCACCGGCCTGGCGGGCTACCACCCGGACGCCCCGCTCACCGCAGCCGCCCACCACGCCGTCCGGGGCGCGGCGCACGGCGCCGTCACCCCGGCGCAGCGCGCCGAAGCGCAGCGGGCGGCCCTCGCGCACGCCGCCTCACTCGGTATCGGTACGGTCCACGAGTGCGCGGGACCCGGTATCTGCGACGAGGACGACTTCACCGGCCTGCTGAAGCTGGCGGCGGAGCGGCCCGGACCCCGCGTCTTCGGCTACTGGGCCGAGCAGGTCGGGAGTGCGAAGGACGCCGAACGTATTCGCGAACTGGGCGCGGCAGGTGCTGCGGGCGACCTCTTCGTCGACGGATCGCTCGGCTCGCACACCGCCTGCCTGCACGCCCCGTACGCCGACGCTTCCCACACCGGCACGGCCTACCTCGACACGGCGGCCGTCGCCGCCCATGTCATCGCCTGCACCGAGGCCGGGCTCCAAGCGGGCTTCCACGCCATCGGAGACGCCGCCGTCACCTCGGTCGTCGATGGCGTGCGCGCCGCCGCCGAGAAGGTCGGCCTCGCCCGGATCCGCGCCGCCCGCCACCGCGTCGAGCACGCCGAGATGCTGACGCCCGCCACCATCGCGGCCTTCGCCGAATTCGGCCTGACCGCGTCCGTACAGCCGGCCTTCGACGCGGCCTGGGGCGGCGAGGGCGGGATGTACGCACAGCGCCTGGGCGCCGAGCGGGCCCGTACGCTCAACCCGTACGCCGCCCTGCTGCGCGCCGGTGTGCCGCTGGCTTTCGGCTCCGACAGCCCGGTCACCCCGCTCGACCCGTGGGGGACGGTCCGCGCGGCGGCCTTCCACCGCACGCCCGAGCACCGGATCTCCGTACGCGCCGCCTTCACCGCCCATACCCGCGGCGGCTGGCGTGCCGTCGGCCGCGACGACGCGGGCACGCTCGTACCGGGCGCCCCCGCCGACTACGCGCTCTGGCGCGCCGACGAGCTCGTCGTGCAGGCGCCCGACGACCGGGTCGCCCGCTGGTCGACCGACCCACGCTCGGGCACGCCGGGGCTGCCGAATCTCACGCCCGGCGCCGAACTCCCGGTCTGCCTGCGGACGGTAGTCTTCGGACAAACTGTTTACATGAGGCCGAACGAGTGATGTGCGCGGGCCGCGTACGGCCGATCGGTGTTCGCGAGAGGCCTCGTGCCACCTGCGTACCTTCGGCACTGACCTGGTGATTTGAGTAAACTCTCCAGGTCAAAGGGCTATTGACAGAAAGCGGCCACCGGCGGGTAGGTTCGGCCGAGTCCACCGCAGGACGTCCGACCGGCAAACCTCCACGCAGTCGCCGAACGCCGCTGGGTCATGGGGTGGTGTGCCGCACCGGCGCACCAGCACTCGGAGCCAGGTTCAGCGCCCGCGCCTCGGGGGCGAGGGAAGGTTTCAGCCGAGCGGCAGGTGGGACCCGGGTGGGGCCCGGACGTTCAGTAGACAACGGCTCTCGGCCGACCCGCAGCCGGCGGGCCCGGGGCCGGCCCGAAGGACACCGGGCCCCGATCCGCAGAAACGACTTGTCGCTTCCTCCGGAGACATCCGTGCAGGCTCGCCGACCACGCTCGCTATGGTGGGGCAACTGTGTACGGACATTAAGGGGAAGTAGTGAACGACGGCGGTCAGAGGCGTTACGGCCCGCTCGGCAGAACCTTGGTGATCATTCCGACCTACAACGAGGCCGAGAACATCAAGCCGATCGTCTCCCGGGTGCGTGCCGCGGTGCCCGACGCGCACGTCCTGGTCGCCGACGACAACAGCCCCGACGGCACCGGCAAGATCGCCGACGAGATCGCGGCCGTCGACGACCAGGTCCACGTCCTGCACCGCAAGGGCAAGGAAGGGCTCGGCGCGGCCTACCTGGCGGGCTTCCGCTGGGGCATCGAGCACGACTACGGCGTACTCGTGGAAATGGACGCGGACGGATCGCACCAGCCCGAGGAGCTTCCCCGCCTGCTGACCGCCCTCAAGGGCGCCGACCTGGTCCTCGGCTCGCGCTGGGTGGCGGGCGGACGCGTCGTCAACTGGCCCAAGCACCGGGAGATGCTCTCCCGCGGCGGCAGCACCTACTCGCGGGTGCTGCTCGGCGTACCCATCCGCGACGTCACGGGCGGCTTCCGGGCCTTCCGCGCGCAGACCCTGGAAGGCCTCTGTCTCGAAGAGGTCGCCTCCCAGGGGTACTGCTTCCAGGTCGACCTCGCCCGCCGCGCGGTCGAAGCGGGCTACAACGTCGTCGAAGTGCCCATCACCTTCGTCGAGCGGGAGCTGGGCGACAGCAAGATGAGCCGTGACATCGTCGTCGAGGCGCTGTGGCGTGTGACGGCCTGGGGCGTCGGCTCCCGGGCAAACAAGCTGCTGGGGCGCAAGCCCTCCTGATCTCACCCCGGGGCCTGTGCCCGAGCCGCGGGCTTGATCCGGACCCGGGCTCGGACACAGGCCCTTTACGCCGTCCAGGCGCCCGTACAGGCACACTGGGGGCATGACGACCGGCTCACCGCCCCCGCCCCCGACCGTTCCCCAGCGTCCCAGGCGATCACGCGCGCGCACCTTCGTACCTCTTGGCATCGCCGCCTGGCTGGTGCTCGAGATCTGGCTGCTGACCGTCGTGGCCGGCGCCGCCGGCGGCTTCACGGTCTTCCTGCTGCTCGTCGCGGGCTTCGTGCTCGGCGCCGTGGTCATCAAGCGGGCGGGCCGGCGGGCGTTCAAGAACCTCACCGAGACGCTTCAGCGGCAGCAGGCGGGCGAGACGTCCGCCCAGCGGCAGGGGAGCAGCGGCAATGGCTTCCTGATGCTCGGCGGCCTGCTGCTGATGCTGCCCGGGATGATCTCGGACGTGGCGGGGCTACTGCTCCTCGTGCCGCCCGTACGGTCGTTCCTCGGAAGGTACGCCGAGCGTTCCCTGGAACGCAGGATGAGCGCGGCCGGCGCCGGCAGTCTGGGCGACGCCTTCCAGCAGGCTCGTATTCACCGCCCGGACGGCAAGGTCGTACAGGGTGAGGTCATCAGGGACGACGCACCGCCCGCAGGACGGCGTGACGACGGCCCGCGGCCGCCGCTGACGCCCTGAATCCGGTCCCCGCCCCGCGGCTCTTGCTGTTGTGCTGACTGCCGTCAGGCGCAACGCCGGAGCGTTACGCGGACTTGCGGCTGTCCCGCGGATGCACCGCAATGTTCATGGCGCCGGATCGCAGTACCGCAAGCCTTTCGGCCAGGACCTCTTCGAGCTCCTCGCGGGTGCGCCTTTCCATGAGCATGTCCCAGTGCGTACGCGCGGGCTTGCCCTTCTTCTCCTCAGGCCCGTCGCCGTCCACCAGGAGAGCAGTGGCGCCGCACGCCTTGCACTCCCACTCCGGCGGAATCTCGGCCTCTACCGAGAACGGCATCTCAAATCGATGTCCGTTCGGGCATGCGTACTCCACCGCCTGGCGCGGGGCCAGATCGATGCCGCGGTCGGTCTCGTAGCTTGTAACCACGAGTCGCGTGCCGCGGAGAGCTCGCTCACTCATGAATCGTGCCTCCCGGGCTTGTCGCCCACAGGACAGGTGTCGCTGTCGTCGTCATCCGGTCAACGTCCGGTCGGCGGTAAAGATTCCCGTTGCGGGTCATGCGTCGCCCGTCGTGCCGCTGCTTTTCCCAAAAAGTTGGGTACCCACCAGTGCCCGGTTTGTCACTTCTGGCAGCAGATGTCACCCAGCGTTGTCGATATCCGAGCGCGCAGTAACGGTCCGCCTGGCAGGCCAAAGGCGTACACTACCGGCCTTTCACTTCAAGGTCTAAATCCGCTCCGGTACGGGGTTTCCCGCAGCCTCCACAGCCTGCCGTACGGGCACCCGTACGAGGAGGGCGAATCCCAGTGCGAAGAAGGCCACGAGCGAGATGATCGCGTCCCGATAACTGCCGGTCAGCTGGTACGCGAGGCCGAAAACCAGCGGCCCCAGCCAGCTCATTCCCCGGTCGCTCATCTCGTACACCGAGAAGTACTCCGCCTCCTTGCCGCGCGGCACCAGATGCGAGAAGAGGGAGCGGGACAGGGCTTGGCTGCCGCCGAGAACCAGGCCGATGGCCGAGGCCAGGGCGTAGAACCAGACGGGCTCCCCGGCCGGCAGGAAGTAGCCCGCGCCGATCGTCAGTGTCCAGGCGGCGAGCGAGCCGAGGATGGTGCGCTTGGCGCCGAACCGCTGGGCCAGCCGGCCCATGCCGAGCGCCCCGGCCACCGCGAGCACCTGGACCAGCAGGATGGCGGTGATGAGGGTCGTCTGGTCGAGGCCCAGTTCCTCGGACCCGTAGATCGACGCCTGCGAGATCACCGTCTGGACGCCGTCGTTGTAGACCAGATAGGCCAGCAGGAAGGAAAGCGTCAGCGGATGGCGGCGCATGTCCTTGACGGTGGCGACCAGCTGCCGCCAGCCCGCGCCGACCCTGCCCGCGCCGTCCTCACCGCGCGCGGCCACCCGGCGGTCGCGCAGCCGGCGCAGCGGTACGAGCGTGAAGGCGCCCCACCACAGGCCCGCCGAGGCCAGACAGATCCGTACGGATGCGGACTCCGAGACCCCGAAGCTCTCGTGACCCGAGTACAGGACGAGGTTGAGCACGAGCACGAAGGCGCCGGAGGTGTAGCCGAACGCCCAGCCGCGCGAGGACACCCGGTCGCGTTCGTGCGGCTCCGCGATCTGGGGGAGATAGGCGTTGTAGAGCACCATCGAGACGGACTGGGCGGCGTTGGCGACGATCAGCAGGAACGCGCCCAGCAGATAGCGGTCCCCGTCCAGGAAGAACATGCCCGCCGTCGCGGCCGCTCCGGTGTACGCCGCCGCGGCGAGCAGCGGCTTCTTCCGGCCCGTACGGTCGGCCACCGCACCCACCAGGGGCATGACCAGCACGGCCACCACGACGGACACGGAGACGGCGTACGCGAACACCGATCCAGCCCGCACCGGGATGCCCAGCGGGTGGACGAAGCCGTTTGCGTCCGCCGCGGCCTTCGCGACCGTGGTCAGGTACGGGCCGAGGAAAACGGTGAGCACGCTCGTCGAGTAGACGGAGCACGCGAAATCGTAGAAGTACCAGCCGCGTTGCTCGCGCCTGCGGCCCGCCGCCCCGTCGGGGCCGCCCCCCTCGTCCGTACCGTCCGTACGGTCCACGGTGCCAGCGCTCACCGCGCGCCCCCTCGCTCGTCCCCGTGCCGTCGCGGCCACGGGGCGGGTGTGAGGCCTGACCGGGCCGGTCGGCCCGGTCAGGCCCAAGTGCCCCGCTCCGTCAGCACCGTGCGCAACGTCTCGATGTGATCCGTCATGATGCCATCCACACCGAGATCGAGAAGCGCTGCCATCCGGCCCGCATCGTTGACCGTCCATACGTGGACCTGCAGGCCGAGCGCGTGTGCGGTGCGTACGAAGCGGTGATCGACGACCCTGACGCCGTTCTGGACCTCGGGAACCTGGGCGCACACCGCACTGCGGCGCATCGCGGCGGGTATGGAGCGCGCACGCAGCCACAGCCCCAGGACGCCCGTCGTACCGAAGGAAGTGGCGAGACGGGGACCCGCGAGGCGCTGAGCCCTGGCCACCCGGCTCTCGTTGAACGACCCGACGCACACCCGGTCCCACGCGCCGGTCCTGCGGATCAGGTCGACCAGCGGCCCGAGAGCCGGCTCGGCCTTGATATCGACGTTCCAGCGCGCGTCGGGAAACTCTTCGAGCAGCTCCTCGAAGAGGGGCAGCGGCTCTTTCCCCGCCACCCGGGCACGGCTGACGTCGTTCCAGGGAAGCGCCGAAATGTGGCCCCGGGCGTCCGTCACCCGGTCGAGGGTCGCGTCGTGGAACGCAACGAGACGGCCGTCCGACGTGGCGTGCACGTCGGTCTCGAAGTAGCGGTATCCGGCGTCGTCGGCGCGCCGGAACGCCGCCGCGGTGTTCTCCAGGCCGTCGGCCGCCCCGCCGCGATGGGCGAAGGCGAGCGGCGCGGGATGGTCGAGATAGGGATGGCGTACGCGATTCACCGGGCGATTATCGCGGCTTCCGGTGTACCGGCGGCGACGACCGTACTGCGGGCGTCCGGCGCGGGGACGGCGAAGACGCGCAGGAAGAACTGGGCGAGCGGTCCGATGGCGAGGGCGTAGACGACGGTGCCCGCACCGAGCGAGCCGCCCAGCGCGAACCCGGTGGCGACGACCGCCACTTCGAGGGTGGTGCGTACGAGCCGGATGGAGCGCCCGGTGACGCGGTTCAGTCCGGTCATCAACCCGTCGCGCGGACCGGGACCGAACCGGGCGGCGATGTACAGGCCCGTCGCCGCGCCGTTCAGCACGATGCCGACGATCATCAGCGGGATCTGGACCGCCCACCCGTGCACGTCGGGTACGACCGCGAGCGTGCCGTCCATCGCGATGCCGATCACCACGACATTGGAGACGGTGCCGAGCCCGGGCCGCTGCTTGATCGGGATCCACAGCAGCAGCACCACGGCCCCGACGATGATCGAGACCATGCCGATCGTCAGCCCGGTCTTCCCGGCGAGGCCCTGGTGCAGCACGCCCCACGGTTCGAGCCCCAGCCCGGCGCGCACCAGCAGCGCCGAACTCACTCCGTACAGCACGAGACCGATATACAGCTGCGACAGCCGACGGGTGAGTTGCCTGGGCACTTGCGCTCCTTGCCTGGAAGTGGTGGCGTTACTGGACCGCCGCATGACACTCTGTGGCTTGGCAGGAGATGCCATCCATGGCCAATTCGAGTTAGGTGGACTGGAAATTATGGCGCAGTGGACTTCGGCGGTGGGGGCAGCTCAGCTCGCCAGGCAGCTCAACGCCCAGCAGCCGCGCCCGGCCGGCCCCGGCACGCGCAAGCCGCCGGCCTACCGCGCCCTCGCCGACGGCATAAGGCTGCTGGTCCTCGAAGGCCGGGTGCCGGTCGCCGCGCGGCTTCCCGCCGAGCGCGAGCTGGCGGTGGCCCTGGCCGTGAGCCGTACGACCGTGGCCGCGGCGTACGAGGCTCTGCGCGCCGAGGGCTTCCTGGAGTCGCGCAGGGGCGCCGGCAGCTGGACCGCCGTCCCCGCGGGCAATCCGCTGCCCGCGCGCGGCCTCGAACCCCTGCCGCCCGAGTCCCTCGGTTCGGTGATCGACCTCGGCTGCGCCGCGCTGCCCGCGCCCGAGCCGTGGCTCACCAGGGGCGTCCAGGGCGCCCTGGAGGAGTTGCCGCCGTACGCGCACACCCACGGCGACTACCCGGCGGGCCTGCCCGCCCTGCGCCAGATGCTCGCCGACCGGTACACGGCTCGCGGCATCCCCACCATGCCCGAGCAGATCATGGTCACCACGGGTGCGATGGGCGCGATCGACGCGATCTGCCATCTCTTCGCGGGCCGCGGCGAACGGATCGCCGTCGAGTCGCCGTCGTACGCCAACATCCTTCAGCTGATGCGCGAGGCGGGCGCCCGCCTGGTGCCGGTCGCGATGGCCGAGGGGCTCACGGGCTGGGACCTGCCGCGCTGGCGACAGGTCCTGCGCGACGCCGCGCCGCGACTCGCGTACGTCGTCGCCGATTTCCACAATCCGACCGGCGCCCTGGCCGACGAGGACCAGCGGCGCGGGCTCGTCGACGCGGCGCGCTCGGCCGGGACCGTTCTGGTCGTGGACGAGACCATGACCGAGCTGTATCTGGACGCGGATGTCGACATGCCGCGGCCGGTCTGCGCCTTCGACCCGTCGGGCAGCACGGTCCTGACGGTGGGCTCCGCGAGCAAGGCCTTCTGGGCGGGCATGCGCATCGGCTGGGTGCGGGCGGCGCCCGATGTGATCCGCAGCCTGGTGGCGGCCCGCGCGTACGCGGACCTCGGTACGCCTGTCCTGGAGCAGCTCGCCATCAACTGGCTGATGAGCACGGGCGGCTGGGAACAGGCCGTCGAGATCCGCCGCACACAGGCACGCGAGAACCGCGACGCGCTGGTGACGGCGGTGCGCAGGGAGCTGCCCGACTGGGAATTCGACGTACCGCGCGGAGGGCTGACGCTGTGGGTCCGTACCGGAGGGCTGTCGGGTTCGCGGCTCGCCGAGATGGGCGAGCGCGTCGGTGTACGGGTCCCTTCCGGGCCACGCTTCGGAGTCGACGGGGCCTTCGAGGGGTACGTGCGGCTGCCGTTCACTGTCGGCGGCCCGGTGGCGGAGGAGGCCGCGGTGCGGCTGGCGGCGGCCGCGAGGCTGGTGGAGAGCGGAGTGAACAACGGCGCCGAGGCCCCGCGGACGTTTGTCGCCTGACGGGTCTTCGGGCCCTTGGACCCTTCGGCCCTTTTGAGCGTTCCTGTGGTCAGCCCTCGGCCGGCACCGGCTCCGGTTCCTGCGCCGGGGGCTGGATCCGGGGGTGTGCCAGGGTGTCCGCGCCCGTGGGAAGAACGAGCTCGGGAAGCAACTCGATGACGGCCTGCCGGTGCGCCTCGCTCGTCGCGTCGTCGTACGGATCGGGCGTCGCCGGAACCTGGAGCCGCATCACGGGACCCGTGCCGAGCCGTGCGTAACCGCGGCCGGGCGGGGTGTCGCGTGTCGGTGTGGTGTGCGGCGGTTCCCCCAGCACGGATGCGACCTGCCCGGGAACGGCCGGACCGAGCGCCACGCGCGCGCGTGTGTGGGACCGTACGGTCTCGCTGAGAGCTTCCATGGCGTCGAACTGCTCGGCCACCACCACCGTCACATTCGCCGCCCTGCCGTGCCGCAGTGGCACCTGGAGCAGCTGCTGGGGATCAGTGCGCCCGTCGGCGGCCGCCAGATGACCGAACACACTCGGCCGGTCCAGCAGGATCCACAGCGGGCGTTTCGTGTCTTCCGGAGTGGGGTGCCCGGCCTGGCGGGCACGGTTCGCGGCGATCAGCCGCCGCTCGGTCTCGTGTGCCGCCCATTCCAGGCTGGCGAGCGCTCCCGGGAGGCTGCATTCGACCGCCAGTACGCCGGCCCTTCCCGTGAGGCACGCGTACTCGCCGGTGCCGCTGCCTTCGACGATCACCACGTCGCCGTGCTGGAGGGCCTGCAGAGCGATCGAGCGCAGCAGACTGCTCGTACCGCTTCCGGGCTGCCCTACGGCGAGCAGATGCGGCTCCGTGGAACGCGTCCCCGTCCGCCAGATCACCGGAGGGGCGTCGTACGTCCTGTCGCCCTCCGTGACGGGCACAGTCCGCTGGACCGCGTCGGCGTCGGTGAAGCCCAGCACCGTCTCGCCGGGGGCAGTGACGAAGCGCTGGGCGGCGATGGACGTGGGCAGCGCGGGCAGCACCGTCATGACGAGCTGGTTGCCCTCCTCGTCCCACTCGAAGTGGTACTCGCGGCCGCGGCCCGACTTGGCGTGCAGCAGCTGCTCGATGCGAGCCCGGGACGAGGCGTCGCCGTCGGTGAAGTACGCCGGGTAGCGCACCAGAAGCCGGACGAGCCGGCCGTCGTCGAAGTCGTACTCGGGGAATGCCTTGTCCCATTCACCGCCGTGGGTGAACAGCGGGCTGGGGTCCTCGGCCACCGAGAAGTACGGCACCAGGGCCTCGTAGAGAGCCCGGAGCCGGTCGCTCTCGGCCTCGGTGGGGCCGCTGTGCGCGGGGGTGCGTTCCCGTCCTTTCCAGGCGGCCGCGGCCATCACCGTGATCAGGGCGAGCAGCGGCCCGTACGGGATGAGCGCGACCACCAGGACGACGGCCGCCGCCAGGAACAGCGCGGGACCACGCCTGTCCTTGGGCGTATCGGTCCATTTGCGCCGGCCGGCGGCGGCCAGCTGCCGCAGACCACGGGTGATGGTGATCAGCGGGTGGAGAACGTCGGTGGCGCTGTCGGCTGCGGTGCGCGCGATCTCGCGGCTGCGGGTGATCGAGGCACTGCCGCTGCTCAGAATGCGAGGGAGTTGACGAGGTCGCCGGGCCACTTCGGTCTCCTGGTGGTGTTGAAGCGGTTACGGCAGGTCAGAACTTGATCCCGCCCAGAAGGCCGGCGAGGCTCGCGCCTCCGGCCTTGATGCTCGGTGCGATGGCTGTGCCCGCGAGGTAGAAGCCGAACAGTGCGCAGACGAGGGCGTGCGACGCCTTGAGGCCGTCTTTCCGGAAGAAGAGGAAGACGATGATGCCGAGAAGCACGACGCCTGAGATGGACAGGATCATGAGGTTCTCCTGGTTGAGGGGGACAGTCACCATGAGTTCTTCCAGGCTCACAGCATGTATCTATACGGCAAAAGGTGCAAATGGGTTACTTTTCAGCTTTTTCACTGGAGTGGCCGATGCGGCTCGGCTTCAGGGTCGCCTTGGGTCGCCTCGCCCTGATCTTTGCCGCTGCCGGGCCGCGTCATGTCGGCGAGCGGGCAGTACCCTGACGATTCACTCGTACGGCGCTGGTGCCGTACGTACAGGTCACAGCAGTGAACGGCAGTGGAAGGCGGTCCGTCCGATGAGCGAAACCCCGGATCCCGAGGTGGTCGAACTGGCCGGCAAGGTCTTCGACCTGGCGCGTCAGGGAGAGACCGAGGCGCTCGCCGCGTACGTCGACGCAGGCGTGCCCGCGAACCTCACCAACGACCGGGGCGACACCCTCGTGATGCTCGCGGCCTATCACGGCCACGCCGCCGCAGTGGAGGCTCTGTTGAGCCGTGGGGCCGACCCCGACCGGGCCAACGACCGCGGCCAGACGCCGCTCGCCGGCGCCGTGTTCAAGGGCGAGGAAGCGGTGGTCCGCGCACTGGTCGAGGGAGGCGCCGACCCGGCCGCCGGAACGCCGTCCGCAATGGACACCGCTCGCATGTTCGACAAGAAGGACCTGCTGGAGCTCTTCGGGGCCCGATGACCGGGGCGCCGTAAATGTGGTCGCGTCGGTGAAATGGCTGGGTCATCATGACGTCGGATTCACATGCACGCGATGCGGGCAGAAGTTGCCGGATCACGGGGAATGTGAGCGGGCCCACTCCGGGCCCACCGACGAGAGGCAGAGGAAGATGGTCTACAGCGAGCAAGAGTCGACGGCGGACGCCCGGACATGTTGCCGCGCGGCCTAGACACGGCACGTATCCCCGGTTGCGTCGACAGCTTGATGTGAGGCTTTTTCCATGTTCGATCCAGTCATAGCGCCGAGCGGCACGCTGCTCGGCCTCCTGCAGAGGGGCCGCGGCGACGGCACGCTGCACGCGCTCGCCGCGCCCCGCCCCGAAGCGCTCGCGGCTCTCAACCACTGCGTTCTCGACGACCCCCGCCACGACTGGCAGGTCGAGAACCGCTCGCTCTACTACGCGCGCCTCTACCTGGATCTCAACGGCGGGCTCGAAGCGATCGAGCAGCACCTCTTCGACCCGGAGGACCTCGTCGACGACGACGAGGGCAGGACCGGCCTGGCGCTCGCCGTGCTGGGCCATCTCGCCTCGTACGGCAGGGACGACGCTCTCCTGCTCCTGCGCGGGTACGCCAGGACCGGCGCCAACTGGGCGTGGGCCCTCGACGAGCTCGCCCTGCGCGACGACGACGCCGGACTGCGCGGCCTCGCCGCGGCCGTTCTCGCCCGGTTCCCCGGCACCCCGGAGGGCGAGGCCGAGCTGGCCGCCGCCGTACGGGACGCCTTCGAGCCGCGGCCCTGGCGGCTGTGGTCCGAGGACCCGCGCGAAGGTATCGGTGCCCGCGTGCGGGCGGCAGGTGAACAGGGCTCGTTCCACCGCTGGCAGCGGCAGATGCGGCCGACGGGGCCACGCCCCGGCTGGAGCGTCCAGGCCGTGTTCGACTGGGCCCAACAGGGCCTCGACCGCGGTACGCCGCTCCATGTGCCGGCCGCCAGGTGTCTGACCGCCGTTGCCGGACCCGCGGACCGGCCCGCGATCGTCGAGGCGGCCCGCAGCGGCCAGGACGGCGCGCGCTGCACCGCACTGCACTACCTCGCCGAATCACGGGACCCCGTCGTGCTCGACCTCATCGAAGCGGCGGCGCAAAGTCCCTCCCGTACCGTCGCGGACGCCGCGGTCGCCGCCTTCGAGCGGATGTGCGGCGCCGACGCGGTGGACCGCGCGCGGGGCTGGGTGCATCGTCCCGACGCCCTCGGGGCGTCGGCGACCGGCGTGCTCGCCTGCCGGGGCGGGGCCCAGGACGCCCCGCTCGTGCTCGGTGCGCTGCGGGAGACCGTACGGGCGGACGGGCCCGACGCGCCCCTCCTGTGGAACCTCGTGGACGGGGCGGGACGGCTCGGCATCTGCGCCGCGGCACCCGTACTGCGCCACGTCTACCGGGAGACGGCGTCCTCACACCTGCGTGGCCGGGCGGCGCGCGCCCTGGCCGCCACCGACCCCTCGTTCGCCACCGGCTTCGCTGTCGAGTGCCTGTGGGACTGCGAGGAAACCACCAGGGAAGTGGCCGCGCTGCACGCCGAGACCGGCGACGCGCGCGTGGCGGAGAGACTGCGGCGGCTCGCCGCCGACCCGGCCGAGGAGGCCGAGGTCCAGACCGCCGTACGGAGCAGGATCGGGCCGGACGCGCCTGCTGTCTGAGCGGACGCCAGGGCGGTGTGACGGCCGTATGACGGCGGCGTGACGGGCGCGGGGGCCAAACGCTCATGGGACGTTCCTCGCCCGGAAAGATCCAAGTCGGCCGGGACACTCATGGCGCGACGACAACACGGGTATGCGTATGCGTGTCGTCATCGTCACCGAGTCCTTCCCGCCCGACGTCAACGGCGTGGCCCACTGCGCCCTGCAGACCGCCCGGCACCTTGCCGCCCGCGGTCATGATCCGCTCGTCATAGCCCCGGCCGCGGCCGGGACGGCCACCGGGGCGGCCACCGCAACCGACTCCGGCTCCTGGTCCGGCTCCGACAGTGGGCTGCCGTACCCCGTGGTGCGGGTGCCCTCACTCCCGCTGCCCGGCTACCCGCAGGTCCGGGTGGCGCTGCCCAGCCGGAGGGTGGCCGCCGCGCTCACCGCCCACCGCGCCGACATCGTCCACCTGGCGAGCCCCTTCGTGCTCGGAGTGCGGGGAATGGCGGCCGCCGCGCGGCTGGGCATCCCGGCCGTCGCCGTCTACCAGACCGACCTCGCCGGCTATGCCCGTACGTACATGGGCACCGGGGAAGGGACCGCCTGGCGCCGCATACGGGCCGTACACAGCGCGGCGGACCGTACCCTGGCGCCCTCCACGGCTGCTCTGCGCGACCTGGAGGAGCACGGAGTGCCGCGGGTTCGGCTGTGGGCGCGCGGGGTCGACACGGAGCGTTTCAGGCCGTCCCTGCGGGACGCGGCGCTGCGGCGCGCTCTCGCGCCGGGCGGTGAGCTGCTCGTCGGGTACGTCGGGCGGCTGGCACCCGAGAAGCAGGTGGAGCTGCTCGCGGGTGTGTGCGGGCTGCCGGGGATACGAGTTGTGGTCGTAGGGGACGGGCCGAGCGAGCCCTCGCTGCGGGCCGCGCTGCCCGGCGCCGTCTTCCTGGGGCGCAGGACGGGGGATGAGCTCGCCCGGATCTTCGCCTCCCTGGACGTCTTCGCGCACACCGGACCGTACGAGACCTTCTGCCAGACCGTGCAGGAGGCCATGGCGAGCGGCGTTCCCGTGATCGCTCCGGCGGCGGGCGGGCCGCTCGACCTCGTCCGTCACGGGAGCACCGGACTGCTCGTCGAGCCGCGCGACGCGACGGCAGTACAGGCGGCCGTTTCGGCACTCGCCTGCGACCCGGGACTGCGCGCGGTCTACGGGCGGGCCGGACGGGCTGCCGTCGAGAGCAGAACGTGGGCCGCCGTCGGCGACCAGCTGCTCGGCCACTACGCGGACGTGCTGCGCGACCGGACGGCGGTGGCGGCATGAACGGTAGCGGTGAACCGCTGCGGATCGTACGGCTGGCCAACTTCGTCACCCCGTCGTCGGGCGGGCTGCGCACCGCCTTGCGTGAACTGGGCCGCGGATATCTGGCTGCCGGCCACGAGCCGGTACTCGTCGTGCCGGGTGAGCACGAGAGCGACGAACTCACTTCGCAGGGGCGCGTGATCACCCTGCCGGGCGTGCTGCTCCCCGGGACCGGCGGCTACCGGGTCCTCGCGGGCCGCCGGAAGCTGCGCGGGCTCCTGGAAACGCTCGCACCGGACCGGCTGGAAGTCTCCGACCGTACGTCGCTGCGCTGGACGGGGGAGTGGGCGCGGCGCAACAGGGTGCCGTCGGTGATGGTGTCGCACGAAACGGCCGACGGGGTGCTGCGCACCTGGCGACTGCCGGAGGCGGCCGCCGCACGGGCGGCGGACCGGTTGAACGTGCGCAGTGCGTGGGCGTACTCGCGGATCGTGTGTACGACGGAGTGGGCCGAGCGTGAGTTCGTACGCATAGGGGCGCGCAATGTGGTGCGCGCTCCCCTGGGCGTCGACCTGGACGCGTGCCGTCCTGGGCGTCGCAGTACGGTGCTGCGCGCACGGCACGCACAGGGGAACGGTGTGCTGCTCCTGCTGTGCTCGCGTCTGTCGGTGGAGAAGCGCCCGGGAACGGCCCTTGACGCCCTTGCGGCGCTTCGCGGGAACGGCGTGAAGGCGGCACTGGTGGTCGCGGGGGACGGCCCCCTGCGGGACGGCCTGATGCGCAGAGCGCGTACGGAACGGCTGCCCGCCGTCTTCCTCGGACACGTGGCCGACCGCGACGAACTGGCTGACCTTCAGGCGGCGGCGGACATCTGCCTGGCTCCCGGCCCCGCCGAAACCTTCGGACTGTCCGCACTGGAGGCGCTGGCCTGCGGTACTCCGGTCGTCGCGAGTGCGTCCTCCGCACTGCCGGAGGTCATCGCAGACGCGGGCCTGTCGGCCCCCGATTCAGGCGAGGCGTTCGCCGACGCCGTACGCCGATTGCTCAGCCGCCCCGAACCGGCACGCCGCGAGGCGGCGAGGGCACGAGCGGAACTCTTCGGGTGGCCGGCAGCGGTGGAAGCGTTCCTGGCGGCGCACGACACGAAGGCGCTGACGCGGGAACGACAGGCGACGACATGACTCTCGGAGCCGACTCCGAGGCGACGGCGGGCCGGGCACCACAGCCCGGCGTCGGGGCCGCCCTGGCCACCGGAAACCACCCAGCCCGTCCGGCGTTTGAGGACCGGGGTCCGGGGCGGAGCCCCAGTTACGGGAAGGGGCGGGTTGGGCAAAAGACTCGCCGGCCCCGGCCCGCCCCCGGCACCGAGCGCGCTATGCGGTTCGCGGCCCTGGGGGACTCACTCACCGAGGGCGTCGGCGACCCCATCGCCGGCGGATGGCGCGGCTGGGCCGCCCTACTGGCCGACGGCCTCACCGCAGGCGACCAGCCCGCAGAGTTCCAGAACTACGCCGCGAGCGGCGCCCTCGCCCGCGACGTAGCCGAACACCAGGCACCCCGCGCCCTCGCCTTCGCCCCCGACATCGCGTCGGTGGTCGTCGGCGTCAACGACACCCTTCGCCGCACCTTCGACATCCATGACCTCACGGTCCAGCTCGACGCCGTCTGTGCGGCCCTGACCGCAGGCGGCGCCGTACTGCTGACGGCCTGTCTGCCGGACCCCGGGACCATGCTCGGCCTGCCGGCCCCGCTGGCCCGCCCACTGGCGCGCAGACAGCGCGCCGTCAACGCCGTCGTCCACGCCCTGTCCGCGCGCTACGGCGCCGTACACCTGCACGTCGCCGAGGCCACCTGGGTGGCCGACCGAGCCCTGTGGAGCGCGGACCGGCTGCACCCGGGCGAGCGCGGGCACCGACTGATCGCCGGCCGCTTTCACACACTGCTCGCCGCCGAAGGGCTCGCGACCGGCGCGCCGCCGGCGGACGAACCCCAGCAGCCCCCGCCCACCCGCGCGGCCGCTCTCCTGTGGCTCCTGACGGCAGGCACCGGGTGGCTGGCGCGCCGCTCCACCGACCTGCTGCCGCAACTCCTGGGCCTGGCGGCCGCGGAGGTACGGCACGCGGCACGCGGCACCAGCGCGCGGCTCGATCTGCGCGCCTCGCAGGCGCTCTCGGCCGCGCTCGCCGCCGTATCGCCGCCGCCGGTTGCCAGAATGGGGGAATGAGCGGGCGCTGGGAATTCTGGATCGACCGTGGCGGCACCTTCACCGACGTAGTGGGCCGACGGCCCGACGGGCGGCTCGTCACCCGCAAACTGCTCTCGCACAACCCGGAGCGCTACCGGGACGCGGCCGTCGCCGGCATCCGGCTGATGCTGGAGCTCGGACCCGACGAGCCGGTCCCGGCCGACCGGATCAACACCGTGAAGATGGGCACGACGGTCGCCACCAACGCGCTCCTGGAGCGGCGAGGGGAGCCGACCGTACTGGTCATCACCGAGGGCTTCAGAGACGCCCTGCGCATCGCCTACCAGAACCGCCCCCGCCTCTTCGACCGCCACATCGTGCTGCCCGAGGCGGTGTACGAGCGCGTCGTGGAGGTCCCGGAACGGATCGACGCGCACGGAGCGACCGTACGGCCGCTGGACCTCGCGGCCGTCACCGAGAAACTGCGCTCCGCGCGGAGCGACGGTTTCCGCAGCGCCGCCGTCGTGCTGATGCACGGCTACCGTCATCCCGCGCACGAGTCCGCCGTCGCCGGCGTGGCGCGTGAACTCGGGTTCACCCAGGTGAGCTGTTCGCATGAGGTCAGCCCGCTGATCAAGCTGGTGCCGCGCGGTGACACGACCGTCGTGGACGCGTACCTCTCGCCGATCCTCCGCCGGTACGTCGACGAGGTCGCCAAGGAGCTGCGAGGCGTGCGCCTGATGTTCATGCAGTCCAACGGCGGACTGCGCGAGGCCGCACACTTCCGCGGAAAGGACGCCGTGCTTTCGGGCCCCGCGGGTGGCGTCGTAGGAATGGCCCGTACATCGGAACAGGCCGGGTTCGAGCGCGTCATCGGTTTCGACATGGGCGGCACGTCCACCGATGTGTCCCACTACGCCGGCACGTTCGAAAGGGACTTCGGCACGCAGGTCGCGGGCGTACGCATGCGCGCTCCGATGATGAACATCCACACCGTCGCGGCGGGCGGCGGCTCCGTGCTGCACTTCGACGGCCAGCGCTACCGGGTCGGGCCCGACTCGGCGGGCGCCGTCCCGGGGCCCGCCTGCTACCGGCGCGGCGGCCCCCTCACGGTCACCGACGCCAATGTCATGCTCGGGCGCGTCCAGCCGGACCACTTCCCCGCCGTCTTCGGACCGCACGGCGACCAGCCCCTGGACGCCGGGACAGTGCACCGCAGGTTCGCGCGGCTCGCCGACGACGTCGCGGAAGCGACCGGTGTACGGCGCAGCCCCGAGGAGGTCGCGTCGGGCTTCCTCGACATCGCCGTGCTCAACATGGCGAACGCCGTCAAGAAGATCTCCGTACAGCGTGGTCACGACATCACTCGTTACGCCCTCACCAGCTTCGGCGGCGCGGGAGGACAGCACGCGTGCGCCGTGGCCGACGCGCTGGGCGTCAACACGGTCATCGTGCCTCCGCTGGCCGGGGTGCTCTCCGCGTACGGCATCGGGCTGGCCGACGCGACCGCCATGCGCGAGCAGTCGGTCGAGGCGCGGCTCGACGAGGGGACGCTCGGGCGCGTACGGGAACTGTGCGACCGACTGGCCGGACGTACGCGCGAGGAACTGCGCGCCGACGGCATCGCGGACACGGCGATCAGCACCCACGCGCGCGTGCTGATCCGGTACTCCGGTACGGACGCGAGCCTCCCGGTGGTCCTGGGCAGCGTCCAGGACATGACCGCGTCCTTCGAAGCGGACCACCGCGCGCGGTACGCCTTCATCATGGACAAGCCGCTGGTTGTGGAAGCCGTCTCGGTCGAGGCCGTGGGCGTGGGGGGACCGAGCGTTCCCGGGAACGTCACGCAAGGGCGCACGCACACGGGAACGTTGAGGCCCCGTTCGACGGTACGGATGTTCACCGAGGGTCGCCGGCAGGACACCCCGCTGTACCGGCGCGACGACCTGCGGCCCACGGACACCGTCGAAGGACCCGCCGTCATCGCGGAGGACGACGCCACCACGGTCGTCGACCCCGGTTGGCAGGCGGCCGCCGGAGAACAGGGACACCTGCTGCTCACGCGCTTGCGCCCGCGTCCTGGCAGAACGGCGGTCGGTACGGACGTGGACCCCGTCATGCTGGAAGTGTTCAACAACCTCTTCATGGCCATTGCCGAGCAGATGGGAGTACGCCTCGAAAACACCGCCCACTCCGTCAACATCAAGGAGCGCCTGGACTTCTCCTGCGCGCTCTTCGACGCGGACGGCAATCTCATCGCGAACGCCCCGCACATCCCCGTACACCTCGGTTCGATGGGGGAGTCCATCAAGGAGGTGCTGCGGCGTAATGAGGGGACCATGCGACCCGGGGACGTGTACGCCATCAACGACCCGTACCACGGCGGCACACACCTGCCCGACGTCACCGTGGTGACTCCCGTATTCGATGCCGACGGCGGGCCGTTGCGCTTCCTGGTGGCCTCGCGCGGACACCATGCCGAGATCGGCGGCATCACCCCCGGTTCCATGCCCGCCTTCAGCCGTACCGTGCACGAAGAGGGCGTCCTTTTCGACAACTGGCTTCTCGTGAGGGACGGCAGGCTGCGCGAGGACGAGACGCGCGAACTGCTGACCACCGCCGCGTATCCCTCGCGCGACCCTGACACCAACCTGGCCGACCTGCGCGCGCAGATCGCCGCCAACGAGAAGGGCATCGCCGAACTGCGGCGCATGGTCGAGCAGTTCGGACTCGATGTGGTCCAGGCATACATGCGGCACGTACAGAACAACGCAGAGGAATCCGTGCGCCGTATCGTCGCCGGGCTGCGGGACGGCGAGTACCGCTACGAGACGGACAGCGGAGCCGTCATCCAGGTCGCCCTGCGGGTGAACCGGGAGGCACGCAGCGCGGTCCTGGACTTCACCGGCACGGCGCCTCAGCAGGAGGGGAACTTCAACGCCCCCAAGTCGGTGGTCATGGCGGCGGTTCTGTATGTCTTCAGGACACTCGTCGCCGACGACATCCCTCTCAACAGCGGCTGCCTGAAACCGCTGGAGGTGCGGGTCCCTGAGGGCTCCATGCTCGCGCCCGCCTATCCGGCGGCGACCGTGGCGGGCAACGTCGAAACCTCTCAGGCGGTGACCGGTGCTCTGTACGCCGCGCTCGGCGTCCAGGCCGAGGGCTCGGGAACCATGAACAACGTGACCTTCGGCAACGACCGCGTGCAGTACTACGAGACCGTGGCGAGCGGCTCGGGGGCGGGCGACGGCTTCGACGGGGCCGACGCCGTGCAGACCCATATGACGAACTCGCGCCTCACCGACCCCGAAGTGCTGGAGTGGCGTTACCCGGTGCGCCTGGACGGCTTCTCCGTACGGGAGGGCAGTGGGGGAGACGGCCGGTGGCGGGGCGGCTGCGGGGTGGTGCGCAGGATCCGGTTCCTGGAACCGATGACGGTGGCGCTGCTCTCCGGCCACCGCCGCGTCCCGCCGTACGGCATGGCGGGCGGCGGGCCCGGAGCGACCGGCAGCAACCTTGTCGAGCGGGCCGACGGCACGCTCATGCCGCTGGAGGGCTGCGACACGGCCGAAGTCGGGCCGGGGGACGTCCTGGTGATCCGGACGCCCGGCGGAGGCGGATACGGCGCCCCAGGCGGCTCCTGAGGGGTTCTAGGGCTCTCAGCGCCTTCCCGCGGGGACGAAACGGATCGGCGTACCGGGCGCCGCCTGCGCCGCCGCGGCGAGATCCCGCTCCCTGACGACCGCGATCACCGGATATCCGCCCGTGGTGGGGTGGTCGGCCAGGAAGACCACAGGGTGCCCGTCCGGCGGGACCTGCACCGCGCCGAGGACCATGCCCTCGCTGGGCAGTTCCCCGTGTACGGCGCGCTCCAGAGGGGGGCCTTCCGTGCGCAGCCCGATGCGGTTGCTCGCGGAGGAGACCCGGTAGAGCGCCGTGGCCAGGGTGTGCAGCGACCGTTCGGTGAACCAGTCCGTACGCGGCCCGGGACCGAACCGCAGCACCAGTTCACGCGGGGGCCCCTGGCAGGGCACGGCATCGGCGTACACGGGTGGCGCCGACTCTCCGCCCAGCGGCAGCACCGCACCGTCGGTCAGGGGGGCGGGGCCCAGTCCGGAGAGCAGGTCGGTGGAGCGGCTGCCCAGCACGGGTTCGCAGGCGATCCCTCCGGCGAACGCGACATAGCTCCGTACGCCGCCCTCCGCATGCCCCACCTCCAGCACCGCTCCCGCCGCCACGCGTACCGGCGCACCCCAGGCGGCGGGGCGGCCGTCCACGGTGACCCGGCACGGCGCACCGGTGACCGCCACGGTGACCGCACAACGCGGCCGTACCGCAGAGCCGTTCAGAGTCGTCTCCAGGACGGCCGCCTCCAGATGATTGCCCACCAGCCGGTTCGCGAGATCGCTCGCGGGCCTGTCCAGCGCGCCCGAGCGCGGAACCCCCAGGTGAGCATGACCGGCCCGCCCCTGGTCCTGTACGGACGTCAGCGCACCCGCCCGTACCACCGCGAAAGCCCGGTCCGTCACAGCTCCTCCGGTACGAAGCGCACCCGCGCGCCCGGCGTGAGCAGAGCGGCGGGCACGCGCGCGTGGTCCCACAACACGGCCCGCGTGGAGCCGATGAGCTGCCAGCCACCGGGGGACGAGCGCGGGTACACCCCGGTGTACGCGCCGGCCAGTGCGACGGCGCCCGCCGGCACCGCTGTGCGCGGGGTGTCCCTGCGCGGCACGGTGTACCGCTCCGGGAGACCGGTCAGATAGCCGAACCCGGGAGCGAAACCGCAAAACGCCACCCGGAACTCGGTCGCCGAGTGGATCCGGCCCACCTCGTCGTGCGGTACGCCCCACAGCCCGGCCACCGCCGCGAGATCGGGACCGTCGTAACGCACCGGGATTTCGATCGCGCCCCGGACACCGGGCGACAGCGGTGGGATCTCCCAGCCGGTCAGGCGCTCCGCGAAGCGCCCGGGATCGTCGAGGCCGTCGAGCAGCACGGTGCGCGCCGCGGGCACGATCTCGCGCACGGCGGGGAGCGTGCCCGCCGCCCGGCGCCGCAGCAGTTCCGCGTGGAGGGCTTCCACCTCCTCGCTGCTGCCGAGTTCCACCAGGAGGGCGTGGTCACCGACCGGCAGTGCCCGCATGGTGCTCATACGAAGGCCTCCACCCGGACGCCTGCGGCCTCCAGACGTTCCCGTACGCCCCGAGCCAGGCCGACGGCGCCCGGGGTGTCCCCGTGCAGGCACAGCGAGCGGGCACGCACGCCCACCGGGCGGCCGCAGTGAGAAGTGACCACGCCGAACCGGGCCATGGAGAGGGAGCGTTCAACGACCGTTCCCGGGTCCGTGACGACGGCGTTCTCCTGTCCGCGCGGAACGAGCGTTCCTTCCGGCGTGTACGCGCGATCAGCGAACGCCTCGGTGACGACCGGCAGCCCCGCCTTTGCGGCGACGTTCAGGAAGCGCGATCCGGGTAGTCCGAGGACCGGCCGTTCGCCGCCGGCGAGCAGTACACCGTCGACGACAGCGGTGGCCTGTTCCTCGTCGTGCACCACACGGTTGTAGAGCGCGCCGTGCGGTTTGACGTACGAGACGTGCGAACCGGCCGCGCGCGCGAACACCTCCAGCGCGCCTATCTGGTAGGCGACTTCGGCGGCGAGTTCGTCCGAAGGGACGTCCATCGAGCGCCGCCCGAAGCCGGCCAGATCGCGGTACGACACCTGGGCACCGATCCGGACCCCGCGCTCGGCCGCGAGGTCGCAGACGCGGCGCATGGTCGCCGCGTCACCGGCATGGAAGCCGCAGGCGACGTTGGCGCTGGTGACGACGGACAGCAGCTGTTCGTCGTCGGTCAGTTGCCAGCGCCCGAACCCCTCCCCGAGGTCGGCGTTGAGATCGATCGAAACCGAGGTCATGTACGGATCCGTCTCCTGTCAGGCCACGCGGAACTGTTCGTCGCGGGCATCGGTGATGAACATCTGGCCCGGTGCGTGGGTGATCGCGAAGGGCGGCCGTGAGGCCATTACCGCAGCCTGCAGTGTCACCCCGCAGGCCCAGAACACCGGAACGTCGCCCGGCTCCGCCTCCACCGGATCGCCGAAGTCCGGCCGCCCGAGGTCCGCGATGCCGAGGCCGGCCGGCTCACCGCAGTGCACCGGACTGCCGTGTACATCGGGCAGCAGGGCGCTCTCCCGGATCGCCGCGGAGAGCAGGTCCGGGGGAACAGGGCGCATCGACACCACCATCGGGCCGTGCAGCCGTCCCGCCGGACGGCACGGGCGGCGCGTCGTGTACATCGAGACGTTGCGCCCCTGTTCGATGTGGCGCATCGGCACACCGGCTTCCGACAGGGCCGCCTCGAAGGTGAAGCTGCACCCGATGAGGAAGGACACCAGATCGCCGCGCCAGTGGCCGGTCACCTCCGTGGGCTCGTCGACGAGTTCACCGTGCTGCCAGACCCGGTAGCCGGGCAGGTCGGTACGCAGATCGGCGCCGGGTGCCAGCAGCGTGCTCCAGGACCCGGCGTCGGTCACGTCCAGGACCGGGCAGGGCTTCGGATTGCGCTGGCAGAAGAGCAGCACTTCGTACGCCCAGTCCACAGGCACC
Source organism: Streptomyces sp. ISL-100 (assembly GCF_018614615.1). Lineage (GTDB taxonomy): Bacteria > Actinomycetota > Actinomycetes > Streptomycetales > Streptomycetaceae > Streptomyces. The sequence continues at coordinate 28,132 of NZ_JAGGOK010000017.1, read as the reverse complement.
GACAGGAGGTTCGCCTGCGCGTGTCCGGGCGCCCAGCCGGCGGTGGTCGACCTGGTCCCCGCACGGAACAGCTCGCGAGCTTCCCGGGAGCTCTTGCCCGTCGTTCCCCTGTCCTTCGTCGTGACGTTCACTGGAGCTCCCTTCCGCGCGTCTCGGGAAGCCCGAACAGCGCCAGTACGGCGAGCCCGTAACCGACCGCACCGAAGATCAGCGCGCCGCCCACCCCCCAGCTGCCCGCCAGGAAGCCGACGAGCGTCGGGAAGAACGCGCCCACGGCACGGCCCGTGTTGTACGTGAACCCCTGACCGGTCCCGCGAACCGCCGTCGGATAGAGCTCACTGAGGAACGAACCGAAGCCGCTGAAAATGGCCGACATGCAGAACCCCAGTGGGAAGCCCAGGACGAGCACCACATTGTTCGCCCCGGAGGGGATGTTGGTGTAGGCGGCGATGCAGGCGGCCGAAAGGAACGCGAAGAGCGCGATGTTCTTCTTGCGGCCCAGTTTGTCGGTGAGATAGCCGCCCGTGAGGTAGCCGATGAAGGCACCCGAGATGAGGAACGTCAGATAGCCGCCCGTGCCGACGACGGTAAGGCCACGCTCCGTCTTGAGGTAGGTGGGCACCCAGGTGGCGAGCGTGTAATAGCCGCCCTGCACACCGGTGGAGAGCAGCACACCGAAGAGCGTGGTGCGCAGCAGGTCCTTCTTGAAGATGGCCGTGAAGGAGCCCTTGTTGCTGCTCGCGAGACGCCGCTGCGTCGCTTCCGGTGCGTCGCTGACGTTGCGGCGTACCCAGATCACCAGGAGCGCCGGAAGAGCGCCGGTCCAGAACATCACGCGCCAGGCCGTATCCGGGTCCAGGAACTGGAAGACCACCGTGTAGACGATGACCGCGAGCGCCCAGCCGATCGCCCAGGAACTCTGGATGGCCCCGAGCGTACGGCCGCGGTGCTTGGCCGAGGAGTACTCGGCGACCAGGATCGCGCCGACGGCCCACTCGCCGCCGAAGCCGAGCCCCTGGAGTGCGCGGAAGACAAGCAGCGTCTCGTAGTTGGGTGCGAACCCGCACAGGACGGTGAACAGCGCGTACGTGATCACCGTGATCATCAGCGCCTTCACCCGGCCTATGCGGTCGGCTGCGATGCCCGCGATGGCCCCGCCGATCGCGGAGACGACCAGGGTGACGGTCGTGAGGAGGCCGGTCTGCCCGGTGCTGAGACTGAAGTAGGCGGAGATCGCGACCATGCTCAGCGGCAGCGTGAAGAAGTCGTAGGAGTCGAGGGCGTATCCGCCGAACGCTCCGCCGAAGGCGCGGCGGCCGCGCGGCCCGAGGGCGCGCAGCCAGGCGAACGCACCGCTTTCGTCAGGGAGTTCGTTCTGCTTCGGCTGTGCCTGGGTGGTACTCATCTGCACCTCGCAGCAGGGAGGAGGGAGGAGGAGTGCGCTGGACACCGTGCGGTGACGCCAAGGTAGGGGATTGTTGAACGATCCGACAAGAGTCATGTCGGGTCGTTCTTGCTTCTACGATGGACACCGCGCGCCCGGCGATGGCGGCCGGCGCGGGGAACTGAAGGAGAGAGGCGCTGTGAGGACGACTGAGTCCGAGGCCGGCGGGCTGGCCGACGACCGCCCGCTGCTCGGCCGCACCAGCACGGCGGAGCGAGTCGCGGACATCCTCCGCACCCGCGTCGCCGAGGGCTACTTCCCGCCGGGGGAGCGCCTTTCGGAGGACAGCATCGGCAAGGCGCTCGGCGTCTCGCGCAACACGCTGCGCGAGGCGTTCCGGCTGCTGACCCACGAGCGGCTGCTCGTTCACCAGCTCAACCGCGGAGTCTTCGTCCGTGTCCTCGCCGTAGAGGACGTAGAGGACATTTACCGCATCAGGCGACTGATCGAATGCGCCGTCGTCCGAGGACTCGGCGCGCCGCCCTTCCCCCTCGACGGTCTCGACAAGGCCGTCGGCAACGGCGAGCGGGCCGCGGCTCAACGGGATTGGAAGGGTGTATCGACCGCCAACATCCACTTCCACCGCGAACTCGTCGCCCTCGCCGCCAGCCCGCGCACCGACGAGCTGATGCGCAGCGTCCTGGCCGAACTGCGCCTCGCCTTCCACGTGGTGGCCGATCCGCGTCGGCTGCACGAGCCTTATCTCGTACGGAACCGGCAGATTCTGGAATGTTTGCGCACGGGCGGCAATACGGCCGGCGAACAGTTGCTCGCCGGCTATCTCGACGACTCCCGCACCCAGCTCGTCGAGGTGTACGCACGCCACATCCAGACCGGGAACTGGGGGACATGAGGGGCCGGCGGCCCCGCTGACCCGGTCCGGCGCGTGCGGTCGCTTCTGCGCCGTTTCGACCGTTGTCAGTGCGAGGACCTAATCTGTGCCTCGTGACTTCGCCTGCATCGACGGAATTCGTTCCGCCCCAGCTCAGCGCGGGGCCGCGGCCCGCACAGGGCCCGGCCGCCGACGAGGGGCTCGCGCGGCGGCTCCGCGCGCTCGCCTGCACGGCGCCGCTGCACGATCTCGACGTACGCAAGGCGAATCTCGCGGGTGAGTACTCGGTCTACGCGATGGCCGAGGTCGCGCTCGCCGCGATCGACCTCGTCACACTCAACATGGACTTCGACACGGGCGCCGACCACGAGCAGATAGTGGCCAGGCTGCTTCCGCGCGTCGCCGCCCAGGCGCCGCGCCGCCCGCTCGCCGAGCACGAGCGCGTCGCCCGCTGGGTCCTGGAGAACCTGATCAACGTTGGAAGCGTGGACCGCGGCTTCCGCGCGGTTTACGGCACTTTCGGCCCCGACGGTGCTTATGTGCGCAGGGACTACGACTTCAAGCTCATCGAGGAGGTCCCCGGGTACGGCGGCAGCGTCTATCTGCGGACCACCGACGAGGCGGTCAACGTCCTCGTCGGCGCCCTCGACACGGACGTCACCAGCGCGCAGATCGCCGCCGAGGTCAAGCTCGAAGTCCTGATCAGCCGGGGACGGCTCGCCGACGCCCAGCTCGCCGCCGAGCAGGCCCGCTACCGGACCGTGCAGTACGCCGAGACGCTCCGCAGGACGCTGGAGGCGACCCGGCGCAACGTGCGCGCCGTCGACTGGCTCAACTCCGTGCCCGACATGATCGCCGAGGCGCTCGACCACGTCGCCGACCGGTACCGGCACGAGAACGCGATCCTCACCAACATCCGCAAGGCGCGCGACGAGGCAGAAGACCCGGAGCACAAGCGACGCGCGGCCGAGCTCGTCGACATCGTCAAGGACTGCATCCGCAGGCACACGCAGCTCCAGTCCCGGCTGCTGGACGCGGGACCGCTGTTCCGTGCGGAGCAGGACCGCCAGGCCTTCGCCACGCCCACGGCGCGGACGGGACTCGACCTGTACGGCCAGCTCGTCGCGCCGCTGCTGCCCCTGCCGGTCGAGCAGGCGATCCGGGTCACCGACGCCTTCTTCGCGCGCGGCACCGGGCTGCGCACGCCCGTGTCGGTACGCGTCGGGGACCTGGTCGACATACTGCTGACGCCGCCGGTGGAGCGGGATCATCTGGGGGCCGAGATGGAGGAGCCCGACCTGATCGCCACCCCTGACGACAGCCGGTTCAGCGAGGGACAGCTGGCGAGCGCGATGGAGCTGCTCGACCTGCCGCACGACGCGCCGCGCAGGCTGTCCGGGCTGCTGGCCGAGGCACGTCGCCGCGACCCGGAGCTTCCCTACCTTGTCGCGCTGCTCGCGGTCCACGCGGCCAGCCCGCCGGTCGGCACGGCCTACCGGCAGGGCGAGAAGCGGCTGCTGTTCGCGGTGGACGACGGCACCGAGCTCGACGACCCGGAGTTCGGCGGCGCCGACCTGATAGTGGGCATGGCCCTGTTGGACGCCGCCGGGATGGCCGCGGACCGGACGGAGGCGGCATGACCACGAGACACGGCACCAGCACCGACCCAGGCAGGACCGGTACCCCGTGTGGTGATGGCACGCTGCGTGGTGACGCCCAGTGCGGTGACGCCGTGGGCGGTGACGCGCCGCGCGGTCGTTCGGCGTACGGACACAGGCGACGTTGCCGCGTGGTGCCCCTGGATGCGCGACGCGTCCGGCCGCCGCTCGGCCACCCGCCGCACTCCCGTGCGCCGCACGCGCAACCGCCGGGTGGTGACCGTGCCGCCCTTGCCGGGATTCCGGGCGCTCCACGCGCGAGGCGCGCCATCGAGTCCGTACCTGAAACCGAGAACTTCCGTACCGAGGAGCACCAGCCGTGAGCGACCACCACGCAGAGCACGCCGACGCGTGGAGCGAGCGAGCCGTCAACGAGGCAACCGCAGCGGCCACGGCCGAGCGCCCCGAGTCCGCCGAGCCCGCCGAGGTGTCCGCGACAGCTCCCTCGCCCGCCGTGCATGGCGCGGTCACGCCCGCCGACGCGGCCGACGCCGCCCGGCTCGTGTCCTTCGGGCTCCAGCCCAAGCTGCTGCCCGCCCGCGACATGGAGTACGCCGACCTCCTTCGCCGCTATCGCGAAGAGCCCGCCTTCGCACGGCTCGCCGACGCCGTCGCGACCGGGCTCGGACTCATCGTCCTCGAAGTCTCCACGCGCGCCGGAATGGCGGTCTCCGCCGGAGAGGACTCCGTCTTCGCCGTACGCATGGGCGACTACGCCCGGCGTGCCTCCGCAGACTCCGCCGACAGGTTCCTGCACGGCCTCGCGCACCTCGCCGTCGCCGCGCTGGCCTTCCCCCGCCCCGAAGACCTCGCCGACGACGGTTACATCGGCCGCATAACGGTCAACGGCGTCGACGCCTTCGTGCGCCAGGCATGCCGCCGCCTGGAGGAGCGCGCCGACGAGCAGGGCGAGAACACCGACCCGGCCACCGAGGCCCCCGGCCTCGAAGCCGCCTGGCGGATCTACGCACGCCGCAGCGCGACCGGCGCCACCAAGGACGCGCGGCGGCTGGCCGGTTCCACCACCGGCATCGTCGGCAAGGCCGTGGCCTTCCTCACCGAATCCGGCTTCCTGCACCGCACGGGTGACGACGCGGGAGGGGCGTACCGCACCACCGCCCGCTACCAATTGCAGGTCCGCGACATGGCGGGCAGCGCCGCCATGGCCGAGCTGCTGGAACTGGGCGTGGTGCCGGTGACCGATGGCAGCGCCACGCTCGTCCCGCCGTCGGAGGACGACGACCTCGAACTGACTGCCGAGGCCGGCCTGCCCTTCCACGCCTGACCCACGGCCGGCCGACCAACCCGCCGACCGGCCTAGCAGCTGCCTCACACCTGCCGCTTCACTTCACGACTTACGACGAGAGTCCGCCGCCATGTACGAGTTGTCCCGGGTCCGCCTCTACTCCATCGGGCCCGCCGGTGCGCGCTACGCCGACACCGTGCTTGACCTGCGCGGAGTCGGCGAGCCCGTGCCCAACCCTGCCCCCGCCCAGGCGGAGTTCTTCGAGGATGAGCCGGTCGGCCCGCCGCGCAGGCCCGCGCCCGCAGGCGTGCTCTTCCTGGAGAACGGCGGCGGCAAGTCCGTCCTGCTCAAGCTGATCTTCTCGGTGATGCTGCCGGGTCATCGCAATACGCTCGGCGGCGCGAGTTCCGGCGTACTGCGCAAATTCCTGCTCGCCGACGACTGCGGTCACGTCGCGCTGGAATGGCAGCACACGCTCACCGGCGAATGCGTGGTCGTCGGCAAGGTGAGCGAGTGGCGCGGGCGGCAGGTGTCCTCCGATCCGCGGAAGTTCGCCGAGGCCTGGTACTCCTTCCGCCCCGGCCCCGGGCTCAGCCTCGACTCACTGCCGGTCGCCGAGTCCACCGCCGTACGCCCGTACGGCGAGGGTGTTTCTGGCGCGAAGGGCCGCCGCCGCACCATGAAGGGCTTCCGCGACGCGATCACCGACGCCGGCAAGGCGTACCCGCACCTGGACATCCACTGGGAAGAGATCCACGACCGCTGGAACGAGCACCTCGGTGACCTGGGCCTCGACCCTGAACTCTTCCGCTATCAGCGAGAGATGAACGCCGACGAGGGTGAGGCGGCCGGCCTCTTCGCGGTCAAGAAGGACTCGGATTTCACCGACCTGCTACTGCGGGCCGTCACCGACACCAGGGACACCGACGGCCTGGCCGACCTCGTCCACGGCTTCGGCAACAAGCTCGGCCGCCGGGCAGAGCTCACCGCCGAGCGTGACTTCACGGCGGGCTCCGTCGACCTGCTCGGCCGCATCGTCGACGCCGCCGAGACACGTGTGCGAGCCCGCGACGTTCATGCGGCCGCCGAGCGCAGGACCCGTACGCTCGCCCGCAGGCTCTCGGCGCGAGCCGGCGAGGAGCGCGGCCGCACCGCCGAGTTCGCCCAGCAGGTCACGGCCACCGCGCACACGGTCACCGAGGCCGAGCAGGCCCGCAGCCGCAGCTCCCTGATCGCCAGCGAACTCGCCTACCGGCACGCCTCGCTGGCCCTCACCGCAGCAGAAAAGGCGGCAGGCGCGCAGCGCCGCGAGCTCGCCGACGCCCGCACACTGCACGCCGCCTGGCAGGCCGCCGAGGTCGTACTGCGCCACCGCGCCGCCGCCGACCGCGCCGCGCGCGTCGCCGTGGCCATCCGCGAGGCCGAGCGGGACGCCGCCCCGGCACTGGCCGCCCGTGCCACGGCCGCGGGTGAGCTCGTACGGGCCCTGCACGCGGCGGCCGAGGACGGCGAGCGGGTCGCCGCCGAGGAGGAAGAGCGCTCGGCCGCCCTTCAGGAGGCGGGCGAGGCAGCGCACCGCGACGCCACCACGGCCGCCACGCAGGCGCAGCGCGCCCGCAGCGAGGCGGGGCACCTGCGCCAACGCCTCTCCGAGGTCGAACAGGAAACTGCGGAGGCGGTACGCGCCGGCTGGCTCGACGACACGGCCCCGGACGCCGACCCGGCGCGGGCGGCGCTGGCCGCGACCGACGCGGAGAAAACGGCGGTCGCCGCGTGGGACACCGCGCGCGAAGCCGCCCGTGCGACGGGCGACCGGGCGAAGGAGGCCGCCGGCGCCGAGGCCCGCGCGGAGCTGGCGGCCGCACGCGCGGCGGACGCCGCGCAGGGTGCGGAGCACGCGTACGAAGCGGAGCGCCGCGCGGCCGAATCGCTGGCAGCGGAGGACCGCCTGGCGGAACTGCTCAGCCTGCCGTCGCCCTTGCCGCCCGCCTCCAAGGGCGTACCGCAGCCCCGCCGAGCAGTGGCCGCGACCGACGGCGCCCAGTCGGACGCCCAGCCGATGGACGAATCCGGCGGTGCGAGCGGCGCCGGCGACCGTGATGCGGCCGGTCAGGACAGCGCGGCCGAAGCAACGGGCGTGCGTACGGGACAGGGCACGGGCACCGCCCACCCCGATATCCCCAAGCAGAACGACGCGGCCGACGGCACAGCCACCCGCACAGCCACGCGCACCGACGCCTTCGGCCGCTCCGCCGCATCCGCGCACTCCGTCCGCAGCCCCCGTCGCAGCGCCGAAGGCCCCCTCACCGTCGAGGAGCTGGACCGTAACGCCGAGGACCTCCTTGTCCTCCTGGACCAGGGCATCACCTCCGCCGAACGGCAGCTCTTCGAGCTGCGTACCGCCGCCGCCGACGACTCGCGCATCCTCGGCGCGCTCGGCGACGGAGGGCTGCTGCCGCCCGGCCCCGACGTCCTGGCCACCGTCGAGTTCCTCGGCGAGCACGGCATCCCGGCCCTGCCGGGCTGGCGTTACCTCGCGCAAGCCGTCGCCCCCGCCGACCACGCCGGCGTGCTCGCCGCCCGGCCCGAGCTGGTCGACGGCGTGGTCATCACCGACCCCGACGCGCACACCAGGGCGCGCGAAGCCCTCGCCGGCGCCGCACTGCTGCCCCGCTCGGCCGTCGCGGTCGGCACCGCCGCCGCACTCCTGGCACCCGTACCGGCGCCCGGCGCCGCTGGATCCGAGCGCGCCGACGTCTTCCTTGTGCCGCCGAACCCGGCCATGCACGACGAGCACGCGGCCGACGAGGAGCGCCAGGCGCTGCGGGTCAGGGCCATAGCTCGCGACGAGGAGATCCGCAGGCTCGCGGCCCGGCTGGCCGGCGACCGTACGCTCGCCGCCCGCCTCGGTTCCTGGCGCGCCGACTGCCCGCCCGGCATGCTCGCCGAACTGGCCGAGGCGGCCAGGACGGCGGGCGAGGCTGCCGAGGCGGCCGAAGCCGTGCTCGCCGAGGCCCGTACGGTCCGCGCCGAGGCCGATGAGGCCGCGGCCGAAGCGGCCCGAGTCAGGGACGAGCGGCAGGATGCTGCCCAGCGCGCCCGCCGTGTGGCAGACGCCCTCGCAGGCCTCGCCCACCGGCTGCGAGAGCGCGCCGCCTGGCAGGTCAAGGTGCGCGAACTGACCGAGGAAGCCGCAGAGCTGGAGGCCAGGGCCACGGTGTTCCTGGAGCGCGCCAAGGCCGCCGACGAGGACCGCCGCGCCGCCCAGCGCACGGCCGACGACGCCCACAGGACCGCGCGCACACTGCGCGCCGAGCGGGCCGAGATCGCCGGCGCGCCGGAGACGTTGCCGGAGGCGGACGAGGACGCACCGCGCGTCGCGCTGCCCGCGCTGCGCGAGGCGTACCGCGCCGCGTCCCAGCTGTACGAGAAGGTCGGCGTCGGCGCCGACCTGCGCGCCGAGCAGGCCAGGGCCGAGAGCGACGAGAGCGCCGCCCTCACCGAGCTCAACCGGCTCAGCAACAAGGTCCGTACCAGGGCCGCCCAGATGCTGGAGGGCACGGACGGTGCCGACGGGCCGTCCCGCCAGGCCGCGGTGGCGCGCGCCGAATCGCTCGTACAGATGCTGGAGTCGAGGGCGTCCGCCGCGAGCGAGCAGCTCGGCAGGCTCCGCGGCGAGGCCGAGCGCCTCGCCCCCGAGGACGGCACAGCGCACACCGAACTGCCCGAGGAATTCGTACCGGCCGACGCGGAGCACGCGCAGACGCTGCTGCGCACCGCCACCTCCGAGCTCGCCGCCCGCACCGACGCGCTGGACTCCGCCCGCGCGGCCCACGCCGAGCTGCTGCGGGCACACCGCGCGGCCGAGGACGCGGCAGGTGGCTTCGACGAGACGGCGGCGCTGCTGCGAGACCTGCTCAGGGACCACCACCAGGAGGACGAGGGCGCGCAAGAGCCCGATCCGTACCCCGGCAGCCTGGAGGAGGCGCGCCAGTCGGCGGCCGACTCCCGCCGCTCGCTGCGCGGGTGCGCGGCCGAACTGTCCGCTGCCGAGTCCGCGGTGCGCGAGGCGAGCGACGTACTCGTACGGCATGCCAACTCCACGCGGTACGAGCAGGTACGCACCCCCGCGCGCCAGCAGATCCGCGAGCTGCCGGCCGCCTCGCTCCCCGAGCACGCGGCGGCGTGGGCGGCGGCGTTCGAGCCCCGGCTGCGCGTACTGACCGACGAGCTGGCGCAGTTGGAGCGCAATCGCGACAGCATCGTCGACCGGCTCCGTGGCCTCGTCGAGTCCGCCCTGGCGACGCTTCGATCGGCCCAGCGGCTCTCCCAGCTGCCGGAAGGCCTCGGAGAGTGGTCCGGTCAGGAATTCCTGCGGATCCGCTTCGAGGAGCCGGACCAGGCGACGCTCGTCGAGCGGCTCGGCGAGGTCATCGACGAGGCGACCAGCGCCGCCGTAAAGAAGAACTCCGACCTGCGCAGGGACGGAATGTCACTGCTCCTGCGGGGTGTTCAGGCCGCGCTCCAGCCCAAGGGCATCTCGGTCGAGATCCTCAAGCCGGACGCCGTGCTGCGCGCCGAGCGGGTGCCGGTCGGGCAGATGGGCGATGTCTTCTCGGGCGGCCAGCTGCTCACGGCCGCGATCGCGCTGTACTGCACGATGGCCGCGCTGCGCAGCAACGACCGGGGCCGCGACAAGCACCGGCACGCGGGCACGCTCTTCCTCGACAACCCCATCGGCCGCGCCAACGCCACGTACCTGCTGGAGCTCCAGCGGGCGGTGTCCGACGCCCTCGGCGTGCAGCTGCTCTACACGACCGGTCTGTTCGACACGACCGCGCTCGCCGAGTTCCCACTGGTCATCCGGCTGCGCAACGACGCCGACCTGCGGGCCGGGCTGAAGTACATCAGCGTGGAGGAGCACTTGCGGCCGGGACTGCCGCAGCAGGACCCGGACGGCGAGACGGTGCACGGCGAGATCACGGCGACGCGGATGTTCAAGCGCTCGCCGGCGTCGGCCGAGTAGCCGCGAGCCGGCGCGGGGGCGCGGGGCGAGCGGGCCGCGGCGCAACGCCTTCAGGCTCAGGCCTGGGAGAGCCGGCCCGTACCGCGCCTGGTCTGTTCCTCCCGTTGCCGTATGCGGGCGGACCTGCGGGCCGCCCGCCGCGCTTTCCGCCGCTCGCGGCGCAGTTGGCGCGCCGTACTGCTCGGGACGGACACCACGCCGTGGCGCTGGTTCCACACCTGGCGGGTGACCCATACGTCCAGCACGCCCCAGGTGGCGACCACGGTGCTGCCCACGCTGCTCAGCACCATCGGGAAGGCCAGCCAGGATCCCGCGAGCGTGCACAGGTAGGCCACCATCGCCTGAATCATCGTCAGCGACGTGATGATGATGGCGCGGACGGCTGCGGTACGGACCGGATCGGGCAACCGTGGCCGTACCGCCGGCTCCTCGACCCACAACTGCCGCTGAGTTCCGCCGGCCTCGAACTCCCGCGGCTCCTCGGCGATTTCGAACGCTACGGGCGCCGCGGACGACACCGTACGGCGCTCTTCCGTGTCCATCAGACCTTCACTCCCCACCGCCGCCTGGCGTGCCCCTCAACTCGGGCGCGGAACCTCCGCTTCACGAGTGGGTGCCCGCCTTGCGCCCCTTTACGCCGTTCCCCGCGGGCTGAATGTGACGCGTAGGGCCTCATCCGATCCGCTCCCGTACAGCAGGACGAATGGCCGGCCCCGAAGATTCCCGCGGAACGAAGAATTCCAGCCATCTGCCCCGAAAGGGCAACGGGCGTACGCACGGGTGTCCTTTGCCACATTGGCGCCCGCCAGCACCCGGAATTCCATGACAACTCATGATCAACGCACCGCAGTACGGCTGAAAATCGTCCGGACGTGTCTTCGGGTTGCGCGAGGGACAGTAGTAGGCTCACGCCGTTTATTGACGGAACACCACCTCCGCCCGGCGGAGGTCGAGCTGGGGGAGGCCATGCGCTTTCGCGGGAAGTCCATCCGCAGGAAGATCGTGGCGTTGCTGCTGGTGCCGCTCGTGTCCCTCACCTCGCTGTGGGGATTCGCCACCGTGCTCACCGGCCGTGAGGCCAACCAGCTGCTGGACGTCGCCTACATCGTCGAGCAGATGGGCTATCCCATCGAGGACACGGTCAAGGACATCCAGCAGGAGCGCCGGCAGACGCTGATCTATCTCGCGGACCCGCGCGCCTCCGACGCCCTCGCCACCCTCCGTCGCGAGCGCGCGGACACCGACGACGCCGTCGCGAAGATCAAGGCACGCGCCCAGGACACCGGCGTACGTGACGACCTGCGCCCCTCGGCGGCGAAGCGCCTGGCCTCACTCCTCGAAGCGTTCGAAGGCATCGAACCCCTGCGTCGGTCCGTCGAGAACAGCGCCGTCACCCGACGCCAGGCCCTCGACCAGTACAACCGGCTCGTCGACCCCTGCTACTCCTTCCTCATGACCCTCCACGCCCTCGAAGACGTGGAGATGGACAAGCAGGGGCGCGCCCTGGTCGGCATCACCCGCGCGCGCGAGACACTCTCCCGCGAGGACGCGCTCATCGCGTCCGGCCTCGTCGCCGGCCAGTTCAGCGCGCCCGAGCTGCGCGAGGTCTCGGCGCTGGCCGCGAACCGCGAGCTGCTGTACGATGTCAACCTCGAAATCCTCCCCGCCACCGAGCGCGACGCCTTCGCGGCCTACTGGGACAGCCCGGCCACCCAGGCCCTGCGCACCGCGGAGGAACGTCTCATCACCGCGGGCGCCACCCAGCGCCCGCGCGCCGTCACCGCCAAGAGCTGGAACGAGGCCGCGACCGGCGTGCTCGACCATCTCGCCCGCGAGGGCACGGAGGCAGGCGACCGTTACCAGGACCGCGTCGGGCCTGTCGCCTTTGGCGTCCTCATCAAGGCGGGCGCCGCCGGCGTACTGGGCTTCCTCGCCTTGATCGTGTCGCTGTTCCTCTCCGTACGCATCGGCCGCAGCCTCATCCGCGACCTCTCCCGGCTCCGCAAGGAAGCCCACGAAATCTCCGGCGTCCGGCTGCCCAGCGTCATGCGCAGGCTCGCCGCCGGCGAGGAGGTGGACGTGGAGACCGAGGCTCCGCGGCTGGAGTACGACAGGGACGAGGTCGGCCAGGTGGGGCAGGCCCTGAACACCCTTCAGCGCGCCGCCGTCGAATCCGCCGTCAAACAGGCCGACATGCGCCGCGGCGTGTCCGAGGTCTTCGTCAACCTGGCCCGTCGCAATCAGGTCCTGCTCCACCGCCAGCTCACGCTCCTCGACACCATGGAACGCCGTACCGAGGACACCGACGAACTGGCGGACCTCTTCCGTCTCGACCACCTCACCACCCGTATGCGCCGCCACGCGGAGGGCCTCGTGATCCTCTCGGGGGCGGCCCCGTCCCGTCAGTGGCGCAAGCCCGTCCAGCTCATGGACGTCGTACGGGCAGCCGTCGCGGAGGTCGAGGACTACGAGCGCATCGAGGTACGCCGCCTGGCGCGCATCGGGGTCGGCGGCCCGGCGGTCGCCGACGTCACCCACCTGATCGCCGAACTCCTGGAGAACGCCACGGTGTTCTCGCCTCCGCACACCGCTGTTCAGGTGCACGGCGAGCGGGTCGCCAACGGCTTCACCCTCGAAATCCACGACCGTGGCCTCGGCATGACGCCCGAAGCACTCCTCGACGCCAACCTGCGGCTCGCGGAGACACCCGAATTCGAGCTGTCGGACACCGACCGGCTGGGTCTTTTCGTGGTCAGCCGGCTGGCCCAGCGCCAGAACGTCCGCGTCTCACTCCAGCAGTCGCCGTACGGCGGAACCACCGCGGTCGTCTTCATTCCGGCCGCCCTGCTCACGGACGCACCCGAAACGAACGGCACCGGCTTCCGGCTCGACCGCAAGCATTCCCCCGGCGCGGGAGGCACCGGGCAGGCGGGGGAGAGCGGACGCCGCAAGTCCCTGACGACGCTCTCGCGCCTGCCCGCCGAACTTGCCGCACAGGCGGTACTGGACGGGCCTGTCGAACTCGAACCCCCACTGGGCGCACTGGGCTTGGAGGAGGCCTCGCTCGGCGGCTTCTCGGACAGCGCCGACCTCGTCGACACGGAGAGTGAGCGCGGCGGACTGTTCCAGACCCGCGAACGTTCCCGGGAACGCTCCCGCTACCGTGCCCGAGAAGCAGCCGGTGAGCAACACCAGCAGGCGTCCGACCGCGTTCCCGGGAACGGCGAGAGCGTGCGCCCCGGTGCGCCCGTTTCCCCTCTTCCGCTGCCCCGCCGCATTGCACCGACCTTGGTAGCCGACAACGGCCGCCGTGTCAGCGGCCGCGGGCACACCCCCACCGAACAACGCGCAGCACGCTCCGAAGCGGCACGCTCCGCACCCCACACACCACCCGCACGGGAACCCGCACCGGCGGACGAGGCTTCCGGCCTCTCGCTGGGCGGACTGCCCCGCCGCGTCCGCCAGGCCAATCTCGCGCCGCAATTGCGCGAGGCCGCAACCGCCCGTACCGAACCGGCGAACGACGCACCGGCAACCGAGCAGGAGGCGGAACGCGAGGCGGCGGAAGTACGCAGCCGGATGGCTTCGCTCCAACGCGGCTGGCAACGCGGCCGCCGGCAGAAAGCCGAGGACGAGCCAGGCCCCGGCGGAACAGCACCAGGAACCAGATCAGAGAGGGACGGTCGATGACCGCACCGAAGGCCACAGCACACGACACCACGGGCCGCGGCTCCGGGGAGCTCAACTGGCTCCTCGACGAGCTCGTCGACCGGGTCGGCAGCATCCGCAAGGCCCTGGTGCTCTCCAGCGACGGGCTTCCCACCGGCACGTCCAAGGACCTGACGCGCGAGGACGGCGAACACCTCGCCGCCGTCGCATCGGGCTTCCACAGCCTCGCCAAGGGCGTCGGCCGCCACTTCGACGCGGGCAGCGTCCGGCAGACCGTCGTAGAGCTGGACGACGCCTTCCTGTTCGTCACCGCGGCGGGCGACGGCAGCTGCCTCGCCGTGCTGTCGGACTCCGACTCCGATGTTGGACAGGTGGCGTACGAGATGACGCTGATGGTCAAGCGGGTCGGCGTCCACCTGACGACCGCGCCACGCTCCGGTCTGCCCGCCGGAGGGTGAGTGGGCTGACATGAGCGAAGCAGGTCAGCAGGGCTCGCCGCACTGGTTCGACGACGACGCGGGCCCCGTAGTACGCCCGTACGCGATGACGCGTGGCCGTACGAGCAGCGCGAGCCGGCACCGGCTCGACCTGATCGCGCTGGTCGTCCCCGAACCCGCCGCAGACGATCCCGGGCGCGACCAGACGCTCGCTCCCGAGCACGTCGAGATCGTCGAACTCTGCAGTGAGACGCCGCAGTCGATCGCCGAGCTCGCGGCGGGCCTCGATCTCCCCGTAGGGGTGGTCAGAGTGCTCGTCGGCGACCTCGTCGAGGACGAGCTGGTACACGTGACCCGACCCGTACCTCCGGCCGAGCTGCCGGACGAGAGCATCCTTCGCGAGGTAATCAATGGTCTTCGGGCGCTCTAGCCGCAAGAAGCGACCGATCGAACCGGTGACGCTCAAAATCCTCGTCGCGGGTGGCTTCGGGGTGGGCAAGACCACCCTGGTGGGCGCGGTCAGCGAGATCAGACCGCTGCGCACCGAGGAGGTCCTCACCGAGGCGGGCCGCCCCGTCGACGACACCGACGGCGTCGAGAGCAAGAACACCACCACCGTGGCCATGGACTTCGGGCGGATCACGCTCCGCGAGGACCTGGTGCTCTACCTCTTCGGTACGCCCGGCCAGGACCGGTTCTGGTTCCTGTGGGACGAGCTGGCACAGGGGGCACTCGGAGCGGTCGTGCTCGCCGACACCCGCCGCCTGGAGGACTGCTTCGCCGGCATCGACTACTTCGAACGCCGGGGCATCCCCTTCGCCGTGGCCGTCAACTGCTTCGAAGGAGCCGACCGTTATCCACCGGAGACGGTGCGCGCGGCACTCGACCTCGACGAGGGCGTTCCGCTGTTGCTGTGCGACGCGCGGGACCGCGAGACCGTCAAGGGAGTGCTCATAGCGGTCGTCGAGCACGCACTGGCCCGCTCGGCGGACCGGCGCCAGACGGCGGCCACCTGACCTTTCGGCCCGTACGACGCGAGCCGAGCGGCCCGTACCCCCACCGACAGGGGTACGGGCCGCGGTCGTAGGGTCCGGCGCGGCTCGCTCAGCCCTTGCCGCCCTCTTCCTCCCAGCCGAAGCTCCGCTCCACGGCCTTGCGCCAGTTGTGGTACTCCCGGTCGCGCTCCCGCTCCGCCATCCGGGGCGTCCATTCGACGTCCCGCTGCCAGTGCGACTTCAGCTCGTCCAGGTCCGACCACACGCCGGTCGCCAGCCCGGCGGCGTACGCCGCGCCCAGACAGGTCGTCTCCGAGATCCTCGGTCGCATGACCGGAACCCCCAGCACGTCGGCCTGGTGCTGCATCAGCAGGTTGTTCTTGGTCATGCCACCGTCCACCTTGAGCGTGGTGATGGCCACGCCCGAGTCCTGGAACATCGCGTCGACGACTTCCCTGGTCTGCCAGCTGGTCGCCTCCAGGACCGCTCGCGCCAGATGCGCCTTGGTGACGTACCTGGTGAGTCCCGTGATCACACCGCGGGCGTCGGCGCGCCAGTAAGGCGCGTACAACCCGGAGAACGCGGGCACGATGTACGCCCCGCCGTTGTCGTCGACGCTTCCCGCGAGCGTCTCGATCTCGTCCGCGGAACGGATGATCCCCAGCTGGTCCCTGAACCACTGGACCAGCGCCCCGGTGATCGCGATCGACCCCTCCAGGCAGTAGACCGGCGCCTCGCCGCCGATCTTGTAGCCCATGGTGGTCAGCAGCCCGTTCTTCGAAGGAACCGGCCGGCTACCGGTGTTGAGCAGCAGGAAACTGCCCGTCCCGTACGTGTTCTTCGCGGTGCCCACGTCGTAACAGGCCTGCCCGAACACAGCGGCCTGCTGGTCACCCAGCGCGGAGGCCACCGGCACACCGGAGAGCTGCCCGACGGCCGTCCCGTACACCTCGGCCGACGACCTGATCTCCGGCAGTACGGCCTCGGGGACACTCATAGCGGACAGGATCGCCGGATCCCACTGGAGCGTTCGCAGGTCCATCAGCATGGTCCGCCCCGCGTTCGTCACATCCGTGACGTGTACGCCGCCCTCCGTGCCGCCGGTGAGGTTCCAGATCAGCCACGAGTCGATGGTCCCGAAAGCGATCTCGCCCCGCTCCGCGCGCGTGCGCAGCCCGGGAACGTTGTCGAGCAGCCAGGCCACCTTCGGACCGGAGAAGTAACTGGCGAGCGGCAGACCGGTCGCTTCCCTGAACCGGTCCTGGCCGTCCGCGCCGCCCAGCTCGTTGCACAGGGCGGCGGTACGCGTGTCCTGCCAGACGATCGCGTTGTGCACCGGCTTGCCCGTCGCCCGGTCCCACAGCACCGTCGTCTCGCGCTGGTTGGTGATGCCCAGAGCGCTGAGCTGCCCGGCGCGCAGACCGGCCTTGGCGAGCGCGCCCGCGACCACCGCCTGCACCTTTGACCAGATTTCTGTCGCGTCGTGCTCGACCCACCCCGGCTTGGGGAAGATCTGGCGGTGCTCACGCTGGTCGACGGCGACGATCGATCCGGAGTGATCGAAGATGATGCAGCGGCTGGAGGTGGTGCCCTGGTCGATGGCGGCTACGTACTTCTCGGCTTGTTCCGTCATGACGTCCCCTCGTCTGCGTTCAGAAGGCTGCGTTGTAGATCAGGCCCGACAAGGCCCCGCCGATCAGCGGGCCCGCCACCGGCACCCAGGCGTAACCCCAGTCGGACGTCCCTTTGTTCGGGATCGGCAGGGCGGCGTGGACGATGCGCGGCCCCAGGTCGCGGGCCGGATTGATCGCGTACCCCGTGGGGCCGCCGAGCGAGAGACCGATGCCGACGACCAGGAGGGCCACGATCAGCACCTGGGTGCCGGACTCGCCGAGTCCCTTGGTCATCCCGAACGCCAGGACGGGCAGCACCAGGCCGACCGTCGCGATGATCTCGGTGAGGAGATTGGCGACAGGGCTGCGGATTTCCGGAATGGTGGAGAAGATCCCCAGTGTCGGCAGCGCCGTTTCCTTGTCTCTGTTGGCCGTGAACTGGGCGTAATAGACGAGATATGCGAGAACCGCCCCGAGCATCGCACCAACCATCTGCCCGAGAACGTAGATCCAGACCTTGCCCCACTCGCCGGTGTCCACGGCGATGCCCACGGTCACCGCCGGATTGAGGTGCCCGCCCGACAGCGGGGCGGCGGTGTACGCCCCGGCCAGCACGGCCATGCCCCATCCGAACGAGATGACGATCCACCCCGAGGCCTTCGCCTTCGAGTGGTTGAGCGTGACTGCGGCGCACACACCGGCGCCGAAGAGAATCAGGATCGCGGTGCCGATGACCTCACCGACAAAGATGTCCCCGTTGCTCATGGCGGCTCCTAGGCCCTCGCCCGGGGCCGGAGCCCCGGTTCTGAAGTGCAGAGTGCGTTTCCCATGGCTGCTGAGCCGGAGGCAGGGTGTCCCAGTTCCCCACCCGGCGTACGTGACGAGCATGGTTCACCGGTGGTGATGGAGCGTCAAGGCCGGGGACAGCAACCGCTGGCCGGAGCACCACGGTAGGAACCGGGGTCAGCCGTTGTTCTCCGCGAGCCACTTCGCGGCGGTCTCCGCGAGTTCCCGGTCGCGGCCGGCGAGCATCATCCGGATCATCTGTACGTCGCCGCGCAGCGACCAGGCAGGGTGCCCGAAGGTGGCCGGGTTGTTCTTCTCGATCAGGAAATGCGCCGGCCAGGCGGCGCCGTACCCGATGAGCGGCAGCGCGGCGGCGTACCGCTTCCGGCCGCGCGCCAGGCCGTACACGCTGACCGCGAGGCCGGTGAGAGTTCCCGTGAGATGCACCCACCGGGTCGCGGCCCTGGAGTGCATGGCGACGTAGTAGGGCCAGAATTCTTCGTACGAATCGAAAGTCCGCTGCTCCATACGCGCACGGTAATGGCTCGGCGGAGAACCGGATACGGCCGCGTCAGTGCCCGGCGACCGACCGGCGGGCGACGGGGAAGTCGAAGTAGGTGTTCGGGAAGGGCTCCGGCTTGTACGTGAAGTGCCACCACTCCTCGGCGAGATTCACGAAACCGAGCTCACTGAGCAGCCCCTTCAGCAGCTGCCTGTTGGCGCGCTGGGCGCCCTGGATGCGCGGGTCTTCCGTGTGGGACAGCGTGTCGAAGCAGTCATAACCGGTCCCCATGTCGACTGAATTGTCAGGGAACCGCTCATCCTTGGGCGCGTAGCAGGGTACGAGCCGTTCCCCGGGGACGTACGGTCTCGTGGCCTTCGCGGGAAGCTTCACGATCGTCAGGTCAACGGTGCTGCCCCTGCTGTGCCCGGACTTCTCCGCGATGTAACCGTCCGCGAACAGCCGCGACTTGTCGACATCGGGATAGAACTCCGCCTTCATCGCCTCGTCGTCGAGATCCTTCGCCCACCGTACGAAGTGGTCGACGGCCCGCTGCGGCCGGTAGCAGTCGTACACCTTGAGCGAATATCCGCGCCGCAGCAGCTTCGTCTGAGCTTCATGCAGGGCGTTCGCCGCAGGCCTGGTGAGGATGCAGAGCGGCTGGCGATAGCCGTCCACGGGTACGCCCACGAAATTGTGCGCGGTGGTATAGCGCATCTCCTGAATGATCGTCGGGTCGACGGACCGCAGGGACACGAACTCCCTCGGGGCCTTCGGCTCTGGCTTCGCCTGCGCCGTGGGCGAGGCGGCTGTTACGGCGAGCAGGGTGACGGCGGCGGTGGCAAGGGCGCGCACTGCGGAGGCAAGTCGTGTCATGGGTCCTCCGTCTATCAGGTCAACGGCCCGTGGGGGAAGGGCCATCGGATACAGTCCGCGCGTGTCCGCACCCTCGAAGAAGCCCGTCAAGGACTCCCACTGCTCCAGCTGTGGAGCGCCGTACCGGCCCGCCGGAGACTGGCCCCGCACCTGCCCCGTCTGCGGTGCAACGGCCTATCGAAATCCGCTGCCCGTCGCCGTGGCCCTGCTGCCCGTACGTGACGTACAGGGCGGCGGACTCGTCGTCATCACCCGTGCCATCGAACCGCGGCTCGGCGAGAGCGCGCTGCCCGGCGGGTTCATCGACCACGGCGAGGACTGGCGGCACGCGGTCGTACGCGAACTGAGCGAGGAGACGGGCATCGAAGCCGCGGCGGGCCAGGTACGCCTTGCCGACGCGCTCAGCTCCCCGGCCGGTCACCTTCTTCTCTTCGGACTGCTCCCCGAACGCGCCGCCACCGACCTCCCGCCGTCCGCCCCCACCACCGAAACGACCGGCTGGCACCTCCTGCGAGAGCCCGCCGAGCTGGCCTTCCCCCTCCACACCGAAGTGGTACGCCGATGGTTCTCGGGAAGCTACAGCCACACGTAACGAGCGTTCCCGGGTACGTCGCGTGGGCAGCCCCGCACTCGCTCAACAACCCCGCACACGCACCGGGAGCCCGACCTCCCCGCCGCCCTCCCGCTCCACGAGCACCCGGCCACCGCTCACCCGCGTAGTGAACCGCTCGATCTCCGCCCTCTCCCAGCCGTCACCCGCGTCCCTCACCACCAGCCCTCCTCCGCTGCGACCGGCAGCCGGCGCCCACACCT
Source organism: Streptomyces sp. ISL-100 (assembly GCF_018614615.1). Lineage (GTDB taxonomy): Bacteria > Actinomycetota > Actinomycetes > Streptomycetales > Streptomycetaceae > Streptomyces. Next base: position 8,235 of record NZ_JAGGOK010000017.1, on the reverse strand, counting down.
CGAGCGCCGGCCCACCGTCGTCACCGCGAACGGGAATCACGGAGCCCGCCCGAGCCAGCACAGGGATCCGCGACAGGGGTGCCTCAAGCAGAACCTGGCCCGGGCCTTCGTACGCCTCGCCGGTCGCCGTGTCGTACCACCGTCCGCGCGGCAGACGAACCGCTCTGCGGTCAGCGCCGCGCTCCAGAACGGGAGCGACCAACAGGCAGTCTCCGAGCAGGAAAGCGTCCTCGCAGTCCCGCAGCGCCCGGTCCTCAGGCGCACCCCACCACACGGGACGCACATAAGGCGCACCGGTGAGGCGCGCCAGATGGGACAGCGTCACGAAATACGGCCGCAGCCGTTCACGCTCGGCGAGAGCGGCCCTCGCGTGTCCGAGCACCTGCGGGCCGAACTCCCACGGCTCCCTGGGGCCCGCAGTGACAGCTCCCTGCGTCCGGAACAGCGGCAGATGGGCGCCAAGTTGAAACCAGCGCAGATACAGCTCAGGTGAGAGCGTGCCGATGAACCCTGCGACATCGGTTCCCGAGTACGGCACCCCGCACAACCCGAGACCGAGCACCAGAGAGAGCGAGGCACGCAGCCCCGGCCAGCCCGCCGGAACATCCCCGGAACAAGTGCCGCCGTACCTCTGCACGCCGGCCCAGCCGGAACGCGAGAACAGAAACGGCCGTTCCCGGGAGCGCGCCTTTTGCAGTCCCTCGAAACCGGAACGCGCCATCCCCAAGCCGTAGATATTGCGCGCCTCCCGGTGATCGCCACCCCGGCCCTCCAGGTCGTGCCGTGCGGAGCGCGGCAACGTCGCATCACCGAAGGGAGCGAACACCGCCGACTCGTTCACTTCGTGCCAGACCCCGGAAAAGCCCTGAGCGAGACGCTCTTCGTACAGCGCTCCCCACCAGGCCCGCACACCCGGATCGGTGAAGTCCGGATACACGCTCTCCCCGGACCGGAGAACTCCGCGCACCTCGTTCCCCCGTACGTCCCGTACGAACGCCCCCACGGCCGTTCCGCTCTCGTACAGCGCGTTCCCGGACTCAGCCCTGACGGCGGGACCGAGGACCGAAACCAGCCGCACCCCCGACTCCCTCAGATCCGTGGCAAGCCGGGGAAGCCCCGGAAACCTCTCGCGGCCTCCCATGTCGAGATGCAACGCGGCCAGAGGCAACCCCCGCTCCTCATAGCCGGCGACGACCTGCCGCACATCCTCTTCGCCGCCGGGCCCCCGCGGTGCGTGCTGTGGCCCGAGCGCCCAGGACGGAGGAAGCGCGGGCGCACCCGTGAGCGCGGTCCAGCCCCGCAGCACACGCGCCGGCGTCCCGGCCACCACCCAGCACCGCAGCGGCCCGCCATCCATGCGCAGCTCACTCGTGCCCGGCCGGTCATGGCCCGACCCGGCTCCCTCCTCGCCCTCCCGCAGCGTCACCCGCCCCTCCCACGTGTTGTCGTGGAAGACGAGATGTGCGCCGGCGTCCGACACGATCAGCTGCACCGGCATGGTGACGGAGAGCGGCTCGTCGCCGGGCGCGAAACTCCCGCCCGGATCGCTGTTCCACAGGGGGTACGTGCCGCTCCGCAGCCGGAACCCCGAATACCGCCCGCCCAGACCGAAGAACCGCGCGTCCGCCGGCACCTCGCTGCGCTGCAGCCAGCGCGCACGCCCTCCCGCGACAGGCTCCCACCAGCGCGGCGGCAAATCCCGGCGGAGCACCACGCCGCCCGGCGTACGGACCTCGACACCGCCGTGCCGCGACACGGCGACAGTGAGCCGCTCCGACACCACCTGCCAGCCGCCGTCCTTGTCGGGCTCCAGCTCCGCCCTGGGATCGGGCTCCGGGCACGCGCCGACGAGCGCGTACGAAGGCTCCGGATCCGCGCCGTCCCAGCCCCAGAACACCGCCCCGCCCACCGCCACCATCACCCGCAGCTCGGAACGGGCGAAGCGCATCACCCCGCCGCCCGGCTGCGGCTCCGCGCCCGTCACCGCACCCGGCACCCTGGCCCGCTCCGCCCCCCGCTGCCGCAGCCCCCCGGCATCCGTACGACGCCGTCGCCAAGCGGAGCGCGCGAAGCGCAGTCCCTGCACCGTGCCGACCAGTTTCACCGAGCGCACCAGGTCACGACCGTCCATGCGGCTCACCCTGCCACCCCGCCGGACCCGCACGGGGGCCGTTCAACTTCCGTTCACCCGTGGTGTGCGCACATGACCGGATACCCGACTGTGGGGGGCCCGCCCTGGTGCGCGGGACGATCACGTGGCATCGTCCCTGTCAGCCGCCTCGTGCGCACACCCACCGCACGTGCGCGCGACACACGCACACCACCGCGTACAGCCCGGGAGCCGCCCCATGTCCTCAGCAGCGAACACCGCGCCCCTCTGGCAGCCGGACGCGGACCGCATCGCCGCCGCCACTGTCACCCGCTTCCAGAGCTGGGCGGCCGAGCGGTACGGAGCACCCGCCGAGGGCGGTTACGCGGCGCTGCACCGCTGGTCGGTCGACGAGCTCGACACCTTCTGGAAGGCCGTCGCCGACTGGTTCGACGTGCGCTTCTCCACGCCGTACGAAACGGTCCTCGCCGACCGTTCCATGCCGGGCGCCCGGTGGTTCCCGGGAGCCACCCTCAACTACGCCGAACACGCCCTGCGAACGGCCGAGGACCCGTCCCGCGCGGACGACCCTGCCCTCCTGTACGTCGACGAGACCCATCAGCCCACCCCGGTGAGCTGGTCGGACCTGCGCCGCCAGGTGGGCTCACTCGCCGCCGAGCTGCGCGCCCTCGGCGTACGCCCCGGAGACCGCGTCAGCGGCTACCTCCCCAACATCCCCCAGGCCACCATCGCCCTGCTCGCCACCGCCGCCGTCGGCGGAGTCTGGACCTCCTGCGCCCCCGACTTCGGCGCCCGCAGCGTCCTCGACCGCTTCCAGCAGGTCGAGCCCGTCGTCCTGTTCGCCGTCGACGGCTACCGCTACGGCGGCAAGGAACACAACCGCACGGACACCGTCGCCGAGCTCCGCCGCGAGCTGCCCACCCTCCGCGCCGTGGTCCACATCCCGCTCCTCGGTACCGAGGCCCCCGAAGGCGCCCTCGACTGGTCCGCCCTCACATCCGCGGACACGGAACCAGTCTTCGAGCAGGTGCCCTTCGAACACCCCCTGTGGGTCCTGTACTCCTCCGGCACGACCGGCCTCCCCAAGGCCATCGTGCAGTCCCAGGGCGGCATTCTCCTGGAGCACTTCAAGCAGATCGGCCTGCACTGCGACCTCGGTCCCCAGGACCGCTTCTTCTGGTACACCTCCACCGGCTGGATGATGTGGAACTTCCTCGTCTCCGGCCTCCTCACAGGCACCACGGTCGTCCTGTACGACGGAAGCCCCGGCTATCCCGAGACCGGCGCCCAGTGGCGCGTCGCCGAACTCACCGGGGCCACCCTCTTCGGCACCTCGGCCGCGTACGTCATGGCATGCGCCAAGGCAGAGGTCCACCCCGCCCGCGACTACGACCTCTCCCGCATCAAATGCGTAGCCACCACCGGATCCCCGCTTCCCCCCGACGGCTTCCGGTGGCTCCACGACGAGGTCGCGTCCGATCTGTGGATCGCATCCGTCAGCGGCGGCACGGACGTCTGCAGCTGCTTCGCCGGCGCGGTCCCCACCCTTCCCGTCCACATCGGAGAGCTCCAGGGCGCCTGCCTCGGCACCGACCTCCAGGCGTGGGACCCCCAGGGCAAGCCGCTCACCAACGAGGTGGGCGAACTGGTGGTCACCAACCCCATGCCGTCCATGCCGGTCCACTTCTGGAACGACCCCGACGGCAGCCGCTACCACGACAGCTACTTCGACACGTACCCCGGCGTATGGCGGCACGGCGACTGGATCACCATCACCGATCACGGCTCGGTGGTCATCCATGGCCGATCCGACTCCACCCTCAACCGCCAGGGCGTTCGGATGGGCTCGGCCGACATCTACGAGGTGGTCGAGCGCCTCCCCGAGATCAGGGAGTCCCTCGTCATCGGTCTCGAAGAGCCCGACGGCGGCTACTGGATGCCGCTCTTCGTCCACCTCGCCGAGGGCGCCACCCTCGATGACGCCCTGCGCACCCGCATCAAGCAGGCCATCCGCACCGAGCTGTCCCCGCGCCACGTCCCCGACGAGATCATCGAGGTCCCCGGCATCCCGCACACCCTCACCGGAAAGCGCATCGAGGTGCCCGTAAAGCGACTCCTCCAGGGAACACCCCTCACCAAGGCAGTCAACCCGGGCTCGGTGGACAACCTCGACCTCCTGAGCTTCTACGAGTCCCTCGCCCGCACCCGCCGCTGAGGCACTCACGCTGAGTGCGTTGTCAGTGCAGTCGGTTACGGTGAGTGAGCACTGACCGACTGCGCTCAGGGGGAATCATGGCGCGCACCAAGTCCACGAAGCACCACAAGAACAAGGCCATGCGCCGTACGCTCCGCCGCGAAGTACCCAGCACCGTAGGCCTGCTGGCCGACGAGCACGACTTCGCCTCCATGACGGCCTACGGCACCTTCGCCTTCGACGACCACACGGCCTACCTGCAGGAGGTCGACGGGCTGCTCCGGGCCCTTGCGGCCCAGGGCGTGCACACCACCGTCGCGCTCTTCGACCCCGAGGACTTCCTGGAGTTCTGCCGCACCACCGGAATCGACCCGGACACGGCGGAGAGCCGCACCCGCTTCACCGCGGAAGTCGCGGCCTGCGGCGCCTGCGTTCCGTACACCGGCCAGCCCATCGACAGCCTCGTGCCCATGGTGATCAACGAAGCGGTCCGCCAGGCCACTTGGGAGTACGCGACGCTGCTGCTGGCCCGGCTCGGCAACTGCGCCGAGTGCGGCGAGGACATCGGCCGTGAGGCTCTCGGCAGGGCGTCGCGACTCGTCACGCGCCTGCTCGAACAGGCCGGCCCGGGCAGCCATCACCTCGTCTGCAGCGTCCCGGCGGAGGAGGAACAACTCCTCGCCGTGCTCCACGTGGAGCGCACCGCGAGCGAGCCGGTCCGCCTGACGCAGGCCGAAGGCGCCGAATTCGTGACGGTCCTCGCAGCCGGCATCGCCGTGGAAAGCACCGGGGGAGTAGTACTGAGGACCACCGAGCCCGGAGCCCCGGACCGGCTCCACGGCTGGCGGCTCCACCGGGGCCGCCTGGTCGCACTCACCGCCGGCGAGGTATTCAGCGCCTACTGCACGGACGCGGACACCGGCGATCCCGTATCCCCGGAGCCCGATGTCGAGTACTGCCCGGGCTTCCACGTCGAAGAACCCGACATCCACCACTGAACGCCCGAGGGGTCCCCGGCCACACGGCCGGGGACCCCTCCAACCCACACGAAAATCGTCCGAAACTACTCGCCGGACAGCACCGCCTGCGCGGCAGCCCGCGCCTCGTCGGCGGTGTCCGTGGCACGCGCCGCCGCGGCAGCGCGCTCGCACTGGGCGAGCGTGTGCTTCGCCAGCGTCGCGCGGACATAAGGAATGGCCTTCGCGCCCATCGACAGGGAGGTGACACCCAGCCCCGTCAGGACACAGGCGAGCAGCGGATCGGCCGCGGCCTCACCACACACGCCACAGCTCTTGCCCTCGGCCTTGGCGGCGTCGGCCGACGCCGCTACCAGGTCGAGCAGCGCGGGCTGCCACGGATCCTGGAGCCGCGACACCGCACCGACCTGCCGGTCCGCGGCGAACGTGTACTGAGCCAGGTCGTTCGTCCCCAGCGAAAGGAACTCGACCTCCTGCAGAATCGAACGCGCCCGCAGCGCGGCGGACGGGATCTCGACCATCGCGCCGAACTTCGCCTGCAGCCCGGCCGCACGGCACGCGTCCGCGAACGCCTTGGCGTCCGTACGGTCCGCGACCATCGGAGCCATGACCTCGAGGTACACCGGCAGGCCCTTGACGGCCTTGGCCAGCGCGGTCAGCTGCGTACGCAGCACATCCGGGTGCTCGAGCAGCGACCGCAGCCCCCGCACACCGAGCGCCGGGTTCGGCTCCTCGGCCGGCGTCAGGAAGTCGAGCGGCTTGTCCGCACCCGCGTCCAGCACCCGCACGACCACTCGGCCCTCGGGGAACGCCTCGAGAACCTTGCGGTAGGCCTCGATCTGCTTCTCCTCCGACGGCGCCTGCTTGCTGTCGTCGAGGAAGAGGAACTCCGTACGGAACAGACCGACACCCTCAGCACCGGCCTCGACCGCGGCCGGCACATCGGCGGGACCGCCGATGTTGGCGAGCAGCGGCACCTTGTGACCGTCGGACGTCGCACCGGGACCTGTCGACGCCGACAGCGCGGCCCTGCGTGCGGCGGCAGCGGCCTCAAGCTCAGCACGCTTGTCCGCGGTGGGCTCGACAAAGATCTCGCCCGTACTGCCGTCCACCGCGATCACCGTGCCCTCGGCCAGTTCGCCCGCACCCGGAAGAGCCACCACCGCGGGCACACCAAGAGCCCGCGCCAGAATCGCGCTGTGGCTGGTCGGCCCGCCCTCTTCGGTAACGAAGCCCAGCACCAGCGTGGGGTCGAGCAGCGCCGTGTCGGCGGGAGCGAGATCCCGCGCGATCAGTACATACGGCTCGTCACTGTCCGGCACACCCGGCATCGGCACGCCCAGCAGACGGGCGACGATACGATTCCGCACGTCATCCAGGTCCGCGACACGACCGGCCAGGTACTCGCCGGCATTGGCCAGCAGAGCCCGGTACGCGGCAAAAGCGTCATACACCCCACGCTCGGCCGTGCTGCCGACGGCAATGCGCCGATCCACATCCGCCATGAGCTCGGGATCCTGCGCCATCATGGCCTGCGCCTCGAGCACATGCTGTGCCTCGCCGCCGGCCAGGTTGCCGCGCGCAATCAGGTCGGCTGCCACAGCTTCCACGGCCTGGCGGGCACGCCCCTGTTCGCGCTCCGCCTCCTCTGCGGGAATCTGCTTGGCCGGCGGCTCGAGAACCGCCGTGCCCATGTGCCGAACCTCGCCGATCGCCACACCGTGGCTCACGCCGACGCCTCGCAGCGTTGTCTCCATTTCACCGTCTCCGATAGTTGCGGCGAGACCCTGTCCAGTCCCCCCGCGATGGATGTCGTACCCGCGGTCGCCCTTACGGCGCCGGCGTCACTGCCAGCTGAAGAGCGCGTCGCCGGCCTTCATGTCGCCGTCCTCAACGAGGCCGGCCAGGGAGTCGGCCGTGGCCTCGAGCGCCACGATCGGGCACACCGGCGACTTGCCGGCTTCTTCGACGGCTGCCGGGTTCCACCGCACGATCGCCTGGCCGCGCGTCACCGTGTCCCCCTTGTTCAAGAGCAGCTCGAAGCCTTCACCATTGAGCTGCACGGTGTCGATGCCCAGGTGCGTCAGAACTCCGTGCCCGTCGCCGTCGACGACCACATACGCGTGCGGGTGGAGGGAGACGATGACACCGTCAACGGGTGCGACAGCCTCCGACGGCTCACGCACGGGGTCGATAGCGGTGCCGGGACCGACCATCGCGCCGGAGAACACCGGGTCGGGGACTGCGGCCAGTCCGATGGCGCGTCCAGCAACAGGGGACGTCACGCTGGTCATGGGGGCCTCCCAGGGGGTGGAGAGTGGCGTACTTTTCAGAAGGGTAAGTCACTAGAAGTCCCGGTTCCGCACGAGAGCTGCCGCTTGGCGGACCTAGGGGTGCACCGGCAATGGTTTGCCTCGTCTGCCGGAGCGATGTATATTCGTAGTCCTGCTTGAGACCAGGCCCACCTCGTCGTGGGGCCAGTGGCTCGGTAGCTTCTGACAGGTCTAGACCCTATCCCTAATCTGAGTTTCCGCATGTGCGCGGAACGATGGTCAGGGAGACGGAAAAGGATCTGATAGAGTCGGAACCGCCGGAAAGGGAAACGCGAAAGCGAAGAACTGGAAAGCACCGAGGAAGTCGGACACGAAAGAGTCTGATAGAGTCGGAAACACGAAATACCGAACGAAAGCCCGGAGGAAAGCCCGCGAGGGTGAGTACAAAGGAAGCGTCCGTTCCTTGAGAACTCAACAGCGTGCCAAAAGTCAACGCCAGATATGTTGATACCCCGGCCCACTTCGGTGGGTTGGTGGTTCCTTTGAAAAGACCTGGCTGTCCTAGTGACAGTCCAGGCAAACACAGCGAGGACGCTGAGAACAGCGGGCCATATTCCGGCCCGACCTGTTCCGCTCTTTCGTGGTGTCGTCCCGATTACGGGGAAAACATTCATGGAGAGT
>NZ_JAGGOK010000016.1 GCF_018614615.1 Streptomyces sp. ISL-100 | reverse complement strand
TTTTCAGTGCACTTCTAGCCGGGAAATTCGAGGATCTGGTGCGGTCGGTCGTACGTCGGTGAGGTGGTCGCCGGCAGCGTTGCCCCGCGCACCAGCCCGAACCGGGCGCCGTCCGCGAACGCGGCCGCGGCCGTGTGCTGGTCGCCGGAGCGCGAGGAAGTCCCGTCACCGGCTGACTGCCATACGCCGTCACCGCACGGCCCGGCAGGCGCCTCCAGGGGCGCGGCCTCCCCGCAGTCAGCGAGGCCGGGGCTCGGGTGCGGAGCAAGGTTTAGGCCGGAGACGTCGTACTGGTACGCGCCCCTGTCGCCCACGCCCAAGCCCACGCCCGCGATGCCGTCGGCGGACGTGTCGCTCGCGGACCCCATGGACCTGACCGGCTCCGGACCGGCGCCGGGAGACGACGCCGCCCCCACAGGCCCGTCGGACACGGGCAGTCCACGTACAGGCCGTTCCGATACGGGCGGCTTCTGTGCGGCCACCACAGGCCCCGGCGCCGGCAGAGCGGGCGGCGCCGGCAGCTCGGGCACGCCCGGCCGATGCTCCGCCACGCGGTCCTTCAGCTCACCGACGGGCCGAGTGACCCGCAGTACAGCATCGGCCACCGGCTCCACGGCCTCACGCACGGCCTGTGCGGCATCGAGCACCGGCTGCGCCAACGGCTTCTGCGGCACAGCCTTCTGCGCCGGTGTCACGACAGCAGCGGAGTCAGGCGCCGGCAGCGGCGCCTCGACGGCGTACGCCTGCCCGCCCCACAAAAAGCCCAACGCCAGCAGACCCCCCAGCAAGAACACCACCCGCAGCGCACGCCGCCGACCCGCCCGGCGCGGTACGCGCGGGGCGGCAAGGGGGTGAGCGACTACGGCAGTCACGAGGAGAAACGCCTTCGAAGGGGGACGGAGGTGACGGAACGACGGCTGATGCTCGCACGGCCCTCCTGGGGTCATGCAAATCGCATGTTACTGATGAGTCGCCATGTCGGGTATGGGCAGGGGCCGTTTTTCGATCGCCGCCGCCATCACCTCCGGAAACAGGTCCGGCGTACAGGCGAAGGCCGGGGCCCCGAGGGCAGCGAGAGCTGCCGCGTGCTCACGGTCGTAGGCGGGGGCGCCTTCGTCCGAGAGCGCGAGCAGGACCACGAACTGCACTCCCGACGCCTTCAGCGCCGCGACCCGCTTCAGCATCTCGTCCCGTATGCCGCCCTCGTAGAGGTCGCTGATCAGCACGACGACGGTGTCGGCAGGCCGGGTGATCTGCGACTGGCAGTACGCGAGGGCCCGGTTGATGTCCGTACCGCCGCCGAGCTGCATACCGAAGAGGACGTCGACCGGATCGTCCAGCTGATCGGTGAGATCCACGACAGCGGTGTCGAAGACGACGAGGCGGGTGTTGATCGAGCGCATGGAGGCGAGGACCGCACCGAACACCGACGCATAGACGACCGACGCCGCCATCGACCCGGACTGGTCGATGCACAGGACGACGTCCTTCTTCACGGACTGCGACGCCCGCCCGTACCCGACGAGCCGCTCGGGGACGACCGTCCCGTACTCGGGAAGGTAGTTCTTCAGGTTGGCCCGGATGGTCCGGTCCCAGTCGATGTCGCGGTGGCGGGGGCGGTTGACGCGGGCGCTGCGGTCGAGGGCGCCGGTGAGGGTGGCCCTGGTGCGGGTGGCGAGTCGCTTCTCCAGGTCGTCGACGACCTTTCGGACGACGGCGCGCGCCGTTTCCCGGGTCGTCTCGGGCATCGCCTTGTTGAGCGAGAGCAGCGTCCCGACGAGGTGGACGTCCGCCTCGACGGCCTCCAGCATCTCGGGCTCCAGCAGGAGCGCCGACAGTCCCAGGCGCTCAATGGCGTCGCGCTGCATGACTTGCACGACGGAGCTCGGGAAGTACGTACGGATGTCGCCGAGCCAGCGCGCGACGGACGGCGCGGAGGCGCCGAGCCCGGCCGAGCGGCCGGCCGGACTCCCGGCTGCGACGCGCCCGCCCCCGTACAGCGCGCCCAACGCCGCGTCCATGGCGGCGTCCTGACCGCCGAGCGCGCACCCGGTCCCGTCGGCCGCCTCCCCGCCCAGCACAAGCCGCCACCGCCGCAGCCGCTCCTCGTCGTTGGCGCCGCCGCGTGCGTCCAAGGCAGGGCTGGGGGCGCCTGCGGCGAGCCGTTCCCCGTAGCTGGGGCTCCGCCCCGGGCCCCGCTCCCCAAAGGCCGGAGGGGCTGAATGTGCCGGCGCCGGAGGGGCTGATTCTTCCCCGAGCACCAGTCTCAGCACCGGCAGCACCCCATCCGCACGCTGCTCGTCGAGGCCCGGTCCAAAGCCGGGGGCGCATGGCTCCGTCCGTGCCTGGCGGCGCGCGGCGGACGGGCCGCGCCGGACCAGTTCGCCCAAAGTCCGCCGCACTCCCGGTTCGTACGCCGAGAACGTGCGGCGCAGCAGCGGCAGTACGTCGGTGAACGCGGCGCCGGGCACGCCCGTCAGCCAGGCGTCCACCAGGCCGAGGAGCCGCTCGTCGTGCACGAGGAGCATTCCTCCCCCAGCGGCTCCGCCGACGAAGCCCTCGATCCAGGCCGCGGCATCGGCCGGCGGCGTCCCGGGCGACAGCGCGAGCCCCATGAGGCGCGCAGCCTCGTCGTCCCCGAGCCTGCCGTCGTCCAGCAGCAACCGCACCGCCCGGCCGCGAATCACCCCTCCCACGCTGTCCCGCCCGCAGAGAGTCCTCAGCACTGCCGACCAACGCCCCCGCACATCAAGGCGCTTGCCCGGCGCCGTCTCCGCCAGGAGGCCGATCGCCGCGTGGACCGCGTCGAGGTGGCGGCGCATGTCCGCCGCACCGTCCGCGTCGAGGCCGGTACATGCGGGTGGCAGCCCCACGCAGATCCGCTCCGCGAGACCTGCCGTCACCTCCCCCATCGCCACCGTGTCCGTGGCGCGTACGTCGCCGTACCGCAGCGAACGGGCGAGCGCGGGCAGCGCCTGGGCGAGGTGGCCGACGTCCGCGTCCAGCGCCGCGCGGTCGGCGAGGGCCCGCATGACCACAGGGAGGGCATCGGGCAGTTCGGCCAGAAGGCACCGCTCGGCGAGCGCGGTGACGTCGGCGAGCACGGTGGCCGACACGGCCTGGGACTCGGCCTTGGCGGTTGCGGCAGAGAGCACGGTGGTGCCCCACACCCCGGCCTCCGCGACCCGTACCGACAGCTCGGGCTCCCAGCGCAGCCGCCAGGTCTCCCGGAACGTCCCCGTACTCCCCCGCGCCTCCGCCGGCTCACCCCAGCCGATGGACAGCAGCCGCAGCCGGTGCAGCAGCCGGCTGCGCGCCGCGTCTGTCTCCTTCCGCAGATCGAGTTCCAGCTCACGCTCGTTGGCCTCGGGCTTCAGCCGCAGGCTCCGCTGTGTCCGCGCCAGATCACGTTGCAGCGGAACGGCGGGCGCCGAGTCCGGGACTTCCCCAAGCACGTCGCCGACAACGAGCCTGTCGTGGACGAGAGCCAGCGGTACGTCCGATCCTTCGCACATCACCGCCCGCACGGCGTCGGTCGTCTCGGTGAGGCCCGCGAGCGGCCGGCCGCGCATGACGGCGAGCGTTTCGGCGAGCCGAACGGCCTCGATGACGTGGGCGGAGGAAACCAATCGGTCTTCGCCCCGCAGCAGCCCGGCGACCTTGGTCATCCAGCGCTCGACAGGACGGTCCTGTGCACCGAAGAGATGCCCGTACCAGCCGGGCGATTCGATGCCCGCGCCGTATCCACTGCGCCGGGCCAGCCTGCGGTGCGTCCAGGGCACCCACGTCATCTCGGCCCTGATCCTGGGCAGGCCCTTGAGCAGCGCCCGGTCGGCGGTGGCGGTCGCGACCTTCTCGCCGAGCGCGGGCAGGTGCCACGCGCCGCAGACCACGGCGAAGTCGTCACCGAACTCCTTGCGAGCGGCCCGCAGCTGGAGCCTCATGTACGCCTCGCGTACCCGGTCGCGGGCGTGCCCTCCGTCTCCGTACGTCTCGCGCAGGGCGCCCATGGCCTCCGCGAGCGCCTCGAACGGCGCGAAAGGATCGGCGTCGCCCCCGCTCCCGCGATGCTCGACCACGTCCTCCCACCACCGCTCGGGATCGTCGTACCCGGCAGCCTCGGCGAGCGCCCCAACCGGATCGACGGCAAGGGCCTCCACCCCCTCCTCGCCCTCCGCCCCCTCGGCACCCTCCTCGCTCAGCGCCAGCGAGTGCGCCGCCGGAAGGTCGATGAAGCGGACCGGTACGCCGTGTCCGAGCGCCCAGCGGATCGCGACCCACTCCGGCGAGAACTCGGCCAGCGGCCAGAACGCGGCCCGCCGCGGGGCGTCCGTGACGTGCGCGAGCAGGGCCACGGGCGGGCGCATCGCCTCGTCGGCCGCGAGCGGCAGCAACGCGTCGGCCTCGGACGGTCCTTCGATCAGTACAGCCCGGGGCCGCGAGGCGTCGAGCGCCCCGCGCACCGCGCGGGCCGAGCCGGGCCCGTGGTGGCGCACGCCCAGCAACAGAGGACCAGACCCAGCCGTCATCCCGAGACCTCCCGGCAGGCTCGGTAGAAGTCCTTCCAGCCGTCCCGCTCGCGAACGACCGTCTCCAGGTACTCCTGCCAGATGACCCGGTCCGCCGCAGGGTCGCGAACGACCGCACCGACGAGCCCGGCCGCCACGTCACCGGAACGCAGCACGCCGTCCCCGAAGTGAGCGGCGAGTGCCAGACCCCCCGTCACGACGGAGATCGCCTCGGCCGTGGAGAGCGTGCCCGAGGGCGACTTGACCTTCGTACGGCCGTCGGCCGTGACGCCGTCGCGCAGCTCGCGGAAGACGGTGACCACGCGCCGGATCTCGTCGAAGCCGTCGGGCGCGGCCGGCAGGTCGAGAGAGCGCCCGATCTGGTCGACCCGCCGCGCCACGATGTCGACCTCGGCCTCCGCGCTCTCGGGCAGCGGCAGCACCACGGTATTGAACCGGCGACGCAGTGCGCTGGACAGATCATTTACCCCGCGGTCGCGGTCATTGGCGGTGGCGATCAGATTGAACCCACGGACGGCCTGCTGCTCCTGCCCCAACTCAGGAATGGGCAGCGTCTTTTCCGACAGGATCGTGATCAGGGTGTCCTGCACGTCGGCCGGGATTCGGGTGAGCTCTTCAACCCGCGCGGTCATGCCGTCGGCCATGGCCCGCATGACGGGACTGGGCACGAGCGCGTCGCGGCTCGGCCCGTGGGCGAGCAGCCGGGCGTAGTTCCACCCGTAACGGATGGCTTCCTCGGGGGTCCCGGCCGTGCCCTGCACCAACAGGGTCGAGTCGCCGCTGACGGCCGCCGCGAGATGCTCGGACACCCAGGTCTTGGCGGTGCCCGGAACACCGAGCAGCAGCAGCGCCCTGTCCGTTGCGAGCGTGGTGACGGCGACTTCGACGATCCGGCGCGGTCCCACGTACTTCGGCGTGATCACCGTGCCGTCGGGCAGGGTGCCACCGAGCAGGTACGTCGCCACGGCCCACGGTGAGAGCAGCCATCTGGCGGGCCGCGGCCGGTCGTCGGCCGCGGCCAGCGCCTTGAGCTCGTCGGCGAAGGCGTCCTCGGCATGCGGCCGCAGGGCCTCGCCGCCGTCCGCTCGTACGCCGGACTTGATTTCGGGCGTGGTCATGGATCCCCCTCCAGATTTCCCGGATGTGGGATCCACCGTGCACCACGCCACTGACAATCGACCGTCGCCGCAGCTCAGGGCCCAAATGGCAACGAACCCACAGCCGTTACTTCACGATCGGAGAGACGGCGATGCAGCCGAGCAGGGCCTTCTCACCGGTAGCTTCCTTGATCGTCTCGCCCTTGTAGACAACCTTGCACGTCAGGTCGGCCGTGGCCTCGAAGCTGATCGGGGAGACGGCGGGCGGCATGATGCCGCGCAGCGTGACCGTCTTCTTCCAAGGCAGCGCCGGCTTCTTGACCGTCTCCATCTTCGGGTCCATCGCCGTGCCCCCGCCGCCCGCGAACTCGATGGAGTCGACGTTCTTACCCGTGACTTCGTACGTGACTTCGTACTTCTCGTCGATGGCCTTGTCGACCTGCTCCGCGGACTCCTTCTTTGCTGCTTCGGTTGCCTCGGAGCAGGCCCCCAGACCGAGAACGAGGCCGGTGACGGCGGCGGCACAGACTGCGGCACGGACGATGCGGTTCATGTGAGATCCCCCCGGATCTGGACGCATGTCAGGAGATCGCACCCAATCGCAAAGGTGCAGCGGAGTCAAGAGCGGAAGATCGACAAAACCGCAGGTCAGGGCCGACTGTCAGTGGTGCCCCGTAGCGTCTTTCCCATGAATCAGCAGGGGGTGCGCTGGACTGCGGAACAGGTGCTGACCTTGGCTCCTGACGACGCGTCACGCAAAACGGGAAGCAGTCTCGGCACGGCCGAGCCGTGGTCGGAGGCGGGTTGCAACAGCTCCGGGGCGGTATGGGGATTGTGCAGGGGCAGCGGCAGCACGCCGTACCGGACGGTGGTCGACACCGCGGGCGGCAGCCCCGCCTACAAGTGCAGCTGCCCCAGCCGCAAATCCCCCTGCAAGCACGCGCTGGGCCTGCTGCTGCTCTGGGCCGCCGCCGAGTCGGCCATGCGAGAAGCCGAGGCGCCGGACTGGGCGGACGAGTGGCTGGCGGCCCAACGGAAGCAGGCCAGTCAGAAGACGGGCGGCAAGCCCGAGAGGGCGAGGCGCAGGGCCGAGCAACGCGCCGAGCGGATCACCATCGGAGCCTCGGAGCTGGAGCAGCGCCTGGCCGATCTGCTGCGCGGAGGTCTGGCCGCCGCCGAGCAAACGGGCTACGGCCTGTGGGAGGAAACATCCCGCCGCATGGTCGACGCCCAGGCGCCGGGGCTGGCCGCGCGAGTGCGGGAGTTGGGCGCGGTGCCGGCGTCGGGGCCGGGCTGGCCTGCCCGACTGCTGGAGGAGTGCGCGCTGCTGCATCTGCTGGACGCGGCGTGGCTGGCCCGCGACCGCCTGCCGGAGCCGCTGGCCGCGACGGTGCGGACACGTGTAGGCCTCACCGCGTCCGCCGGGGGACCGCCGGTCCGTGACCGCTGGCTGGTGCTCGCCCAGTACGACACCCCGGACGGCAATCTCGTCGCACGCCGCATATGGCTGTACGGAAGGGAGTCGAGGCGCATGGCGCTGATCCTGTCCTTCGGCGCCGGGAGCCGGGCCCCCGAAATCGCGCTGCCCGCAGGGATGATGCTGGACACCGAGCTCACCTACTACCCAGGCGCGGGGCAACTCAGGGCCGACGTGCCGAACCAGCCGGCCCTCCCACTGGTCCCGATCGACGCCCCGCCACCCGGCGTCGGCACGATCGAAGCGATCCACGCCTACGCCGACGCCCTGGGCGACGACCCATGGCTGGACTCCTGGCCGGTGACGCTGAGCCGCGTCATACCGGTCCCGTCCGGCGACACCTGGCAACTGGCCGACGCGAAGGGCGACTCAGCCTTGCCGGTCACCCCATCAGCGCTGTCCCGCCCAACGCTCTGGAAGCTGGCTGCCCTGTCCGGCGGCGGACCCGTCACGGTCTTCGGCGAGTGCGGCCACCGAGGCTTCACGCCACTGACGGCCTGGTCCGACGGCTCGGCGGAACCCGTCCCGCTGACCGAATCCTGACCACGGAGGGACAGATGACCACCAGCAGTTCAGCATCACCCACAGCCGCGACAGCCACCGGCAGGACACCCGACGCCGCGGCGGCAGAAGTCACGGTGCCGGGCGGGGACGTGCCGGGGCGCTCCCCGCAGGGCGTTGAACGCAACGAGCCCGAACAAAACCCAGTACCCGAACGTTCGACGCCCGAGGAGACGCCACGGCGCGGCACCGACCCCAAGGCCCCGGAAGCCACGGCACCCGAAGCCATGGGACGCGAAGCCACGCCAACGCCCACCTGGGAGGAGCTGGTCACCACCGCCCTGCTCGGCACCGACCGCCGTACGCTGCCGCCCGGAGCAGCGACCCCCGGCAAGGACGCCCCGGCCGCGCTGCTGGACGCCGCCGCGCGCCAGACCGTACGCCGCAGGGCGGGACTCCTGCCCGCGCCCGCCGCCGCACGACCCGACCCCGCGCCGCACGACCCGCGCCCCCCGCTGCCCGCACCCGCCCGCCGTCGGCTCGCACAACTGCTGGCCGGCCGCACCTCGTCCCCCGCCGGCGCAGGCGCCGGCACCGGGGGCAGGCGCGGCACCGCGCCCGATCTCACCGAGCTGCTCCCCCAGTGGCTCGCCGCCGCGAACCGGCGCCAGTTCCAGGCGCCCCCTGCCCTGCTCCCCGCGCTGCTGGACGCCGCCCGTGCCCGTACCGACCTGCGCCCGCAGGCCCTGGCCTTCGCCGGACCGCGCGGGCTGTGGCTGGCCCGGCTGAACCCGGACTGGCGGTTCGCGCTGCGCGGCGCGTCGGGCGGCGGCGGCGCGATGCCCGACCCCCGGGACGCGGCAGCCGTACGGCGGCTGTGGGAGGAGGGCCTGTTCGCGGAGCGCGTCGGCCTGCTGGCAGCCGTACGCGCCCAGGACCCGGTCGCCGCGCGAGCGCTGCTCGCCACGACGTGGCAGACCGAGCGCGCCGAGGACCGCCTGATGTTCCTCGATTCGCTGCGCTGCGGCCTCTCCGACGCGGACGAGCCCTTCCTGGAACAGGCCCTGTCCGACCGCAGCCGCAATGTGCGGGCCACCGCCGCCGAGCTGCTCTCCGCGCTGCCGGGCTCCGCGCTCGCCGCGAGGATGGCGGCGCGGGCCTCCACCTGCGTCAGTCTGGACCGTTCCGGCCGCGCGACCGGCGGTGAGCGCATCGTCGTGGAGGCCCCGCACGAATGCGACGCGGACATGCAGCGCGACGGCGTGTCGCCCAAACCGCCGGCGGGCCGGGGCGAGCGCTCGTGGTGGCTGGGCCAGCTGGTCGAGGCGACCCCGTTGCACACGTGGCCGCACCGGCTGGGCGGCCGTACACCGCAGGCGATCGTCGCCCTGCCCGTGGCCGACGACTGGAAGGAGGAGCTGCACGCGGCCTGGTGCCGCGCGGCGGTGCGCCAGCGGGACGCCGACTGGTCCCGCGCGCTGCTCGGCGCGCCGTCCGCACCGCCGGCGACCGGTCCCGGTACGTCATCGCTTGCCGAGCGGGCGAAGCTGCTGGCGACCCTGCCGGCGGGCGAACGCGCGGAGTGGGTGGCCGCGTTCATCGCGGCGCACGGCCTCTCCGAGGCATTCCAGCTGCTCGGGGTGTGCACCGTGCCATGGGCGGAACCGCTCGGCCGCGCGGTGGTCGACGCACTGGACATCGCGCGGGACGCGGGGAGCTACCCGTGGAGTTTCAGTGGGGTCATGGGTCTGGCCGAGCGCTGCCTCGACCCCGGGGAGGCGAGCCGCCTCGAAATACTCACGACGACGCCGGACGAGCAGGAGGACGCGGCGCCCGGTGCGGGGGGCTACTGGTCGGAGGCCTTCCAGCGCCTCGTCGGCACCCTCCGGCTCAGAGCCGCGATGCTCGCGGAACTGCGGGAGGGCTAGACCGACGGACGGGGGTGTCTGGGGCCTCGCCCCAGACCCCGCTCCTCAAACTCCGAGGGGCTGGATGTCCCGTCCGGCGATCGATGGCCCTTACGCGTCGGCCGCCTGGCGGACGTGGGTGTTGACCCACTCCACGATCGACTGCGTCGTCGCACCCGGCGTGAAGATCTCCGCGACACCCTTCTCCTTCAGCGGCGCGATGTCCGCCTCCGGGATGATGCCGCCGCCGAAGACCTTGATGTCCTCCGCATCGCGCTGCTTGAGCAGCTCGATCACCTTCACGAAGAGCGTGTTGTGCGCGCCCGAGAGGATGGACAGGCCGATCGCGTCGGCGTCCTCCTGAATGGCGGTGTCCACGATCTGCTCGGGCGTCTGGTGAAGCCCGGTGTAGATGACCTCCATACCGGCGTCGCGCAGAGCCCGCGCGATGACCTTTGCCCCACGATCGTGTCCGTCGAGTCCCGGCTTGGCGACCACCACGCGGATCGGCCCGGTCACACCCATCACTGCCTCCATGTACCGACTGCGCCGTCATTGGCACGCGCCCCGCACCGATACGGACGGGGAAAGTGAACGAACGTTATCGACAGCATCCCGCAACCGGCCGTTTCGCGGTGGACAGGGAGGGGGAAATCACACATGGGACATGTTCGCTATGCGTCGTTCCTGCCACATCAGGCGCTACAGCGGGTACAGCGGCCGGCAGCCGCAGTACCCGCCGCAGCAGCCGGGACGACCGCAAGGGGAGCCGCAACGAGGCCGCCGTCCCACCGTGCCGTCAGCCGCACGGCACGGTGGAACGGCCCGCCGAGTTCCTCAGTACGGCACCCCATGAGGGCATACGGGGGACGGAGCCGCGCCCCCGCGTGCCGTTCGGGAGGTCGGCCATGAGGGTCCTGCCCTTCTTCTTTTTGCCCTGTCTGCACCAGCTGCGCCTGTCGGCCGCCCTTCTGAGAGCCACCGCACTGGACCTCGCCATCCTCGCCGGGCACCTGCTCCTCTACCCGTCCGGCATCGCCCAGGAGCACCGCAACGGCTTGGACCCACTTCCCGACCCGATGTCCGTGCCGCCCGAGACCACCCGGCTTCCCACGGTCGGCCGGGACCGCCCGCCCGTCGTACTGCTCCACGGCTTCGTCGACAACCGCTCGGTCTTCGTCGTGCTGCGCCGCTCCCTGGCCCGGCACGGCTGGCGCCACCTGGAGTCGCTCAACTACTCCCCGCTCACGTGCGACATCCGCACTGCGGCGGAGCTGCTCGGCCGCCACGTAGAGGAGATCTGCGACCGTACGGGCCACACCCGGATCGACATCGTCGGACACAGCCTCGGCGGCCTGATCGCCCGCTATTACGTGCAACGGCTCGGCGGCGACACCCGCGTGCGCACTCTCGTCACCCTCGGCACCCCGCACGCCGGCACCAGCGTCGCCCCGCCGATGAGCGCGCACCCCATCGTGCGGCAGATGCGGCCCGGCTCCGATGTGATCGAAGAGCTGCGCAGGCCCGCGCCGTCCTGCCGGACGCGGTTCGTGAGTTTCTGGAGCGATCTCGACCAGATCATGATCCCGGTCGAAACCGCGTGCGTCAGCCACCCGGATCTCATCGCCCAGAACGTACGGGTGACAGGAATCGGCCACCTCGCTCTGCCGGTCCATCCGACGGTCGCCGCCGGCATCCGGCAGGCGCTGGAGGAGCAGGACACCGCCGCGGGCGCGTCAGGCACGGTCTCCGTCGCCTGAACTCACTGAACCTCGATCGAACATCCGTCGAACGCAACACCAAAGCTGTGCCCGCCGTCCGCCAAAAGGCGGCCGAATGCCCGTTTCCGGACTGTGGAAAATCTGGCGAAGATTGTCGCCGTCCCTTACCGCCGGGTACAGTCGCGCCACTGCTTTGCCTCTGGGGCCCCCTCCCGGGACCCCAGCCCCCACAGGTCCTGCATTGCCGAGGCGAGAGAGAAGTTGGTGGACGACCAGCACGCCCACGCCGGGTACGACGGCTACTCCACCGGCACGTTCCACGCGGATCCCCTCTTCGGAACCCTCCCCGCCCAGGGAAGTCACTACGAAGCAGGCCACAGCGGCCAGTACGACACCACCCAGTGCGACGCCACGAGCGCCCAACAGACGGCCGGTTACGACGCGTACGGCACGCAGCAGCACCAGCAGCAGCAGCAGTACGACGCCACCGGAGCGTGGCCCACCGCCGCCTATCAGACGGCGGCCGAGATCCCGGCCCAGTCCACCGGCCAGTGGGACTCCAACCCCTGGAACCAGACAGGGCAGTTCGACACCAGCCACCTCACCACCGGCCAGTACGACACCGGCCAGTACGGAACAGGCCACCTCAACACCGGCCACCTCGACACCAGCCACGTCGACACGAGCCAGTACGACAACGGCCCGTACGAGACAGGCCAGTACGAAACGGCCCAGTTCACCCAGGCCGCCGACGCCACCGGGCAGTGGAACACGACACCGGGCTACGACAACGGCGCGTCCGACACCGGCGCGTACGACGCCACCGCGTGGAACACCGGCGCGTACGAGACCGCCCCGCCTCAGCAGCAAGTCTTCTACGAGACAGCCGAGTTCCCGGTGGCCGACCTGGCCGACCTGGTTGACGACACGCCCGAGGCCGAGCACGAATACGCACCGGATCACGCGCCCGAACAGGAACACGAGCCTGAACCGGAGCCCGACCCGGAACTCGAACACGCACCGGCCGCGGCAACAGCCGCCTCAGCCACCGCCCCCGGCTCCCGGTCGGCCCGCCGCAGCGCCGGCAACTCCGGCCGCGGCCGCCGCCGTACCCCCGCCAAACGCTCCGCCCTCCTCACCGTCGCCGTCCCTTCCGCCTGCGTGATGGGCGTTGCCGGTATCGCCGCCGCCTCGGTCGGCAGCGCCGGCGGCGGCACCCCCGCCGAGGAGAAGAAGGACACGACCAGGACGGTGACCGCCGCCGACCCCGGCTCGGTCAAGCCCGTAGCGGTCAACAACAAGCTGGACACCCAGCTCGCCGCCCTCGACGAGGACGTCAACGACTTCGCCGACCGCGCGAGCCGCACGCAGGAACGTATCGACCTCCAGGCGCGCCAGGCCACCGAGAAGAAGCGCAGGGCCGAGGAAGCCGCCCGCAAGGAGGCCGCCCGCCCGAAGTTCGCCCTGCCGGTCGAGCAGCACGGCCTCAGCGCGTACTACGGCCAGGCCGGCATCAACTGGATGTCCGTGCACTCCGGCATCGACTTCCCCGTCTCGTACGGCACCCCCGTGATGGCGGCGACCGACGGCACGGTCCGTACGCAGTACAACAGCGCCTACGGAAACATGGCGATAGTGACCGCCCCCGACGGTACAGAGACCTGGTACTGCCACCTCAGCAGCACCAAGATCCGCTCCGGCTCGGTCCAGGCCGGCGACACCATCGCGTACTCCGGCAACTCGGGCAACTCCACCGGCCCGCACCTCCACTTCGAGGTGCGTCCCGGCGGCGGGTCGGCGATCGACCCTCTGCCGTGGCTCCGCAGCCACGGCCTCAGCCCGACGTAAGCAGCCGTAAGCAGCGGGGACCGCGCAGCCCTGCGCCCCGCCGCGCAGCCCCGCGCTACAGCTTCTCGACCGGCGCGTACCGCAGCAGCAGCTTCTTCGGCCGCTCGTCGCCGAAGTCGATCGTCGCCTGCGCGTCCGACCCCGTCCCCGTCACCGTCATCACGGTGCCGAGCCCGAACTGGTCGTGCGTGACCCGGTCCCCGACCGAAAGCGCGACCACCGGCTTGTCCGACGTCCGCCGCGTGGCGAACCCCGAAGCCCCGCCGCCACCCCCCCGCGACCGCGAGGCCAGCGAGGACGACAGCGACGAAGCGACGCCCGACACCGGTCCCGCCGGGGCCTGCGCGCCCTTGCGCTTCCACGTCAGGTATGTCTCCGGGATCTCCTCAAGGAACCGCGACGGCGGGTTGTACGACGGCTGTCCCCACGCGCTGCGCATCGAGGCCCGCGTCAGGTAGAGCCGCTCGCGGGCGCGCGTGATGCCGACGTACGCGAGTCGCCGCTCCTCCTCCAGCTCCTTGGTCTGACCGAGCGCGCGCATGTGCGGGAAGACGCCGTCCTCCATGCCGGTCAGGAACACCACAGGGAACTCAAGCCCCTTCGCGGTGTGCAGCGTCATCAACGTGATGACGCCCGACCCGTCCTCATCCTCATCAGGAATCTGATCCGAGTCGGCGACGAGCGCGACCTTCTCCAGGAACTCGGCCAGCGTCCCGGGCTCGTCGCCCTCCCGCTCCTGCTCGAACTCCAGAGCCACGGCGGCGAGTTCCTGAAGGTTCTCGATGCGCGTCTCGTCCTGCGGGTCGGTCGAGGCCTGGAGCTCGGCGAGGTAGCCGGTCCGCTCGAAAACAGCCTCCAGGACCGTGGCGGGCCCGGCGCCCGACTCGACGATCGTACGGAGCTCCTCCATCAGCGTGTTGAAGCGCTTCACGGCGTTCGCCGAGCGGGCCGCCATGCCGTACGCCTCGTCCACGCGCCGCAGCGCCTGCGGGAAGCTGATCTTCTCGCGCAGCGACAGCGCGTCGATCATCGCCTCGGCGCGGTCGCCGATGCCCCGCTTCGGTACGTTCAGAATGCGGCGCAGCGGAACGGTGTCCTCGGGGTTCGCCAGGACGCGCAGGTACGCGAGCACATCCCGGACCTCCTTGCGCTCGTAGAAGCGCACGCCGCCGACGACCTTGTAGGGCAGCCCGACGCGGATGAAGATCTCTTCGAAGACACGGGACTGGGCGTTCGTACGGTAAAAGACGGCGACGTCGCCGGCCTTCGCGTCGCCCGCGTCCGTCAGCCGGTCGATCTCCTCGGCGACGAACTGCGCCTCGTCGTGCTCGGTGTCGGCGACGTACCCGGTGATCAGCGAACCCGCTCCGGCGTCCGTCCACAGGTTCTTCGGGCGGCGGTTCTCGTTCCGCTCGATGACGGCGTTGGCGGCGGTGAGGATGGTCTGCGTCGAGCGGTAGTTCTGCTCCAGCAGGATCGTCTTCGCGTCCGGGTAGTCCTCCTCGAACTGGAGGATGTTGCGGATGGTGGCGCCGCGGAAGGCGTAGATCGACTGGTCGGCGTCACCCACGACGCACAGCTCGGCGGGCGCCTGGTTCTCGCCCGACGGCCCTACCAGCTCTCGCACGAGCGTGTACTGAGCGTGATTGGTGTCCTGGTACTCGTCGACCATGACGTGCCTGAAGCGCATCCGGTAGTGCTCGGCGACGTCCGGGAACGCCTGGAGCAGGTGCACGGTGGTCATGATGATGTCGTCGAAGTCCAGGGCGTTGGCCTCGCGCAGCCGTGCCTGGTACATCGCGTACGCCTGCGCCAGGGTTTTCTCGAAGCCGTCGGCGGCCTGCCCGGCGAAGGTCTCTTCGTCTATCAGCTCGTTCTTCAGGTTCGAGACCTTGGCGCTGAAGGCCTTCGGGGGGAAGCGCTTCGGGTCGAGGTCCAGATCGCGGCAGACGAGCGCCATCAGGCGCTTCGAGTCGGCGGCGTCGTAGATCGAGAACGAGGACGTGAAGCCGAGCTTCTTCGACTCGCGGCGCAGGATGCGCACGCAGGCGCTGTGGAAGGTGGAGACCCACATGTGACCCGCGCGCGGGCCGACGAGCTGCTCCACGCGCTCCTTCATCTCGCCCGCGGCCTTGTTGGTGAAGGTGATCGCGAGGATCTGGCCGGGGTGCACACCCCGCTTGGCCAGCAAGTATGCGATCCGGTGGGTCAGGACGCGGGTCTTGCCCGAGCCGGCGCCGGCCACGATGAGCAGCGGCGATCCGGCATGAACGACGGCGGCGCGCTGCTCTTCGTTCAGCCCGTCGAGCAGCGCGGCGGCGTCCACGACCGGGCGCGGCGCGCCGTCCCTGTAGTGCGCGTCCCTGGGCGCCGGGGGCGCGTCGAAGGCGCCGCCGAAGAGGTCGTGCGGGACCTCCTCCGGGGCGTGATCCTCGGGGGGCGGCGGGGCCGGGTCTTCCGAGTGCTGGAGGTCGGCCAGGAAGCTGTCGTCAAAGAGGCTGCTCATCGTCTACCAAGCTTAGGCGGGACCACCGACAGCCCGCCCCGGATTCCCCCGTCCGGTTCTCTCCGGCTCGCTGCGGCTAGCTACGGCTCTCTCTCCGATCGGGGCAGATCTGCCCGGGGGAAGCCCGTACGCCGCATGCCGGTGCCACCCCGGCCGTCGCGTGTGAGCTTGCCCACGCGATGGGGAGCCCGGCCGCCGGGCGGGGTGCGCCACCCCGCGCCGCGCAACAGAACCAACTCGTCCAGGTCACGGAAATGTATCGGGCATATCGAACATCGGGCTTCCCAGTAGTCACAACTCTTGGCTAGCGTGCCGAGTCGGGCGGCTCGTACCCCAACCGGCGAGAAGCGCTGGAGCGGGCTGCCCACGCCGAATTCGGCCTGCCCGCAAGGCAGTACGGAACCGGGGACCCACGCGCATCACCTGGGGTGAATCGGTCCGCAGTCCCACGGACCGTAGGGCACCTTCCGTTCCGCCCGAACCCGACAGCTAACCCGGTAGGCGGTTCCACGGAAGGAGATGCCGGCCTTGGCGTCGCATCGCAAGCCGCGTGCCCGTACACGCACCACCGCACCCGCACTGGGCATCACGACGGCCGCACTCGCCTCAGTCGGCCTGCTCGCCCAGACAGCGGGCGCGGCACCCGCCGCGCCGACGGCTCCCAAGCCGACCGTCGAAGAGGTACAGAAGAAGGTCGACGACCTCTACCGGCAGGCCGGCACGGCCACGCAGAAGTACAACCTGGCCAAAGAGAAGACGGACCAGCAGCGGAAGTCCGTGGACGGCCTGCTCGACGCCGTGGCCGAGCGGACAGAGAAGCTGAACGAGGCCCGGCGCAAGCTCGGCAACTACGCGGCCGCGCAGTACCGGTCGGGGTCGGTCACCCCGACCGCCGCGCTGCTCCTCGCGGACAGCCCGCAGGCGTACTTCGACCAGAACCGGCTGCTGGACCGGATGACGGAACGCCAGCAGACGGATGTCACCGACTTCGAGACGCAGCAGGCGGCGGCGTCGAAGAAGCGCGCCGAGGCGACGCGGAGCCTGGAGAACCTCACCGAGTCGCAGGCTTCCCTCAAGTCCTCGAAGCAGGACGTGCAGACGAAGCTCGCGGAGGCGCGCGAGCTGCTGTCCCGGCTGACCGCGCAGGAGAAGGCGCGGCTGGCGACGCTGGAGAAGCAGCGGGAGGCGGAGGCGCGGCGCAAGGCCGAGGCGAAGGCCAAGGCGGAGGCGGAAGCCGAAGCGAAGGCGGAGGCGGAGCGCAAGCGCCAGGAGGAAGCGGCACAGAAGGACGAGAGCGATACGGGAACGGGAACGGGAACGGGAACGGGAACGGGCACGGGCACGGGGGCCGGTACGGGCACAGGTACAGGCACCGGCACCGGCACCGGCGACGCGTACGCCGCCAAGGCCGAGAAGGTGCTGGCCTTCGCCCGCGCCCAGATCGGCAAGCCGTACGTCTGGGGCGCGGCAGGCCCCAGCTCGTACGACTGCTCCGGCCTCACCCAGGACGCCTGGAAGGCCGCCGGCGTCGACCTCCCCCGTACCACCTGGGACCAGGTGAAGGTCGGCGCACGCATCGCGACGGACAACCTCAAACCGGGCGACCTGGTCTTCTTCTACGACGACATCAGCCACGTCGGCATCTACATCGGCGGGGGCAAGATGATCCACGCGCCGAAGCCCGGTGCGTACGTCCGCGAGGAGTCGATTTACTACATGCCGATCTACGGCAGCGTGCGCCCCGCGTAGCCGTTCACCGTCGCCCTGTCCTTCGCTGGTCCGGTTGGGCAGGGCGACGAGAAGTCACCTGAACTGGGCGGTTGCCTCAAAAACCGCTGTGCGATCATGCCGAGGACACCCTGGGGAGGGCCGAAGCGGTGGTCGGTGCAAGGAGTTCAGTGTGAATGCGGGTGGGGAGCGGAGCGGTTCATCCGTGCCTGACGAGGAGTGGGACCGGTTTCTCCGGGAGTCGGCGGACGGCACGCCGGACGCGCCCAAGGAGCCGTCGGCGCGGGCCCGCGACGTGGCCCGGCGGCTGCGCGAGGAGCCCGCGAGTTCAGAGGGTTGGCGCACGTACTCCCCGGCCCGGCCGAGGCGGAAGAAGAGCTTGTACGCGGTCGGGCTGGTGGCCGCACTGGCCTTGCTGGTCGTGGCGCTGGATCCGGGGCGGGTGGTCGGATGGTTCGGCGGTGACGGCCAGGCCGCCTCGGGGCCGCTCGCCACGGAGTCGGAACGCCCGGACCAGCCGTCCCCCAGGGTGGCGGCCCAACGGCCCACGCTTGACGAACCGTTCAAGGGCTCGCCTGCGGCGCGCTGGGCGAGCGGCACGGCCGGGATCGCGGTACCCACGGCCAGAGCGACCGGGTGGATGAGCGCGGCGCAGGTGGAACGGGCTCTTGAGCGGACCCGGGACTTCCTCACCGCGTCCAGCCTGGATCCGGGGGTGCTGCGGGGCGAGCACCCTCGAAAGGCGATCGCGCTGATCAACCCGCATCAGCAGGACGTCCAGGACTTTCTGGCGACCGCGTTTCGCACACCGAGCAGGAAGAACGACCCGCTGCTGCTCTTCAGCCGATTCGAGAAGTCGCACGCGCGCCTTGTCGGGGACGTGGTCAAGACCCGAGGCCGGATCACGTACCGCGAGGGCGAGCGCGGCGCCCTCCAGGTGACCACCGATGTCAGTTACGTGTATCCGGTCGCGCGGGCGGCCGCGAGCACCGACGAGGTCGCGCGCGCGATCGTGCGACGCGAGGTGGTGCTGAACTGGGACGATCCGGACAAGGTGATCACCGAGCCGGGAACCTTCTCCCTCGTCTCGTACAAGGTCGACATGACCAACGGCGGCTGCAACACCGTCACCGGCTACCTCACCCCGGAGTTCGCCGCCGAACAGCCGGCCACCGGCTCGGGTGACGGTGACGGTGACGGTCCCGAGGTCGACCCTTACGACCGCAGTACGTCGATGGCCGAGCGTATGGAGGCCGCGGACGAAGGATGCGGAACCGCGACGCGGTCTTGAACAGGGTCAGGTCCAGAGCACCGCGATGAAGACATTGGCGACGGTCAGGCCGCCGACCGCACCGAACAGCGCCTTCTCGACCTTCTCCTCGTCGCGCTTGACGTACACCAGGCCGAGGATCACCACGAGGATCGCGACCTTGATGCCGATCTTGAGGTTGTTCACCGTCTGATCGTCGGCCTGGTTGAGTCCCACCAGTGCCACGCCCGTGACGAGCATGGTCAGCGCGCCGTGCAGCATCGCCGGATTGAAGCGGGCCGTGCCGGCGCCCATCGCCTTCATCTGGGTCAGGAAGCCGCCGAGCAGCGACGCGATGCCGATGATGTGCAGGCCGACGAAGACATTGATGAGTACGTCCATGAACCGGAGCCTAGCTCTGGCTATAGCAGCCCCGGCGGCCAGGTTCCCGTGCCATCGCCGTATCGGTCGCGGAAGAGCGGAATGCTCGCTGCCGGCGCAGGCCCCTCCCCCAACGGCGTTCACTCAGCTACCTAATTCGAGCACTGTCGGTCATTCCACCGCTGCCCCGTGACCCTCAGGTTTAGCGTCCTTCCCCAGGTGACCGACTCCCCACCGCCGCCTCTCCCCGGAGCGGCAGTCGGACACCACCGCCGAGAGTCCGGCGGCGGCCCCGTTCCCCTGTGCGGGCCGCCGCCGGATGCGAGCGGCTCGACGTACAGCGACGTACAGGACGGAAGGACGTGGACGCCCTCGTGGCCACGCACCGAAAGCCCAAGCAGCGCCTGCTCACCGGCAACACCGCCCGCACCGCCGTCACCCTCGCGCTCGCTGGAGCCGCGAGCGCCACCGCGTTCGACGGCATGGGGCACGCGGAGCCCGCCCTCACCCCCGCTCAGGTGAAGGCGAAGGTCGATCAGCTGTACCACGACGCCGAGGTCGCCACCGAGAAGTACAACGGCGTGAAGGAGAAGGCCGACAACGCCGGCGAGTCCCTGGAGGAGCTGCGCGACGAGGCCGCCCGCAGGACCGAGCGCCTCAACGCGGCGCGCAACGGGCTCGGTTCGCTCGCCACCGCGCAGTACCGCACCGGCGCGGTCGATCCGGCCGTACAGGTGGCACTCACCTCCGACCCGGACCAGTACCTGGAGCGCGCCGCGATCGCCGACCGCGCCGGCGACCGGCAGGCGGCGGCCGTCACCGGGATACGGCAGCAGCTCGGCGAAATCGAGCAGCTGCGGGAGGAGGCGGACAACCGCCTGGACGAACTCAAGGCGCACCAGAAGGACCTGCGCAGGCACAAGTCGAAGATCAAGGAGAAGATCGACGCGGCCGAGAACCTCCTGTCCCGCCTCACGGCGGAGCAGCGCGAGGAGTACGCCCAGGAGGACGGCCACGGCGGTTCGACCGCCGCTACCCCTTCGCGGGCCGACCGGGCCGACCGCACCGCCACTCGCGGCAACCGACCGCCCCAGGCGCCGAACTCCCGTTCCGGGCAGGCAATTTCCTTCGCGTACGGGGCGATCGGCAAGCCGTACGTCTGGGGTGCCACGGGGCCGTCCGCCTTCGACTGCTCGGGCCTGACGCAGGCGGCCTGGAAGGCGGCGGGCGTCTCGCTGCCGCGTACGACGTACACGCAGATCAACGCGGGACAGCGCGTCTCGCGCTCGCAGCTCGCCCCTGGGGACCTGGTCTTCTTCTACTCCGGCATCAGCCACGTGGGCCTCTACATCGGCAACGGCCAGATGATCCACGCCCCCCGCCCCGGCGCCCCGGTCCGGGTGGCGCCGATCGACGAGATGCCGTTCGCGGGGGCGACGAGGCCGGCGTAGGGCTTCTGAGGCTCGCTTCTGACGCTCGCTTCTGACGCTCGCTTCTGACGCTCGCTTCTGACGCTGGCTTCTGACGAGCGGGGCGACGTCGCCGTGAACGAGCCTGTTGAGCCTGTTCCGTGACGAGAGCTGAACCCGTAGGCCGGTCTTAAACGCCCGAGATGGGGTAAGCGGCGTACGTAGAGCAAAACGCACGCCACACCACGTGCCACCACCGCGAACGGAGGGCCGACCATGCCGGGCATCATCAGCCGGATCAAGCAGTACGCACGCAGCCCGCAAGGGCGCCGAACGATCGCACAGGCACGCCGCGCGGCGTCCGACCCCAGGAGGCGCAGCCAGGCGAGGCAGCTGCTGGGGCGGCTGCGGGGCCGGCGGCACTGAGGGCGGGGTGAGCGTTGGGCGGGGGCCGGACGGGCGCCCCGCCGAGCTCACTGGCTGTCGGCTCCTGCGTCAGCGTCTGCGCCAGAGGTGGGTGGGACGCATGAGTTGAATGGGGGGACTCGGGACGGTGTGGCGTCCACCCCGACCGGTGATCGGTTGGGCCCCAAGCAGGTTGCTGGCGTGGGTGGGTGGAAGGGCGTCCAGGGGTTGGTGGTCCGACCGGGCGAGCGGCCACGCTCGCAGGCGGCGGCTCGACACTCGCGGGCGGGAGCGGTTCGATACGAACCCGGCAGAAGGCGACGCAGAGATCCCTTTCGCCTCATTTCAGGCCATCCGGGAGACGTCGGAGTGCGTCAAGTGGTGGTTTCGGTCACGCGGGCCCGACGCCAACTGCCAGTTCTCGGCAAAAAGCACCGCTTGAAGGGTGCACATATCACCCCTGTTCCCTTCCCTCTTCACTCCGCATACTGTGCCAGTGACTCTGGCGACGACTGATGTTCCCCACCCGAAGATCCGTATGGCGAGGCGCCTCGCTGCGGGGATGGGCTCCGTGTGCGTGCTGGTGGCGGCGTGGCTGTTGCTGGTCACCATGAGTGGCGCGCTCGACCAGGAACGCGCCTTCAAGGCCGCCGTCAGCTGCGCGCCGGGCGACCGTGACGACGACTGTCTGTGGACTGTCGCAGCGCGCATCGACCGGACCGAGCCCCTGAAGAGACGGAAGTCGTCCTCGT
This sequence comes from Streptomyces sp. ISL-100, assembly GCF_018614615.1. GTDB lineage: Bacteria > Actinomycetota > Actinomycetes > Streptomycetales > Streptomycetaceae > Streptomyces. Next base: position 62,806 of record NZ_JAGGOK010000016.1, on the reverse strand, counting down.
ACTGGTTGTACGTCGCAAAGGCGGACGGGACATCCAGCCGTACCCGTTTCAAGGGCAGTCCGCAGGAGCCCCCGATCGCCCACGTGGGAGGAACCGTCGAAGTCACATACTGGCGGGGACAGATCCGGTACGTCGACTTCGAGTCCGCGCGCCGGTATACGACCGCTGACCCGCGCGGCGACTACAAGCTCTTCTGCGCCTGGGGCCTCGCCATCGGCTTCCAGGGGCTGGCCTATCTGTGGTGCTGGTACTGGTGGGCGCGGCGCTCTCACGTCTCGGTCAGGGCATCCCCCTGGCAGCTCGGTGTCCCGCTCGTGGGTGCGCTCTGCCTCACGGGGATCGGGGCGGCAGCCACGTGGCCCACCGACAGCCCCGGGGCGGCACTTCGTTTCGTCGCACTGTGCACCCCCGTGGTCCTGGCCGGCTGCTCGGTGGCAGCCCTGGTCCTGTGGCGGCGCCAGCGCGGGGACGACACCATCGCTTTGACGCCGTCCGTGCCTGCCACTGAACAGTGCTTCCTGGGCATGATCCTGGGCGAGATCCCTTATGCGGGCAGTGGTGGATACCTGGTGGCCGGGCCCGGCTGTCTGGCGTCGACACCTGACCCGACCGGCGCCTTCTTCCGTCGTGAGGCGCCGCACAGTCTGACCCCGCTCCGCGTCCGTCCGCCCTACTGGACGGATCCCGCCCACCCCGACTACGACGGCCGGGCCCTGGTCCTCGAATGCGAGGACAACGGCGTGCCGGTGTTCATCGTCACCCACAGGAAGAAAATGCCGTGGGTCCTGGGCGCTCTTCAGCCGATACCCGCCACCAACCCACCCCGGCCGTAACCAATTGCCCCCACCCACATCAGCAACGTGCTTGCGGCCCAACCGATCACCGGCCGGGGTGGACGCCACACCGTCTCGAGTCCCCCCATTCAACTCATGCGTCCCACCCGCTCAGACATGAGTCCGCACGTCGACCCGACCGGCCAATCGGCCGCCGTCGTGGGTGCTCGTGGCGTGGGAATGGGGATGTCGCAATCAACGGCCGTCGCCGCAGTCGCTGAGCCTGGGGCCGAGCCGCCCCCTGGACGTCGTGCGCCCCACTCACCGGGCCCGCCGCCCGGCAACGCCACACCAGCCACTCCCCGAGCCTTCCCCGTGGGCTCCCCCCGGGGGCCGCCCCCCAGAAGCATTGCGGCGGAGGGTCGGCGGTCAAGGGTGGAGCGGAGCGCAATCGCCGCAGGCGACGCGACGCAGGAGCGCCCTTGAGGGGCGGCCCTCCGACGCCACCCTCCGAAAAGGCGGCCCCCACAGCAGAGGCAAACAACGCCCCAGGCCCATCAACGCCCCGCTCAGGACACTCCCGCTGCGTACGTGACGAACGCGGCCCAGGACGGGGCGGGCACTGCGAGTTGAGGACCGCCCTTCACCTTCGAGTCCCGGACATGGACGGTGCTGGGGCAGGTGGCGACCTCTACGCAGTTGCCTCCCTCGGTGCCGCTGTACGTCGACTGGGTTTGCGCCCGCGCTGAACGGCAGCACCTGGATTGAGACATGACGGAGCGCGCCGACCTCCAGCAGGTGCAACAGCTGCTCCTTGTGCGCCGCCGGCCCACCCACCGGGCACCGCACGACAGCTTCGTACAGAACAAAGCTGCACTCGACGCGCCCCGCAATACCCATCCGCCACCTGAGGCAGATGCAGCGTCGGCTTTCGCCGCCCCGCCTCTATCGCCTTTACGTACCCGTAGCTGCAACTGGCCTCCTTGGCCAGTGCCTCCCGCGTCACACCCGCCCGCTCGCGCCAGCGCTTGATCTGATTGCCGCAGTACCGCCACGCCATCGGCGGCTCGGGGTTTGCCATGGTTACAACCACCCTCTGCACCGGGGCCGTTACTCCACCCAGCCATGCCGTTTCCGCACGGTATGAGCCATGAACGACCACATCGAGTGGCACTTCCCCCGCCGCCCCCTCCCCCGCAGCGTCGGCCGCGCCCGTACCCTCCTCGTCGGCCAAGCCCGGGCGTGGAAGGTCCCCGACGACGCCGCCGAGACCACGACCCTTCTTCTCAGCGAGCTCATGACCAACGCCCTGCGTCACGCGGGCTGCGCGCCCGGCCGGGAGATCTGGGTGCGGTTGGCCGTGCAGCAGCAAACAGTCGCCATCCTGCGCATCGAGGTCTTCGACGCCTGCGTCGTACTCCCGCATCCGCGCGACGCCTCGCCGGACGACAAGACCGGGCGCTGCCTCGCGTTGGTAGACACGCTTGCCTCGCAGTAGGTAGCCGCGCCGCGTGAGTGCGGGGCCGGCAAGACGGTGTGGTTGGAGGTCAATTGCCTTGAGGCGGCCGACGGGGGTGTGTAACGGTGCGCCCATGCCCAACAACCCTCGCAGCAGCCCTCTCCCCAAATCCGTCGCGGAGGCCATCGCCGCAGAACAGACAACAAACGCGCGCCTGCGCTACCTCTATTTCTGGGGCCACCGGCCAACCCCCGGCACCGCAGCCGGGCCCGGCTGCCTCAGTCAGTGGTGGCCCGTCGAGTTCACCGAGGACGGTCACACCTACCGCTCCGCCGAGCACTACATGATGGCGCACAAGGGCTGGCTCTTCGGGGATGACGAATCCGCCGCCAAGATCCTCCGGGCCAAGACCCCCGCCGAAGCGAAGGCCCTCGGCCGCCAAGTCGCCGGCTTCGACGAGGCGACCTGGCGCGAGCACCGCTACGGAATCGTCGTGCGCGGCAGCATCGCCAAGTTCGGCCAGCACGACGCCCTCCTCCAGTACCTCCTCGCCACCCGCAACCGCGTCCTCGTCGAAGCCAGTCCGCACGACCGGGTCTGGGGCATCGGCCTCGCAGCCGACGACGGACGCGCCGCCTCCCCCACCACCTGGCGCGGCCTCAACCTCCTCGGCTTCGCCCTGATGGACGCCCGCGAGATGCTGGCCGAGGAGGCGGCGTAAGGCCCTCATGAGGTCGCGCTCGTACGTCGCCGCCGCGCCGGGAAACCGTGCATCCGAGCCGCCGTCACCACCAGCAGCACCGGCACCAGCAGTACAAGGACGCTCCACGGGAAGGAGGTCGGGCCGAGGCGGTCGAGCAGGATCCCGCCCGCCAGCCCACCGCCCGCCATGGCCGCGTTCCACAAGGTGACGAGCATGGCCTGCGCGGCGTCCGCCGCGTCGCCCCCCGCGTCACCCACGGCGGTTTGCAGGAGGGTGGGCGCACCTCCCCATCCGAGCCCCCACAGCGTCACCGCGACGTACACCATGGCGGGACTGTCGGCCAGGACCGCCAGGATCGCGGCCGCCACGGCCACCAGGACGGTGCTGGCCACGGTCAGAGCGCGCAACCGGCGGTTGATCTGCGCGCCTACGATCCAGATGCTCATCAGGGACGCGGCGCCGAAGACCAGCAGCACGAGGTCGGTCGAGTCGCCCATGCCGAGCCGGGCGAGGAACGTGGCGATGAAGGTGTAGAGGACGGTGTGGGCCAGCACGAAGGCGAAGGTCACGAACAGGACCGGCGTTACGCCCGGCACGCGCAACGCCCGCAGAACCGGCGCCCGGCGGCCGTCCTGCCGCCGCTCGCCGGGATAGTCAGGGACCGTCGCGGTGATCCATCCCAGCAGGCCGACAGTCAGCGCCGTCATCATCAGAAACGCCACCTGCCAGCTGAGCGCCTTGCCGAGGAAGGTCCCCGCCGGAACGCCCACCGACAGGGCGACCGGTATCCCGGCCATGGCGATCGCGATCGCCTTGCCTTGCAGATGTACGGGCGCCATGCGGCGGGCATAACCGGCGAGCAGCGCCCAGGCGAGGCCCGCCGCCACTCCGGCGACGAAGCGGGCCACCATGGTGAGGGAGTAAGTCTCGGAGAGCGCCGTGACCGTGTTGGCGGAGGCGAATCCCGCCATCGCCGTCAGCAGCAGGCGCTTGCGCCGCCACCCTGACGTGGCCGCAGTCAACGGGATCGCCGTGAGGGCAGTGCCTATCGCATAGATCGTCACCGTCTGGCCTGTCGCAGACTCGCTGACGCCCAGGTCTGCACTCATCGCCGGCAGCAGACCGGCGGGGAGCGTCTCGGTCAGGCTGGTGATGAAGACGGCGGTGGCCAGCGCCAGGAGGGCGGGCAGCGGCAGCTTCTGGGGCTTGGATCCGGACTCGACTCCGGACTCGACGCCGGATTCGACTCCGGATTCGGGTTCGACTCCGGGGCGGGTGAGCTCTGTTGTGTGGTTTCGCATGCTCGATATGCTCGGACCCTCACATTGATGTGAGGGTCAACGCGGCCAGCGAGACGTGAGGCAGGTCACATGCGAATCGGAGAGCTGTCGTAGCGCACCAACACACCCCGGCGACTGCTGCGTTACTACGAAGAGCAGGGCCTGATCGCCGCCGACCGCTCCCCCAACGGCTACCGCGAGTACGACGAGCGCTTCGTCGACCGGGTCATGCAGATCAGAGGGCTGCTCGACGCCGGGCTGCCGACCCGCATCATCAAGCAGATCCTCCCCTGCCTCGACAAGCCCCGCGTCATCCACTTCCCCGACGCGACACCGGAGATGCTCGCCACGCTGCAACGCGAACGCGACCGGATGACCGAGCGCATCGAGTGCCTCATCCGCAACAGGGACGCCATGGACGAGTACCTCCAGACCGTCACACCGGAGCCGGTCGCACCACAGACCGTCACACCAGCCGGCGCGCCGTAGCCCACCGCGTCAGCTCATGCCGGTTCGAAAGCTGAAGCTTGCGCAGCACCGCCGACACATGCGACTCGACCGTCTTCACCGAGATGAAGAGCTGCTTCGCGATCTCCTTGTACGCGTAACCCCGCGCGATCAGCCGCAACACCTCCCGCTCCCGCTGCGTCAGCCGGTCCAGGTCCTCGTCCACCGGCGGCGCGTCCGTCGACGCGAACGCGTCCAGCACGAAGCCCGCCAGCCGGGGCGAGAACACCGCGTCGCCGTCCTGCACGCGGAAGATGGAGTCGACGAGATCCGTGCCCGTGATCGTCTTCGTCACGTACCCCCGCGCCCCGCCCCGGATCACCCCGATCACGTCCTCGGCCGCGTCCGACACCGACAGCGCCAGGAACCGCACCGGGTTCTCCACCGCGCCCATCAGCGGCGCGCACCGGCGCAGCACTTCGACGCCGCCGCCTCCCGGCAGGTGGACGTCGAGCAGTACCACCTCGGGGCGGGTCGCCGTGATGACCGTGACCGCCTGGTCGACGTCGGCGGCTTCGCCGACCACCTCGACGCCGGTCGTCTCGGTCTGCCCGATCTCCGCCTGCACTCCTGTACGGAACATCCGGTGGTCGTCCACCAGAACCACCCGCACTCGCCTGTCCTGCGTTCCCTCGGTCTCGGTCATGCGTCCGCCGCCCTCTCCATCTCAAGCTCGACTTCCGTGCCCCCGTCGGGCGCGGAACGCAGCCTCGCCGTGCCGCCGTTGCGCTGCATGCGGCCGATGATCGATTCTCGTACGCCCATACGGTCGTCCGGCACCGAATCGAGATCGAACCCCGGCCCCCGGTCCCGTACGGAGACGAAGACCGTCCGGCCCTCGACCTCCGCGTACACCTGCACCGCCCCGCCCTCGCCACCGTACTTGGCGGCGTTCACCATTGCCTCGCGTGCGGCCTGCATCTGCGCGACGAGCTTGTCGTCGAGCGGGCAGTCGCCGACGACCACGACCTCCAGCGGTACGCCGTGCTTGTCCTCGACCTCCGCCGCCGACCGCTTGACCGCTTCGGCAAGGGTGGTGGGCTCCTCCGACTCGTCCTTGCCGTTGCCCTCCGGCTTGTAGAGCCAGTTACGGAGTTCCCGTTCCTGCGCCCGTGCCAGGCGCCGTACCTCTCCGGGGTCCTCCGCGTTGCGCTGGATCAGCGTCAGGGTGTGCAGCACCGAGTCGTGCACATGCGCCGCGACTTCGGCGCGTTCCTGGGCGCGGATGCGCATCAGGCGCTCCTCGGACAGGTCCTGGGTCATACGGACCAGCCATGGCCCGGCCAGGAGCGCTATGCCGGTGATGACCGCGAGCGCCGCCGTCAGTACGTTGCCGAGCTGCGCCGCGGAGCCCCGTACGACCAGGAACGCGGTCAGGCCCGTACCGACCAGCGCCACGCCCGCCAGTCCGCGTGCCAGTTGCAGCATGCGGCGGCGGCGGCCGATCTCCATCCAGTGGGCGCGGCGCGCGTTGTCTGCCTGGCGCCAGACGAGTACGACGCCGAGGCCGATCAGCAGCGCCGGCCACACGTACCGCCCGGCCTGGCCTCCCACCTCGACGTTGGTGACGAAGGTGACGGCTCCGACGAGCAGCGCGAAGAGTGCGAAGACCTGGCCCTTGTCGGGCTTGCGGAGCTTGCGGCGCCCGTCGGGTGCGGTCTCGAAGGCCGAGCGCGGCGCGTCCACGCCGCCGACGCCGAGGGGGACCACGAACCAGAAGACGGCGTACAGCACCGCGCCAAGACCGTCCGAGAGGAAGAGCGCGAGGAAAACGATCCGCACCCAGACCACCGGCAGTCCGAGATGCCCGGCAAGCCCGCGCGCGACACCTCCGAGCATCCGCCCTTCGGCGCTGCGATAGAGCTTGCGCGGCTGCGACTCCTCCGGTTCGGGGCCGAGGGGGCTCGCGGCTCGGCGGGGCGTGGCGACTGGCATGCCCCGATGGTCACATGTACGGGCGGGTCCGGGCATCAGGGTCGGTCCCCCACATACCCCTGACTCCCCCACACACCCTGACCAGCGGGCCGCGGGCCTGTCGCCCCCGCCCGCCCCGAGGCCGTGAGTCGGGGTGGAAATCAGGGATCGTCCAGGGTCGGGGCGGGTGCCGCGGCGCCGTACCGCCCCCCACCATGGACGTATGACACAGCCGTACGACGCCGCCGCTTCCCCGGCATCCGCCGGAGAACCACCGCCACCACCACTGCCGCTTCGCCGCAGCAAGCGGCAGAAGATGGTCGGCGGCGTGTGCGGCGGGCTCGGCCGGCACTTCGACCTCGACCCGGTGATCTTCCGGATCGGTCTCGGCGTCCTGGCCGCCACCGGCGGTCTCGGCCTCATCTTCTACGGCTTCGCCTGGCTCTTCATCCCCCTCGACGGCGAGGACGAGAACGAGGCCCGCCGCCTGCTGACCGGCCGGGTGGACGGCGCCACGCTCATCGCCGTGCTCTTCGCTCTCGTCGGGTGCGGCCTCTTCCTCTCGATGCTGAACAATGGCAGCGTCCTCGGCTTCGCCGTGCTGCTCTCCATCGCCCTCGCCGGCGCCACCTACTGGTCCCAGCGCCGCCGCCTCACCGACCCCGAAACCGGCCCGGTCGACCCGGTGGCCGCACAGGCGGCCGCCGTCGCGCCGCCGGAGACGCAGGCGCCGCCCGTGCCCGGGGCGCCCTCCTGGTGGCGGGATCCCATCGTCAAGGACGGCACGACGGGCCCGGTCGGCACCGGCTATCTGTGGGGGCCCGAGGGCGCGGTCGTGAACGAGGCGCCGGACCGGGACCGGGGTGCGGCCCCCGCCCTTCCCCCGCAGCAGCGGCGCGATCCCGCGACGCGCGGGCCGCGCGGCATCGGCGGCCGGGTGTTCCTGCTGGCGGTACTGGCGGCCGGGCTCGGCACCGGCCTGTCGTGGGACGCGCAGCCGCTCGGCACGAGCCTCCAGATCGGCCTGTCCTGCGCGCTCGCCGTCTTCGGGCTCGGCATCACGGTGAGCGCGTTCCGCGGCCGTACGGGCGTCGGCACGATTCTGCTCACCCTGATCACCGCGCTGCTGCTGACCGGCGCCGCCGCGCTGCCGAAGCAGATCTCCACGGACTGGATGCGTACGGACTGGAAGCCGGCCTCGGTCTCGGACGTGCGGCCGCGGTACGAGCTCGGGTCCGGCGTGGGCACGCTCGACCTCAGCGGCGTACGCGTGCCGGCGGATTCCTCCGTGGCCACCCGGGCCGAGGTCGGTGCCGGGCAGCTCAGGGTCGTCGTACCGAAGGACGTGAGGGTGGAACTGCGCATGCAGGTGGGTGTCGGTGACATCCAGCTGCCGGGAGAGAAGCGACAGGACTTCGACGTACGGACGGACCAGGACCGGCGCCGGACACTGGAGCCGGAGCCGGAGCCGGCCAACGGGCGGCCGCAGAGTGGCAAGCCCGCCGGGACACTCCAGCTGCATCTGGAAGTCGGCGTCGGACAGGTGGAGGTGACCCGTGCCGCGAAGTGACGCGCACCAATTCAGGCCCGGCAAGCTGATCAGCGGCCTCGTCGTGCTGGGCACGGCAGCGGCGTACACGGCAGACGCCACGGGCGCATGGCAGGTCCCGGCCTACCTCGCGCTCCCCGTCATCTGCCTCGGGCTGCTGCTCGCGGGCGCCGCGAGCTGGGTGACCTACAGCGTGCGCCGGCGGCGCGCCGCCAGGGCCGCGTCGATGGAGAGGAACGCGGCGCCCGCGAGCACGAGCGGCAGCCAGGCCATGAGGTAGATCAGGTCGTTCCCGTAGTAGTACGGGTCGGACGACCAGCTCACCGTCAGCCACAGGCTCAGCGAGATCAGCGCCCCGCCGAGCGCGGCGAGGCGCGCGAGCAGTCCGATCAGCGTGCCGATGCCGACGGCGAGTTCACCGAAGCCGATGGCGTAGCCGAAGCCCTCCGGGTTCTTGAGCGCGAGGTCCACGAGGGCGGGGATGGCCGAGGTGTCGCGCACGCCGCGCATCATCTCGCCGACCGAGCCGGTGCCGCTCGCGGACATGAACTGACTGTCCGTCAGCTTGTCCAGGCCTGCGTAGATGAAGGTGACGCCGAGGAAGATGCGCAGGGGCAGGAGCGAGTAGCGGCGCGCCGTGGCCCGCAGGCCGCCGCGCCCGTACGGCCCGTCGCCCATGCGCATGCCCATGCCTCTGCCCGCGCCCATGCCCGTTCCCGCCATGGTGCCGTTGCCGCCGGTTCGATACCCGTGGCTCATGGTCTGGTCCCGCCTCTCCGAAGAGTCAGCGCCGCCCGTACGGCGCGGGCACGATTGTCCCCTCGCGCCCCTCGAAGAGGGATACGTATGCAGCGGTGATCCGGCTCAAACGGCAGGTAGACGCAAGACGCGGCTCAGCCGCTCAGTCGGTGACGTCGATCGTCACCCGGTCGGTCTCCGCGCCCGCCGCCGTCACCACCTGCACATCCACCCGGCCCGGCTCGACCTCCACCGGCACGGGCACGGTCAGCACCGTGTCCGTCGGGTTGGCGAAGCCGCCCGGCACCGGGATCAGCGGCACATGGACGTGCACTGTCCCGATCCGTACGACCATCCGGGCCAGCCGGTCAGGGGTCCCCGCGCCCGGCGGTACGAAGCCCGCACCGCGGATCTCGATGTCGTCGCCGGTACGGATCGGCGCGTCCAGATCGCCCGCCTCCCTGGCCCGTACCACCGACAGGACCACCGGACGGCCACCTTCCGCGTACTTCCCCGCGAAGTACGTCGCCGCCGAGACCGCCACCAGTACGGCCAGGCCCCACGGCAGATCGGGCAGCTGCTCGGGCCGCCGGGCGAGACGTACGGCGGCGAAGACCACCGCGACCGCGCTCACCAGGACGTACTGCACGTCGGCGAAGTTGCCGCGGCCCGCGTCGTCCGTGAGCAGGTCGGCGGCGCGGGGGCGGTCGGCCCGTACCTTCTGCAGACGTTGCGAGAGGACCCGGACGGTCACCACCTGACGTACCACGACGGCGATGGCGCAGGTCAGCGCGAGCACGGTCAGCATGCCGAGGCCACGGGCGAGTTCGAGGCCCGCGATCAGCTCGTCGCGGTCGGCGTGGTCGGAGGCGCCCGCCAGCTGGATCGCGATCACCAGCACTGCGAAGACGATGAGCAGCACCCAGCTCGCGGCGACCGCGCGCGAGGTCGACAGCCGGTTGTCCTCGCCGATGAGGGGCGCGAGGAGGCCGCCGCGCGCCCGGTGCATGCGCGCCGCGCCGGTCAGCAGGGCGGCGGTGACGAGCGCGGCGATCAATCCCGCGGTGCGGGCCATGGTCCAGCCGGCGCCGATGGCGGTGAAAGCCTCCGCGAGCAGCAGCACGATCACCCCGCCCCACACCACGAACAGCGTGCTGCGCCACACCATCGCGAGCCACGCCTCGCCCGCCTCGCGGCTGCGCTCGGCGACCGCGCGGGCCGACTGCGTCAGCTCGTCCGACACCCACTGGCGCGAGGCGCCCGCGGAGTGCGCGACGGCGGCGGGCAACCCCTGACCTGCGGCAAGTCCGTCGCGCTTGGCCAGGAAGGCGGCGACGGCGCGGCGGTGGCCCTCGCGGGCGCCGTGCGGGCAGTCGCCGCACGTACAACCGCCACTGTGCGTGCTCTGTCTTGCCTCTTGCACAGCCACGGAAGCTTTCCGCCCTCTCGAACCCGCTGAAGGGAACTTCCCTCCGGTGTAGGGGAATTCTGCCGTACGGAGGGACGCCCGCGCTCCACCCGAAAGAGTGCTACGCGAACAGCTCCGGTTCGGTGCGGCTGATCCGGCGCCACAGCGGCTGGTGGTTGATCCACGCGACGAGGTCGCTGCCCAGCTGGTCCCGCGTGGCAACCGCGTCCTTGTGGTCGATCAGTACGGGCCGTCCCGCCGCCCGTGCGGCGAGCTGCACCTGGCAGCAGCGCTCCATCGAGATGAACCACCAGGCGGCCGCGTCCACCGAGTCCCCGACGGTCAGCAGCCCGTGGTTGCGCAGGATGACGGCCTTGTGCGGCCCGAGCGCGCCCGCGATCCACCGCCCCTCCGCCTCGTCGACGGAGACGCCCGTGTACGCGTCGTACAGCGCGTGGTCCTCGTAGAACGCGCACGCTTCCTGGGTGATCGGGTCGAGCAGCTCGCCCAGCGCGGACAGCGCACGGCCGTGGACCGAGTGGGTGTGGGCGACGGCCACGACGTCCGGCCTGGCCCGGTGGACCCGTGCGTGGACCATGAACGCCGCCTGGTTGACGTGGCGGGCGCCCTCGACGACCTGCCCGTCTCCGTTGACAAGGACCAGGTCGCTCACGGTCATGTCGGCGAAGGCGAGCCCGAAGGGATTCACCCAGTAGCAGTCGTCGTGCTGCGGGTCGCGCGCGGTGATGTGCCCCGTGACGCCTTCCTCGTACCCGTACTGCCCGAACAGCCTGAGCGCGGCGGCCAGCCGTTCCTTCCGGTACTGGCGCTCCTCGGCGGCGGTCGCGTGGGTGGGCGGCATCGCGAAGGCCAGCTGCTCGACGGGAACTGGAACCGGAACCGGTACGGGCGCGGGTATCTCACTCATGGGCCGGAAGCTACCGCGCGGTACAGGAGCTGAACAGAGGCGTGCGTTATCAGTCGCCTCCACGCCGACGGCGGTTGATCGCGGTGAGATCGATATCGATGTCGAACGGGACCGTCAGCTTGAGCCTGTTGTGGTGGATGCCCGTTGGAACGTAGGCCTTGAGCGCCGGATCGAGCTCGTAGACGTACACGACAGGAAGGCCATCGTTCTCTTCCACGCGCCAGTAGTGCGGCACGCCTGCCCCGGCATACTTCCGGGGCTTGACCTCGCGGTCGCGCTCTTCTGAGTCCTCGGAGACGACCTCGACAGCCAAGATGACGTCTTCGGGCTTGAGGTAGGTGCTCTTCGGGCCGGTATCCGCTCCGATCGGAACCACGAGGACGTCCGGCTCAGGCCGGTTTCGCTTGTTCAGCTTGATGCTGAACTCCCGAAAAACGTCGAGCTCGTCCGAAACCTGATCCAGGAGAGCGTTCTCCAACAGACGCATGGTGCGCATGTGGAAGGTAGTTTGCGGACTCAAGAAGACGAGGCTCCCGTCGATCAGCTCAGTACGCCTGGGCAAGTTCGGAAGCCGGTCGAGATCGTCCGCAGTCCAGCCGCCCGCCGGGGGTACTGGATAGTTGTACTGCTCGTCCAGTTCGTACTCGGGCGCGGCGCTCATGATTGCTCCCATGCGACGGAGTCTCGCGTGCAAAGTCAGCGTACCCACCGGGAACGCCGACGCCGCCGCCCAAACGAATGAGCGACGGCGTCGGCGTTGACCTATGGGGCGGCGGGGGTTACTCCCACTCGATCGTGCCCGGCGGCTTGCTCGTCACGTCGAGCACCACGCGGTTGACGTCCGCGACCTCGTTCGTGATGCGGGTCGAGATCTTCGCCAGTACGTCGTACGGCATCCGCGTCCAGTCCGCCGTCATCGCGTCCTCGGACGAGACGGGGCGCAGCACGATCGGGTGGCCGTACGTCCGGCCGTCACCCTGGACGCCCACGGAGCGTACGTCCGCGAGCAGGACGACCGGGCACTGCCAGATGTCGCGGTCGAGACCGGCCGCCGTCAGCTCCTCGCGGGCGATCGCGTCGGCCTCGCGCAGCAGGTCGAGACGCTCCTTGGTGACCTCGCCGACGATACGGATACCGAGGCCGGGGCCGGGGAACGGCTGACGCTGGACGATCTCCTCCGGCAGGCCGAGCTCCTGGCCGACCATCCGGACCTCGTCCTTGAACAGCTGGCGCAGCGGCTCGACGAGCTCGAACTCGATGTCGTCGGGCAGGCCGCCCACGTTGTGGTGCGACTTGATGTTCGCGGTGCCGGTGCCGCCACCGGACTCGACCACGTCCGGGTAGAGCGTGCCCTGCACGAGGAACGCGACGTCCTCGCCCTCCGCGCCGGCCTCGGCGACGATCTCCGCCTGGGCCTGCTCGAAGACGCGGATGAACTCGCGGCCGATGATCTTCCGCTTCTCCTCGGGGTCGGAGACCCCGGCGAGCGCGTTCAGGAAGCGCTCCTGCGCGTCGACGACCTTCAGCTGTACGCCGGTGGCCGCGACGAAGTCCTTCTCGACCTGCTCGGTCTCGCCCTTGCGCATCAGACCGTGGTCGACGTACACGCAGGTCAGCTGGTCGCCGATGGCCTTCTGTACGAGCGCTGCCGCGACCGCTGAGTCCACGCCGCCGGACAGGCCGCAGATGGCGCGCTTGGTGCCGACCTGCGCCTGGATGGCGGCGATCTGCTCCTCGACGACGTTGTGCGTGGTCCAGTCGGGCTCGATGCCCGCGCCACGGTAGAGGAAGTGCTCCAGGACCTGCTGGCCGTGCGTGGAGTGCATGACCTCGGGGTGGTACTGCACGCCGTACAGCTTCTTCTCGTCGTTCTCGAAGGCGGCGACCGGCACGACGTCCGTGGACGCGGTGACGGTGAAGCCCTCGGGCGCGGCCGAGCAGGCGTCGCCGTGCGACATCCACACCGACTGCTCGGTGGGGGTGCCCTCGAAGAGCGTGGAGCCGGCCTTGGAGACGGCGAGAGGGGTACGCCCGTACTCGCGCGCACCGTTGTCGTCGACCGCGCCGCCGAGCGTCGTGGCCATCAGCTGGAAGCCGTAGCACATGCCGAAGACCGGGACACCGGCCTCGAAGATCTCACGGTCGAGGGTCGGGGCGCCCTCGGCGTACACGGAGGACGGACCACCGGAGAGGATGATCGCCTTGGGGTTCTTGGCCAGCATCTCCGCCACCGGCATGGTGCTGGGGACGATCTCGCTGTAGACCCGGGCCTCACGGACACGGCGGGCGATGAGCTGGGCGTACTGCGCGCCGAAGTCGACAACGAGGACGGCGTCGGGGGCGGCGGGGGGCACTGCTGGCACGGGGCGGCCTTCCGGCGGTGAAGGGTGTCGGGACTGTCAATTCTAACGGGGATGCGACATTCCCCTTGTCTCACCATCCGAGTCCCAGACCACGTCTACCTCCTGACCTGCTACGCAGCGTCCGGAACCCGGCCAGAGGGCACGGAGAGGGCACTACTGCCGAGGAAATCCTCGACGGCGGCCCTGGTGTCTTCCTCATCATCCGGGAACAGGTGCGCGTACACGCTCATGGTGACGGCCACGGTGTCCCCAGCCAGGCGGCAACCGTCTTCGGACCTTGCCGTGCGCAATGAGCACGCTCGCGTACGTATGGCGAAGATCGTGGAGCCGGGCCCGTCCGGCGCAGGATATCCACGTGTCGGACCTGAAGCCCCAGCAGCTCGCTCGGCTGGAGACCACTGCCCGCAGCAAGGGTGATCAGCCCCCCGACACGCGCCCCACGGTCTGTCCTGCCCGCCAACTGGAAGATCGTGCAACACAGCCTGCAACCCACTCTCAGGCTCCGTCGTGCCTGACAAATCACACGGTGTGCCTCGGTCCGGAGCGACTTCCAGGTCCGCAGATGCGTGGGGCGATGCTGTCAGCGTCGTCCAGGAGGACTGGGTTCACGATGACGCGACCTCCCCTACCCCTCCGGCGGTCGGCTGTACTGCTGAAGTGTTGCCTTCGAGGTAGAGGTGTCGATCAGCCGCAGCTCCCACGGGCCGGTGTTGACGTCGAAGTCCTTGCCGAAGCCCACCCACTTGCCTGCCATGCGACGGCCGGTCGGCTCTACCAGCATCTGGATCGCACCGTGGTAGCGAGCTCCGTTGTAGTAGCCGTCGGCGGCCGTCTGCTCGATCCATGACCCGGTGACAACACTGCGGTCCACGGTCAGGTCCAGGGTGAGCGGGCTGTCCGGGTTGGAGGAGCCGCCGGGGAGGCTCTGGCCGGTCAGCCGGTTCCCGTGCTGGAGCAACACGACGTAGTGCTGCCCGTCGTAGGTCTCGTCTCGGGAGGACGAGTAGAACTCATACCGGGAGAGCCAGATGCCCGAGTAGTTCACGTCCGGCGGCGGTGGCTGCGTGGTCGCCGTGGCGGCCTGGATGCCTTCGGGTCCGGGGTCCATGTCGTGACCTCCTTGCGGATCGGGGTGGACTCGGGCCTGCGGTACGGGCGGGGTGAATCCGAGGGATTCGACCGGGCGGCCGGTGACGTGTTGGAGCGCGCGGGCGTAGACCGGGCGCGGGGCACGGCTGGTGCCGGCCTCCCAGCGCTGCACAAGACGCTTGGACGCGTCGTTGGGTTCGTCCAGGTCCTCGCCTGCACGGCGCAGCGCCTTCGCTAAGTCGTCCTGGGACATGCGCAGGCCGATCCGTACGGCCCGCAGGACATCGTTGGGTGCGGTCGCGGCTGTCGTCATGGCTTCGACGGTAGCCCCAACCAGCGTCTAATGACACCGAATTGACGCCTCCGAGTGACGCCCAAATGACGCCTTCCGTGCCGCCGCGATGACCAGGCCTCGACGCCGACGATGAGGTCATGCCGATCCGCATCGACGCCTACACGGTGAGAGCCGACGGGACGCGTACCGCACACCGAACCCTCTACGAGGGGGAAGGCGGCCCGCCTCCCACTACGAACGTCATGCCGATCTGCATATGCCCGCGCTGCCGTTCGCAGCGCCCCGCTGCAACCGGAAAGGGACAACCAGGTGACGACCACCCTTGAGCATCCCCCGATCCACCGCACCGAGCCCCGCGCCTTCCTGCCCCGGGAGGTCTGGCAGGGCCTCACCGCCGACGTGATCAGGGCGCACCCGGGAACGAGCCGGGTCCTGGCCGAGCGGATCATCGGCCAGACCGTCGCGTTCCTGATCGCCGGAACGACGACCGACGAGCCGCTGTCCCCCTCCGAGCAGGTCGACTGGGGCTGGCACGCCTTCCTCCTCCGCACCCAGGCGTACAGCGAGTTCTGCCAGCAGCACGCGGGCCGCTTCCTGCACCACCACCCTGGCGTCCCTGACGCGGCCGAGACCGGTGGGCCCGAGGCGATCCGAAACCGCACCCTGATGGCCGTCGGTGCGGCAGGCTTTGACGTGGACGTGGACGAGGACCTGTGGCCCGCAGCGGCCGAGTGCTCGCAATGCCACCAGGGCTGCACCGACAGCCCGGTAGGCGGAAAGAAGCAGTAGCCAGGAAAAGCGAGGTGCGGCCCGCCCCCGGTCCCATCCGGTGGGCGGGCCTGCCCGTACGTAACGACAAACGAGGACAGAGGGACAGGTGCGAGAGCAAGACGCAGGTGCGTGGGATGTGTGGGGGGCGTCCAAGGCTGGCCGCAACGAGAGGAACGCGGCCGGAGCGTCCACCTGGTTCAACTGGACGCAGTGGCCCGACCACGGCCCCGACGAGAAGATCCTCGGGAACATCGTCGGATCACCTGTCCTCGACCTTGGATGTGGCAGCGGTGGGAACCTCGCCCATCTCGTCGCCCTCGGGGCCGACGCGGTCGGAGTGGACATCTCCCCAGTACAGATCGCCAGGACGCGCGAACGCTGGCCGCACCTCGACGTCAGGCAGGAGACAGCCGAGGAGTTCCTCGCCGCCGACGACTACCAGTACACGGCCGTCTGCTCCGTGTTCGGGGCCGCCTGGTTTACCGACCCCGCCGACTTGCTTCCGCTGGTGCACGAGCGCCTGACGCCCGGCGGCGTTTACGCGTTCTCCCACAACCCTCCGGCGCTCGTGGGCTGCTACGGCCCTCAGGCGTCGCAGATGCAGCCGCCCGAGAAGGGCGCGGAACCCCTGTATGTGAAGCGCTGGGACTACGAGCCCGCCCGATGGGCGGAGATGCTCAAACAGGCCGGGTTCACCGACGTGACGGCTGAGGTGATCGAACCCCCGGCGGGGAAGCGCACAGGAACGCTGCTCGTCCGGGGCGTAAAGGGCTGCTGAGTGGGCCGATAGCATCCGGGCCACTGCCGTCACGCCTTCCCCCGTGGGCGTGGCGGCGGCCTTTGGGTGCGCGATCAGCGATGTGGCCTCTACTGGAGCCAGAACGTCCCCCCGCCTTACTTCGGCCGCACGATGCGGATGTACTCCAATGCGGCGGCGAGGCGCGCAGCCGGGCGGCGGCAATCTCCCGCAACCTTCGGGACCCAGCTCCGACAGGTTGTATTCGAGCATCTGCGGATCGCTGAGGTCGTACCCCGGCGGCCTGGAAATTTCGTCGATCAGCTCGACGACGCGGGTGAAGTCCTTAGTCCTGACGGCGTCGACGTCTTCGACGGTCTCGATCTCGACCATGGTGATCACTTCTTTCCGGGTTATGCGTTCAGCGGGGGGAAACGTCGACAAACGTTGGGACGTACTGGGACGTGTTTTTTGCACGTCATCCACCCTGTGGCGACGTCCGCCCAGGTCAGCTCATGGCTGCTTTCCCCTTGTCTCACCATCCGAACCTGGCTTTGGCCGCCCGTCGGCGGCAGGACATACTGGTTCCATGCACAAGCAGCTGAGCTTCCTCTTTACCTATGGCACCCGGTCCGACCGGTGCCATGGTCGAGCTGCTTGAGCTACTGACAAGCGACTTCACAGGCGCCCCGGGCCGACAAGGCCCGGGGCGTTCTGTCATTCCCGGGCCTGGCCGCCCCGGGGGGCCGTACCCCTTCATACAGAGGAGATACGGACATGAGCACCAGCACACCCACCGCAGCCGTCACCGCCGCCGACAAGACCGGCGCCCGCACCGACGAGGCCGCGGACCTGATCGGCAACGCCCGGGAGCGCATCGACTCACTCGACGACAGGATCATCGGTCTCATCCAGGAACGGATGGCCGTTTCGGCCGTCATCCAGGAGGCCCGCATCACCTCGGGCGGGCGCCGCGTGAACCTGTCGCGCGAGATGGAGGTGCTCGGCCACTACAGGGACGCTCTCGGGAAGCCCGGCACGGCGCTCGCGATGACGATGCTGGAGCTGTGCCGGGGCCGTATCTGAGTTCGGGCGCATCCTCACCCGTACGGCGCGTGACCGGGCCCCGCGGGGCTTCGTTGGTCCCGGTGTCCGCGCCAGCCAGGGGCGGGCGCGCAGGAAAGAACCACGCGTGGCTCCGCCGGGGCGTGCGGCGTACTGCAAGTGCGTCGTGGGACCTCGTCCCGGCGCGCGTGACCGGTCGGCAGGGGACAGCTAGCCCGGTCACCCAAGGCGGTCGGTTCCGGGGACGCCCGGAACCGACCGGCCGTGTCCCCAGGCCGGGTCCCGGGATGTCGTCGAAACTGTTGCGTCCGCCGCGGCAGATCCCGCACGATGCAAAGGCAGCTCGCGCGCTCCGGGCGGTCGCTGACATTGGTCGACACCACTCGTGCGCCCCTCGTGCGCCGGGCAAGCTCCACCAGCTCCACCAGCTTCACCTCAAGAGCCAGCGGCGCACCCCCCGGCGCCGCCCCCGCGGCACCGGCGCTGCCCTGACGCCGGTGCTGACGGCCTGGGGCCCCGCGGATCTCCCCCGTCCGCGGGGCCCTTCGCTTGCGCGGGCGGGCTGCGGCGGGCGCGTGACGCACGCCACATGAGAAACCCATGAGATTCCGCGCAACCCTTTACTCCCGTC
The DNA here is from genome assembly GCF_018614615.1 of Streptomyces sp. ISL-100. GTDB lineage: Bacteria > Actinomycetota > Actinomycetes > Streptomycetales > Streptomycetaceae > Streptomyces. Next base: position 44,597 of record NZ_JAGGOK010000016.1, on the reverse strand, counting down.
ACAGGTCATCCATGCGAACCAACGGCCACCTGTGCACCCCCACACCACGGCGGCCCTCACATCTCGTACCGCAGCTTGCGCGGTACGCCAGACTTCCTGAGGTCTAAATGAAGCTTCGCCGCGCCATGGCCCTTGCGGCTGCGACGGCCGTCATAGCTCCTGCCGCCCTGCTGGCCGCGCCGGCCGCGTACGCCGAGGGAGAGCCCACCACCACCTCGCAGACCGAGACGACCGACCCGGGCGAGGCCACCGACCCCGGCGCGACCGACCCGGCCGAGGAGAACGACCCGGTCGACGCGACCGACCCGTCCGAGACCGACCCGGGCGAGGCAACCGATCCTGGCGAGACCGACCCGTCCGTGGAAGAGCCGCCGACGGACCCCGGGACGGACCCGGGCACCGACCCCGCCGGTGACCCGGACCCGTCCGACACGGACCCCTCCGTGGAGGAGCCGCCGACGGACCCCGGGACGGACCCGGCCACCGACCCCGTCGGTGAGCCCGACCCCGACCCGGCCACGGACCCGGCGTTCGACCCCGGCAGCGAGACCGACCCGGAGGGCGAGGAGGACCCGGGCCAGGAGCCCGAGGACCCCGAGCCCGGCACCGAGCCCGGCGACGAGGACCCCGGCACCGACCCCGATGAGGACGACTGGGGGATCTGTGAGAACTCCGACCTCGAACTCGCGGTCAAGGGTCTGCCGGGCAAGATCGCCGCGGGCAGCGGCTGGCGCCAGTTCAGCCTGAACGTCTACAACTCGTCGGACAAGGACGTCTCGGACGTCTACTACTTCGCCGGGGCGTCCTTCGACAAGGACGGCATGGAGCTCATCAAGTCCCGCCAGGTCACCCTGCAGGCCTACAACGAGGAGCTCAACACCTGGGACGACCTCGTCGACCAGGAGGGCAACGCCGTCGGCTACGTCGGCGAGTCCAGCAAGATCGAGGCCGGCTACGAGGTCGACATCAAGCTGCGCCTCAACGTCAAGGCCAGTGCGCCGGCCGGCACCGCCTTCACCCTCGGCGCAGGTTTCTACACCGGTGACGAGGACTGCTCCGGCTTCGCAGACGTCTCGTACAAGTTCGAGATCGTCCCGGCCGGTACCAACACCGTGGGCACCGAGCCCCAGGAGGGCGGCAAGGCCCCGGTCCCGAGCGAGAAGCCGACCGAGAGCACGGTCCCGGCCGTGACCGGCGCCCTCGCCGAGACGGGTTCCTCGTCCACGATGCCGATGTTCGCCCTCGCGGGTGGCGCGGCCGTGGCGCTCGGCGTCGGTGCGATGTTCGTCGTACGCCGCCGCCAGGCCGGTTCCGAGGCCTGACACGGCCCGTATGACCCGGTGACACACCGGTAAGGGCTCGATAGAGACCGGCAAGAGGCGCTGCACTCGGAGGGGGGTGCAGCGCCTTTTGCCTGCCCGCTCAACTCTTGGGCGGGACGGCGGGTATGCCGAGGAACGGCAGCTTCAGCGCGCCGAAGGCCTCCTTCGGCACCGCCGGCGCCTTCGGTTCGATCGCCGCGAGGCGCTCGTACGCCGCGTCCTGCGCCGGGCGGGCGTCCGGCTCGTCCTTGTTGGGCCAGTACGACATGGCCCGCTCCGCCTGTGCGGTGATCGTCAGCGACGGGTTGACGCCCAGGTTGGCGGAGACGGCCGAGCCGTCCACCACCGAGATGCCCGGGTGTCCGTACAGCCGGTGGTACGGGTCGATGACGCCCTTCTCCGGCGAGGCGCCGATCGGGCAGCCGCCCAGGAAGTGCGCGGTCAGCGGCGTACCGATGAGCTCGCCGATGTTGCTGCCCGCGAAGCCGTTGATCTCGTCGGCGAGGATGCTCGCGGCGCGCGCCGCCTCGGGGATCTGCTTCGGGTTGGGCGCGCCGTGGCCCTGGCGGGCGGTCAGCAGGCCCTTTCCGATGCCTCCCGGTTTGCGGTACGTCGTCAGGGAGTTGTCCAGCGACTGCATGACCAGGCCGATGATGGTCTTCTCCGACCAGCGGTGGTTGGAGAGGGACCGCGCGGTCAGCAGCGGGTGTCTGACGACGTTGCCGAGCCAGCCCAGGGCGCGGGGGAATTTGTCGGCGTACGGCACCTGGATGACGGACATCGCGCCCATCGCGTTGGAGCCCTTGCCGTAACGGACCGGCTCGATGTGGGTGTTGGCGTCGGGGTGGATCGAGGACGTGATGGCGACGCCTCGCGTGAAGTCCGCCTTCTTCGCGCCGGTCTTCGCGCCGTGCTTCTTGCGGTAGCGGCGGTCGGTGGTCTGCGAGCCGACGAGCGCCTCGGAGTTGGTGCGGGTCAGCTCGCCGAGCTTCGCGGAGATGCGAGGGAGGTCGCCGCGGTCCTTCATGGTGTGCAGAAGGGTCTGGGTGCCGTACGTACCGGCGGCGATGACGACCTGGTGGGCGCGCAGGGTGCGGGGCTCGGCCTTGCGGCGGGCGTCGGTGGGGACGGTGGCGACGCGGTAGCCGCCGTCCGGGTGCTCGGTGAGGCCGACGACGGAGGTCATGGGGTGGACGACCGCGCCGGCCTTCTCGGCCAGGTAGAGGTAGTTCTCGTTGAGGGTGTTCTTCGCGCCGTGCCGGCAGCCGGTCATGCACTCGCCGCATTCGGTGCAGGCCCTGCGGGACGGGCCCGCACCGCCGAAGTAGGGGTCGGGAACCTCCGCGCCGGGCTGTGCCGTTGAATCACCGTCGGCGTCCTGCCCGTCGCCGTAGAAGACACCCACCGGTGCCATGTGGAATGTGTCGCCCACTCCCATGGCCTCGGCGGTCGCCTTCAGGTGTACGTCGGACGGCGTCATGGTCGGATTCAGGCGCACCCCGAGCATGCGCTTGGCCTGGTCGTAGTACGGCGCGAGTTCGTCCTGCCAGTCGGTGATGTCCGCCCACTGCTGGTCCTGGAAGAAGGGAGCGGGGGGTACGTACAGCGTGTTGGCGTAGTTGAGGGAGCCGCCTCCCACACCCGCGCCCGCCAGCACCATGACGTTCCCGAGCAGGTGCACGCGCTGGATGCCGAAGAGGCCGAGCGCGGGCGCCCAGAGGAAGTTCTTGATGTCCCAGGAGGTCTTGGGCAGGGTCTCGCGCGTGAAGCGGCGGCCCGCTTCCAGGACGCCGACCCGGTAGCCCTTCTCCGTCAGGCGCAGGGCCGATACGGAACCGCCGAAGCCGGATCCGACGACGATGACGTCGTAGTCGTACACAGAGCTCTCCTGTGGCATTGGCGCTCCTCGTCAGAAAACCTGGATCAGCAACCTGGATCAGCGGAAACGCAGGACCTTCAGCGCCTTCAGGCTGATGCTCATGAACGCCGCGTACTGCTCGTCGTCCATGCCGAAGGACGGGGCCATCGGGATCAGCCGCTGGTGGGCGACGGTCTGGGCCTCGGTGTACTTGAGGATGCCCTCGGAGCCGTGCCGGCGGCCGAGTCCGGATTCCTTCATGCCGCCCATCGGCGCCTGGACGCTGCCGTACGCCGGGGCGTAGCCCTCGTTGATGTTGACCGTGCCGGTGCGCAGCCGGGCGGCGATCGCGTGGCCGCGCTTGCCGTTCTTGGTCCAGACGCTGGAATTGAGGCCGTATGCGGTGGCGTTGGCCTGCGCCACGACCTCGTCCTCGTCGGTGAAGCGGTAGATGGAGACGACCGGGCCGAACGTCTCCTCGGCGCACACCGCCATCGGCGCCTCGACGCCGTCGAGGATGGTCGGCTCGAAGAAGAGCGGGCCAATGTCGGGGCGGGCGACGCCGCCGGCGACGAGCGTGGCGCCCTTGGCGACGGCCTCTTCGACGTGCCGCTTGACGTTCTCCAGCTGGCGCTCCCCGACGAGCGAGCCCATGTCGGCGCCGTACGCGAGGGACGTGCCGAGGCGCATCGCCTTCGTACGCGCGGCGAACCGGGCCACGAAGTCGTCGGCGATCGACTCGTGGACGTACAGCCGCTCGATGGAGATGCACAGCTGTCCGGCGGAGGAGAAGCAGGCGCGGACGGCGCCCGCCGCTGCCTTCTCGACGTCGGCGTCCTCCAGGACCAGCATGGCGTTCTTGCCGCCGAGTTCGAGGGATACGCCGATGAGGCGGGCGGCGGCGCCCTGGGCGACCTCGCGGCCGGTGCGGGTGGAGCCGGTGAAGGAGACGTAGTCGGCGTGCTTGACGATCTCGGGGCCGACGACCGGGCCCTCGCCGAGGACGACTTGGAAGACCTCGGGCGGCAGACCGGCCTCGACGAGGAGGTCGCGGGCCCACAGGGCGGTCAGCGCGGTCTCGGTGTCGGGCTTCATCACGACGGCGTTGCCGGAGACGAAGGCGGGCAGCGCGTCACCGATCGACAGCTCGAAGGGATAGTTCCAGGGGGCGATCTGGCCGACGACACCGCGCGGCTGGCGCAGCTCGGTGACCTTCGTCAGGGTCGGGATCGCCCCGGTGCGCCGCTTGGGCCTGAGGTACGACGCGGCCTTGCGCCCGTAATGGCGGGCGGCGATGGCGACGGCCAGGACCTCCTCGTGCGCGTGCAGGCGGGCCTTGCCGGTCTCCAGCTGAATGAGGTCGAGGACCTCGGCCTGGCGCTCCAGGACCAGGTCGTGGAAGCGGAGCAGGATCGCGGCTCGCCGGCGTACGGGTATGGCCGCCCAGAGGGGCTGGGCGGCGCGCGCCCGCTCGAAGGCGGTGGCGACGTCCTCGGGGGTGGACTCCGGCAGGTCGGCCAGCTTCTCGCCGGTGAAGGGCGTGTGATTCGCGGTGCGGCCGGAGCCGACCACATCACGCGTGAGCTGTGCGACCACCTCGGGGGTGACCACATCGGCCGCGGTGCGCGCACCTGCGGGGGCTGCGGCGAGTGGGTTCGTACCGAGGGCGGCTGCGGGGGCCTGCGAGTCCGTCATGAGGGGGAGAGTAAGCCTCCCGCACGCCTTTTGGTACCCGCCGGTAACGCCTTTTCACCAGCTCCTCACCACCGTGCCAGTGTTCACTGGCAAATAACCCCTGATCAGCGGCTTGTGCAGGCCCTTGGGCCCGGGTCTAACCGCGGGCGAACGAGTCGAGGGCGGTGTCGAAGTGCCGCTTGCCGTCGTCCTGCCTGCGGACCGGTGCCGAGACCGACACCTCGTACATCAGAGAGTCCTCCTCCCAGCAGAGGTCGTACGTGTGCCGGTCCTCGTCGCCCGGCTCGAAGCCGTCCCGGACGAACTCCCACAGCGCGGCCGCCAGCCCGTTGTGCGTGGTCCGCGTGACCTTGCCGGCGCGGTAGCCGGGGTGGGTGTCCGGGCCCTTGGCGTGCGCCAGCCGCATCGCGCCCAGCGGGCCGCCCGCTACGGGACTCTGCTGGCGTACGCCTATCCTGATGCTCCTGTCCGGCGACAGGTAGGAGACCTGGTTGTCGTCGGCCGAGCGCCGGTAGCCCTCGGGAACGGCGAGCGTGAAGCCCGCGGGGTCGGTCACCCTGCGGTAGCCGGGCGGGGGCGTGCGGTCGGGGTCGGCCGTGCCGGTCCGGGTGGGTCCCCCGTCGCCGGTGCCCGTCGACACGGTCGAGGTGACCGTACGGGTGTGCGCGCTGTCCGTACGGCCGCCGCCGCCCTGGCTGTCGCCGTCGCCGTCACCGTCGCGCAGGAACAGCGTCGCCGTCGCCGCGCCCGCCGCCGCCATCACGGCGACGAGAACGCCCGCGACGATCGCGCCCCGGACACCGCCGCCCCGCACGCCGCCACCCCTGAGGCGCGCCACCTTGTGGGCGAGCGGGACGTACGGCTGGGTGGCCCCGTACGGCCGCGTGGTCCCGTACGGCGTCGCGGCCTTGGGGGTGGTGCCGGTCACGAGGTACGCGAGCAGCAGCCGCTCCGCCTCGGCCGCGCCGAGTCTGCGCTGCGGATCACGCTCCAGCAGGCGCCGTACGACGGGAAGCAGCGGGGCCGCGGCGGCGGGCGGCCGGATGGGGTCGTGCATGACGGCGCACAGGACGCCGCCCAAGGAGTCGCGGTGGAAAGGGGACTCGCCGCTCACCGCCGTGCACAGCAGCACGCCGAGCGACCACATGTCGGAGGCCGGGCCCGCGGCGACGCCTTCCATCCGCTCGGGGGCGGTGTATTCGGGGGAACCGACGAAGGACCCGGCGTCGGTGATCGTCGTACCGCCGTCGAGTCGGGCGATCCCGAAGTCGGTGAGGACGACGCGGCCGGTGCCCGCTTCCAGCAGGACGTTCTCGGGCTTGAGATCACGGTGCAGTACGCCGCGCTCGTGGGCCACGCGGAGTGCGCCGACCAGGGCGAGGCCGATCCGCGCGGCCTCGCGGGTATCGACCGGGCCGTCGGCCGCGATCCATTCCGCGAGCGTCTCGCCGTCGATCAGCTCCATGATGATGTACGGGAGTTCGGTGCCGGGGTCCTCGACGATGTCGTGCACGACGATCACATGCGGGTGGACAAGCTGGGCCACGGTCCTGGCCTCGCGCAGCGCCCGCTCGCGCCGCAGCTGCGCGTCGGCGGCGGGCAGGCCGGGTTCGTCGCCGCCGAAGTGGAGCTCCTTGACGGCGACCGGCCGGCCGAGCAGCTCGTCGGTCGCCTGCCAGACGGTGCCCATTCCGCCCCGTCCAAGCTGGTCGCCGAGACGGTACCGCCCGGCGATCAGGCGGCTGCCGCCCCCGTCCGCCCCGTCCTCGGTTCCCCCGGTCATCCCGTGTGAGTCGTCCACGTCTCCAGTCCCTGCCCGGCGTCCATGAGCCCCAAGCGGCGGCCGGTCAGCCGCCCGTCACCCGGTAGGCCGGTAGGCCGCCGTGGCCTGTTCGTAGATCTCGGTGATCTCGTCGCGCTGGGCTTCCGGCCCGATGACCTGGACGACGTGGTAGCGGTCGCCGACGATCATCGCCAGGTTACGGACGTACACATCGCGCCCGCTGCTGTCCTGCCAGGTGAACTGACCCTCCGCCATCGCCTGCCGGCCCACGTCGATGCGGCGCAGCCCGTTCTGGGTTGACCAGGAGGAGTCCCTGACGGGCTGGAGTTCGCGCTCCTTCTTGAGCTGGTAGTCCATCGGGTCGCTGCCGTTGTCCTTGACGGAGTCGCGGCCGGGGACGATCACCAGCTCGAAGTCGCCGCCCCGGTACCGGACCTGGCCGGCGTCGTTGACCGGGCGCCGCTCCCAGTCCTTGTCGACGACGGTCTGGAATCCCTCGGGGTCCTTGACGAGCTTGTACCCCTTGGCGACCTCGGTGGCCGGGACGGAGGTCTGCGGCTGCTGGGAGCTGGGCGTCTTCCGCGCAGGCGGTGGCGTGGACTCGGTCCCGGCGGAGGGGCCGGGGGTGGCGGGCGCGCCGGTGCTCCGGGCGTCGCCCGCCTTCTTCGGGTCGCCCTGGCTGCCGTCCTGCTCCTGCTCACCGGCCTTCGGCATGAAGACCAACGCGTAGGTGAGCGCGGCGACCAGACCGAGGAGGATCAGGATCAGGAGCGTACGCCCGAGTGAACGCGGGCCGCCGCGCTGCTTCTTCTGAATCCGCGGCTCCTTGATCCGCGGCTCACGCGCAGGACGCGGCTCCCGGGGAGGCCGTGGCTCATGGTGAAGCTGCGGCTCTCGCTGCTCGCCCTTGCGCCCGGCCTTGGTCTTCTTGTGCCGGTGGCGGCCGTGCACGTCCGATGACGATCCGGCGCGGCGCTTGCGTACGAGCTCGCCGCGGCGGCGCACGATCGGAAGGCGCGCGGCGTCGACGGACGGCAGCGGCACGATGTCCGCACCGGCCTCCGGCTCGGGAGCGGATCGTACGAGCGAGCGGAGCCAGCCGCGCAGCTCCTCGAAGTCGGGCCGCTCGGTCGGGTCCTGACGCAGCAGCGACTCGACGACGGGCCGCAGCGGGCCGCACTCCTCGGCGAAGGCGGGCGGCTCGGCGCAGACGAGCTGCACCAGCTCTATGGCGCTCTCCTCCGGGTACGGGGCGTGGCCCTGCACGGTACGGAAGAGGAGCGCGCCCAGGGCCCAGAGGTCGGTGGAGGGGCCGATGGGCGGGGCCAGCTGCCAGTTCTCGTGGACGGAGCCTGCCTGCTCGGGCGCCCAGCGCTCGGTGACCGCGCCGACGACGGCGATCCGCGCCTGCCGGGCCCGCTCGGCGGCGAGCGGAGTGGCGGGCCCCTGGTACGCGGGAACGTGCCCGCCCGCCACGAACTCGTCCCAGCTCCGGGCCTGGCCCTGTGCATCGTGCCGCTGCGTCGATGTCTCGCCTGCGGCGTGCCCCTCCCCGTGGGCCTGACCCTGGCCCTGGCCGCGTCTTAGGCCGTCGGCTCGCATTCCGTCGCCCGCCGCGGAACGGGGGACCGCGCCGTGCCACGAGTCGTCGAAGTCGCCGGGGGCGCCCGGGGGGCGGCCTTCCGGGGTGGCGCTCGGCGCTCCGCCGGGCCCGGAGTGCCAGCCGCTCGCGGTGCCGGGTGCGCCGGGGCGCGTACCGGCGCGGGTGCCGTCCTGCCAGGTGCCCGCGAGTTCCGGCCGCTGGGGACGCTCGGCGGGCGCGGGGGCGGGGGTGGGCGCGGGAGTGGGCTCGATGTCGACGTACGGGCTGATCGCGCGCGGGCCCCCTGCCGGACGCGGCGCCGGGCGCTGGACCGGGAGCGAGCCCGTGCCGCCCGGGCGCTGCTCCTCGTTGACCCGGGCCGCCGCACGGGCTCCCGCGCGGTACGCCGCGATGGCTCCGGCGCGCGCGGCGCGGACCTCGGCGGCGGGGCTCCCGCCGCCCGCCGGCAACGTGGTACGTACGCCGGAACCGGCGTCGGCAGCGGGAGCGGGAGCGCCGCCGTACTGCGCGGCGCCTTCGTGCCCGGGAGGCGAGCCAGGGACTCCCCAACTGCCGCCCCCTTCATCCGCGTCCACCGCCGACTCCGTCGGCGCCGGCACCGGGGCGTATCCGCAGAGCGCCTCCTCCGCCGCGCCGGCCGCGAGCCCGGTCAGGACAATGCGGCCGTCGTCGCAGACGAGCACCGTGCGGACGGTGATGTTCCGGTGGGTCCAGCCGTGCGCGTGCAGCACCCGCAGGGCAGTCAGCACGTCGGCGGCGATTTCCGCGGCCCGGTAAGGATTCAGCGGCTTCTCGGCGAGCAGCGCCGCCAGCGGCCGCGCCGCGACCAGTTCACTCACTATCCAGAGCGAGCCGCCCTCGGCGAAGACGTCGAAGACCTGGTCGAGCCTCGGGTGGTCGGGAATCTGCGCGGCCGCCTGCGCCGCCTCGATGGCCCGCCGCACCGCAGGGTCGGTCGGCCGCCGCGTCGTACGCCCGGCCGCTCGCCGCTGCGCCGCCGCCCCGCCGCCGCTCTCGCCGTCCAGGAACTCCGCGTCCACGACCTCGGGTAACGGCACCTGACGGACGAGGACTTCCTGCCCGCTGTACGTGTCGAATGCCCTGGTCTCTACCAGCTCGTACGCGTCGGAAGGCGGCAGCGGAAGGCGGTAGCGGTCGGCAAGTACCCGTCCCGCGTAGTCGTCCACGACGCCTCCCCAGAGCGCACTGTTCCCCGACTCGGCCCAACCGCACCAAGTCGTCAATTCCGGTCGCGTACGGTCAGTCCACGAGCTCTCACGATACGTGGCTGAACCCGGCCGCGCCGCCGGGTCTCGGCAACCCGGCGGTTCCGTACGTCAGTCCTTCGGCTTGAACGTGTCGAACGCGGTCTCGCGCAGCGTCCGGCACTCCTTGCCGTTCCACTCGTCCGCCTTGCAGGTGACCATGATCGCGTAGCCGCGCTTCGCGTCGACCTTGAAGCCCCTGTTGAGCACGTGAACCCGCATCCCCGCCTCGTCGCGCTCGAACTCCCAATCGGCGGTGGTGGGGTAGCCGTTGTAGTCGACGGGCCGTATGCCCAGGTGCTTGTAGCCATTGCTGCTCGCGGCGACCCCGGCCTGGGCAGCAGCCCAGGCCGCCCGCGCGTCGCCACCGGGGCTGCCGGTGAAGTCGACCTGAACGCGCGGATATCCGCCGGCCTTGTTGTATTTGCCGCCGGAGTTCGAGCCCGCTATGCCGTTCCGCTCAAAGCCCTTCGGCATCGCCATCGTGAAGTGGAACCGGTCGTCGCTGACCTTCACGTATCCCTCGGGCAGCCCGCCGTCCTTCGGCGGGTCGTCCGTCTTGGAGTCGTCCGCATCGCCCTGGCCGTCGTCGCCATTGCCGTCGTCGTTGCCGCTGCCCTGGCCGGAGTCGTCACCCGTGGAAGGCACGGGCGACTTGTCACCCTTCCCGCCGTCCGCTTCCTTGCCCTTGCCCGCGTCGCCCTTGGCGTCGCCACCGGCGGTGGCGCCGCTCGAAGCGGACGTCTCGTCCGTGGACTTGCCCTGCGGCTTGTCGTCCGGGCCGTTCAGCGCGACAGCGAGCACCGTGCCGAGCACCGCGAGCGCCGCGACCACGGCCACTATCACCAGCGTGCGACGCGGCACGACATCGGTGAGCGAGGCCCGGGCCGGCGGCCTCGCGCCCGGTCCGGGATCCGACTGGGACCGCGCCTGCGAGGCCTGCTTCTGCTTGGCCGCCTGGGCAGCCGCCGCGTTGCGTACGGACTTCAGCGCGCCCCGCACCCGCTCGCTCGCGGGCGGACCCGCGTCCGCCGCCGCGTCGTTCTTGGCCGGCCGCACCGCGCTGAGCACGTCTTCAGGTACCGGCGGCAGCGCCACCACCCGCGTAGCTTCCGGCGACGGTTCGGGCTCGTCCGGCTTCTCGGGCAGGTTAATCACGTCGTTGAGGAGGGCGCGCGCCCCCGCCTCGTCGAGCCGCTGGTCGGGGTCCTTGGCCAGCAGGCCGTAGATGACCTCTTCCAGCGGGCCCGCGTTCTTGGGCGGGTCGAGCGGCTCGGTCATGACGGCCGTGAGGGTCGCGATCGCGGACCCCTTGTCGTACGGCGGCGTGCCCTCCACCGACGCGTACAGCAGCCCGCCCAGCGACCACAGGTCGGCGGCCGGCCCCGGCTTGTGACCCCGGGCCCGCTCCGGCGAGATGTACGACGGCGCGCCCACCAGCATGCCGGTCGAGGTGATCGAGGGGTCGCCCTCGACCTGCGCGATGCCGAAGTCGGTCAGGACGACCCGGCCGTCCTCGGAGATGAGGACGTTGGACGGCTTCACATCGCGGTGCAGGATTCCCTGGCGGTGCGCGGCGCGCAGTACGTCGAGGATGGCGAGGCCCACCTCGGCGGCGCGGCGCGGCGTCAGCAGCCCGTCCTGGCGCACGGCGTCGGCGAGCGACTTGCCCTCGATCAGCTCCATGACGATCCACGGCCGGTCGTCCTCGTCGACGACGTCGTAGACAGTCACGGCGCCGTTGTTGCGGATCCGGGCGATCGCCTTCGCCTCACGCAGCGTGCGCGTGATGAGCCGGCGCTTCTCCTCTTCGTCGATGCTCGTGGGGAAACGCAGTTCCTTCACTGCGACAGTGCGGCCCAGCGTCTCGTCGACGGCGCGCCATACCGTGCCCATGCCGCCCCGGCCGAGCACCTCACCGAGCCGGTACCGCCCAGCGAGAAGACGCCCCTGGGTGTCCTTGGACTGCTCCGCCTCCGACATGCGTCCCCTCTGCGATCCCTGATTTTCGCCCGCGATGGCTGCGTTCCAGGGTGATGCAGTAACACGCCCTGGCAGAGCCTTCATTGTCCCTCACCGCACGACCGATCGTGGTCCCGGGTCACCGGGCCCTGTTCACAGCACGAACAAAAGGGACCACCCGCAGGTCACAGCAGTTTCAGGGCAGCTCCACCGAACCTCCCCGCCACCCGGCCGAGTTCGCCGCATTACGGCCAGTCACCAAATCGGCGCGCCGAATCAGCCCGCCGGATCAGCCCGCCGGATCGGCTCACTGAGCCGGCTCACTGGATCGGCACGATGTCCGGCGCCCCCAGCCGCGCCGCGTCGGCCGTCAGGTCGTCCGGCTGGCGCTGCGACTCCCGTTCCGCCTCGACCCGCTTCTCGTAGTGCTCGACCTCCTTCGCGATGTGCTCCTTGTCCCACCCCAGCACCGGCGCCATCAGCTCCGCGCACTCGCGCGCACTGCGCGTCCCCCGGTCGAAGGTCTCGATGGAGATGCGCGTACGCCGTGTCAGTACGTCGTCCAGGTGCCGCGCCCCTTCGTGCGAGGCGGCGTACACCACCTCCGCCCGCAGGTAGTCGTCCGCCGCGCTCAGCGGATCGCCCAGCGACGGGTCACGGGCGATCAGCTCCAGCAGTTCCTCGGTCAGCGAGCCGTACCGGTTCAACAGGTGTTCCACGCGCACCGTGTGAATCCCCGTCCGCGCCGCGATCCGCGCCCGCGCGTTCCACAGCGCCCGGTATCCCTCGGCCCCGGCGAGCGGCACGTCCTCCGTCACGCACTCGGCGACCCGCTGGTCCAGACCGTGCACCGCCTCGTCCACGGCGTCCTTCGCCATCACGCGGTACGTCGTGTACTTGCCGCCCGCGACCACGACTAGCCCCGGCACCGGGTGCGCCACGGTGTGCTCGCGCGAGAGCTTGCTGGTGGCGTCCGACTCCCCGGCCAGCAGCGGCCGCAGGCCGGCGTACACGCCCTGCACGTCGTCGCGTGTCAGCGGCACCGCCAGCACCGAGTTCACGTGCTCCAGCAGGTAGTCGATGTCCGCACTGGACGCCGCCGGATGGGCCTTGTCGAGGTCCCAGTCGGTGTCGGTCGTGCCGACGATCCAGTGCCGCCCCCACGGGATGACGAACAGCACCGACTTCTCGGTCCGCAGGATCAGTCCGGTCGACGAGTGGATCCGGTCCTTCGGCACCACCAGGTGAATGCCCTTGGACGCCCGCACATGGAACTGTCCGCGCTCCCCGATCAGCGCCTGCGTGTCGTCCGTCCACACGCCGGTCGCGTTGACGACCTGCCTGGCCCTGACCTCGTACTCCCCACCGCCCGAGGTGCCGTCGATGTCCCGCACCCTCGCCCCGACGACCCGCTCGCCCTCCCGCAGGAAGCCGACCACCCTGGCCCGGTTGGCTACGTGCGCGCCGTACTGCGAGGCCGTGCGCACCAGCGTCGTCACATAGCGGGCGTCGTCCATCTGGGCGTCGTAGTACTGCAAAGCGCCGACCAGGGCGTCCTTCTTCAGCGCGGGCGCGACCCGCAGGGCGCGCTTGCGCGAGAGGTGACGGTGCATCGGCAGTCCGCGCCCGTGCCCGGACGACACCGACATCGCGTCGTACAGCGCCACGCCCGACCCGGCGTACCACCGCTCCCACCCCTTGTGCTGGAGCGGGTAGAGGAACGGCACGGGTTTCACCAGGTGTGGCGCGAGGCGCTCCAGCAGCAGTCCGCGTTCCTTCAGGGCCTCCCGTACGAGCGCGAAGTCGAGCATCTCCAGATAGCGCAGCCCGCCGTGGATCAGCTTGCTCGACCGGCTCGACGTGCCCGAGGCCCAGTCCCTCGCCTCGACCAGTCCGGTCGCCAGCCCGCGCGTGACGGCGTCGAGAGCCGTCCCCGCACCGACCACTCCCGCGCCCACGACAAGCACGTCCAGTTCACGCTCGGCCATCGCCGCGAGCGCCTCGGCGCGCTCGGCGGGTCCCAGTGTCGCTGTCCTCACTGCTGCCTCCCGTAGTGGTCGGGGTGGCCGGGATCACATCCCTGCCCCCTCGATTCTGTCTGTGCTGCCCGTCTTCAGCCACCGCCTGTGGACGGCTGTGGACAACACTCCCGCGCCCCGGCCTCACACAATGCCGCATAACGGTCATATTTACGCTTAGTCTGAAATTGCGCTCGCCCGAACTGTCCACAGGGCTTGCCTGTTGCCTCCCCTCCGGCTATTGGGAAGGACGGCCCACCGCCATGCCCGCAGATCTCGCCGTCATCGGACTCGGCCATCTCGGCCTGCCCCTCGCCCAGGCCGCAGTCGCCTCCGGCATCGACACCATCGGCTACGACACCGACCCACGCCTCCTCGCCGACCTGGCGGCCGGGCGAGCCCCGGCCGACGGCTCCCTCACCGCCGCCGACCTGCGCCGCATGCTCGCCGGAGGCTTCCGCACCGTCACCGCCCCGGCCGAACTCGGCCGGGTCCGTACCGCCGTCATCTGCGCCCCCACCCCGCTCGGCGCCGACCGTACGCTCGACCTGAGCGCCGTCGGCGACGCCGCCAGGGCCCTGGCGGCGCAACTGCGCCCGCACACCACCGTGCTGCTCGAATCCGCCGCATACCCCGGCACCACGGAAGAATTCCTGCGCCCCATCCTCGAAGAGGGCTCCGGGCTGCGGGCCGGCCGCGATTTCCACCTGGCCTACTCCCCCAGCCGGGTGGATCCGGGCAACCGGTTGCGCAGTTACGCCGGTACCCCGCAGGTCATCGGCGGCCTCACCCCCGCCTGCACCGAATCGGCCGCCGCGTTCTACGGGCGCCTCACCGACAAAGTCGTCCGAGCACGCGGCCCGCGCGAGGCCGAGACCGTCGGCGTACTGGAAACGAACTACCGGCACGTCAACATCGCCCTGGTGAATGAGATGGCCGTGCTCTGCCACGACCTCGGGGTCGACCTGTGGGACGTCATCCGCTGCGCCGAGACCAAGCCCTTCGGTTTCCAGGCATTCCGCCCCGGCCCCGGCGTCGGCGGCCACGGCGTCCCCGTCGACCCCAACTACATCCCCCACAGCAGCAGCACCCCCGGCCACCCGCTCCGCATGGTCGGCCTCGCGCAGGAGATCAACGGCCGCATGCCGCAGTACGTCATCCAGCGCTGCGCCACGCTCCTCAACGAGCACGGCAAATCCGCCCGGGGCGCCCGCGTTCTGCTCCTGGGCATCACCTACAAGCCGGACCTCGCCGACCAGCAGGGCTCCCCCGCCCAGGAGATCGCCACCCGCCTGATGGACCTGGGCGCCCAGGTCGGCTACCACGACCCGCACGTCCCCGACTGGCGCGTGCGCGACGTCCCGGTGCCCCGCGCCGACTCCCTCTACGAGGCGGCCGCCAACGCGGACCTGACGGTGCTTCTGCAGAACCACCGCACGTACGACCTCCAGGCCCTCGCGGTGAAGGCCCAGCTCCTCCTCGACACCCGGGGCGCGTCCCCGACGGGAGCCAGCCACCGCCTCTGAGCGCCGAAGGGCGCGGAACCCCCGGGCCCCCGTCGTACGGGGCTGCTAGCCTGCGGCGTCATTTACCGCACACCCGTGCGCATGCGTCCCTGGGGGGATTTCAGATGAGCCAGCCCGTACCGCCGCCGTCGTCCGGCAACCCATTCGCCGACGGCGCCTACCCGCAGGCGCCGGCCCCGGCTGCCCCGGCGCGCGACAACGTCGCCCTCGGCGTCGCGGCCGCCTTCGCCGCAGCGCTCGTCACCGCCGGAATCTACGGCGGCATCATCGGCGCCACCAAGTACCAGATCGGCTTCGCGGCCGTCGGGGTCGGCTACCTCATCGGCCTCGTGGCAGGCAAGGTCGGCGGCCGCAACCCCGCCCTGCCGGTGGTGAGCGCGATCCTGTCGCTGGGCGCGGTCTACCTCGGCCAGCTGCTGGGCCTGGCGATCGCCATCTCCGACATGCTCCGCCTCACCGTGACCGAGCTCTTCTTCGAGAACTTCGAGCTGCTGACCACGGGCTGGAAGGAGGAGGCAGGACCGATGTCCTTCCTCTTCCTCGCCATCGGCGCCTTCGCGGCTTTCTCCGCCGCCAAGAAGTCCGCCGGCTGACCCACTTCCCCACGACGGGTTCTCACTGTCAGTCGAGCCGACGCTGTACCGCATGGGCGCGGCCGACGTGGCCCGCATCGACGCGGGCGTACCGCCGCACGCGGTGGTCCCGATGCCGTTCCGCGCCCCGGAGCACATCCCGCGCCCCCGGACGCGGGATGTGCTCCGGCGCAGGGCGGGCTGAGGGAGCAGGTCCGACGTGAAGGGGCCCGGACCACACGGTGGTCCGGGCCCCTTCACGTTGCGTATCGGTCAGCGCTTGTGCTCGGCCGGGGAGACCGTCACCTCGACGCGCTGGAACTCCTTGAGCTCGCTGTAGCCCGTCGTCGCCATCGAGCGGCGCAGCGCGCCGAACAGGTTCATCGAGCCGTCCGGGGTGTGCGACGGGCCGAGCAGGATCTCCTCCGTCGTGCCGACGGCGCCCAGGTCCATGCGCTTTCCGCGCGGCACGTCCTCGTGGACGGCCTCCATGCCCCAGTGGTGGCCGCGGCCCGGCGCGTCGGTCGCGCGCGCCAGCGGCGAGCCCATCATCACGGCGTCCGCGCCGCAGGCGATGGCCTTCGGCAGGTCGCCGGACCAGCCCACGCCGCCGTCGGCGATGACGTGCACGTACCGGCCGCCGGACTCGTCCATGTAGTCGCGGCGCGCCGCGGCCACATCGGCGACCGCGGTCGCCATCGGGACCTGGATGCCGAGCACGTTGCGCGTGGTGTGCGCGGCCCCGCCGCCGAAGCCGACGAGGACACCGGCCGCGCCCGTACGCATCAGGTGCAGCGCGGCGGTGTACGTCGCGCAGCCGCCCACGATGACCGGGACGTCGAGCTCGTAGATGAACTGCTTGAGGTTCAGCGGCTCGGCCGCGCCCGACACGTGCTCGGCGGAGACCGTGGTGCCACGGATCACGAAGATGTCCACACCGGCGTCGACGACGGCCTTGGAGAACTCGGCCGTACGCTGCGGAGACAGCGCGGCGGCGGTGACGACACCCGAGTCGCGCACCTCCTTGATGCGCTGCCCGATCAGGTCCGCCTTGATCGGAGCGGCGTAGATCTCCTGGAGGCGGCGGGTCGCGGCGCTCTCGTCGTCGAGCTCCGCGATCTCCTGGAGCAGCGGCTCCGGGTCCTCGTACCGCGTCCACAGACCTTCGAGGTTCAGTACGCCCAGACCGCCCAGCTCACCGATGCGGATGGCGGTCTGCGGCGAGACGACCGAGTCCATCGGAGCGGCCAGGAACGGCAGCTCGAAACGATAGGCGTCGATCTGCCAGGCGATCGAGACCTCCTTCGGGTCCCGGGTGCGCCGGCTCGGCACGATGGCGATGTCGTCGAACGCGTACGCCCTGCGGCCGCGCTTGCCGCGCCCGATCTCGATCTCAGTCACGTGTGTGGCCTTTCCCTCTTGGTATGCCGTTCCAGTATCCCCGACACACACACGAGGGGCGGCCCCGGGAATATTCGGGGCCGCCCCTCAGCGTGTACGTGCGAGGTTACTTCCTGCTGTAGTTCGGTGCTTCGACCGTCATCTGGATGTCGTGCGGGTGGCTCTCCTTGAGGCCCGCCGAGGTGATCCGTACGAACCGGCCGTTCTGCTGAAGCTCCGGAATCGTCCGGCCGCCGACATAGAACATCGACTGACGCAGGCCGCCCGCGAGCTGGTGCACGACCGCGGACAGCGGGCCCCGGTAAGGCACCTGGCCCTCGATGCCCTCGGGCACGAGCTTGTCGTCGGTGCCGACGCCCTCCTGGAAGTACCGGTCCTTGGAGTACGACTTGGCCTGGCCGCGGGACTGCATCGCGCCGAGCGAGCCCATGCCGCGGTACGACTTGAACTGCTTGCCGTTGATGAAGAGCAGCTCGCCCGGCGACTCCTCGCAGCCCGCGAGCAGCGAGCCGAGCATCACGGTGTCGGCGCCAGCGACGATCGCCTTGGCGATGTCGCCGGAGTACTGGAGGCCGCCGTCGCCGATGACCGGCACACCGGCCGCCGTCGCGGCGAGCGAGGCCTCGTAGATCGCGGTGACCTGCGGGACGCCGATGCCGGCGACGACACGGGTCGTACAGATGGAGCCGGGTCCGACGCCGACCTTGATGCCGTCGCAGCCGGCGTCGATGAGCGCCTGGGCGCCGTCGCGGGTGGCGACGTTGCCGCCGATGACGTCGACCGTGGAGTTCGACTTGATCTTGGCGACCATGTCGCCGACGAGCCGCGAGTGACCGTGGGCGGTGTCGACGACGATGAAGTCGACGCCCGCCTCGATGAGGGCCTGGGCGCGCTCGTACGCGTCACCGGCGACACCCACGGCCGCGCCGACGAGCAGTCGGCCCTCGGCGTCCTTGGCGGCGTTCGGGTACTTCTCGGCCTTGACGAAGTCCTTGACCGTGATGAGGCCCTTGAGGATGCCCGCGTCGTCGACCAGCGGAAGCTTCTCGATCTTGTGGCGGCGCAGCAGCTGGACCGCGTCGACGCGGGAGATGCCGACCTTGCCCGTGACGAGCGGCATCGGCGTCATGATCTCGCGGACCTGGCGCGCGCGGTCGGTCTCGAAGGCCATGTCGCGGTTGGTGACGATGCCGAGCAGCTTGCCCGCCGCGTCCGTCACCGGCACACCGCTGATGCGGAACTTGGCGCACAGCTCGTCGGCCTCGCCGAGCGTGGTGTCCGGGCGCACGGTGATCGGGTCGGTCACCATGCCGGACTCGGAGCGCTTGACGAGGTCGACCTGGTTGGCCTGGTCGGCGATCGAGAGGTTGCGGTGCAGGACACCGACGCCGCCCTGGCGGGCCATGGCGATGGCCATGCGCGCCTCGGTGACCTTGTCCATCGCGGCGGACAGCAGCGGAACGTTCACTCGTACGTTCTTCGAGATGTACGAGGAAGTGTCGATCTGGTCGGGGGCCATGTCCGACGCGCCAGGCAGCAGCAGCACGTCGTCGTAGGTAAGCCCGAGCATCGCGAACTTCTCGGGCACTCCATCGACGTTGGCAGTCATGCCTGACACCTTCCCAAATGGTCTTGCTCGGCGCGGATGTCCATGCTAACGGGATCGCACGGTGTCTCATTCCACGAGCAAGATCACCCACAAGGTCTGTACGTTCATACGGCACGCGGAAGGACCGGGCGCGTCGGCGTCACTGCCCGGCGAGCGCCCGCAGCCGGCTGAGCGCGCGATGCTGCGCGACCCGCACGGCACCTGGGGACATGCCCAGCATCTGCCCGGTCTCCTCGGCGGTCAGCCCGACCGCGACCCGGAGCACGAGCAGCTCGCGCTGCGCCTGGGGAAGATTTGCCAGAAGTTTCTTCGCCCACTCGGCGTCGCTGCTGAGCAGCGCGCGCTCCTCGGGGCCGAGGGAATCGTCGGGCCGCTCCGGCATCTCGTCGGACGGCACCGCGGTCGACCCGGGGTGACGCATCGCGGCGCGCTGGAGGTCCGCGACCTTGTGCGCGGCGATGGCGAAGACGAAGGCCTCGAAGGGCCGTCCGGTGTCCTTGTAGCGCGGCAGAGCCATGAGGACCGCGACGCAGACTTCCTGCGCCAGGTCCTCCACGAAGTGGCGGGCATCACCGGGTAGCCGGCTCAGCCGGGTGCGGCAGTAGCGCAGAGCCAGCGGATGGACGCGGGCCAGCAGATCGTGCGTCGCCTGCTCGTCGCCCTCGACGGCACGTCGGACGAGTGCACCGATCACCGTCGTCTCGTCGTCGCGCATCGGTCCATGGTGCCTTGACACCGACCCATCCGCGGCACCACGTCCGTAGTTGTGCACCGAAGCGTTATGAGCAGGTACGCCGGAACTCATCTCCTGAGCCCTCCCCTCCCGCTCGACCGAATCGTCCCCGAGGAACTCCACCCCTCAAGGATGCGGCATCGGCGACGGAAAGGGGCACGGGCGTCCGTTACCCCGCCCGCCGGACGGCGGACGGGGCACGTCGTAGCAGCACCCGCGCGGGAGCGCACCGGCCCCGGTCCTAACGGACCAGGCCCCAGCGGAATCCGAGCGCGACCGCGTGCGCCCGGTCCGAGGCGCCGAGTTTCTTGAAGAGCCGCCGGGCGTGGGTCTTGACCGTGTCCTCCGAAAGGAAGAGCTCACGGCCGATCTCGGCGTTGGAGCGTCCGTGGCTCATACCTTCGAGCACCTGGATCTCACGCGCTGTGAGCGTCGGCGCCGCACCCATCTCCGCCGACCTGAGCCGGCGCGGGGCGAGCCGCCAGGTCGGGTCGGCGAGCGCCTGGGTGACGGTCGCACGCAGTTCGGCGCGCGAGGCGTCCTTGTGCAGGTAGCCGCGGGCACCGGCGGCGACCGCGAGCGCGACCCCGTCGAGGTCTTCGGCGACCGTGAGCATGATGATCCGGGCGCCCGGGTCTGCGGAGAGCAGCCGGCGCACGGTCTCGACGCCGCCCAGACCGGGCATGCGTACGTCCATCAGAATCAGGTCCGAGCGGTCGGCGCCCCAGCGGCGGAGGACTTCCTCGCCGTTGGCCGCTGTCGTCACGCGCTCCACACCGGGCACGGTCGCGACCGCCCGGCGAAGCGCCTCTCGGGCAAGCGGGGAGTCGTCGCAGACGAGGACGGATGTCATTGCTGTCCTCCGCGGCTCTCACAGCTGCTGCGCGTCACCTTGAGCCTCCAGGCTGGTACATATCTCGTCACCTGTGCGATTGACGCTCTCGGACACTTGCCCGATCGCTTGTTCTTTCAACCGCCTCGCACTCTCAACGACGGTCACTCGAAAGAGTTACGGGTTGGACTGCCACCATCGGCACTCTACGTGAGGGCTTGGTCGCAGAGAAGCGCATCAGAGGTCGCCATGCCCCCTAAGCGAAGCTATGCCCCATTTAGCGGCTTTTCTTCCGTTTTGCTGGTGTCTGTGGCTAGATTCGCAATGAGTCATATTTACATCTACTTGCACAAGTAGGTGCCGCCTCACGGTCCAGACGCACTCTCGATGCATCGATGCAAGGGGACAAGCAATGGCAGATTTCTCCCGCCTTCCCGGACCCAACGCCGATCTGTGGGACTGGCAGCTGCTCGCGGCGTGCCGCGGGGTGGACAGCTCGCTCTTCTTTCATCCGGAGGGAGAGCGGGGCGCGGCGCGGAGTGCGCGTGAGAACTCGGCTAAGGAGGTTTGCATGAGGTGCCCGGTACGCGCGGAATGTGCGGCGCACGCCCTTGCGGTGCGTGAGCCCTACGGCGTATGGGGCGGACTGACCGAGGATGAGCGAGAAGAGCTGATGGGCCGCGCGCGCAACCGTCTCATCACGGCTTCGACGGGGCCCGCCACCCACACCGACCCCATGAAACCATCGCTGTGAACAAACCCGCGAAGGAACGTTTCTGCACCGTGCCCGCATCAAGGACCGCAGCCTGCGCCGCGGCCTGCACCAGCCTCCTGCACTGACCTCACTCAGCGCACTGACCTCACTCAGCGAGCCGCAGCGAGCGCCAGCTGGTCGAGTGTGGCCGCCACCGCCGGCACCTGAGCCAGGTCCGGCAGCGTGAGCGCCACGATCTCGCGCCGCACGGCCGGCTCCACCGCCACGGTGCGCGCACCTTTCGGACGTACCGACTCCATCGCCAGCTCGGGCAGGACCGCGACCCCGAGGCCGGCGCCGACCAGGCCGATCACGGCCGGGTAGTCGTCGGTCGCGAAATCGATCCGGGGCGTGAAGCCCGCGCTCTCGCACACCTCGACCAGCTGCCTGCGGCAGCGCGGGCAGCCCGCGATCCACGGCTCGTCGGCCAGTTCCCCGATGCCGACCTGGCCGGCCTCCGCGAGCCGGTGCCCCTCGGGGACCAGGCCGACGAGACGGTCGGTGAGCAGCGGGCGTACGACCAGGTCGTTCCAGTCCTCGGTGGCGCCCCCGGGCCCGTAGCGGAACGCCAGCGCCACGTCGCAGTCGCCCTCGCGCAGCATTTCGACCGAGCGCGGGGGCTCCGCGTCGACCAGTGACACGCGGGTGCCGGGGTGGGCGGCGCGCAGCGCGGCCAGCGCGGTGGGGACGAGGGTGGAGCTGCCGCTGGGGAACGACACCAGGCGTACGCGTCCGGCGCGCAGGCCCGCGATGGCGGCGACCTCCTCCTCGGCGGCGGTCAGCCCGGCGAGGATGCCGACCGCGTGCCGGACCAGGACCTCGCCCGCCTGGCTGAGGCGCATCTCGCGGCCCGTACGGATGAGCAGCGTGGTGCCCGCGGAGAGTTCGAGGGCCTTCATCTGCTGGCTCACGGCGGGCTGCGTGCAGCCGAGTTCGCGCGCGGCGGCGGAGAAGGAACCGGTGGCGGCCACGGCGCGCAGGATACGGAGATGACGGGCTTCGATCACCCTTCAAGCATAAGCGACTCTTGGGTTTGCCGCAGAATAATGGCGAGCGACTTTGAGTCATGGCCGGTTAACGTTCGGCCATGAAGCTTCTGACCGTGAACGTGGGCCGCGCCGAGGCCGTGGATTACGCCGACGCTCCGAGTGGCACCACCGGCATCAACAAGCAGCCCGTCGACGGGCCCGTTCGGGTGGTGGCGCCCGGGCCCAAGGGCGTCGGGGCGGGCGGGCTGGTCGGGGACTCGGTGTGCAACAAGCGCCATCACGGTGGTGACGACCAGGCGGTGTACGCCTTCGCGCGCGAGGACCTCGACGGCTGGGAGCGCGAGCTGGGGCGCACGCTGGCCAACGGCTCGTTCGGCGAGAACCTCACGACCCTCGGGCTCGACGTAAACGGCGCGCTCATCGGCGAACGCTGGCGCGTCGGCGCCGACTTGGTCCTGGAGGTGACCTCCAGCCGCATTCCGTGCCGTACGTTCGCGCAGGCCCTCGGCGAGAAGGGATGGGTCAAGCGCTTCACGCGGCAGGCCGCGCCCGGGGCGTACCTGCGGGTGATCGAGCCGGGCGAGATACGGGCGGGCGACACCATCGAGATCCTGCACCGGCCGGACCACGACGTCACGGTCGGCTTGCAGTTCAGGGCCGCGACGACGGAGCGCGAGCTGCTGGCGCGCACGCTCGCGGCCGGTGAGGCGCTGCACCCGGAGGCGCTGGAGGCGGCGCGCAAGTACGTCTCCTGACAGTCCTGGGCCGCAAAGCCTGGCGGGCGGGCGCGTCATGCGGGGCACTAACGTGCCCCGCATGACGACTGCACTGATTACCGGAGCTACAGCAGGCATCGGCGCCGCCTTCGCGCGGCGCCTCGCCACGGACGGGCACAACCTGGTGCTGGTGGCCCGCGACACCGAGCGGCTCCAGGAACAGGCGACGGAGCTGCACGATCTGCACGGCATCGAAGCGGAGGTGCTGACCGCGGACCTGTCGACGGACGCCGGGATCACGTCGGTCGAGGCGCGGCTGTCGGACCGCAGACATCCGGTGGATCTGCTGGTCAACAACGCGGGGTTCGGCAACAAGGGGCGCTTCCTCGAAGTGTCCATGGCCGACGAACTGACGATGCTGAAGGTGCACTGCGAGGCGGTTCTGCGGCTGACGGCGGCGGCCACCGCCGGGATGAAGGAGCGGGGGCGCGGCGGCGTCGTCAACGTCGCGTCCGTCGCCGCCTTCGTACCGCGCGGGACGTACGGAGCCTCCAAGGCGTGGGTCGTGCAGTTCACGCAGGGCGCGGCTCGGGACCTGGCGGGGAGCGGGGTGCGGCTGATGGCGCTGTGTCCCGGTTTCGTACGTACGGAATTCCATGAGCGGGCCGGGATGGGGACGGACAACATCCCGGGGTGGATGTGGCTCGACGCGGACAAGCTGGTGGCGGCGGCGATGGGTGATCTGGCGCGCGGGAAGACGGTGTCGGTGCCGGACCCGCGGTACAAGGCGCTGATGGGCGCGGTGAAGCTGGCGCCTCGTGGCCTGCTGGGAGGGATCACTTCGAAGACGGGCCGGAAGTACGGACCTCAGTGACCCAGGCTCAGCTCGGCAGTTGACCCGTCCCGCCAGGTGACCTCGATGGTGTGGCCGGTGATCCGGACGTCGGCGAGGGTGATGACGGGCGCCGGGTCGGGCTCGGCGGTGAGGGATGCCAGGGCCGCGAAGAGGGTGTCGCCCGCCGTGGTGCGGCCGTCGAGAGCGGCGGTACGGGTGCGGGCAGCGGCCAGGGTCGAGCCGGTGGGCAAGTCGCGGGCGGTGGTGTAGCCGTGGAGCGGGTGGAGCTGGGCGGTCACCCGGCCGTCGCAGGCCCAGCCGGTCTGGCGTACGGGGGTTCCCTCCGGGGCGCCGGTGACGAGGTGGGCGCGGAGTTCGGCGCGGCCGTGGACGGCGGTGGCGGACGCGACGCGGATGCCGGGGGCGGGGGTGTGCGCGGAGGCAGCCCAGCCGGGGCCGCCTGCCAGGGGGCGGGCGGGGCCGCGTTGGGTCCAGGCGCCGTCGATGCGCAGGGCGAAGTGGTTATCGGCGCTGTCGTGGGTCGGGCCCGTGCGGGTGGAGTAGGCGAAGCGGGCGTAGCCGGGGTCCTCGTCCGGGCCGACGTGGTTGCTGCCGTGGTTGTGGAGGCGTACGAGACCGTCGGCCGCCGTGGACTGGATCAGCATGTTCGGCGGGCCGAGGGTGGTGACGGCGTCCCGGGTCTCGGCGGGCAACGGCTCTTCGGGGTCGGTCCAGGCCGGGTGGCCGGCCGGTAGCAGCAGGCCGAGGAAGCCCTTGGCGGCCCAGTAGGGGGAGGCCGGGCCTGAGTAGCTCTGGATGACCGGGGCGTACGGGCCGTGCCAGCCGAGCGTCAGCAGTCCGTCGGCGCCGACCGCGCCCCGGTCGAGGAAGTAGCGCAGGGTGCCGGAGGCGAGGCGGCGGGTAGCGCCCGGGCTGAGGGGGGTGTGGCCGGTGAGTTCGCCGAGCCAGGGGGCGGCCGCGGCGGCGAAGCGGTAGGTGAGGGAGCGGCCGTACGGCATGGGGGCGCCGTTGGCGTCGAACATCCTCGTCTCGGCTTCGAGTTGGGCGTGCAGGCGCGGGCCGTAGCGGGCGAGGAGTGTTTCGTCGCCCGCGAGGTGGGCGTGCAGGACGGGATAGAAGTGCAGGGCCCAGGCGTTGTAGTGGTCGAAGGCACGGTTGGGGCCGTCGCTGTACCAGCCGTCGCCGAGGTGCCATTCCTCGATGCGGGCGAGGGAGCGGTCGATGGTGGCCCGCGGGCGGTCGGTCGCGATGCCGATGTCCTGGAGGAACCCGGCGACTGTGAGGCCGAAGAGCCACCAGTTGTTGTCGACGGGGGACGGGGCGAGGGCGGGCAGCAGCCAGTCGACGGTGCGGGCGCGGGTGCGCTCGTCGAGGGTGTCCCAGAGCCAGGGGCGGGTGAGGCGCAGGGCGAGGGCGATGGAGGCGGATTCGACGACGGCTTGGCGTACGTCGGCCATGAGCGGCCAGGACTCGGGCGCTTCCTTGGTCAACTCGCTGTCGCTCACCGGCTTTTCGGTGCCTGCGGTGAGTCCTTCGGCGTAGCGGGCGAGGTGGCCGTGCGGGTCGTGGCCTTCCGCGCCGGCGACTCGGAAGGCGGCGAGCAGGAACGTACGCGCATAGCCTTCGAGGCCGTCGGAGCGGGGCCCGGACCAACTGGGGCGGGAGCCGGGCAGGTTGATCAAGGCGCGGCGCGGGGTGGCGTGGGGGCGTACGGCCAGCAGGAGCTGGTCCGCCGTCGATTCCCATTCGTCGCGGTTCCCGAACGGCATGATGCTCCCCTGGTCGCCGGAGTCCAGGCCAGAATCTAAAACCTGGGTTGATCGAACGTCAATGGATTGCGGTTGAATGATCGAAACTCCTATCGTTCGATCACACTGGTTTCTGTGCCACACACTGCCGAGGGGGACTGCCACCGTGCGCGAGAGTGCTGCTGAACGTCACGACCGACTGCTGGGCCTGGTACGGGAACGGGGCTCTGCCCGCGTTTCGGACCTCGCCGGCCTGCTGGGGGTCTCGCCCGTCACGGTGCGCCGGGACGTGGAGGAGCTGGCCGGGCGCGGGCTGCTCGACCGGGTGCACGGGTCGGTGTCCTGGCCGCGGGAGCAGGGTGCTCCGGTCGCGGCGGTCGCGGGCCCCGGCAGCGGTCTGGTACTCGGCATGCTGGCTCCCTCCGCGACGTACTACTTCGCCGAGGTCATCCGGGGTGCGCACGAGGCCGCGGCGCGGGCCGGGGCCCGGCTGATCCTGCGGATCTCGGACTACCGCCCGGAGGAGGACCACGCGCGCGCCGAGGGCCTGCTGGCGGCGGGGGCCGAGGGGCTGCTGGTGGCGCCGGGGTGGCGGCGGCCGGGCGACCCGGCGGCGTACGGCGACTGGATCACCTCGCTGCCCGTGCCCACCGTGCTGCTGGAGCGGCAGCCGGCGGCGGGCTCGCCGCTGGACGGGCTCGACCGGGTCTGTTCGGACCACCGGCACGGGGTGCTGCTGGCCGTGCGCCACCTGATGGAGCTGGGGCACGGGGCGCCGCTGCTGATGGCCCGCGACGACTCGCCGACGGCTCTCGCGGTGCGTTCGGGGTACGCGGAGGCGCTGGGCGTGCTGGGGGTGCGGGCGCCGCGGGACGTGATCGATTCCGTACCGGCGGAGGTGCACCCGGACCGCTTCGAGGCGGCGGTGCAGGCGCTGCGGGCGGCGGTGACGTCGGGGGCGGCGACGGCGGCGCTGATCCACAACGACGTGGACGCGATCCAGGTGGTGCAGCGGCTGGCGGAGCTGGGCGTGCGGGTGCCGCGGGATCTGGCGCTGATCGCGTACGACGACGAGGTCGCGGCGCTCGCGGACACCCCGCTGACGGCGGTGGCGCCGCCGAAGCGAGAGGTGGGGCGGCATGCCACCGGGCTGCTGGTGGAACGGCTCGGGCAGGCGCGCGGCGCGGGTGGGCAGGAACCGCGGCGACACCTGACGCTGCTTCCGCAGCTGCGCGTACGGGGATCCTGCGGAGCCTCATCGATCTGATCTTTTTTCGATCAATCAATCTTTCGCTCTTGACTTCGCTCAGCGCTGGCTCAAGGATCACGGCCAACGCCAGTGTCGCCGCCCGTCAGGAGCCGTGCCGTGAGCCCACGTTGGAACAGAACGTCCCATGCCATAGTCGGCGCCGCCACCGCCCTCGCCGTTCTCACGGCCTGCGGCGGCAGCGGCGAAGAGGAGAAGAATTCCGCCGCCGACGGCAAGCCCGTCTCGATCACCTTCTGGGGCTGGGCCAAGGGCTCGAAGGAGGTGGTCGACGCCTTCAACGCCTCGCACAAGGACATCCGGGTGAAGTTCGAGGAGATCCCCTCCGGCAACGCCGGCGGCTACGCCAAGATCTCCAACGCGGTAAAGGCGGGCAACGCCCCCGACCTGGTCTCCATCGAGTACCCGATGCTCCCCGAGTTCGTCAGCCAGGGCTCGGTCCAGGACATCAGCGGCCACCTCACCGACGACGTGAAGAAGAAGTTCCTGCCGCAGGCGGTCGAGCTGACCACTCTCGGCGGCAAGAACTGGGCCGTCCCCTTCGACGCCTCGCCGCAGGCCTTCTACTACCGCAAGGACGTGTTCAAGAAGCACGGCGTCGAAGTCCCCAAGACGTGGGACGAGTTCCGCAAGGCCGCCGAAAATGTCAAGAAGGCCGACAAGAAGGCGCGCATCGGCACCTTCTTCCCCGACGACCCCACCACCTTCCAGGCAATGGCCTGGCAGGCCGGCGCCCAGTGGTTCAAGGCCGAGGGCGACACCTGGAAGGTCGACACGACCGACGCCGCGACAACGAAGGTCGCGTCGTACTGGCAGGGTCTCCTCGACGACGACCTGGTCCGCAACAACGCCTCCTTCAGCCCGGAGTGGACCAACTCCCTCAAGAGGGGCGGCACCATCGGCTACCTCGGCGCCTCCTGGGGCGCGGGTGTCCTGGCCGGCACCCTGCCCGAGCAGGGCGGCAAGTGGGCCGTCGCCCCGATGCCGTCCTGGGACGGCAAGCCGGCCAGCGGCATGCTGGGCGGCTCCACCTTCGCGGTCACCAAGGACAGCAAGAAGACCGCGGCCGCGGTCGAGTTCGCGAAGTGGATGACGACCACCGAGGCAGGCGTCAAGGCCCGGATCGCCTCCGGTACGTCGAGTGCCTTTCCGGCAGCCGCCGAACTGCGCCCGGCGGCCAAGGAGGCCTTCGACGCGACGTACTACGGCGGCCAGGACATCTACCAGGTCTTCGAGGACGCCGGCGCCTCCATCACCCCCAACTGGGCGTGGGGCCCGAGCACCGGCACCACCAACACCGTCATCAAGGACCAGTTCGGCAAGGTCACGAACGGCGGCGCGACGATCGCCGACGCGGTCAAGGCCGGGCACGACGCGACCGTCTCCGAGCTGAAGAAGCGCGGCCTGAAGGTCGAGGGCTGAGGAACAACGTGAAGGCCCGCACCCGCACCAACGCCGCCGCCGGCGTCCTGCTGACCCCCTTCTTCGTCCTCTTCACCCTGGTGATGGTGGTGCCGATCGGATACGCGGTCTGGCTGAGCCTGTTCACCGAGAAGCAGTCGGGACTGGGCTTCGGCGGAACGGAGACCGTCTTCAGCGGTCTCGACAACTACCTGGCGGCGCTGGGTGATCCGGCCTTCCGCGAGGGCTTCGTCGTACTCCTCGGGTACTGCGTCTTCTACATCCCGCTGATGATCGGCGGAGCCCTCGCACTCGCCCTGCTCCTCGACTCCACACTCGCGCACGCCCGCCGCTTCTTCCAGCTCGCGCTCTTCCTGCCGCACGCCGTACCGGGCATCATCGCCGCGCTGATCTGGGTCTATCTCTATACGCCCCAGCTCAGCCCGGTCGTCGACGCCATGGAGGCCGGCGGTATCGGCTTCGACTTCTTCGCACCCGAAGGCGCCCTCCCCTCCGTCATCAACATCGCGCTGTGGGAATGGCTCGGCTACAACATGGTGATTTTCTACGCCGCCCTCCAGGCCGTCGACCGCTCCGTACTCGAAGCGGCCACGGTGGACGGGGCGGGCGCCTGGCGCATCGCGTTCAGCATCAAGGTCCCGCTGATCCGCGCCTCGGTCGTGATGGTGGCGCTGTTCACGGTCATCGGCTCGCTGCAGCTGTTCACCGAGCCGCTGATCATCAACAAGGGCACCGGATCATCCGTCACCTCCACCTGGACGCCGAACATGTACGCGTACACCGCGGCCTTCGACCGGGGTGACTACGGACTGGCGGCCGCCGCCTCCGTACTCCTCGCGCTCACCGCCGCGCTGCTCTCCTTCGCGGTCACCCGCTTCACCGGCCGGAAGGGCAAGAAGGCATGAGCTCTCCCCACACGAACACCGCCACCAGCCGCTGGATGTCGAAGACCGCCGTCAACGGCGCGCTCGTCCTCGCCATGGTCTACATGCTTCTCCCCCTCGTCTGGCTGGTCACCGCCGCTACGAAGGACACCGGCGGACTGCTCGCCGGAAACGCCTTCTCCTTCGAGGACTTCAACCTTGGCGCGAACCTCTCCGCCCTGGCGACGTACAGCGACGGCGTCTACTTCCGCTGGTACCTCAACAGCCTTCTCTACGCGGGCGGCGGCGCCGTGGTCAGCTCGCTGATCAGCGTCGCCGCGGGCTACGCCTTCGACAAGTACCACTTCAGGGGCAAGGAGAAGCTGTTCGGCGTCGTCCTGCTCGGCGTGCTGGTCCCGACCACCGCGCTGGCCCTGCCCATGTACCTGCTCGCCAGCGAAGTAGGCATCGTCAACACCTACTGGGCCGTGCTCGTCCCCGTACTGGTCCACCCCTTCGGCGTGTACCTCGCCCGGGTCTTCAGCGCCGGCTACATCCCGAACGAGGCCCTCGAAGCCGCCCGTATCGACGGAGCCGGCGAGCTGCGCACCTTCTGGTCCATCGGTATGCGCATGATCATGCCCGGCTTCGTGACCGTCTTCCTCTTCCAGTTCACCGCGATCTGGAACAACTTCTTCCTCCCCCTGGTGATGCTCTCGGACCAGAAGCTCTTCCCGCTGAGCCTCGGCCTGTACGCGTGGAACAGCAACGCCCACGGCGAGCCGGAGTTCTACCCCCTCGTCGTCACCGGCTCACTCCTCGCCGTCGTCCCCCTGATCGTCGCCTTCGTCTCCCTCCAGCAGCACTGGAAGGCCGGGCTCACCGCCGGAAGCGTCAAGTGACCGAGTGACGCACGCCGAGCGACCGTCAAGCGACCGAAGAGGAGCCCGAGTTCCACCATGCACCACGCCACTGACAATCAGCCGTCCCTGCTTCTCGCCATGGGCCCCGGTATCGCGCAACGCCTGTTCACCGACCGCCACCGCAGCCGCCTGGCCGAGCTGGCGCGCACCGACCCGTACCTCGTCGCGCACGACCTCACCACCCCCGCGCCGCCCATCGCGACCGCCCTCGCCGAGGCCGAGGTCCTCTTCACCTGCTGGGGCGCCACCCCGCTCACCGCCGAAATCCTCGACGCCGCCCCGAACCTCCGCGCCGTCATCCACGCGGCGGGCTCCGTCAAGCACCACATCACCCAGGCCTGCTGGGACCGCGGTATCGCCGTCACCTCGGCCGCCGCCGCCAACGCCCTGCCCGTGGCCGAGTACACGCTCGCCGCGATCCTCTTCGCCGGCAAACGCGTCCTGCACTCCGCCGCCCGCTACCGCGCCCTGCGCGCCGACCACGACTGGCGCGCGGAGCTCCACAGCGCCGGAAACCACCGCCGCACCGTAGGAATCGTCGGCGCCTCGCGCATCGGCCGCCGCGTCATCGAGCTGCTCCGCCCCTTCGACCTGGACGTCCTGCTGTACGACCCGTACGTCGCCCCGCGCGAAGCCGCCGCCCTCGGCGTCGAGCTCGCGCCGCTCGACGAGCTGTGCGCCCGCAGCTCCGTCGTCTCCGTCCACGCCCCGCAGCTCCCGGCGACCCACCGCATGATCAGCACCCCCCAGCTGGCCGCGATGCCCACCGGCGCGACGCTGATCAACACCGCGCGCGGCTCCCTCATCGACGAGGCCGCGCTGCTCCCGGAGCTGGCCTCCGGCCGCCTGAGCGCCGTACTCGATGTGACAGACCCGGAACTGCCGCCCCCGGACTCGCCGTTGTACGACCTCTCGAACGTCCTCCTCACCCCCCACATCGCGGGATCACTGGGCGACGAACTCCACCGCATGGCCGACCAGTCGCTGGACGAACTGGAGCGTTACGCCGAGGGGCGCCCCTTCGCCGACCCGGTCCACCCGGCGGCCCTGCGACACTCCGCCTGACCAGGCGCAAAGCCGAATCCTCACTAAACTGGGACATATCCCATCGAGGTCAGGAGGCGGCATGAAATTCGTACAGATAATCGACTACAAGACCGAACGGTCCGAAGACATGAACCAGCTCATGGACAAGTGGGCCGAGCAGACCAAGGGCAAGAGGACCGCCACCCACAACGTCATTGGCAAGGACCGGTCGGAAGCGAACCACTACGTCGAGATAGTCGAGTTCCCGTCGTACGAGGAGGCGATGAAGAACTCCCATCTGCCGGAGACCGACAAGACCTTCCAGGAGATGGTGGCGCTCTGTGACGGGATGCCCTCGTTCACGGATCTCGACGTGGTCCGCGACGAACAGCTGAACAAGGACACCTGTCGCCGGTTCTTCCTGGAACTCTGCGGTACGGACGATCCTGCCGGCTTCAGCGAGATCTTCGCGGCCGATTACCGCGACCACGACGTCGCCAACGAGCAGGACACCCAAGGGGTCGACGGCATCCGCATGGAGGCACTCGGCTACCGCACGGCGTTCCCCGACTTCCAGTTCACCATCGAGGACCAGGTGGCCGAGGGCGACCGGGTCGCGACGCGCTGGAGCTGGCGCGGCACCAACACCGGAGAGATGCGGGGCATGCCCGCGACCGGCAACGCGGTCAGCAACGTCGGCACCACGACCTTCCGGTTCGAGGACGGCAAGATCAAGGAAGGCTGGTGGCACTGGGACGTGATGGGCATGATGCGCCAGCTCGGCATGGTCGAGCCGTCGTCGTAGCAGGCCCCGACGCAAAGGCCCTCGTTCCCACCGCTGAGCGGCGGGAACGAGGGCCTTTGTGCGACTCGCGAGCGAGGTCAGTGGCTGTGGCCGTGACCGCCGTGACCGGCGTCCGCCTCTTCCTCGGCCGGCTTCTCGACGACCAGGGTCTCGGTCGTGAGCAGCAGCGACGCGATGGACGCGGCGTTCTCCAGCGCGGAGCGGGTGACCTTGACCGGGTCGATGACGCCGGCCTTGACCAGGTCGCCGTACTCACCGGTCGCGGCGTTGAAGCCGTGGCCCTTGTCGAGCTCGCTCACCTTGGCGGTGATGACGTAGCCCTCAAGGCCGGCGTTCTCGGCGATCCAGCGCAGCGGCTCGACGACGGCGCGGCGGACGACCGCGACACCGGTCGCCTCGTCGCCGGTCTTGCCCAGGCCGCCCTCGAGCACCTTGGCGGCGTGGACCAGAGCGGAGCCACCACCGGAGACGATGCCCTCCTCGACCGCGGCGCGGGTCGCGGAGATGGCGTCCTCCAGACGGTGCTTCTTCTCCTTGAGCTCCACCTCGGTGGCGGCGCCGACCTTGATCACGCACACGCCGCCGGCCAGCTTCGCGAGGCGCTCCTGGAGCTTCTCGCGGTCCCAGTCGGAGTCCGTGGACTCGATCTCGGCCTTGATCTGGTTGACGCGGCCGGTCACCTCGGCGGAGTCGCCGCCGCCGTCGACGATCGTCGTGTCGTCCTTGGTGACGGTCACGCGGCGGGCGGAGCCCAGCACGTCGAGACCGGCCTGGTCCAGCTTGAGACCGACCTCTTCGGCGATGACAGTCGCACCGGTGAGGGTGGCGATGTCGCCGAGCATGGCCTTGCGGCGGTCACCGAAGCCGGGGGCCTTCACCGCGACGGCGTTGAAGGTGCCACGGATCTTGTTGACGACCAGGGTCGACAGGGCCTCGCCCTCGACGTCCTCGGCGATGATCAGCAGCGGCTTGGACGCGCCGGCCTGGATGACCTTCTCCAGCAGCGGCAGCAGGTCCTGGATCGAGCCGATCTTGCCCTGGTGGATCAGGATGTACGGGTCGTCGAGGACGGCCTCCATACGCTCCTGGTCGGTCACCATGTACGGCGACAGGTAGCCCTTGTCGAAGGCCATGCCCTCGGTGAAGTCGAGCTCCAGGCCGAAGGTGTTGGACTCCTCGACGGTGATGACACCGTCCTTGCCGACCTTGTCCATCGCCTCGGCGATGAGCTCGCCGACCTGCGAGTCCTGGGCGGAGAGCCCGGCCACGGCGGCGATGTCGGACTTGTCTTCGATCGGACGGGCGTTCGCGAGGAGGTCCTCGGAGATCGCCTTGACCGCGGCGTCGATGCCCTTCTTCAGGGCGGCCGGGGAAGCGCCGGCGGCGACGTTGCGCAGGCCCTCGCGGACCAGCGCCTGGGCCAGCACGGTGGCGGTGGTGGTGCCGTCACCCGCGATGTCGTTGGTCTTGGTCGCCACCTCCTTCACGAGCTGGGCACCCAGGTTCTCGTACGGGTCGTCGAGCTCGACCTCGCGGGCGATCGTGACACCGTCGTTGGTGATGGTGGGGGCGCCGAACTTCTTGTCGATGACGACGTTGCGGCCCTTGGGACCGATCGTCACCTTCACCGTGTCGGCAAGCTTGTTGACGCCGCGCTCAAGGGCGCGACGGGCGTCCTCGTCGAACTTCAGAATCTTCGCCATGGAGCTTCTCTGTCCTCTCAAACGAAATGCGCCCCGGGCCGCCCGGCTGTCGCTGGGTGCCAGGGGCGCAGATCAAAAGCAATCTTGAGTGAATTACTTCTCGATGATCGCGAGCACGTCGCGAGCCGAGAGGACGAGGTACTCCTCGCCGTTGTACTTCACCTCGGTGCCGCCGTACTTGCTGTACAGCACGACGTCGCCGACGGCCACGTCGAGCGGAAGGCGCTTGCCGTCCTCGAAGCGGCCCGGGCCCACGGCCAGGACGACGCCCTCCTGGGGCTTCTCCTTGGCGGTGTCCGGAATGACCAGGCCAGAGGCCGTGGTCTGCTCGGCGTCGAGCGGCTGGACCACAATGCGGTCCTCGAGCGGCTTGATGGCAACCTTGGAGCTGGTGGTCGTCACGGTCCGGTCTCCCCCTTCGGAGATCTCACGGGGTTAACTGATGTGGGGTGGCGACCAGGTGGATCCGTCGTCGCGGGTGCCGGACCTGCCCGTCGCTACTGTTGGCACTCACCGGTGGAGAGTGCCAACGCCGAGACTATGACGCGGTTAGCACTCGGTCAAGCGGAGTGCCAATCCGACGCCGCCGTACGTGTTGACGAACGCGCCCGTGCCGGGCCCGGCACGGGCCCGTGCCGGCCGGCTCCCGATACGGCCAACGCCCCGACGGAGCCCCAGGTTCCGTACGACACTGCGCGTAGCGACAACAGCGAGTGCAGGACCAGCGGCGGCTGAACGCCCGGCCCGGCCCCCCGCCCCGCGTCAGAGATAGTCCTCCAGCCGCGCCACCGCGAAGCCCTGCTCCTGGATCCGGCGCAGCATCCGCGACGTCATCTCGGTGATCGTCGAGCCCTTGAGCTCGCCGGGCCCCCGGAAGTGCGCGAGCACGATGTCGCCCGGCCGCAACCGGTCGCCGTGCGCGTACCGCAGGTCGTTGATCTGCATCGACGCCGCCCACAGCACCACCGCCTCGGCCCCGCAGTCGCCCGCCGCCCGCAGCGTCTGGTTGTTGTACGCCCCGTACGGCGGCCGGAAGAGCCGCGGCCGCGCGCCGAAGCGGGCCTCCAGGCGGTCCTGCTGGCCGCAGATCTGGGCGCGCTGTCCGGTGTACGGGAGACCGGGCAGGTAGACGTGGCCGACCGCGTGGTTCTGCACCGTACTGAGGCCGCCGCCGGCCCGCCTCAGCCGGTCGAAGTGGTCGTACCCGGGCGAGGCCACGCTGTCCGTCAGAAACATGCTGATCGGCAGCTTGAGCTCGTCGACCATCCGTACAAACTCCGGATCACGCTCAGCACCATCGTCAAAGGTAAGAAAGACGACCCTGTCGCGGGTCGGTACTCGGTCCACCACAAAAGGCCGGGCCGGCTTACGGACCGGAGGCGCCGGCGCCGGACGGAGCGGCTCCCGCAGTCCCCATCGCGCGTACGCCCCGGCTCGCGGGGCCGGTGCGCCGTGCGCCCCGGTGGCCGCGGGCCCGGCGGCCCCCGCCGCCCCCGCCCCCGCCTTCGGTGCGACGCTGCGCACCGCCTTCCTCCCGAGTCGCTCGATCGGGTCCACGGACTGCGCGCAGCCGGTGAGCGCGAGCGCACCGGCCGCCAGCAGTCCGGCCAGCAGCCGGTGCGCGCGCCTCACAGGTAGTCCTCCAGCCTGGCGACGGCGTAACCCTTGGCAGTGACCGTCTTCATGACCCGCCGGATCATGTCCGGCATGGTGCCCTTCCACTGCTCCCTGCCGCGGAAGTGCGTGAGGATGATGTCGCCGGGATGCAGGTCGCGGTCCCACTCGCGCCATTCCATCCGGTCGGGGAACGCCTCGGCGGCCCACAGCGGCACGGCCTTGATGCCGCAGGAGCGGGCGGCGCGCAGGGTGTCGGCGTTGTACGCCCCGTACGGCGGCCTGAAGAGCCGGGGCCGCTTGCCGTACCGCTTCTGGATGATGGTCTGCATTCCGCAGATCTCGCGCTTCTGCCGGGCATAGGAAAGGCCGGGCATGTAGCGGTGATTGAGGGTGTGGTTGTGCAGGGATACGCCGCGCGCCTGCATCCGCTCGAAATAGCCGTAGTTCTCACGCACCAGGTAGTTGCTGAGGAACGCGCTGTAGGGGACGCCCAGCTCGGTCATCATCCGCAGCAGCTTCGGATCCTTCTCCACGCCGTCGTCGATCGTCAGGAAGACGACCCGTTCGTCGACCGGGACGGTGGTGAAGACGGGCGGCAGTCCGCGCCCCGCTTCGAAGCCCTTGCGTGTGGTGATCTCCGGCTTCACGGCGGGTGGCGGGGGTGCGGCGAGCGGCGCCTGTGCGAGCCCCCACTTCTTGGCGGCGGCGACGCGCACGGTCTGGGCGCGCCGCAGCCGTTCGGCGTACCCGGCCAGATCCCGGGCCGGCCCCTGCCGGTACGCCTGCTCCTGGCCGGCGGCGGGTGCGGCGGCCCGCGGCCCGCCCGGCTCCGGCGTGTCAACGGGCTCGGTGGCGCATGCGGAGCCGATCGCGGCGACAAGGAGAACGGCCATGACCATACGGACCTGCCTGCCCCCCTTCCCAGTCATTTCTTCCTTTTGTCGTACTAGTTGCATGGCGATGGATCCTGTCAGCGCACGACACCGTCGGCGGGGCGACACCGCGAGCGGGCGCACACGGTCCCCCGGCTGGCCCACAATTGACCGCGTGAACGACACCCCTGACGCCGTGGAATCCTTCGCCGCCCTGCGCACCGAAGAGGGCCGCGCCCTCCTCGCCGCGCTCCGCGACCACAACCCCGCGGACGAGCTGGCGACCGCGACGCGGCTGCGCCGCGACCACCCCGCCGCGCTGGTCTCGACGGCGCTCGGGCAGGCCCGGCTGCGACAGCGGGCGGTGGCGAAGTTCGGCTCCGAGGACGCGTACCGGATGTTCTTCACCCCGAACGGCGTCGAGCAGGCCACCCGCACGACGGTGGCGACGTACCGCGCAGGGCGCTTCGCCACACTCGGCGTACGGAGCGTGGCGGACCTGTGCTGCGGCATCGGCGGCGACGCGATCGCGCTGGCCCGCGCGGGGATCTCGGTCCTGGCGGTCGACCGCGACCCGCTCACGGTGGAGGTGGCGCGCGCGAACGCGGAGGAGCTGGGCCTGGCCTCGCTCATCGAGGTCCGCTGCGCCGACGTAACGACCATCGACACGTCCCCGTACGACGCGGTCTTCGTCGACCCGGCGCGACGCGGCGGCCGCGGCCGGATCTTCGACCCGCAGGCGTACTCCCCGCCGCTCTCCTGGGCGATCGAGGCTGCCCGTACGTCCGCACACGCCGCACTCAAGATCGCACCGGGTGTTCCGCACGAGGCGGTCCCGGACGACGCCGAAGCGGAGTGGATCTCGGACGGCGGCGACGTGAAGGAGGCGGTGTTCTGGTTCGGCACGGCCCCGAAGGCGATCCGGGCCACCCTGCTCCCCGGCGCGCACAGCCTTCTCGGCACCGGCCTGCCGGACCCGGAGCCCGGCAAGGTCGGCCGCTACCTGTACGAGCCGGACGGCGCGGTGATCCGCTCGCATCTGGTGGCGGAGGTGGCGCGGCAGGTGGGCGGCCGCCTGATCGACGAGACGATCGCGTACGTGACGGCGGACGAACTCCACCCCACTCCGTACGCCACCGCCTACGAGATCACCGACCAGCTGCCGTTCAGCCTGAAGAAGCTGAAGGCGCTGCTGCGGGAGCGGGGGGTGGGCGTACTGACGGTGAAGAAGCGCGGCTCGGCGATCGAGCCGGAGGAGCTCCGCCGCAAGATGAAACTGTCCGGCCCGAGTTCAGCAACGGTCTTCCTCACGAGAGTCGCGGGTGCCCCGACGGTCCTGATCGGCCACCCAGCACCGTGACCCTTCGGGGCTTTCCCCTGACCCGCCCGGAGGGCGTCCGGGGGTCTGGGGGCTTGCCCCCAGCTTCGGGAAGGGGCGGGTTGGGGAACAGCCCCGCAGGCCCGTACCCCCTAAGCACCCTTACCCCACCGCCCGCACAGCCCACCGAAAGTGCCCCACCGCCTTCGCCGCACATATCAGCCCGGCCACCCACAAAATGACCCCGAGCCCGATAAAGAACACCGCGTCCACGTACGTCTCAGAACCCGGCCGCGCCCGCACCGCGAACCCCAGCGACGACCACAGCCCCAGCCCGCACACCACCACCGCCGACAGCACCCACGCCAGGCTGAGCCCGGGTACCCGCCACGGCGCGGCGGAAGAAGCGGAAGAACCGTGGCCGCGGCCCAAGTCCGCCCAGGCCACCACGAGCTGACGGATCGCACGGTCACGCCGCACGCCCAGCCCGATGAAGATCCAGCACGCCACAACGCCCGCCAGACCAACCGCTCCGAACGCCGCGCCGAAGACCGCGGTGAGCGGGTCGCCCGGCCCCTCGAACGCCTGAAGGGCCAGCCCGACGATCCCCCACCCGAGCGCGGCGCCCCCCACCAGCAGCCAGAACCGCGCCAGCCGCCCGGCTCCGAGGTCGCGCGCGATCAGCTCGTCCATGGCCCGGGCCCGGTCGGCGAGCATCGCCTCCGGTCCGGGCCAGGCCCGTATGTGCTCGGGCGGCGGGGGCGGCGGAAGCGGCGTACGGCGAGACATGCGCACGACACTACCCACGCCTGATCCACCGCCGTCAGCCGCCGTCAGCCGCCGTCGACCGACTCGAAACGCCAGCGATGAACCGCCCGCGTAATCAACCCCGGCTCGGGCTCCGGCAGTTCCGGCAGGCCGGCGTCGTCGTACCCCGCGTCCCACCACGTCATCACGAGCACCCGGTCCTGCGGCGCCCGCAAGATCTCCCTGCGCACCGGCTCGACCGCCAGGACAGCCGCCTGCGCCCGGGCCCACTCCAGCAGCTCCGCGCCCCGCCCCTCGACGGCGCGGGCCTCCCACATCAGCACGACGCTCACGAGTAGAGATTGTCCTTGCTGATCTCATGCACGTGATCGTGATCGTGGCCAGGACCCCGCACCGCACCCGGTACGTGCGGCTCAGTCACCGGCAGCGACGAATCCGCCGACAGATCCCAGTCCGACGCCGCCCGCCCCCGCGCCACCATCTCCGCGCCGAGCGCCGCCACCATCGCCCCGTTGTCCGTACACAGCCCCGGCCGCGGCACCCGCAGCTGAATGCCGGCCCGCTCGCACCGCTCCGCCGCCAGCGCCCGCAGCCGCGAGTTGGCCGCCACGCCGCCGCCGATCATCAGGTGGTCGACGCCCTCGTCCTTGCAGGCCCGCACCGCCTTGCGCGTCAGTACGTCGACGACCGCCTCCTGGAACGACGCCGCCACATCCCGCACCGGCACCTCCTCGCCCGCACTGCGCTTGGCCTCGATCCACCGCGCCACCGACGTCTTCAGCCCCGAGAAGGAGAAGTCGTACGCCGCGTCGCGCGGCCCGGTCAGACCGCGCGGGAACGCGATCGCCTTCGGATCGCCCTCCTTCGCGAGCCGGTCGATGACCGGGCCACCCGGAAAGCCGAGATTCAGCACCCGGGCGATCTTGTCGAACGCCTCGCCCGCCGCGTCGTCGATGGTCGCGCCCATCGGCCGTACGTCGCTCGTGATGTCGGGGGCGAGCAGCAGCGACGAGTGCCCGCCGCTCACCAGCAGCGCCATCGTCGGCTCGGGCAGCGGACCGTGCTCCAGCTGGTCGACGCAGATGTGCGAGGCCAGGTGGTTCACGCCGTACAACGGCTTCCCGAGCGCGTACGCGTAAGCCTTGGCCGCGGACACGCCCACCAGCAGCGCACCCGTCAGCCCCGGACCCGCCGTAACCGCGATGCCGTCCAGATCCGAAGCGGCGACCCCCGCCTCCTTCAGCGCGCGCTCGATCGTCGGAACCATCGCCTCCAGGTGCGCGCGCGAGGCGACCTCCGGCACCACACCGCCGAAGCGGGCGTGTTCGTCGACGCTCGACGCGATCGCGTCGGCGAGCAGGGTCGTACCGCGGACGATGCCGACGCCGGTCTCGTCGCAGGAGGTTTCGATGCCGAGGACGAGCGGTTCGTCAGCCATGGTGAATCCCGGTTTCTTGTTCTTGTACTTGTACGGAGGTCGCGGGATCTGCCGGGTCGGTCGTCGTCGTCAGCCGCATCACGAGCGCGTCGATATTGCCGGGCTGGTAGTAGCCGCGCCGGAAGCCGATCGGCTCGAAGCCGAACCTCTCGTACAGCTTCTGCGCCCGCGTGTTGTCGACGCGCACTTCGAGAAGCACCTCGGAGCATTCGAAGGCGCTCGCGTGCCCCAGCAGATCGGTGAGCAGCCGGGACCCGAGTCCGGTCCCCCACTGATCACGGGCGGCTGCGATGGTCTGTACGTCGCCGAGCCCTCCGGCGGCGGCAAGCCCGGCGTACCCGACGAGCCTGCCGTCCTCCTCGGCCACCGCATACCGGCGGGTGGCCTGCGGCCCGCGCGCGTGGGCGAGTTCGGACCAGAACATCCCGGGCGACCAGGCGTCCTCGGGGAACAGCTCCCGCTCAAGCTCGAGCACCGGATCGATGTCCCACCAGCGCATTTCTCTCAGCACCGCGGTCACTTCGGGGTGACCACCTTGTAGTTCTTCGGGACCTGCGCGTCGGGCCGGCGCAGATACAGCGGCAGCGGCGCCAGAAAGCCGTCGGACTCCCCCGCCGCGAGCTTTTCGGCGGCCAGCGACGCCAGCGCGCCCGCCGACTGGTGCTCGGGTCCACGCGCGTCGGGGAACTCGCCGGGGTAAAGGAGAGCCCCGGAGCCGACGACCGGCAGGTCCGCGAGCTGCTCGGCGATGTCGGCGGGCCGGTCGACGGCGGGCTCGGAGACCCGCGTACGGGCATCGGCGTACCGCGCCCAGTAGACCTCCTTGCGCCGTGCGTCGGTCGCCACGGCGAAGGGCCCGGTGAGCCCGGCCGCGTAGGCCAGCCCGTCCAGGGTGCACAGCCCGTGGACGGGCACCCCGAGCACGAGGCCGAAGGTCTCGGCCGTCGCCAGCCCGACGCGCAGTCCGGTGTACGGACCGGGGCCGACGCCCACGACGACCCCCGTCACGGCGTCGAGTTTCAGACCGGCTTCGGCGAGGACCCGGTCGACGGTGGGGAGCAGCAGCTCCCCGTGACGGCGTGCGTCGACCTGGCCGGCCTCGGCGACGACGGAATCACCGTCGTGGAGGGCGACGGTGACGGCTGGAGTTGCGGTATCAACGGCGAGCAGGAGCACACAAACAGCCTACGGCCCGCGCACGGGGAGCACGGCGTCCCCCGTCCCTACCGGCCCCTGCTGCTACCGTCACCACAAATACGCGCGCAGCACGAACATGAGGTGGAGCAAGGTGGCAAGGAGCAGCTCGGGAATCGTGGCCGGGCTCACCGCGGCAGCCGTGGCGGCGGTCGCTTTCCTCGCCTACCAGGCGTCGGCGAGCGCCCCCTCCGCCGCGCAGCTCGCCGAACCACCCACCGGCAAGACCCCCGCGGCGCACGCCTCGCAGCCGCCCAAGGGACCGGCCAAGGTGAAGGACGTATTCGCGGTGCCGGCCCAGTCGGGCACGGGCACGCGCGTCGTCTACTCGCTGGCCGAGCGGCGGGTGTGGCTGGTGAACGGCAAGGGCAAGGCCACCAGGACGTTCAAGGTCGTGCCGAGCACGGTCAGCCCGCCGCCGGGAACGTACGCGGTGGGCTCACGCTCGGGAATCATCACCGGCTCCGACGGGGTGCAGGTCGAACACGTCGTACGGTTCCTGACCTTCGAGGGCGTCCCGATCGGTTTCAGCGCCGCGGTCGACGGCTCGATGCCGAGCCCGGACCCGAAGAGCAAGACCGGCGGCGTACGCATGCTGCGCGCCGACGGCGACGCGATGTGGAGCTTCGCGACGGTCGGCGTGAAGGTCGTCGTCGTCCCGTAAATACGCTCGTAAGGACTACAGGCCTACGCGGCGTCGCGCTGTTCCCCGACAGGCACCTCAGCCACCTCGTGTTCCTGCGGCTGCTGCTGCTCCCGCGGCGGTGTGGAGACCGCCGTGGCCGCCGCGCACGAGGCCAGTAGGTCGCGCATGGAGACAGGCTCGGGCGCGTCGCGTTCTGAAGCCGGCATGGATGCCTCCTGGGCTCCGGTTGAGCAGGCGTGGTTAGGTAGACCTAACCAGGTCTCGGTATCCATGTGACCACGCCCGGCCGCACCGGCGCAACATCTTGCCGACGTCTTGTCGGAACGTACGGACGCCAGGCTCCGTCAAGCACCCAGCGCGGCCAGGTCCTCGCCGGCCCACCGCGCACCGATACCGCGCACCGTCACCTCGCGCACGTCGTCGTCGGCGTTCCCGACCGCCCGGTGGATGACCACGTGCAGCCGGTCGTCGGACAGCTCCTCGACCTTCCCGTCACCCCACTCCACCACCACGACGGAGTCGGGCAGCGAGACATCAAGATCGAGATCTTCCATCTCGTCGAGCCCGCCGCCCAGCCGGTACGCGTCGACGTGCACCAGCGCCGGACCGCCGGTCAGCGAGGGATGGACGCGCGCGATGACGAATGTCGGCGACGTCACGGCGCCGCGCACCCCGAGCCCTTCGCCGAGCCCACGCGTCAGCGTCGTCTTGCCCGCGCCGAGCTCGCCGGTGAGCATCACGAGATCGCCGGGCCGCAGCACTTTGGCGAGCCGGCGCCCGAACTCCTGCATCAATTCGGGCGAGTGAACAGTAAGAACGGCGGTGACATCAGCCGCCGGGCTGTGCGGTGCTTCCATACGTCCCAACGTTAGCGGCTGCCGGTACTGCGCCCACCCGCGCCAGCAGGTCCGCGAGCCGGTCGGTGACCACCTCGGGGTGCTCCAGCATGACCAGGTGCCCGGCGTCGGGGACTATCACCAGCTCGGCGTCCGGCAGCAGATCCGCGATGCCCTCGCTGTGCTCGCTGGGCGTCACCAGGTCCTTGTCGCCCGCGAGCACCAGCACCGGCACCTCGGCGAAGATCTCCAGCGCGTCCGCCTTGTCGTGATTGGTGAACGCCGGATAGAACTCGGCGACCACGTCGATCGGGGTCCCCTCGATCAGCCGCTCCGCGAACCGCGCCACGGCCGGATCGACATCCTTCGAGCCGAACGAATAACGCTTGATGAGCCCGGCGAACAGATCCGCCGTCGCCCGCCGCCCGCGCTCGACGATCTCCGCCTGCGTACCGAGGGCGCGCAGCACGCGCGGCAGGACACGGCGTACGGCGTTCACACCGGCGACCGGCAGCCCGAAATTGACCTCGCCGAGGTTCCCCGACGACGTACCGACGAAAACAGCACCGACCACACGCTCGCGGACGATCTCAGGAAACTGATCCGCCAGCGCCATCATCGTCATGCCGCCCATGGAGTGCCCCACCAGCACCAGCGGTCCCTCGGGCGCGGCAGCGTCGATGACGGCCTTCAAGTCGCGCCCCAGCTGCTCAATATCGACAGCGACACCACGCGCCTGTGCCGCACCGCGCCCCGAACGCCCGTGGCTGCGCTGGTCCCAGTGAACGGTCCGCACGACACCCCACAGCGCGGCCCGCTGAAAATGCCAGGAGTCCTGACTCAGGCAGAAGCCGTGGCTGAACACAACAGTCACAGGAGCCGGAGTCTTACGCCCGAAGAGCCGGCGCCGTCGCGGCCCCGACGAGGTGCCGTCCGCCTCCACCTCGTCCACTTCGTAGTAGATCCCGGTCCCGTCGTCCGCCGGGGCCCGCCCCGGCATCCCGCGCAGAGCGCCGTACGGACCCGAGGCATCCAGCGCGAGCCGTGCCTTCTTTCGCATGCCGCGGCCGACCGTCAGCCGCTCGAGGGCAACACCGGCAGCGGCGCCCGCCGCGACCACACCTATCGCGGCGCCGGCCACACCCGCCCGCCGCCAGTTGCCGTTGGCGGCGGCGGTCGCGGCCTCCGCCGCC
Source organism: Streptomyces sp. ISL-100 (assembly GCF_018614615.1). Taxonomy (GTDB): domain Bacteria; phylum Actinomycetota; class Actinomycetes; order Streptomycetales; family Streptomycetaceae; genus Streptomyces. The sequence continues at coordinate 1,464 of NZ_JAGGOK010000016.1, read as the reverse complement.
ACCTCCACCACGCCGGGCGCGCTGCTCTCGCTCACGGTGCCGCTCTCCTAGCTTTCGGGGGCCTCATTCACATAGACGCGCGGTACCCGCGATCCGATGCGGGTGACAATTTCGTACGCGATGGTGCCCGCGGCCTGGGCCCAGTCCTCGGCGGTCGGTTCCCCCCGGTCGCCAGGACCGAACAGCAGAGCCTCGTCCCCCGGCTCCACCACATCGGTGCCGAGGTCGACCACGAACTGGTCCATGGCGACCCGCCCGGCGACCCGACGCCACTTGCCTCCGACGAGCACGGGCCCGCTACCGGACGCGTGCCGCGGAATCCCGTCGGCGTACCCGACCGGGATGAGCCCGAGGTTGGTCTCCTCCCGCGTCACATAGTGATGCCCATAACTGACGCCGTGCCCCTCCGGCACCCGCTTGACCAGCGCCACAGAGGCAGCGAGCGTCATCACGGGCCGCAGCCCGAAGTCCGCGGGCGTGCCGAGCTCGGGGCTCGGCGAGACGCCGTACATGGCGATGCCGGTCCGTACGAGATCGAAATGCGTCCCGGGCAGGGTCAGCGTCGCGGGCGAGTTGGCGATGTGCCGCACTTCCGGCTCGGCACCGGCCTTCTCGGCGTGCTCCACCAGATCGCGGAAGACAGCCAGCTGGACATCGATCGACGGATGCCCCGGCTCGTCCGCACAAGCGAAATGCGACCAGAGCCCGGTAACCCTGACAGCGTCCCGGACCTCCAGGGCACGCCGCACCAGCTCAGGCCAGTCGGCCGGCTGGCACCCATTGCGCCCGAGCCCGGTGTCGGCCTTGAGCTGTACGCGCGCCACTCGCCCCGCCGCACGCGCCGCCTCAACCACTTCCTCCAGCGCCCACATCCCGCTCACGGATACGTCGATACCCGCCTCGACCGCCTCGCGCCAAGGCCCGCCGGGGGTCCACAGCCAGCACATCAGCGGCCCGTCGAACCCGGCGGCGCGCAGCGCCAGCGCCTCTTCGGGGGTCGCGGTCCCCAGCCAGGTCGCCCCGGCGTCGAGGGCCGCGCGGGCACAGCGCACGGCGCCGTGGCCGTACGCGTCCGACTTCACCACGGCCATCAACTCGGCACCCGCCGCGCGAGCACGCAAAGCCCGCACGTTGGCCCGCAGGGCCGCCAGGTCGATCTCGGCGCGGGCTCGCATGGGGGTATGAGTCATCGCGGTCATCGCGCCAAGTGTCTCAGAGCCCTACGACACCCTCGGCGCACCTCACTCCCCCGGCGCAGCCACACCCTTCCCACCCCCCGCCGGGAAAGACGACAAGACCACAGGAGAGCCACGACTCTCGTTCCCCACCGGCCGGCAGGGGAGCCACGACGCGAGGGGGCGGGACGCGCAGGGGGTGCCGTTCGGGACGTAGAGCGTGATTTGTGGGCAGGACGCGGGCTTCGCGGAAGGCACCGCTTCGCGCCTAAATCATGCAGTCCCGAAC
>NZ_JAGGOK010000154.1 GCF_018614615.1 Streptomyces sp. ISL-100 | reverse complement strand
CCAGCTTGTCCATCTCCTCGGGCGTCATCATCCCGGACATCGAGTGCCCGGCGTGCTCGCCGCTCGCATACCGCGCTTCCTAGCCGCCACCGCGTCTTACATACCCCTCCCCTGTATGTAACTACGCCTACGACTGGGCCCTGATCGATGTGGAGACCTCGGGCCTGATCGCACGGCGGGACCGTGTGCTGTCTGTCGCGGTGGTGACCGTCAGTCCGGACGGCGAGCAGACAGGGGAGTTTTCGACGCTGCTCAACCCGGGATGCGACCCCGGGCCCGTGCATGTGCACGGACTGACCGCCGAGCGGCTGCAAGGCGCTCCCACCTTCGACCAGGTCGCCGGACGGATCGGGGCCATGCTTCAGGACCGCGTCCTGGTTGCCCACAACGCCCAGTTCGACTACGACTTCCTGGCTCACGAGTTCGCCCGCGCGCGGCTGTGGCTGCCGGTGTCACAGCGGCTCTGCACCCTGGCGCTCAACCGCCAAGTGGACCCGCCGACGGACGACATGAAGCTGGGTACGCTTGCCGCCCACTACGGGGTGCCGCAGCTGCACGCACACGACGCGCTGGATGACACCCGGGTACTGGCCGGGATCCTGCGGGCTTCACTGCGCGAGGCGGCTCGACTTGATCTGCCATTGCCGCTGGTGTCCTGCCCGCCCCGGCAGGAATCCCAGTTCACGCCTCAGCCGCCCAAGACGCCCTGCGCCTACCGCAACCCGGGACGACTGGCTCCCGGCGGCCCCCTCGCCCAGGGCATGAAGATCGCCATCACCGGCGAGACCGCAACCTCCCGGGCAGAACTCGTCGGGCGGGCTGTTGCCGTCGGGCTGAACATGATGACGACCGTCAGTCGACACACGAGCGCGCTGGTCACCAACGAACCCTCGTCGGAGTCCACGAAGGCCCGCCGCGCGGCCGCCGAAGGCGTGCCGGTGATCGATGAACACACCTTCCTGCGGCTGCTGAGCGATGTACGGACCGGGACATCCCACGAGGCGACGGCTTTTGCCGTGGCAACACCCCCAAAGACGCCCGACCTCCTGACGACGCCTTCCCACGCAGCCGTCCCTGCCCCGCGCCGCCCGAGGGCCGCCGGCACCGTGTCGCCGGACGGCGCACCGGACAGACCGCTCGCGGGACGACGGGTGCTGGTGCTCGGTGGCGCGCATACCGAAGCCGCGGCTGCCCGTACCCGCGTCGTCGCACTCGGCGGATCCGCGGCGGTCAACCTGTCGGCCGGCGTCACCGACGTCGTACTCCTTGCCGGTGGCGAGAACGACCGCCGTATCCGCCGCATCACCGCCCTTGAACTTCCCCTGCATGATGAGCACTGGCTCACCGCCCCGACGGCCGCCGGCCCAGCCGGGCCGACCACCCGGCCGCAAGCACCGCATGTGTTGCCAAGGGGCGGCGTCATCGACCTGCCCATGCCGCACGGATCACCGGCGCCCGAGTGGTACGTCACCGGCAGCTGGTCTCCACAGGCCGACTGCGAGGTCGACGTGGTTGCCTTCATCCTCGACGAGGACGAACAGGTCACCTTCGACGAGGACTTCATCTTCTACGGGGTGCCGGAGAGTCCGGCCGGCACCGTGCGGCTCCTCACCGGCGGCCCGGCCGAACAGACCATCGCGGTCGACCTCGCGTCCTTGCCGCCCGCGACCCGCAAGATCGTCGTAGCCGCGGCCATCGATGGCGCCGCCACCTTTGGGAACGTGGGCGCGATCCAGATCAGCACCGCTCCCGGAAGCAGCGCGGCACCGCTCGCGAGTGCCACCCTGGATGCCGCCACAACGGAACGCACCATGCTGCTCGCCGAGTTCTACCGTAGAGGCCCGGTGTGGCGCCTGCGTGCAGTCGGCCAGGGCTACGACCACGGCCTCGACGACCTCGCACGGGGATACGGGGTCGACATCGCTGATGCGGCTCCGGCGGGGTGAAACAGGTACCCGCTGCTTCAGGAAGAGGTGCTCAGGGCTGACCGGCGAGACCCCTGGCGGATCGCGCTCTCGTACTGGGCGGGTGAGGCGGTGGTTTGTGTGTCGCCGTGCCATTCGCAGAGCAGGACAGCGGCGTCGTCGGTGAGCTGTCCGTCGTGATGCGCCAGCACGGCGCGGACGAGGCGACGCAGGGTTTCGGGGGCGGCCAGCCCGTCGGCCTGGCCGCGGATGACGAAGTCGACGAACCGGTCGCGGCCGAACTCGTGCCCTTTCGCGTCGCGGGCTTCGACAACGCCGTCGGTGTAGAGCAGCAGCCGGTCGCCCGGCTCCAACTGCGCCCGGCACAGGTTGACCGGAACGTCCAAATCCGTGCCCAGTGGGTGCGTGGGCGGGCAGTCCAGGTGGGCGGTCCAGCGTTTGCCGCGGATCAGTACGGGTGGGTGGTGGCCGCAGTTGATCCAGCTCAGCACACCGGTCTTCAGGTCGAGGTCGCCCAGCACGGCGGTTGCGTAACGGCTCTGGCCGAACTGTCTGTGTCCAGCCGCAGCAAGCCGAGACGCTCGGTGCCGTCCAGGACGGGAAGCCAGTGCTGTACGCAGCCGTCGGCGGGCGTCGACAGGGACTGTGCGCTGCAGAAGACACGGCCCGGCAAGGTGGCATCGACGCGCAGCTCCTGCCCGCCCTCTCCGGCGTCAAGGCCCTGGCCGGTGGCTTCCCGTAGCACCACTTCCTGAAGATCGGCCACGTAGATGCGCGCCCGCCGCAACCCGATCTCACCGGCATGGCGGGCCACCAGGGCCGGGAGCTCCTCGAACGCGGACAGATGACTGGCCCGCAGCAGAGCGCGGAGCATACGGGCGGAACCCTCGAGCGAAGCCATGCCGGTCAACCCATCAAACGGGGGACGGCCCGCATCCGCCCATCGGCCTCACCAGGCGAGAGGCCCGCGGTTCTGCTGCTCGGCAGACGAAAACGAGGAGCCCGAACGATAACCCCACCAGCGTAGCTCTGGCCTGCCGCTTTGGGGCACCTCCAGGGTCTTCTTTCCGAAGTGGTGCACCCGGGAGGTGGCCGAGGAGGCCAAGAACATGCTGATCACACTCGGCTGGCGAGAGTCCTGACCTTGCCGCTCCCCTGGCTGAAGACTGTCATGCGGCGAGGAGCCCGGTCCTGTCCGCAGCGCGCAGCCAGTCCCGAGCCTCGATCAGGGCCGCCTTCTTCTGCGCCTCGGTCAGATCCTCCCAGGGTGGGGCGTCACCGACGTGCCACACGGACTCATGGATGACTTGCTGGTGTGCCTTCGCGAGTGTGAGCACGCGCGGATCGTCAAGTTCGATGTCGTCCATTTCAGCTCCTTGTCACCAACAGTGCGGGCGTGCGCTCTCGCGGGGTTGATCAGGCCCTGTCGGGGACGACCTGATCAAGGGTGAACAGACCTCCATCGGGATCGCGCAGAGTGACCTGCTGCCCGTGGCCACCCCATTCGGCTCCCGACGCGATGCTTCCGCCGTGCTCAAGGGCTGCGGCTTTCGCCGATTCCAGGTCCGGAACCTTGAAGTGGACCAGCCACCGCGGCCTCAGCTGCGGCCTTCTCGCTGCTTCTTCGACCGGTCCGCTGTTCAGACGGGCGACAGGCTCACCCCCCTGCCGCAGAACGACCTGATCCTCCTCGTACCAGACCTCACAGCCTCCCTCTCCCCCGTTCCCCCACTCCAGGACCCCTCCGTAGAAGAGGGCTGCGTCGAACGCGTTCCTTGTATGCAGCTCCACCCAAGCCGGGGCCCCACCCTCACCGACACGCCACCCGGAAAGGGCACGGCCTTCCCAGATACCGAAGGAGGCACCTTCTGGGTCCGCGACCAGAGCCGCCCGCCCGCGTGGCGGAAAGGAGACCGGTCCAACCCCGACCGTGCCTCCGCGTTCTCTGATACGAGCGGCTGCCACATCGGCGTCCGCGACCGAGAAATACACCGTCCACGCCGCCGGCACGGCAAGCTCCGCAGCCATCGCTCCAATGCCGGCCACTGTGACGCCATCCACCTCGGCCACGCAAAACGCCCGCCCGAAACCGCCCCGCCGAAACGTCCAGCCCAGCACGGCGCCGTAGAAGCGCTCGGCGCCGCCCAGATCGCGTGCCATGAGACTCAGCCAGCATGGCCCGCCCAGCGAGTTGTCCGCCAGCACCACGGCCATCCTCCTCTACCCTCCGCGCCCGGATGTTCTGAGCACTGTGCTGAGCAGTTGATCGGTGCGGGCGTCGCTTGCCGAGCGGGGGCGGTTCTAGTTGTAGGCCGGGGTCCGGGACTGGACATTGCATGGGTCCCACGCCTCTCACGGGCCCCACATTCCCAGCATTGAGTGCCCCATGACCTGCGGCAACCGGAGGCGGAAGAAGGGGCGACGCTTAATCAGACTTTGTGCCAACTGTCTTCTCACCCCTCGTTGACACGCCTCGGCGCGCATTCCGAGCTGCACAGCGGGGTGCGGTGATGATGAGCGCATGGATGTCACCGAGGTACTCCTGCCAGGGGTCGGGATCCGGTACGAGTTCACCAATCATGAGGGCACCGGGTCGGCATCGTCGCGGAGCGGACCGGTGATTTCGAGCTGGTTGTCTACCTGCGTGACGACCCCGACGAGGGGCGGCCCTTGGTCCGTCTGAACAGCACGGAGGCCGACGCGGTGGCGGAGATCTTCGGGGCGCCGAGGATCGCCGAAGGATTCGCCGACCTCACCAAGGAGGTTCCTGGGCTGGTGTCCGGGCAGGTCGAGATCCGCTCTGCCAGCCCCTACGCAGGTCAACCCCTGGGCCGCACCAAGGCAAGATCCCGGACCGGCGCTTCGATTGTGGCGATCGTTCGTGGTGAGCAAGTGATCGCATCTCCCACGCCGGACGAGACACTCCAGGCGGGTGATGTCCTGGTCGTGATCGGAACGCGTGAGGGAATCGCCGGCGTGGACCGGATCATTCAGGGCTGAGGGTGCGTACCCCTGTCACGCTGCTGTTGGAGCTCGGGCTCATTCTGGCCGCCCTCAGCGTGCTCGGCGCTGTGGCGCGGCACCTTACGCTCTCACCGGTCCCGCTCTATCTGCTGGCGGGCTGGCCCTGGGCGAGGGGGGTATCGCTCGTCCTGCTCGCGGTGACCGCGATCGACGGCGCGCGGGCCGCCGCGGTCCTGCCACTTCCCGAACCTCCGGCATTCGGCGCCACACCGGCCTGGTACCAGCGCGTGGTCATCGCCGTCACGGTGCTGGTGGCCGTGCTGAGCTACTGGCCGATCCGCAACCTCCTCTCCCGCCACCAGGTAATGAACTACTCCTTCAACCCCCTCCATCTGGTCAATACCTACGGAGCCTTCGGCGGCATCGAACGGATCCGCCACGAGGTGGTCATCGAAGGCACCGACGAACCGGAGATCACCGACGACACGGTGTGGAAGGAATACGACTTCAGGGGCAAACCCGGTGCCGTGCGCCGCCTCCCGCCGCAAGTGGCTCCCTACCACCTGCGGTTCGACTGGATGATGCGGTTCGCGGCTATCTCACCCACGTACGCAATACCCTGGTTCGCCGCGTTCCTCGTAAAGCTGCTAGACAACGACCCTGTCGCCCTCAAACTGGTGCGCCGCAACCCGTTCCCCGCCTCCCCGCCCACGTTCCTGCGTGCCCGTCTCTACCGCTACCGCTTCGCCGACCGCCACGAGCTGCGGCACAGCGGCGCGTGGTGGCAGCGCACGCTCGTCGGGGACTACGTCCCCCCGGTCATGAAGGCGCCTCCGGCTCGGAGCCGGCCTGGCGTCGAGGGGTTCTGATAAATCAACTCGGAGCCGGCCGTCCACGGCGAGGTCAATGAGACGAGCTGACCCGATAAGCAGCATAGGTACGGCCTGGACACCGAAGCGGGCACTGAGCTTGCTGAGCTTGGGGCTGCGGTCGATGTCGACCTTGACGAGTTTTCGATACCCACAGCCTTGGCCAGATGGCCCGGGCATCATCCCAGGCGGTCTCGGGGTACCAGGGGTTGCAGCTTGTGTATCGCCACCTCGGGATGGGGGTCGGAGACGGCCAGCCGGCTGAAAGGTGCCCAGCGGCGCAGCTCGACGCACAGCACCGGACCGTCGGCCCGGATCGCCACGAAGTCCTCCTTCGTGTCACCGACATGCCGGATGCCCACGCACCGCCGTGCGGGGATCCAGACACCCTTGCCGGCCACGCCGCGTACCGCCCTCCACCAGTCGGGTTCGATGCGCACCTGGCGCAGCGCGGAGGCCGGGACCCTCACTTCACGGCGGCGCGCGGCCAGCTTCTCCCACCACGTCAGGCGGACGACGATATCGCTGCCCTCCAGCACGACCCGTGCCATGGGCCCCTCTCCTTCGATCAGCCGTAGATCTTGGAGGCCGCGCGTCGACAGCAGCGGCCGCTGCCCGCCTCGATGCTACGGATCACCACGGATCGAGGGCGCGAACGGGCCCTTTGGCTGGTCAGCCTCCGCCTTTCGGCTCATCGGGCCGCCGATGAGCAAGGAGGGCGCCGAAGCAGTGATCTCCGAGCGGCCCACCGGCACGTTCAGCCGGCAGTTGTTCCTCGGCGAGACCCTGGACAAGGAGCACATCGAGGCGACGTACGACGCAGATCTTGTCGCTCAGGTCGGGCTACCCAAACAGGACGGCATCAGGCCTCAACAAGCATCCGCCGCTGCGGTACCGCACGCGCATACGGACTGCTTACGCGTCGCCGGACGCCCGGTCTCTGCGGCGGCGTGACAGCGACGAGTCCCGCACCACCAGCTCCGGCTGGAGCACGATCCGCTGGTGCTGGTGCGTGTCCGCCGCGTCGCCGGTCTCCTCGATGAGCAGGTCGGTGGCCATCCGCCCCATCTGGAAGGCCGGCTGGCGTACGGAGGTCAGCGGCACAGCGGCCGCCGCGGCGAACTCGATGTCGTCGTAGCCGACCAGGGCGATGTCGTCGGGAACGCTCACCCCGGCCCCGTACAGCACCTGCAGCACCCCCAGCGCGAGCAGATCGTTCGCGCAGAACACCGCGGTCGGGCGGGACGACATGCCCAGCAGCCGCGCACCTGAGTCACGCCCCGCCGCCACGTCGAGCCGCTCGGCCTCGATCAGCCGCAGCCGGTCGGCCGGCAGACCGGCCTCGGCCAGCGCCTGGAGGGCGCCGGCCCGCCGGTCCTGGCACTGGCCCAGGTGCAGGGGCCCGCTGACGTACGCGATCTCGGTATGGCCCTCGGCGATGAGATGGCGTACGGCCAGGGCTCCGCCCGTGACGTCGTCGACGGAGACGGAGCACCCCTCGGTGGTGGGGGCCACCCGGTCGACGAGCACATACGGGATGCCGTGCCGTTTGAAGGAGCGCAGGTTACGGCCGGTGGGGTCCACCGGAGTGATCAGTACGCCCCGCACCCGCTGCTCACTGAAGAGGCCGAGGTACTCACTCTCCTCAGCGGCACTCTGGCCGCTGTTGCACAGCATCACCCCGAGCCCGGCCGCCCGCGCGGACCGTTCGGCGCCGGCGGCGACGTCCACGAAGAACGGGTTGGCCATGTCGAGCACCAGCAGGGAGATGATCCGGCTGCGGCCCGCCCGCAACTGGCGGGCGGACTCGCTGCGTACGTAGCCCAGCTGGTCGATGGTGGCCAGCACACGCGCCCGCGTCTCCTCGGTGACCGACTCGGGCCGGTTGATGACGTTCGAGACCGTGCCGACGGACACCCCGGCGAGCCGGGCGACGTCCTTGATACCCACCGACTGTGCCATCAGGCAGAAACCTCCACGAGCTCCAGTCCGGTCAGACCGGCCAGCGCGCGCAGGTCGGGCAGAAGGCTGCCCGTGGCGAGCGCCCAGTGGTGGGCGACACCGCTCGCACTCCACGCGTCGGTCCATTCACCGGGGTCGCAGCCGAAGTCGACGCGTGACGTCGTGTTGCCGATCTTCAGCAGCGGGCCGCCGACCACTTTACCTTCGGAGGCGACGAGCTTGTACCTTCCGTCCCGGGTCTGGCCGACCCCGAGCAGCGTCACCGGCCCGTGCCTGACGTCGAACTCCACCGATACGCCCCGGCCGCGCTTGCCGTGGTAGACGCCGAGGCCGCGCAGCAGCGGCTTGCGTTCGCTGATGGCGAGATGGCCGGGACCGTCGTGTCCCATCTCGACCACACCGTCCCGGAAGTTCAGTGCCTGCAGCTCGGTGAAGGAGCCGCCGGCGCCGAGGCGGTCCGCGATCAGCATGGCCAGTGAGGTGCGCAGTTCGTACTCGCCGCAGGCCGGGACGCCACGCGCGGTGAGCAGCGAGGAGCCGAGGATCATTCCGGCGCCGAGCCGTTCGTGGATCTCGGTGTCCAGGCCCCGGTGGTAGTAGGCGAGCGAGTCCAGGTCGAAGTCGGCGACCAGCCGGTCAAGGCCGACGGAGACCCGGGCGGCCCAGGCCAGATCGTCCTCGACGACAGAGCCGGCGATGTCGAAGACCTCGCGGGTCTCGGTGAGTTTCGCCGCCACCTCGTCGTCCTTGACTTGCTCGACGCGGACCCGAAGATCGTCGAACTCCAGGACCTCGACATGGCCGCCGAGGTTGCCCGGGACCATGGCCAGGTCGGTGGAGACGTCGTACATGCCCGGGTAGAGGTGGCCCATCAGCCCATGCCGTCCGTTGCGCAGCACGGAGCGTACGCCGGAGGCCCGGATCCAGCGGCCGATGCGCTGCCAGGCCAGCTCGTCCTCCAGATGGCCGGAGACGGAGCGGAAGGGCACGCCGACCCGTTCGAAGGCGTTGGCCATCTCCGGCAGCGGGCAGGCGCCGCAGTACGCCAGCCAGGCGCCGGTGTCGAAGGAGGCGTGGTCCATCGACTCGGTGGGCTGGAGGTTGATCAGCAGCACGGGGGCGCCGCTGCGCTGGGCGATCGGGACCAGCATGGTCGCGGTCATGTAGGTGGTGAGGAAGCCGACGATGAGGTCGCAGTCGGCCCCGCGCAGTTTCTCAGCCGCGGCCGCGCCCTCCTGGGCGTCGGAGATGAAGCCGATGTCGACGACCTCGGCGTCGAACTCCCGCATCCGCTCGGTGACCCGGGCGGCGGAGCGCTCCAACTGCGGGAGCAGGTCGGGGAACTGGGGCCAGTAGGCGCCGAGTCCGCCTGCCACGAGCCCGATGCGGGGCTTGCGGGCGACGGCGGGGGTGCGTACGAAGGTCATGGCGTCCTTCCGGTCACCAGGGCCGGTCACTTGGGGAGGGAGAAGTCGACGACGCGGATCGGCGACGGCGTCGTACCGCTGGACTTCTGCTGGTACATGACGGACAGCACGCCGTCCACCTTGAGTCGCGTCTCGTCGATGACAACCTCGCCGAAGGCGTTCAGGCCGCTGCCGTCGTACAGGACCTTCCAGTCCGTGTAGTCGGAGGCCTTCGAGGCGGCGGCGATGCGGCCGTACGGGAAGACCGCGTAGGCGTTGTCGTACCTGTCCAGGACCAGCTTGGTGCGCTGGCTGGAGTTCAGCGGCACCGGGATCTCGGTCTTCTTCCAGGCTCCGGTCGTGATGTCCTTGCGGACATGGAAGACGCGGCCGTTGGCCGTGCGGTCGTTGACGTAGTTGGTGGTGCACTGCCCGAAGCGGCCCGGGACGTAGCTGATGAGCGCGTGCGGCCGGCTCGCGGAGTCGGTGGCCTGGCTCTCCTGGTTCATCAGGGAGTGGTCGGGGCTGAGCGGATCGGCGATCAGTCCGGCGTCGGTGACGGCCACCTTGTCGCTGCTCCCCGTGGTGCCCACGACTGTGCCCGCCGCGTTGCGCCAGGTGCGCCCCCGGTCGGTGGAGTGGACATAGCCGGAGTCGTGGTTGGTGATGCCGCCGCTGTTGCACATGACGGCTCCGTTCTGCTCGCGCCAGGTGAAGAAGGCGTGCAGGGTACCGTTCGCGCTGTAGTCGATGCCGTGCAGGTACATGTTGCGGGCGGTGCTGGAGCCGTGCTCGCTCGTGTACGTGCCGGTGGAGCTGGACCACTCGCCGAGCGCCGTCCACTTCGTACCGTCGTACTCGGCGAGCGCGTTGCGACCGTTGCCCGAGACGGCGACGCGGTAGCTGAGCTGGAGGCGCCCCTCGGGCGTGGCGACGAACTGCGGGTAGGTGAACTGCGAAGTGAGACCGAGTCCGTCGAGGGTGGTCTGCACGCCGCCGAACTCGCCTGCCGTCCAGGCTCGTCCGGCCGGGTTGTCGAGGAGGCCGGCGGCCGACTTGACGTAGAAGAACCCGTCGCTGTGGGAATCCATGTTGAGGTGCAGGCGCCCGTCGGTCTTCGACACGCCCATGGAGATCACGTTGTGCGAGTCGTTGTAGCGCAGCTGGTGACCGAGCTTGACGGTCTGCCAGGTAGAGGCGCCCAGCGCGCGGCGGGCGACCACCGCGCTGCGGTCGGCGGTGTACCAGGTGGCGTACTGGTAGCCCTTGTAGGTGAGCAGGCCGTTCTTCTGGAACGCGTTGTTGTTGACCAGGCCGTTGTACGACACGAAGTACAGTGCCTGGGAGTCGAGTTGGGTGTCTGCGACCTTGCTGACCGCCGGGGCGGGATCGGCCGCCTGCGCTGTCGTACCGGGCAGGGATACGGCGGTGAACATGGCGGCGGCTACCGCGGCGGTCAGGGGTCGTCTCATCAGTCTCTCCGGTCTTCGAGGGGTCTGTTAAGCAAGGTGGAACACTTCGGTGAGCGGTTTCATGGCCTCGTCCGCACGGTCGCCGTCGAGCGCCTCGAAGAACTCACCCATCTCTGCCTGCCAGCGGGCGTTGACGTCCGTGGCGGCCATGGCGGCCTGGGCCGCGGCGAAGTCCTCGGTCTCCAGGTAGCCGACGAGCAGTCCGTCCTCGCGCAGGAAGAGCGAGTAGTTGTGCCAGCCGGTGGCCGAGAGAGCTTCGAGCATGCCGGGCCAGACCGCCGCGTGCCGTTCGCGGTACTCGTCGATGCGGTCCTGACGGACCTTCAGCAGGAAACAGACGCGCTGCATGGGTGCGTACCGGCCTGTCCGTCTAGAAGGCTCGTGAAGATCTTGGGTTCTGGCCCCGCCGCGTGCGCGGTGGGGCCAGACTCTTTCTCGTGGTGATGGGGGAATGGGCCGGGGAGACGGTCGGGCCGGATGTGTGGGAAACCTGCCGGGGGTGGATCCCGGCAGGGGGTGGGTTCTGTTTCTTTTACACATCT
>NZ_JAGGOK010000153.1 GCF_018614615.1 Streptomyces sp. ISL-100 | reverse complement strand
GCCGTGCACTGCTATTAGGTCATGAGCATTACTCCAGCGACCATGTCGTCGGGTTCTGCCGCATTGGCCTGAGCGGCGTCCGCGCCGGCAAGCTCGGGTACGCCACAGCAGCTTCCGCATGGGGCAAGGGCTACGCGGCCGATGCGGCACGCACGATGATTAGCTTCGGCTTCCGTGAGCTGGGCCTCCATCGCATCAGCGCCGCAATCGGCCCCGACAACCTTCCCTCAATCAAGCTCGTCGAAAAACTCGGCTTCACTCGCGAGGGTGTCCTCCGTGACCACGTCTTCACCAATGGCGCGTGGCGAGACAGCATCCTGTTCTCAGTCCTCGAACAGGAATGGATCACGGTCAACTCGTAGTGTCAGACGCACGTGTGGGGCGTAGCTGGTCATCGGGTACGCCCCACACGCGCGTTAGTCACACAGCCATGGGTGAGCCCGGATCCACCGGCTTGATGCCTGTGGATGGTTCTTTTCGACGGAAAAGGCCAGCGTCGGTGCATCTGGGGCACACCGACGCTACGCCTCGCGGTCCTGTGACACATCCGCTAGGCGGAGGTGGATCAGGAGCCGTCGATCAGTTTCTCAACCTCAGTGGGAAGACCCTTGGCGGAGTCGACGGCGAAGAGGACGGCCTCACCAGGCGTGTCTCCCACCGCGATGGCGATGTCGGTGTCGAGTCCCGCGACCGCGTAGGCGGTCGACTCGGTCGCGGGCTCCGCGCCCTCGCTCTGGCCCCCCGTGTCGTCGCAGGGCGCGGAACTGACGGCGCCGAGCTTTTTCCCTATCTTGAAGTCGACGTTGGCGACATCCCCGTAGGTACGGTCCTCGTACGTCACCCGGTAGGCGCAGGACGCCGAGTCATCGCCACCGCCTCCGCTCGACGAAGTGCAGCCGATGGTCGACGCCCCTGCGGCGACGGCCACCAGGAGCATGCGTACGGATCCGCCTCGGCCGACCGGGAAAGCAGCGCTCATCGGTTCGTTCCTTCTCTCTCAGAGTGGCCTTCGGCTCAGTAGATGCTCCGGAGACCGAGGACGTCGCCCTTGCCGAGCGTCCTAGCCTTAGTCGAGCACGTGAACGAGTTGGTGTACATGGTGAGGTTGGAGTGCCCCGTAGCGACGTGCCCCATCCCGAAGACGTGTCCGGCCTCGTGAGTACCGACGGACCGGATGTCATCCTTGTTCCGGCAGCTGCTCGTGGGGTTGTTCGTGAAGTCGAAGTCCGTGGTGTTGAAGCGGACGTCGGCTTCCCTGAGGTCGTTCTTGATGCCGGGCGAGGACCAGGACCACGTGCACGCCACGGCGACGGTATTGCCGGACAGGTTGCCCGCGTCCCAAACGCTCACCCCGTCCCGATCGGTGCACTGGGAGCTGCTGTTGATGTTCGTTTCTCTGGTCGTGGTGCCCCGGTAGTTGCTCTCCGCGCCGACCTGGTCGGTGTAGCCGCAGTTGTTGTAGCTGTCAGTGATGTTGTCGATGGCGTCCCAGAACGCCCACTTAGCATCTTCTTGTGACAGGGCGCCGGGCATTCCTCCGTCGCCGATGTACCACTCGTACGTGCCGTACTCCTTGAGATCGTTCGTTGAATAGGCGCCGTCGCTGCACGCGGACGTCGCGGTGGCGCTCAGGTCGTCCATGTCTTCGACCGGGACATCCCCGTCCTGGGGCGTGTCTTCCACGTCCGCGTTGGAGTCCGCCTCATCCGCCGCATCTGTGTCGGTCTCTACGACGCCGGACAGGTCGTCGGCGATGTCGACGCCGTCGACAGACGCGTCCACGCCCGCCTCGGCCAGGTCGTAGGAGACTGTGCCATCGCTGGCGACCTCCATTTGGAACCCGTGTACGTCGCCGGCCGGCGAAAGAGCCTCGATACTGACGGCCGTACCGGGTTGGGGCACCGTCACGGCAGCGCCGTCAAACTCGACCACCCGCCCGATCGCTCCGCAGTCGACCGCCGACGACCCGGCGGGCAGGTCGGCGACACTGAGGACGCCTTCCTCCAGCACACAGTCACCCGAGCCCCCAGCCTCGGCCGCGACGGCCTGCGTGCCACCGGACAGCGCCGACAACGACACCAAAAGCGCGAAAGCCATTCCCGCTCTACCTATGAATCTTCGATTCCGCTCAGCCACTCTCATCCTCCGTGAGCCCCCCCACACTTCGCGGGAAATGATCAAATTCGGAAGACAGTAGCTTTCAATTGGCTATAAAAGCTGTCTAGTTAGAGACAAAACCCTTGACTATTTGACTGGCCTGCACCTGTTGACGTATTGCATCCATGAGGTAAGTGACCCACCCCCAATTTCACGACCGCCCCGCACCCTGCTTGTTTCCGCCTCCCCCTCTACTCGACCTTGCGCCAGGCCGTCGCGAGAGGGGAGTAGCAGGCCAAGCCCCCGCCGCAAACCCTTGATCGGGTCGCGCTCGCTTCGCAAGGCCAGGTCGCCCGCTCTTCAACCCAGCGGAATGGCGCCTTCCGGTGCGCGGTGGCGCAGCGAGAGGGAAGGCTTCCTGCCCACGGTGGCTCGCTGGTCAGAGCCTCAGTCACTCCAAACAGCGCGCGTCCCTTCTAAGCGCGTGGCCGCAGGTTCGAGTCCTGCCGGGGGCACCCAATACGTGGCTGGTCAACGCCCGTGGGGGCGGCCAGCGGTGTCACCGCTCGCTCCGTGAGCGCCGCCAGTTCGGCGGCGGTTGCAGCCGACCCCGTGGGACCTCGACGCCGCCGACGAGTGCAAGTACAACGCCCACGTCCCCAACCAGCGGCGGGGCTATGTCTGCATGGACCGCAAGAACGCGAAGAACCCGCTCAGGATGACCACCGGGATCGAGATCTGTGACCTGATCACCCCCGAGAACACCCTGGTCATGGTCAAGCACGCGCACGGTGGTTCGGACGCCCTCAGCCACCTCTTCAACCAGGGGCTCGTCGCGGTACAGATGCTGCAGCAGTCGGACGAGGTGAGGAGCCAGTTCGTCCGCCGTGTCCGCGAGGAGAGCAAGGGGCGGCACGTACTGCCTGACGACTTCGCCCCCAAGCACGTCGTGTTCGCGATCCTGCTCAAGCGCGGCACGGCATTGACCCCCGAGACACTCTTCCCCTTCTCCCAGGTCGCCCTCGTGCAGGCCGCCAAGGAACTGGAGCGCCAGGGGGTGACGGTCGAAGTCGTCGGCATTCCCGAGGCGGCACCCGCGGCCGACGCCGTGCCGCGGTTCCGCGGCGCCGCGTAGCGGTCCGTGGGCCCCGCTGACCACCGACCGGACCAGCGCGAGCCGCCGACGTCAGCTCCAGGCGAGTTGACCGGTTGGGGTCTGGGCTCGGGGCGCAGGTACACCGTCGGCCGGGTGAGCGATGCGGTGAGTGAGCGCAGTGTTGCGGCGCTGGGTGCGGTTGTTGGCGATCGCTCGCTCGACGGCCTCGGTCTGGCCGATCAGCATGACGCCGTGCCGGGCGCGGGTAATGGCGGTGTAGAGCAAGTTGCGCTGGAGGAGCATCGTCCCGGCAGCGTTGATCATCGGGACGATGACGTACGGGTACTCGCTGCCCTGGGAGCGATGGACGGTCACGGCGTAGGCGTGGACCAGCTCGTCGAGGTCGGTGAAGGGGTAGGTGGCTGCCTCGCCGTCGTGAAAGGTGATGGTGAGCTGGTGGGTCTCAGTGTCGACAGCGGTGATGGTGCCGCTCGTGCCGTTGAAGACACCACTCTCGCCGCGGTGGGGGTTGTTGCGGATCTGCTGGACGCGGTCGCCGAGTCGGAAGGCGGTGCCGCCGTGGTAGTGCTGGGGCTTGTCGTCGGCTGGCGGGTTGAGGCTCTCCTGGAGGCGCAGGTTGAGGTCGTTCATGCCAGCGATGTTCTTCTTGCCCGGACACAGGACCTGGATGTCCTGCGGGCTGGCACCGAAGCGTTTCGGCATACGGTCGGTGACCAGGTCCACCACACGCTGGGCAATGTCCTCGGCAATGGGAACGGGCCAGTTCCAGAACGCCTTGGGGTCGTCCTTCGGCAGCTCGCCGCGCAGGATGCGGTGGGCGTTGGTGGTAATCGCGGCGCTGTCGTCGTGCTGGCGGAAGACCTTGGTGAGCCTGGTGCGCGGGATGTCCTGGACATCGAGCAGATCGCGCAGGACCCGGCCGGGTCCGACGCTGGGCAGCTGGTTGATATCGCCGACGAGCAGCAGGTGGCAGCCACCGCGGACGGCTGCGAAGAGGCGGCGGGCCAGAGCGAGGTCGAGCATTGAGGCTTCGTCGACGACCACGAGGTCGGCGCTCTCCAGGGCGCCGGCGTGGTCAAAGAGGGAGTCGCCGTCGGGTGGCCGAATGAGACGGTGCACGGTCATCGCTGGCTGGCCGCAGGTCTCCTCCAGGCGCTTGGCGGCCTTCCCGGTGGGCGCGGCCAGCACGACGATCGCGCCGGCCTCGTCGGCGATGTCGACGAGGGTGCGCAGGGCATGGGTCTTGCCGCAGCCGGGGCCGCCGGTCAGGACGGAGACGGTGCGGGTCAGTGCGGTGCGGATCGCCTGGTACTGCTCGTCGGTCAGCCCGGCTGATTCCTGGGTGGTAAGCGCGGCCAGCCGCTCCGCCCATGGCGTGAGATCGGCCAGCGAGGAGGTCGGGGAATCGAGGAGGCGCCGTACGTGGAAGGCGAGTTGAGTCTCGTCGCGATGCCGGTGCGGCAGCATGGCGATCTCCATGTCCACCACGGCGTCGGTGCCGTCGAGCACGGCAAGCGGGAGAGTTTCGGTGACGACCTCGGCTTGGCCGCGCAGTGCTTCCAGCGCCTGGCGCAGCACCGCATCGTCAAGGATCTCCTCGGTGGCCGCGTCGTCGTCGGTCAGCAGATTGCGGGTACGGGCGATCAGCACACGTACCGGCAGGTGACAGTGGCCGCCCCCGCCGGCGTCATCGAGTTCGTGCAACAGGGCGGCCTGGAGGCGTGCATCGCTGTGCTTCGGGATGCCGACGGCCAGGGCGATCTTGTCGGCGTTGGCGAAGCCGACGCCGTGCACGTCCCGGCACAACCGGTAGGGGGTGCGGGTCACGATACGCATCGGGTCGTCGTCAGCATCGGCGTACGCGCTGTAGATCTTCACTGCAAGCGCCGGGGTGATCCCCAGCCCCTGGAGAAACACCATGATCTCGGCGATGGCTTTCTGTTCCTGCCAGGCCGCTGTGATCCGCCTCAGCCTGATCTCGCCGACCCCATGCACCTCCAGCAGCCGCTGCGAATCGGTGTCGATAATCTCTAGGGTCTGCGCTTTGAGGGTATCCACGATCGCGGCAGCGAGGACGGGGCCAATGCCGCGGATCATGCCCGAGGCGAGATAGAGGCGGATGGCCCGCTCGTCGGCCGGCATGGTCCGCTCGCACCGCTCGGTCTTGAACTGCCGCCCGTAGCGTGGGTGATGAACCCATGAGCCGTGCAGCCGCAGGCTCTCTCCGGGCCGCGTACCGAAGAGTGCCTTGCCATGGGCAGTGATTCCCTCATGGTCCATGGTCGTCGTGGCCAGCCGGATCACCGTGCGCTCGTCATAACTGACGTGCAGCAGGTGATCGACCACACCGTCGATCACCTCGGGGGCGTCCAAACACACTTGGTGGGGCACGTGCACCATCTCCAGAGGTACGTACAGCACCGGATCACGTGATGCCGCCAGGGACGCGGCAAGATCAGGATGATGCCCGAGGGTGCGGGATGTCCCGTATTTCGAGGGTTCCGTTCACCGAAATGCGCGACAAGCAGGAGACGCGGACTGTCGCGGGACGTTCCGAACCACGGGACTGGCGACAGCCCCCGAATAGCAGTTGTTCACAGGATGCGTACGCGTCGGTCTGGCTGCACGTACCCGCCCCGTAGCGCGCGCTCGTCACAGGCACGAGGTATCAGAGCGCTCCTCATGCAGCCGGTGGCGCGCGATGCCTGCTGGCTTCCCCGCTTGGGACCGCGTCTACGCGTTCTTCCGCCGCTGGCGCGACCACCGGCTGATTGCCGAGTTCCACGACCGGCTGCGCGGCCGGGTCCGCGAGAGCGAGGGCCGGGACACCGAACCGACCGCCGCGATCGTCGACTCGCAGTCGGTCAAGGCAGCCTCGTCCGTCCCGGCCGCCACGCGGGGCTTCGACGGCGCCAAGAACATCAACGGCCGCAAGCGGCACCTGATCGTGGACTGCCTGGGCATGCTGCCCCGCCTGCTCGCGCGCCACCGCAGGATCCGGCTCGTGTGGGCCGACGGCGGTTACGCGGGCCGCCTTGTCGACTGGGCCAGGGACAAACTCCGCCTCGCCCTCCAGGTCGTCAAGCGCAGCGACGACACGCGCGGCTTCATCGTGCTGCCCCGACGCTGGTGCGTGGAGCGCACCCTGGGCTGGCTGATGCGCACCCGGCGCCTGGCCCGCGACTACGAGATGCGGCCCGCCACCAGCGAAGCCGTCTTGCAGTGGTCGATGGCCATGCTCATGGGCCGCCGCCTCGCCCGCGGCAGGCTCACCCCGCCGGGCACCGCAGGGTGAACAGGCCCGGTCGGTCCTCGACCAGCCAGCCCCGCGCCACCAGCCGCTTCGCCTTGACCCGCGCACCCTCGACCTTTGCAGGCACCAGCTCCAAGCCCAATCGCGCAGCCAAGTCTTTCGCCCGCAGCCCCTCCTAGCCCGACTCCGCGTCCAGCACCGCCAGCAGCCGCCGGTACTCCGGCGCGAGCACCCCAGCCGTGACACCCTCGCGCCAGGCGGGGACCACCGACCCGGCGGCGGGCTCCTTGTCCACGGCCGGAACCGGTGCCGGCCGGACCAGCTCCTCGAGCACAGCACCCGCGGCCAGGGCATCAGTCAGCTCCGCGAGCGCGACCACCCGACGCTCCAGCACGGCCTCTGCCTCCCGCAGTTCGGCCTGGAGGGCCTCCACCCGCTGACGGGCGGTACGCTGTCGCTCCTCCAACAACCCCATCACCGACGGCATTCGGCACCTCCTCGACGAGACGACACGACGTGTCATCCCTGCCGCCGAACCACCGACATCACGCCTGACGAGTGAAAACGCAGCGATCACGTTCGGAAAGACAACAGCGTCTGAGAGGTCGTTTTCATCGGTGAAGTCTGTTTGCTCCCAGCTTGCTTCGATGTCAGGCTGCGACTTCTGAGGTGCCGATGCGTCAAAATGGCTGGTGAGGCTAAAACGGAGCCCGTATTGCCGGTCTCATCCTCTGAAGTCTGTCTCACTCCAAGAAGTGCCCATATCGGCGAGACCTCTCGCCACGCCCCGCACGATCCCAACACGTGAGAGGCGCGAGTGAAGTCCTGAGGCATGTGATGCGGCATAAACCAGGTGAAAACGACCTCTCAGAGGGCGTTTAGACCCTTCTTAGTGATTTTTGAGCCGGTTTGCACTTCGGATTCTCTGGTGCTGCCGGGGTTGGAGTGGCCTGTGGTGTGAAGGTGATGATTCCGGGGGCGTATAAGCCAGGAGGATCCTGTTTCATCCCAAGACGCCGCGTTGTGCGCCCTGTGCT
>NZ_JAGGOK010000152.1 GCF_018614615.1 Streptomyces sp. ISL-100 | reverse complement strand
GCCAAGATCAGAGGTAGAACTGTTCGCGGCCGTAGGCGAAGTGCGCGTCCTCGCCGTTCATCTGGGGGCCGGCACCGGGGAAGTGCTTGGTCATCGCGGCGACGCTGCCGGGGCCGAGAGTCTCACCTTGCAGACCACGGATGTACGCGGCGACCAGGCGGGCGCCCACCTCCGCGTCCGAGCCGAAGGTTCCCAGAACGCGCGGCCAGCGGGGTTCGGTCGCGAGATCGGCCATAGGCCCCAGGGCCAGCCGGATGCCGACCGCGAGATACTCCCGACGGACGATATCGGCATGCGCGAGCACGAGGTCCTCATCACCGATGGCGGCGAGGCCCGGAGGTTCCGGCCACAGCGAGAAGCCTTCGGTGTGCACGCCGGCGGCCGGGTTGTCCACGAAGCCGTTACGGGGGTCGGTGGAGATCGTCACCGGGATGCCCAGGCGTGTCGTCGCGGCCAGGTCCTGAAGCCGGTTGTTCCACTCGGCCATGCGCCTGGGGGCTGCCGCGCCGAACAGGTTGAAGTGATTCATGAGTTTGCCGGTCACCATGGCGGAGGTGGATGCACGCATGGGGTCATCGACGGGAGCGCCGGGTTCCGGCTCCACCAGGGTCCCGTCCGCGTTGATGGTGACCATGGTCTGGAAGAGCAGGCCCGCCTTCTCCTCCGGCGTCATGCGCTGAAGCAGGTCTGCTACCCGTTCGGCGACCGGGAGGCGCGGGTTCTCGTAAGGCTCCATGACGCCGTTGCCGTTCAGGTCGCGAAAAGCCGTGCCGTCGGGGGCGGTGAGCAGGCGCGGCCGAGCCGCCGGGATCTGTGACATGGGGTACCTGTTCCGTTTGGTGGCGCGTCGGCCCTTGTCACCGCGCCGGCTTGGGGATGCGAGGCGTTCTTCGGTAGCGAGAGCGGGCCGTCGAACCGGGCGAGCGCCGGCCGGCTCCCGCAGGCAGGTTGGTCCCAGGCGCTCCCGCAACGCCCGGGACCCGAGGTGGTCGCCGCCCCCACGCGGCGACCACCTGCTCAGGCTACACGTGTAACCGCGTAAGTCCATGGGGTGCTGTACGCGCGAGACGTCGCGCGCACAGTTTTACGGTCGCTCCCGCAACCTGCCGTGCAGAAGGCGCGAGTGTCCGGCCAGATCTCCTACGGCAGTCACCACCGAGTCGAAGCGCATGGTTTGCCGCGCATCCGCGTCGTATCGCTCCCAGCTCGGCAGGTCCTGGTGGTTGGGGTTTCCGGTGCGGACGAAGGCGATCCACGACTCGTGCATGCTGTGGGCCAGCCCGTCACAGACCGCGGGATCCAGCCCTTCAAGGAATGGGGCGTGCGTCCAGTTGTCGAAGTTGCCGAAAACGAAGGGCAGTTCCAGGCAGTGCGCCGCGGCGAGCCTGCCGCCGTGCGCCGGCGTTGGCAGGTCGAACTGGTACGCCCACACCGGCCTCCCCATCCCCGCCCGGGCCTCGGCCAGCTCCACGCAAGGCACCCGGAACAGCTCGTCAGTAATCAGATCCATGAGCACATCAACCGGGCGGGATCCGGGGCGGGTCCGCGCGTAGGCGTCGTACACCTCGGCGGCGTCGTCCTCACCGAAGGTCTCCGCGATCCTGCCGATGACTTGGTCTCGAGTCGCCGCGTCGTACCCCTCATCCAGGGCGAAGCCGAAGTTGGCTTCTTCCCGGGTCCAGCCGATCATGACGTCGAGATCGGCGGCCGCGCCGTGGAGAAGAGTGTCGGCGGGGTGCTCGAGCAGCGTCGCTCCGTCGCGCACGGGAAGGAATGGAGTGGGCCAATAGCCCCATCGCATGGTGCGCGCGAACAGCCCGCCGGCCGCCTCGATCAGCTTCGGCCAGGGCAGCTCTCTGAGCTCAGTGGCGTTCTTGGCACCTGCGATCTCCAGATAGGAGTCTGTTCGCCTCAGATACTCGGCCGGGGTTGGGATATGCAGCCCCAGGGGCGGGCTCTGCAGAATGACGCGCTGGAACAGGCCCTGGGATTCGGGGTGGCCCGCCAGTGCGGCAGTCGACATCGCGCCACCCGACTGGCCGGCAACCGTGATCGTGGCGGGGTCCCCGCCAAAGTGCTCGATGTTGTCTCGCACCCACCGCAGCGCGGCCATTTGGTCAGTGAGCCAGAAGTTCCCGGGCTCGGAGTCTTCCCCCTCGCCGTCGAAGTACAGGTATCCGAGCGGCCCGAGCCGGTAGTTGATGCTCACGACAACGAGGTCACCGTCGCGAGCGAAGGCCTCCCCCGAGTAGTTGGGCAGCGACCCCGAGCCCGATACGAAGCCTCCCCCGTGAATCCAGACGAGCACCGGACGGCGGCCGGCGTCGGCAGCCGGTGTCCATACGTTCAGAGTCAGGCAGTCGTCGTCGAACGGCGGCGAACCGTGACCACCCATCACGGGGTCGCCGCCTTCCATGAACATCTGCGGCGCGCTCGGACCGCAGACGGTGGCGTCCCGCGTACCACTCCAACCGGGGTGCGGCTGCGCCGGGCGCCATCTGAGAGCTCCGACCGGGGGTGCGGCGTACGGCACTCCTTTGAAGACGGCGACCCCGCCGTCGACGGCGCCTTGTAGCCGTCCTGCCCGTAGGTCGACCACGGGCGGAATCCGGCCTTCAGAGATAGCCATGAACTTCCCTTCCTCACTCGTCATGGAAGCCGACCTCGCGGCGCGGAGGCAGCGACCCGACTGCAAGTGTGTCGCATCTATGACGCTGGTCAATATGACGGGATGACTCGCAAGTCCACCCGAGTGAGCACTTACCACAGCCGATTGGCTGCGGCACGCACTGCCTCGCGTTCCAGTAGGGGGGCGAAAGCCCGCCACAACAGCAGGCAGGTACCGATGCCGGCCATGGCTCCGGCGACCGTGTCGCTGAGCCACTGGGCGTGCAGCCAAACGCGGCTCCACATCATGGTGGCGACGTACACGCCCCCGAACGCCCACCACCAGCGTCGTACATCCGGGCGGACAAGCACCACGGCGACCACCATCACGAGAGCGACAGCAGTAAACACCTGGCCAGAGGGGTACGACCCGTCGTTGACCAGGACAAGAGGCTGCGGCGGCCTCGGCCGGTCAACAGCGGACTTGAGTGGCAGGACGACGAGCAGGTTCGCGACTACGCAGGCGACGAACACGAACAGTCCCGACCTCCACCTGCCGTAAACACAGAGGCACCCCACCAGCACGAGCGGGAAGATCAGGCCCAAGGGGCCGCCCAGGCGATCGAGGATGTCGGCGAAGTCCGTGGCCGCCTCACTTCGTGAGCCCTCCACCCACTGAGCCCAGCCATCGTCGAGATTCTGGATTGGCGACGCCCCTCCACCTCGGAAAGTGAGGCCGATAGCCAGGACTCCCAGCAGAAGTACCGCTCCGGCTACAAGCGCGCCCCGAGGTGGGGCGGCCGGAACCTGGTGCCCGGGAGGCTTGCAAGGTCTTGGGGACGGGTCGCTTTGCGGGGACGAGTTCAGCACGAAACGCCTTCGGTCGGTGGCAGTGGCGAGGCGCGCCGGGGCTCGCATCGCCGACTCCAGCACGGGCAGTAGCGCAGCAGCACCGGGAGTATCGCGCTGACCTGACCGCCGCCACAAGGGCAAGATATTTTTCGGCCAGGCCGAACCGCGCCAAAGCGGTGACCACGCGCGGCCGACAGGGTCATTTCCCCTGGCCCACGCGTTCAACGCCGCGTACGCACGCCTCCATGCGGCCCACCCTCGCGGACCCGGACCCTCGGTTCCTCGATTCCAGACCTAGCGGAGCACCGGGAGCGAGTGCTAAACAGTGAACACCGCGATTAACACGTGTAACCGCGACGTTTCAGGGTTTCTTCCGCCGTGCGCCTCTCGCTACAGCGGCCCCCGTCCCTCTCTGCTCCCTCCCCCGAGGAGTCGACATGTCCGTCCCCATCAGCCGTAGTACGGCGTGTACACATCGGCGGCCGTCATGACCACGAACGAACTGATCGAACCGCCCGCAGACGCGGCGCCAAAGGTGCCCCGGCAGCGCGGCCTGATGATGCTGCTCCTGGTGGCCAACGCGTCCATGCTGGCCGTGTACATGGGTGTCGGCTCCGTTCTGCTGCCTCTGCAGATCGCAGCCATCGATCCAGCGAACAAGGTCGCCATTCTGGGCCTGGTGGGCGGAATCAGCGCGGTCTTCGCGACCGCCTTCAACCCGATCGCCGGCGCGCTGTCCGACCGGACCGGCCGCCGCAACCCGTGGATTCTCGGCGGCGCCCTCGCCTCGCTAGCCGGCCTGGCGTTCCTCGGCACCGCCCAGACCGCGGTGCTGGTCGGCATCGGCTGGTGCCTGGTCCAGGCGACCATGAACGTCTACCAGGCAGCGGTCACCGCGGTCGTGCCCGACCGGATACCCCCGTCCCGGCGCGGAACCGCATCTGCCCTGGTGGGGTTGGCACTCCCGATCGGCGGAACCATCGGTGTACTCATCGCTTCCCGGACCTCAGGTCATCTGGGAACCGGCTATCTCGTGTTCGGCGCCCTGGTCGCCGGTGCGGCCGTCCTGTTGACGAGCTTCTGCCGCGATGTCCCCCGCTCGGCACCAGCACCGGCCGTGCCCCGACGCGAGCGGCTCGCCGCGTTTCTGTCGGCCCTGTCCCATCACGACTTCCGGTGGGCGTTCATCGGTCGGGCGTTGATGGTGCTCGGCTACTTCTCCGTGATCGGCTACCAGCTCTACATCCTGGACGACCACATCGCGCTCCCGGGCGGTATGCAGCCGGCCGCGGCCATGGCGATACTCACCCCAGTGTCGATGGTCGCCATGGCGGTCTCCACGGTGGCGGGCGGCCTGCTCTCGGACCGCCTGGACCGGCGCAAGGTGTTCGTCGGCGCCTCGGCCGCACTCGCCGGTCTGGTCACGGTGATCCCTGTCGTCAGTCCCACCTGGACCGGAATGCTCGTCTTCAGCGGGCTCAATGGCCTGGCCTTCGGCTGTTTCATGGCCGTCGACACCGCTGTGGTGACGCTCGTCCTGCCCAGCGCCGAGGACGCCGCCCGTGACATGGGCGTACTCAACATCGCCAATGCCGGACCGCAGATCATCGCCCCCTTCGTCGCCTCCGCGGTCGTCACCGTCCTGGGGGGCTACGCCGGGCTGTTCCTGGTGGGTGGAGCTCTGTCCCTGCTCGGTGCGCTGGCGATCCTCCCGATCCGCAGCGTTCGCTGAACGATTCCCGGACCGCGCCCTCGCTGAGCGCGGCCGGCCCCTCAACTCCGGCGGGCACTCGTCGAGGGTCGAGCGCCCGCCGGTCCCATACATCTCCCTCACTCCTCGAAGGAGTACATCGTGAGACGCAAGCAAGTTCTGCCGCTGGCCGCGCTGCTGCTGTGTACGCCCGCCCTTGGCGGAACGGCGCCGGCGGCAGCCTCGCCGCAGAGCGCGCCCACGGGCCCGCTGCGCATCCTGCTCACCAATGACGACGGCTACAACGCCCCTGGTATCCGTGCGGCGTTCCGGCGCCTGAGCGCTGCCGGGCATGACGTCATCATCGTCGCCCCACTGACCAACCAGAGCGGCACCGGGACGAAGATACTCAGCGGCCCCAGCGTCACGGTCAAGCACCCCGAGCCGAAGGTGTGGGCCGTGGACGGCACACCCGGCGACTCAGTGCTCTTCGGCCTCTCTGAGGTATTCGAAGACCGGGCCCCGGACTTGGTGGTCTCGGGCACCAACTTCGGCCCGAACGTCGCCGGCCTCGCGAATCACTCCGGTACGGTCGGCGGCGCTGTCGCCGCCCTCGAGGCCGGCGTACCTGCCATCGCGCTGAGTACCGGCGGATTCGGTGTTCCCGACGCGGTCGCCACCGTCAACGCCATGCGCCCGACGGTCGACTTCACGGTCACGCTCATCGACCAGCTGCAGGCCCGGGCGAAGGCCGGGCGGCTGTTGCCCAAGGGCGTCGGCCTGAACGTCAACCATCCGGTCGTCGGCTCGGACGGCACCGGGACCGCGGCCGGGGTCGCCACAACGTTCCAGGACCCGCAGGCGCCCCTGAAGCCGGACTTCATCGACTCCGGCGACGGCACGTGGAAGGTGGATGTGAAGTTCGCCCCGCAGCCGGCCGCCAAGGGCGGGGACGTCGAGGCCGTGAGCGCCGACAAGATCGCCGTCAGCCCGATGTCCGCCAACTGGAACACCGGGCCCGCCGACTTCGCCATGACCAGCACTCTCCTTTCCGGGCTCCGCCCGTAGCGCTGTCCAGGAGGAAGAATGAGAAAGCTGTCCCTTGCGCGCCCATCCGCGGGCGCCGCCTGGTTACTTGCTCTCGTGGCGCTGCTTGTGCCGGTGGCTCCAGTCTCTGCGGCCTCGTCCGACGGGTCGCAGACCGCTCCTCTGGTCGTGATCAGTCAGGGTGCTCTACGGGGCCAACACCGGGGGCAGGCCGAGGAGTTCCTCGGTGTCCCCTATGCGGCGCCCCCGGTGGGGAACTTGCGGTTCCGCCCGCCAGAGGCGCCTGAGCGATGGGACAAGGTCCGCAGCGCGACTCGCCAGGCACCTGCTTGTCTCCAGTTCTCGCCCTTCGGCCTCCGCGATCCTCAGGCGGCCGGCGAGGACTGTCTCTACCTCGATGTGTACCGCCCACGGGATGCCCATGCGGGGGCGCGGCTTCCGGTTGTCTTCTGGATGCACGGCGGAGCGTACAGCCAAGGCACCGGAACGCAGTTCGGCGGTCGCACCATGGCCGAATCGACGAACAGCATTGTCGTCACAATCAACTACCGCTTGGGACAGCTCGGCTATCTGAACCTGCCCGAGCTGACCAACGACAACGCGCTGCGCTCGGGGTCCTGGGGGCTGATGGACCAGATCGCGGCACTCACATGGACACGAGAGAACATCACGGCGTTCGGTGGCAATCCCGCCAACATCACCATCTCCGGCCAATCAGCCGGCAGCGGCTCGGTGTGCGCCATGCTCGCCTCGCCACGTACTACTGGCTTGTTCGCCCGGGCCATCCTGCAGAGCGGACCCTGCACGCTGCTGCGAGCGCCCGATCGAGCGCGGGCGGAGAGAGAGGGCCACGCCTTCGCGGCACAGGCAGGATGCCACGATGCCGAGGCAGTCGCCGCATGCCTGCGTGCCGCGCGCGGATCCGATCTCGTGGGGGCCGCACGCGCTCTCCCCACGTCCGGGCCCGCGGTCGGCGACCGTCTGCTTCCTGTCCAGCCATCCCGGGCGATCGCAACCGGGAACTGGAACAAAGTACCGATCCTGATCGGCAGTACCAAGGCCGAGGGGAGGATGTTCGTCGCGGTGACCCAGCCGTATCTGACTGCGCAGGAGTACACCGCCCAGATCAAATCGAGTTACGGAGCTGCGGCTGACCAGGTCCTGGAACGCTACCCGCTCTCGGACTACGCCTCGCCGTACCTGGCGTACTCCGCCGTGCTCACCGATTCGACGTTCGCCTGCCACACATACCGGTCGACCCAGATGTTCGCCGGCCAGGTACCCACCTACGCCTACGAGTTCGACGATCCCGACTCGCCCACCCTGTACGGGGCTCAGGTCCCCGGACTCGACGAGTCGAACGCCCACAGTGCCGAGCTGGCCTATCTGTACGACTTCACCATGGGTGACAGGCCGTTGACTCCGGTGCAGGTCGCGCTGGCGAACCGTATGAAGCGCTACTGGGCCGCATTCGCGCGCTACGGAGCCCCCTCGGCAAGCGACCAGACTCCCTGGATGCCCACCGGCAAGGAGCACACCGTACTCACTCTCAATCCCCATGCCGACGCGGCGTCCACCGCCTTCGCCGCATACCACCAGTGCTCGTTCTGGGGGTCCCTGTCCTCCCCACTCCGCGGCTGAGTGGTGCTGGGTCGGACACGCCGTCGGCGCTCAGGGCGGGCCGCACCGCGTCACCGCCCGGCTGATCCTGCCGCTGTTGCTGATGCCTTGCGGGGACCGGTCTGCGTTCCGTGCGTCATGCGGCTCTCGAACCGCTTCGGCAGCGCCCAGCGGTACAGCGGCATGGCGGAAGCTGTGGTCACCACGGCGACGAGCACCAGCATGGAGAAGACGTGCTGCGTGATCATGCCTTGGGCCAGGCCGATGTTGACAAAGATCAGGATCATCAGCCCCCGGGCGTTCATCAGGCTGCCGACGGCGCACGACTCCCGCCAGGAGAATCCGACCGTACGCATCGCAGCGGCGCAGCCCGCGTACTTGCCGATGAAGCCCGCGCCGAGGATGAGCAGGAAGGGCCCCAGCATGTCCCATCCCGCAAGGCCGCCCAGTTGGGTGTTGAGGCCCGAGAAGACGAAGAAGACAGGCAGCAGCAACACACACACGGTGTCCATCATCCGGCTGTGCAGAGCATCGAGGAACGCGGAGTTGCGAGGCATGGCGAGCCCGGCGACGAAGCCGCCGAAGACCGAGTAGATACCGATGTAGTCGGTGAAGAGACCGGCCAACAGGACGAGCGCGACGACGAGGTACATCTCGTCGAATCCGAACCGGCCCGTACGCTCCACTCTCGCACCCAGCGGGCGCAGCAGGCGCGACACAACCGTGAGCATGACGACGGCGAAGAGCGCGGTCAACGCGACGGTCCGCAGGGCCTGCCCGGCCCCGCCGCCGGTGTGCATGGCCGACAGTACGGCGAGGAAGCACCACGCGGCGGCGTCGTCGATGGAGCCTCCGAGCCGGCCGATCGGTGAGTTCTGCAGCTGCCGTTCGTAGAGGATGCGGGCCAGCATGGGGAAGGCGGTGATGGAGAGGGCAGCACCTATGAAGAAGGAGAACTCGAAGGTGCTGATGTCGGGGCGCGAGAGCCGGTCATGGAGGGCGTAACCGACAAGGGCGCCGAGCAACAGCGACGGAATGATGCCGGAGACCGCCAGTACCGTCGCGTTCCTCACGCCCTTTCCGCCGTCTCCGTCACTGTGTACGAACCCTGTTCCCACCAGGAACATGAAGAGCGTCAGTCCGATGGTGCTGAGGACATACAGGGTGGGCCGCACCTCCGCTGTGAAAACGGCCCGCTGGAGCTCGGGGAAGAGGGCGCCGAAAACGGTGGGGCCGAGCAGGACTCCGGCGACCATTTCGCCCAGGACCCTGGGCTGTTTCACCAAGATGGCCAGGCGTCCGCAGAGCGCCGAGGCGGCCAGGATCAGCACGAGCGCGGGCAGGACCTTGAGGGCCAGTTCGAGATTCTGGTCGGTTGCCAGGGTCCAGTGGGTCGCGGGCTGCACAGAGACTCCCTAGGGCTCTTCCGGTGGGCTGTCGTCAGTGCACTGGGTGAGTTCGTGCGCGCAGATCATGTACTCGGTATCGGCAGGCAGGACGGCGCGGTAGCAATCGAGGTCCTGGGCCAGCGAGAAGACCTTCGCCCGAACCCCGTGTGCTGAACCGGTGCGTACAACACGCTCCAAGGCGCCCAGTACGCTGGCGTGTTGCGTGTCGTAGAAATGGGCGGCATCCCGGTTGAGGCGGTCTGCCGCCAGGATGAACTGCACCAGGTCTTTCGTCCCGACATTGACCGCGGAGATGCCACGACCCAGCATCTGGGGGAGCCGGTCGACGGCCGCAGGGGTCTCCACAAAGACGCCCCAGGCGTCGGGATGCTCGACGGCGAGCGCGTCGAAGACCTGGTCGAGTTCACGTTCGTCGTTGATGAAGGGCAGGGACAGAGTGACGTGGGCGGGGTCGAGGCTGGGAACCGCGCATCAGCGCGAACACGGTGATGACGAACTCGGGAACGTTCGGCAGCTGGACGACGACCCGTTGCCCGGGCCGCAGGCCGCGCAGCCGGAATCCGGCGGCCATGCGGTCCACGCGCCGGTTCAGGTGCGCGTACGTGATGCGGGTGCCGCCGTGCACGAGCGCAGTTCGCGGTCCGTACTGCAGGGCCCAGCCACGCAGCAGGTTGTCCAGCGTGTTGCCACGCCAGTGCCCGGCCGCCCAGTAGCGGTCGACGAACTTTTCGGGCCAGGGCGTGCAGCCGTCGAGCATGGGTGTCATTCGCTTCCTTCTGTACCAGATAGGGCCGGTTCAGCACGACGGCAACGTCCAGGAGGAGCCGGACTCCCGCCGACAGTCGGGCCAGCCGGTGCTCATCCAGGTCAATGTCGCAATGCGACCCTGTATGCCCCCTTCTCAACGCCGGCGAGCGACCCGCCGTCTTGACCTTGGCAATCCAATCTGTCAACACCCCTATACGCAATGCGCCTTCCAAACCATGAATGCTGAAGTCCATCAGAAGAAAGACCAATGAGCGCCGCTGACCAGGACAAATAGGCGGTGCTCAATCCAACTTGGCCCCACGCCAAGCCCAACGCCCGTAGGCAGCACGGTCACCGGGACCGGGCAGGGGAGGACCCGTCACGCGTCGACGGGCCCGTGCACCGCTCGGCCGATCCCACTTCGACGACCGCTTCGGCGAGCAAGCGCACGCTCGCCTGAAACTGCTCCACAGCGCCCTCTCGCCTGAACATGTGAAGGGACCCTGGTACCGCATGGCACCAGGGTCCCGGGAAAGCAACACCATCTACCGGCTACTTCCGTGCCGGCTTCCTTCTTCCGCATCTCCGCCAGGGGGATGGACGGGAACGCGGGGATCGCGGATTCGTGACCGGGGACCACCTACCTTCCGGGGCCTTCGGTACCCGAGCGGACTCTTCCTCGCCCGGGCGATCCTGATGGCGTCTACCTCCTTCTTTCCTTGCGATCAATCTCTCGTACTGCGGGAACTGCGGGACTGCTCACGGCCCCTTTGGGCCGCCGGGCCCGGCAGCCAACCCGAGGACCCTGGCGCATCCGGCCCTCAAGTTCCGCTGCCGTGCCACAACTCGCTTGAACCTGCATACGCGGCAGTTCATCCCTGCCGCGCCTCACTTTGACGTCCTGGCTACGAGCAAAACCCTACCCGACCAAACGGCAATGTCTACTACCGCCACCACAGATTTCCTTCAGTTGGAGAAGTCGGGATTCTGCCGTCCGCGTGTGGAAGCTGCTCGAGCGGGCACGCTACCCGTTCTGCAAAGCGGTACAACCGATCAAGGTGGGGTGTACGTGCATGAACGACACAAAGATCACCAACACGGTTGCCTCACACCGAACAATGGGCGACAGCACAGCTGACATCCATCGGACCCGCGAGATCGCCCGCGCATTCGCCAACAGCCTCAGCCCGGCACTCGGGGCGGACGTGGCGGACACGTTCGTCCTTGTGGTGTCCGAACTCGTCACCAACGCCGTGCGCCACGGCGGCGGCCGCTACACCCTCGAACTGTCCGCCGGCCCCGACGCGGTGAGCGCCGCAGTCAGCGACCCCAACCCCTCACCCCCGCGCGAGGTCACCCCCGACCTCAACGGCGGCAGCGGAGGCTTCGGCTGGCACATGGTCCACCGCCTGACCAACTGCGTGACCATCACACCCGGCCCTGGCGGCCCCGGCAAGACAATCAACGCCCTCCTTGCCCGAACTCCTGGCCACTCGACGGGGTAACCCCGATGTTGGCATCCGTATGTCGGCGGTGCGCTTCGCCGCAGGCGCCGGCGACCCACTCGCCGGCGGCCGCTCGCCGCCCACCCTGCCGCCGTCGGCCACCGCCCCGACGCACGACTGTGGCGCGCCATCAGCCGGATGCTCGGCTTCACCGACCAGCACCTGCCCCATCCTGTCCTGGCAGGAGCCGACATCGCAGAAGCATTCGCATTCAACGCCGCAGAGACTAATCGCTCGGTGAAAAGCTCCTGCGGCCGGCCGACTACAGCACCGCAGCGACCAGCCGCAGGACGCACCCAGCCAACGGCGCGGGGTTGCGCACGCGAGTCAATCAGCGGTGCGGCTTTCGCTCACTCCAGGACAGCGAGGTGGTCGGCGGCGCCTCCGCGCCACTCGATCAAAAAGAGCGTCGCGTCATCGCTGGTGCGCCCACTGCGTTCCTGCTTCAGCGCGCGGGAGAGCCGCAGGGCCCATGCCCGCACGCCTTCTTCCGTATGCTCGATGCGGTTGATGCAGCGGATGAGTCGTTCCTCGCCGAACGGTTCTCCGTCGGCATCGCGCTCCTCGATCACACCATCGGTGTAGCACAGCACCCGGTCGCCGCGTCGCAGTTGGTACTCGCTGATCGGAGGGTGCTCGCCGCCGAAGCCGACCGGCAGGGTGGTGGGGCTCTCCACCTGCCGGTCGACCAGATGATTACGGACGAGCAGCGGTGCCGGGTGACCAGCATTGACCCATTGAAGAAGGCCGGTGGTGATGTCCAGGCTCATCATCTGCGGGTTGACGAAGTGGTCGGGCCCGAACTGCTCCGCGATGGCCCGGTCCATGAACGCATACTTGTCGGCCAGATTGATGCCGGAGCGTCTGGCGTCGATCACAGCCGCGTGGAGGATGTTGTCGTTGAGGGCGTAGTCGAAGCTGTCACCAGCGATGCTGTAGGCGGGCTCGACGGCTCCGGACACGGCGACCTGCGGTACGGACATCGTCAGCGGCGGCAACAGGGACCACTGCATCTCCGCGGCCACGCTCATCGGTTCGCGCTGCCGGGCCTGGAAGAACCGGTCGGTGTAACCGTGCTTGGTGACCAGCATGTCGGCGACGAGGCCGGCGAGCCTGCGCAACAGCCGCCGGTCGTCGTCATCGATGGTGTCCAGTGTGAGGGCCATGACCCCCACCTCGTCGCTGCCGTCCAGCAGGGGCAGGTACACCCGCACGCCGTCGGCCTGCCGCTCCTGAATCGGTTTCGCCCGCAGGAAGGCCGTACCAGCCGAAGACTCACCGATCACCTCTGGCTCACCCACAAGCAGCCCTCTGCCCGGCAGCGGCACCAGAAGCTCCTGCGCGTAATCCTGCAAGAGGATCGAGACGTCGCGGCCGCCGACCCTGGCCACCTCTTCCGCGATCAACGGAGCGATCAACTGCGGCGGCATCTCATGTGCCCGGTCCAGCAACACACCCAGCAGCCGCTCACCAAACCCCTCCGACCGGTCCACCATTCCCCGGCCACGCCTGCGCTCACCTTCCACGACGGTCGCTCCCTGTAGGCCAAACCGGCGGGCCGGCCATCGCCTTCGCGAAGGGACCTCGGTCGTTTCGCCCCACACGCGTTCGCATCACCCGATCCTCACCCGTCGGCACGTGACTGCCCGGCAGAAAAGGCGGCAACTCGGGCCCCACCCCCCGAACGGTGCACAGAGGACGGGGAAACCATCGGCCGCATGGTGCCGCTGATAGACGCGACGCCCCGAAGCGGCGGGGTCGTTTCTGCGGTGCCCCCTCCCAGGCGAGTAAGCAGCCAGGCGTCTTGACGAACTGCTCGTCTGCCGGCAGCCACG
Organism: Streptomyces sp. ISL-100; assembly: GCF_018614615.1. GTDB lineage: Bacteria > Actinomycetota > Actinomycetes > Streptomycetales > Streptomycetaceae > Streptomyces. The sequence goes on along the minus strand of NZ_JAGGOK010000152.1, from coordinate 198 downwards.
GTGGTCCGGCTGATCGCTGTGGAGGACAAGCCCCATCCCTATACGGGTCAGCCACGACGAACCAGCTTCTTCTTCCTCCAGGCACCAGAACAAGACGCATGGCTGCGCCACATCGATCCGCGCTGGACCACCGTTTCGCCCGGCCGAACCACCCCGGGACGGCCGCGAGGCGGTTCGCTAGAAGGCCGCTGAAGATCT
>NZ_JAGGOK010000151.1 GCF_018614615.1 Streptomyces sp. ISL-100 | reverse complement strand
TACTTTCGACACACGCCCTAGCAGGGCTCTACCACTCGCGGTGGGAGGCGGAGTCGGCATTCAGGCAGATCAAGACGTTCCAGCGCGGGCCGGCCGAGGTCCTGCGCTCGGGTGACCCGGATCTGGTGCGTCAGGAGGTCTGGGCGCATCTGGTCGTACACCACTGCCTCACGCAAGTCATCGTCGCTCTGGTCGACGACAACGGGATCGCGCCGGACCGGGTCTCCTTCGTCAAGGTCCTCAAGCACGCGCGGCGAAGCGTGGTCCGCCAGTGCACGGACACGCCCACGAAGATCAAGGAGTTCTTGGTGGTGCTGGCGGCAAAGGTTCGCCGCAAGCTCGACAACGGCGCCAGGCGCCTGCGGGAGGCGGACCGGCATCTGAAGCGTCCGGACTCGAAGTACTCCTCGAAGCTCTCCTACCGGATCAACACCCGTGACCGGCGGCCGACACGACGGATCACGGCCAAGGTCATCACGCTGCAGCCCGCGATAGTTCAATCGTCAAACAACGGCATTGCGTTCCTGGCGGGAGGTGGCAGACGGTGATCTCAAGCCCGCTCTCCAGGGCGAAGGCGGCCAGGTGCTTCTTCCACGTCCAGCGGGGGTCGTTGGTGCCACCGCAGTCGGCGGTGATCAGTAGCCGAGTGGCATCCGGGTGGTCGGCCCTTCCGCGGTGTCGCCACCAGCGGCGGATGGATTCCACCGCGCGTTCGGCGGTGTCGTGGTCGGTTCCGACGTTCACCCAGCCGGTGTTGCGGGCGATGTCGTAGATCCCGTAAGGGATGACGACTGGTTGATCGTTGGTGGTGAAGGTGTGACAGTCCACGCGGATCGGGTCCTTGCCCGGCCGCCAGGTGCGACCGGGCCGGTCGCGGTTGCCGAGCCATTCCTTGGCCTTGGTGTCCACGCTGATCACCGGCTGGTGATCGTCGAGGAAGGCGGTGGCGGTGGCGTTCAGGTGGGCAATTGGGCGGGTGGCCGGTGCCTTCCGAGGTCTTGGCGGTGCCTTGCAGGCTGTATCCCAGGGCGTGCAGCAGGCGTCCGACGGTCGCCGCGCTGACTGGGTGACCCTGCGCGGTCAATGCTGAGGCCAGGGTCCTCAGCGAGAGCGTGGTCCAGCGCAACGGCGAGACCGGATCACCCCGGGTGTGCGGCTCGATCAGGGCCTCCAGCGCAGGCCGCAGACCCGGTCGGTGGCCGTCAGCCGTTTGCGGCCGGCTCCCGGGGCTCTGATCCGCCCGGTCGGCGGGGGACGACCGGACAGCTCGGCGATCCCTCGCGCGACGGTGGCCGTAATGGCGCCGGAAGCGGCGGCCACAAGCGTGATCCCACCGTGGCCGATCGCGCCTGCCTCGCTGGCGAGGTAGAGCCGGCGGCGGCGCTCGTCGAGGTGTGGCAGTAGCTGATCAAATTTGGCTTTCAGAGCCACAACGGAGATCCGGTCGACCGTACGCGCAGCCATACCCTCAGTGTTCCACCAACTCCCGCTAACCGAGCACTAATTGAAATACAGGTCCCCGGACGGACCGAGAACTGCCAGATCGGAGTCTTCGCCGCCTACGCCACCACCCGCGGCCACGCCCTGGTCGACCGCGAGCTTTACCTGCCCAAGTCCTGGACGGCTGACCGGGAACGCTGCCAAGCTGCCCGCATCCCCGACGACCGCGCCTTCGCCACCAAGGGCGACCTCGCCCGTGACATGATCCGTCGCGCCCTGGCCTCCCCGCTCCCCATCGCCTGGGTCACCGCGGATTCCGCCTACGGACAGGACTCCCGCTTCCAGCGCTTCCTGGAAGACGCCCAGCTCGCTTACGTCGTCGCCGTCCCCAAGTCACAGCAGGTGAACGGCCCGCGCATCGACCACCTCATCGCTCAGGCGCCGCCCAAGGCATGGCAACGCCTGTCGGCAGGGCCGGGAGCCAAGGGCGAACGGTTTTACGACTGGGCCGCCGCCCGCCTGCCCGCCGTGGCCGAGCCCGATGCTGCCGAGCCGACCCGGCAGCGGTGGATACTCGCACGCCGCAGCATCAGCAGGCCCGACGAGAGCGCCTACTACCTCGCCTGCGCCCCACTGGACGCCACCGTCGCCGACCTGGTCCGCGTCGCTGGCTGCCGCTGGAAGATCGAAGAGTGCTTCCAGAACGCGAAGAACGAGTGCGGCCTGGACGAGTACGAGGTCCGCCGCTACGTCGGCTGGTACCGGCACATCACCCTCGCCATGCTCGCCCACGCCTTCCTCGCCGTGATGGCCGTGCAAGAGCGCGAAAAAGGGGTGACCAGGCCGATACACCCGACCTCGTGGAGCTCACACCAGCCGAAATCCGTCGTCTGCTGGCAGCTCAACCCCGCCGCCATCCTCCACGCCGCGACCACGCGGCGAACTGGTCCCGATGGCGACGCCTCCACCAAGCACGCGCCCGACACTGTCATTACATGCGGCGCGGGCACTCGTTCGCGGGACGGACAGCCCAAGGCCGCCCCGACCCCGCCAAACCCCCGCTACACTCCCCACCGCCAGGCCGTTGACCAGGACAAATACAAAAGTCCGGCTGGAGTACTGGCCGTGACGCGAATGAGGTTGAAAGCGGAACCCCTGTGTTTCTTGGGTTAGTCAGGGCGGTGTGCCGCAGCCGGGCGACACAAGAGTGAGCGTCCGAGGGGCGGGGCGAATTGCCGGCTGGGCAGCCGGATGCTGATTCTCCGTCAGGGCTCGCTTGAACTCACGCTGCCGTCGAAGTTCGATGACATCAACGCGTCGCATCCCGCCGGCCGGCTGGACAAGCGCGCCGAGCACGGTGCATACCGAAGCGCATGCAATGGCGATCCACACAACGGTGCCTGTCATAAGACTTTCCTATTCCGCCACGCAATGATGGCAGCAACGAAAGTGCACGCTACCTAAAGGCTGTCCGTCCGGGGGCCTTAAGTGCGCGATAGCATTCGCATAACGCTCAAGCATATGCCAAGTTACGCACATTTCTGTCGATTAAACCGTCAGGGTGATGCCATTTTCCATCCCCGCCGTGGCCCTTGCGGAAGCGGGGGCCGGGCCGGCGGGGACGATAACATTGGCGGACTTCGGCTCACGGTCCGGCTGGACGAAGGTCAGTCGTTGTTAGGGCTTGGCGAGGCCGGCCAGTGCTGCGGCGAAACTCAGGACGGCGACAGTGAGGAGCAGGAGTCGCAGGAGTGACAGCGCACGCGTCAGCCTGCCTGCTTCATTCGCTGGCATTCTTCCGGGTTTGCGGGCATCTGCGGGCCAGTTGTTTGCGAGCTGATCGGGGTCCTGGCCATCTCGGTTCACCCCCTGACAACGTGCGCACAGCGACGGGAGGATGGCGACACGGGGACTGTCACGGAATCGGTACGAGAGGGAGACCCCTTTCCCCGTGGGGCACTCCGTCCGTGATGGAAGGGGCAGAGGCTGCAACCGAGTGCCAGTGATTGCGAAGCGGGTGCAGGCTGACGAAGACACCGTTCGGGATGCGATCCACCGGTTCAGCAGACCCGCGCCCGCGGCTGAGAACCTCCAGTCACAGCACTACCGCGGCACCTTCGGACGCACAGGAACGGAACATCGTGAGTGCTTCGGTCACTCGACGGGGCGCTTCTGCGCGCTGGCCGCGCGGGTCCCCGTACTGGCGAGGGACCCGGGCGGCCTGGTCGCGGCGGCCTGGCAGGATCTGGCGGCCTTCACGGACAGCGGTCCCCCCAACGACGTGGCCCTGCTGCTGACACTCCCCGGCCCGACGGGAGCGAAATGACCTCGACGACCGCCCGAATGTGTACTGTGCGTAACCAGTGAACACCTACGGTGATGCTGGGAGCCGCCATGTCCATGCTGCTGATCAGAGGAAAGTTCAAGGTGGAGGGGGGCGCCAAACCGGATGGCGACACCCTCCCGTTCATCCCGGACAACGTGGCCGACTGGAAGCTCGTGCCTGGGGACGGGCAGATCGTACCCAAGGCGGACGGCCGCGCGAACATCCGGCTCGAGGGAATCGACGCCCTGGAGACCCACTACGGCCAGAAGCAGCACGTGGAGCACCAGCCGCGGGGCCTCGCCCACGAGGCCGCGGACGAGCTGCTGAAGTTCCTCGGCTTCGACACCGTCCTCCGGGACGACGACGAGACCGTCGCCACCACGCCGGACAGCGTGCCCGGCTGGATCCTCACCCGGGGCGCCGACACCTTCGGCCGGTGCGTGGCCTTCGTCGGCAAGGGCACCCCGCCCGTGTACAGCGGCTACTGGACCGGCGTCGACGACGACCTGCTGAAGCGGACCGCCAACCACCGCCTGCTCCTGCTCGGCCTGGCCTACCCGACCTTCTACTCGGGCCTGCCCGTGTACCTGCGCGAGCTCCTCACCGACGCCTCGGAGAAGGCGAGGGCGTCCGCGAAGGGGGTGTGGAAGGTCGACAAGACCCTCGACGGGGCGAAGGTCGCCGGAATGACCTCGCTCACGGACGACATGACCGGCGCGGTGATCCTTCCGAAGCTGTTCCGCCGCCTGAAGGACTACCTGGACTTCATGGGCACCGACTCGTCACTGGCCTGCTTCCGCGCTTTCCTGGCCGGGGCCACGGAGGACGAGTACCGCCTCCTCCCCGAGTCCGAGACGCTCCACAGAGGTCTGCACCACATCGTCGAGGTCACCGCCGATAACACCGTGAAGATGACCCGCCCGGCCAGGGAGATCGTCTTCAAGGAGAAGTGAGCGGGAACCCGTCGGGGCTCGCGGCCCCGGCGGGTCGGCTCCCACCCGACTCGGTAACGTCAGCCCACGCCTCCTGGATGAACGCGCGCACCAGCTTGCAAGGTTGCCCTGCGGGCCTTCACGACACCGTTCGGGATGTGATCCACCGGTTCAATGAGATCGGCCTGGCCTGCCTGGACCCTCAGCAGGCGGGAGGCCGCCCCCGCCTGCTCAGCCCTGACGACGAGGACTTCGTCATCCAGACGGCCACCGTCCGCCCGACCAAGCTCGGCCAGCCGTTCACTCGCTGGTCCATCCGCAAACTCGCCGCCTACCTGCGGAAAGTGCACGGCCGCTTGATCCCGATCGGCCGCGAGGCGAACCACGCATGGACCGAGAAGCCCGGTGAACCTGGCAGTAGTGGTCCGGCGAATGGCGCGGGCGCGGAAGGCACCGCGAGATCTGGTGATGCGGGCTCGGATGGTCGAGCTGAGCTGGGCTGGGCTGGTCTGCGGGTGCCAGCGATCGCGGAAGAGGTGAGCTGCCGGCAGAAGACCGTGCGCCGCTGGCTGCACCGCTTCAACCGGTCCGGTCTGGAGGGGCTGGAGAAACGCGGTGGCCAGGGCGTAAACGGCGGATCACCGAGGCGGAGCGGTCACGGATCATCGCTCTGGTGAGAACACCGCCTGCGGGCCGGCTGACGGTGCAGGCCAGTCGCGATCTGGAGGCCGAGGACGAGTCGGGGCCGCCGGAATGGACGCTCGATGCGCTCGCTGAGGCCGCCCGCCAGAGCGGGATTGAAGTGGGCCGGTCCCAGGCCCGCCGGATCTTGCTGGCCGGGGCGGGCGCTGGCGTCGCACCAGGTCCTGGACCCGCTCGAAGGATCCGGACTTCGAGGGAAAAGGACGCTGATCATTGGCCTGTATACCTGCCCGCCCGACGGTGCGACGGTCCTGTGCGCTGACGAGCTCGGACCGGTGATCCCACATACCTTTCCACCGGCGCCGGGCTGGTCGACGGACAGCTACCGCATCAAGTCCGAGGTCGACTACGGCCGCGGGCCGGAGAAGACCTGGGTCTATGGCGCCTGCGGGTCAACGACGGGCAGGAGCTCACGATGACCGCCTCTTGCCGTAACAGTGCCTTCTACCAGCAGTTCCTGCAGGTAGAGGAAACCAACCCCGCCGGTGAGATCTGGATCATCACCGACAACCTCTCCCCCACAACAGCCTGTCCACCCGGACCTGGCTGGAGGACCACCCCCGCATCCACCACGCCTTCATCCCCGTCGGCGCCTGCTGGCTCAACCTCCAGGAGGGCTGGTGGCGGATCTTCCGCAAGCCGCTCTCGCAGGACAGTCCTTGCCGACCAACGGAAATCGCCCAGGCCACCCGCCTCGCAACAGCCCAGCTCAACACCCGGGCACGACCAGGGGGTCTGTCAAACAAACGGTGTAAATCGGGTTGTTGAGGGTTACTGGCGTGCTGCGGAGAGACGGCCGTCGAAGGTGATGTCGAAGGCGTTCAGGGCGGTCTTCCAGCGCATGGTCCAGCGGGCCTGCCCCTTGCCTGTGGGATCGAGGGACATGATGGCCATGTAGACGCACTTCAGTGCGGCCTGCTCGTTGGGGAAGTGGCCGCGGGCTTTGACCGCTCGGCGGATCCTGGCGTTGACGGACTCGATCGCGTTGGTGGTGCAGACGATGCGGCGGATCTCGGTGTCGAAGCGCAGGAACGGGGTGAACTCCTCCCACGCGTTCTCCCAGAGGACACAGCACAG
>NZ_JAGGOK010000150.1 GCF_018614615.1 Streptomyces sp. ISL-100 | reverse complement strand
CTCGCGTGCAGGGCGTTTTTCTTTGGGCCGTCCCCGTGGAAAGCGTTAGCGGTGGGCCGGGGCGGCGGGTCAAGGGTGGGCCGTAGGCACATCGCGCAGCGACGCGACCGAAGGGAGCGCCCTTGACGCGCCGGTCCGGCCCACCGACCCTGGAGCGCTCGGGAACGACCCGAAACCCCCAGAAGCAAGCCTTGGTTCCCCGGCCGCTCCCGGCCCCGCCCCCCGCCCCCGCCCCCCTCAGTCGAAGATCGGGCCCTGCGTGCGCGTGCGCTTGATTTCGTAGAAGCCGGGGATCGACGCCACCATCAGCGTGCCGTCCCACAGGCGTGCCGCCTCTTCGCCCTTCGGCGCCGGGGTGACCACCGGGCCGAAGAAGGCGATCTCCTCGCCGTTCGCGCCCGGGACGGAGATCACCGGAGTGCCCACCTCCTGGCCGACCTTGTCGATGCCCACCTTGTGCGACGCGCGCACCTCGGCGTCGTACGTGTCCTTGTCGGCGTACTCGATCAAGTCAGCCGGAAGGCCCGCATCCGCCAGCGCGCCTGCTATCGCCTCCAGGGTCGAGCCCTCCCCCTTGTTGTGGAAGCGCGTACCGAGCGCCGTGTACAGCTTGCCGACGACTTCGTCGCCGTGCAGCTGCTGCGCCGCCGTCACCACACGCACCGGGCGCCAGCCCTTGGGGCCGAGCAGTTCGCGGTACTGCTCCGGCAGCTCGTCGAGCTTGTCCTCGTTCAGTACGGCCAGGCTCATGACATGCCAGCGAACCTCGACATCACGGACCTTCTGGACCTCCAGCATCCAGCGGGACGTCATCCAGGCCCACGGACACAGCGGGTCGAACCAGAAATCCGCCGTGGTCTTGCCGTTCTCTGAGCTCTCGGACATGTCTCTCCTCAATAGCGCGGTCGCAACCTGACGGTGGCAACGCCACCGGCCACCGGAGGCATTCCCACGCTCCCCATGTCAGCGCCGCGTGCGAGGATCGGGATGATCGAACGAGACACGAAGGAGTGCCCGTGCCCGGTGAGAATCTGTCCCGCGACGAGGCCCGCGAGCGGGCCGAACTGCTGTCCGTCGAGGGGTACGAAGTAGCCCTCGACCTGCGATCAGCGGTCGGGGAAACCCGGGATGGGAGGGACGGCGGGGAGCGCGCCGCGGACAGTGCAGACCGTGCAGGCCGTGAAGACGGGCCTCGCACGTTCCGCTCCGTGACCACCATCCGCTTCCGGTGCGCGCGGCCCGGTGCCGACAGTTTCGCCGATCTGCTGGCGCCCTCCGTGACCGCCGTCACACTCAACGGCCAGGCGCTGGACCCCGCCGCCGTCTTCGACGGCAAGCGGGTCGCGCTCGCCGGGCTGCGGGACGAGAACGTCCTGGTCGTGGACGCGCAGTGTGCGTACAGCCGTACCGGCGAAGGCATGCACCGCTTCGTCGATCCCGAGGACGGCGAGGTGTACGTGTACACGCAGTACGAGCCGGCCGACGCGCGCCGCGTCTTCGCCAACTTCGAACAGCCGGACCTCAAGGCCCCGTTCCGGTTCGAGGTGACCGCTCCCGACGGGTGGACCGTGTGGAGCAACGGGGTCGGCGAGGTGACGGATGAAGAGGAAGGGGTTTGGCGGTTCGGCGAGACCAAGCCGATCTCGACCTACATCACCGCCTTCGTCGCCGGTCCGTACCACTACGAGAGCGATCTGTACCGGCGGACGTTCAGCGACGGTACGGAGCTCGAGATCCCGCTCGGTGCGATGTGCCGCAAGGGGCTCGCCCGGCACTTCGACGCGGACGACATTTTCACCGTCACCAAGCAGGGGCTTGATTTCTTCCACGACAACTTCGACTTCCCCTACCCCTTCGGGAAGTACGACCAGGCCTTCGTGCCGGAGTACAACATCGGCGCCATGGAGAACCCTGGCTGCGTGACCTTCCGCGAGGAGTACATCTTCCGGGGGAAGGTCACGCAGGCGTCGTACGAGCGGCGGGCGAACGTCATTCTCCATGAGATGGCGCACATGTGGTTCGGCGACCTGGTCACCATGCAGTGGTGGGACGACCTGTGGCTGAAGGAGTCCTTCGCCGACTTCATGGGGTCGTACTCGATGGTCGAGGCCACTCGCTTCACCAACGGGTGGATCACCTTCGCCAACAACCGCAAATCATGGGCGTACCGGGCCGATCAGCTGCCCTCGACACATCCGATCACGGCTGACATCCGCGACCTGGAGGACGCGAAGCTCAACTTCGACGGGATTACGTACGCCAAGGGTGCGTCCGTACTGAAGCAGCTCGTCGCGTACGTCGGGAAGGACGCCTTCATGGAGGGCGCCCGGCGCTATTTCAAGCGTCACGCGTACGGGAACACCCGGCTCGAGGACCTGCTGGCCGTGCTGGAGGAGACATCGGGGCGGGATCTGGCGTCCTGGTCGCGGGCGTGGCTGCAGACCGCTGGGGTCAACTCACTCACTCCGCAGGTGCTTTACGACTCGGCCGGGCGGATCCTGGAGCTGGCGGTGTTCCAGGAGAGCGCCGCGTCTCATCCCGAGCTGCGGCCCCACCGGGTGGCTGTCGGGCTGTACCGGCGCGAGGGAGTCGGCGGTGCGCTGGTGCGGTACGCGCGGGCCGAGGTGGATGTCGCCGGGCCGCGTACGGTCGTGGCGGAGCTCGCGGGCAGCGTGAAGCCGGATCTGGTGCTCGTCAACGACGACGACCTGACGTACTGCAAGATCCGCTTCGACGCGGAGTCGCTGGGGACCCTGCGTGCTCACCTCGGCGATGTGAGTGACCCGCTGGCGCGGGCGCTGTGCTGGTCGGCGATGTGGAACCTCACGCGTGACGCGCTGATGCCGGCGCGGGATTTCGTGGATCTGGTGTTGAAGTTCGCCGGGCGCGAGACCGACATCGGCGTGCTCCAGATGCTGCACGCGTGGACGCGGTCAGCGCTGACGTACTACGCGGCGCCCGAGTGGCGCGAGCACGGCGGACGCTTGCTTGGGGAGGGCGCGCTGCGGGAGCTGCGGATCGCGGAGCCGGGCAGCGAGCACCAGCTGACGTGGGCGCGGTTCTTCGCCGCTACGGCTTGTCGGGACGCGGACTTCCAGCTGCTCCAGGGGCTGCTGGAGGGTACAGCCAAGATCGACGGGCTCGATGTGGACCAGGAGCTGCGCTGGGCGTTCCTCGGGCCGCTCGCTTCGCACGGCGTCGCGGACGAGAAGGCGATCAACGCGGAGCTGGCGCGGGACGACACCGCTTCGGGCAAGCGGCACCAGGTGCGGTGCCTTGCCTCGCGCCCTTCGGCCGCCGTCAAGGCGCAGGCGTGGGCGGCGGTCGTGGAATCCGACACGCTGTCGAACGCGCTCGTCGTGGCCACGATCGATGGGTTTGTGCAGCCGGGGCAGCGGGAGTTGATCGCTCCGTACGGGGAGAAGTACTTCGCCGCGATCGAGAGGGTGTGGACCGAGCGGTCCATCCAGATCGGGATGGACGTGGTGTCCGGGCTGTTCCCGGGGCTCCAGGACAACCAGGGCACGCTCGACGCGACGGACGCGTGGCTGGCCGGCCACGCGGACGCGGCGCCGGCGCTGCGGCGGCTGGTGCTGGAGGCTCGGGACGATTTGGCTCGGGGGCTGCGGGGGCAGGCGTGCGATCGGGCCGCGGGGGTGTGACGCTGGTGGGGGCCGGCGCCGCGGAGGGGGTGCCACGGGGGGTGCGGGCACCTGCGGCGCGGTGACTGGGGCTCCGCCCCGGACCCCGGTCCTCACACGCTGGACGGGCTGAAAGTCGCCATTCGGCGGGTGAGGTTTCGGCAGTCGAACGGCCGTACTTTAGTGCGGGGTTGTCCCGGATTGTCGACAGGTGCGTAACAGCGGTTAGGCGGCAGGGGGCGAGCGGGAAACCCCGGGACATGAACCACAACACCCCGGTCTCCCCCCGCCCCCTCAGCCACCTCTCCGACGCCCAGCGGCGCGTGCTGTCCGCCGCGCAGCTGCGTGCGCACGGTGTGTCCGCCGCCCAGACCGCCGCGCAGTGCCGCCCCGGTGGGCCCTGGCAGCAGATCCTGCCCGGTGTCTTTGTCCTGCACCCCGGGCCGCCCACCAGCGAGGAGCGGCTGCACGCCGCCCTGCTGTACGCGGGGCGGCCGACCGTGGAACGCGTGGTACCGGCGCAGGTCAGGGGGGAGGGCGAGGCAGGCTCGTACGGTGACGTCGTGGTCACCGGGCTCGCCGCCCTCGCGCTGCACCGCTTCTCCTCCGCTCCCCCGCTGCTCTCCCTCGACCGGATCGACGTACTCGTGCCGCGCACTCGGCGGCTGCGGTCCACCGGGTGCGCGCGGCTGGTCCGGGTTCATGCGATGCCCCAGGTCCAGCACATCGGCGGCCTGCCCGTCGCCCCCGTCGCCCGCGCCCTCGCCGACGCCGTCGCGCACCTGACTGACGCCGATGCCGTACGCAGGCTGCTCACCGAGGCCGTACGCGGATCCCACTGCGAACCGTCAACGGTCGTCAAGGAGTTGACGCTCGCGCGGCTGCTCTCGCGGCCGCACGTCATCGACGCCGTCGACTCGCTGCTCGCCGAGGGGCGGGCCGTCGCGGAGGACCGGCTGTATGCGATGGTCCGGGATCACGGGCTCCCGGACCCGCTCTGGAACGTCGATCTGCGGCTGCCCGGCGGGCCCCACCTCGGCGGCGTCGACATCTACTGGCCCGACCAGGCCGTGGCCGTGGAGCTGGACACCCGGGCGCCCCGGCAGGACGAGGACGCACTGTGGTCGGAGTACGCCCGCAAGCGCGAGCACCTGGAGCGGCTGGGCATCACCGTCGTACACATCACGCCGAAGAAGCTGCGGGAAGCAGTGGAGCAGCAGGCGACGGTCGTACGGACCGCTCTGATGGCGTCGAGCGATCGGGAGCCGCCCGCTTATGTGGTGGTTCTGCCGCGCTAGCGGCCCAGCGGGCTCAGCGGACTCAGCGCTTCTTCACCAGGAGCTCCGTGTTCCGGGCGTCCGCCGGGCCCGCCAGGGTCTGCCGGGCGCCCGGCGCGTTGAGGGACAGTTCGCGGTAGAGCGCCGCCAGGCCCGTCTGCGAAAGGTCGGTGTAGTCCGTGCGGTGGGGGGCGGCGGACTCGATCAGCGTGGTGAAGAGGGAGAGCGTGCCGTCGTGGTTGTCGGTCAGTTCGATGATCCGGGCCAGTTGGGGGAACTCGACGTGGGAAGCCGTGGAGATCTCCCAGAAGGTGCCGTGCGCGAGGATTTCGTTGCGGTGGCTGTGTCCGTTGATCCAGGCGATGACGTTGCGGTGCTGCTTGAGGAGGGTGATGAGTTTGTCGCCGCCGCCGTCGTCGAACGTCCAGCTGTTGTGGTGGCTGAAGACGATGACGTGGTCGTCCCGGTGGGCGAGCAGAGTGCGTTTCAGCCAGTCCAGTTGGGCCTTGCCGATCGAGCCCGCGAAGTGGCCGCCCCGGTCGGTGGTGTCCAGGCTGATGCCGAGTACGTCGTCGGAGATGCGGAAGGAGTAGTGGAGGTCGCCTGTGTCGGCGTTCTCGCGGGTGTAGCCGTGGCCGGCCGGGCCCGCGCCGGCGTACTCCGGGTCCAGGTGTGCCTCGACGTACTCGCGTGGGGTGAAGGGGGCGCGGGCCGGGTCGGGCGTGATGGAACGCATGCGACGGGTCTCGCGGCGCAGGAGGTCGGTGAAGTAGCTGCCGCTCGGGTCGTTGCCCTTTCTGAGTACGGCTTCGAGCGCGCTCGCGTCGGCTGCCGGGAGGGACAGCAGTTTGCGGCCGCCGACGGCGAATTCGGCCAGGAAGCCGGAGCCGTTGGCGGCGGCCGCGTTGGCGAAGCAGCCGCTGGGCAGGTCGTCGTGGTTACCGACGGTGGAGTACCAGGGGACGCGCAGGCCGGGGCTGTTCACCGGGCGTAGTGCTGCTGCGAGGTAGCCCTCCAGGCGCGGGAAGCCGCGCTTCTTGTCGGCGTCGCGCAGCACCGCGTCCGGGTGCCAGTACAGGGGCAGGCCGGAGTCCTGGACGCCTTCGTAGCGGGTCGGGTCGCCGGTGTTTGGGGTGATGCGGCCGCCGCTCATGGTGCGCAGGAACCAGTCGAGTTCGGCCTTGTTGTTGTTGTCCGTGTTGTCGCCGGTCGTCATGACGAAGCCGAGGTCCGTGCCGGTGACGGGGCCGCCGCGGAGAGCGTTGACGCGCTCGACGAGCGAGATCGCGCCGTGGACTGTCAGGGCTTCCTGGGGGCGCCAGGCGCCGGGGGCATGGGCGCGCAGGTATTCGGTACGGACCGGGTGCTGTACGTCGGTGAGGTGGAGGTCGGTGAGCTGCACGAAGGAGGCGAGGGGCGTACGTCGCTCCGCGCGGCCGGAGCGGGCGGCGGTGAGCTGCGTGCGTACGACGCGCTGCCAGCCGGGGCCCGTTGTGAGCCTCCGGTAGCCGGAGGCGGAGCCGCGTGGGGTGGCGACCGTGCGGAGCGTTGTGGCCGTCCAGGGCGGGACGGCGAGGGGGGCGCGGGCGGGGGTCGGGGC
>NZ_JAGGOK010000015.1 GCF_018614615.1 Streptomyces sp. ISL-100 | reverse complement strand
CCCCCGCCCCCCGCCAGCGACGAGCAGTGCTGCGCAGAATCCGGGACCGGCACCCGATCGGGTGAGTCGCTTCGGCTCAGTGCGTCGAGCCGCGCTGTCGTGGGCAGAGCCCAGGAGTTGAGCGTAAGGAGAGAGCACCCCATGGCGCTGACCCGCGCAGAGCGTGAAGAGTTCCTGGCGCAACCGCACGTCGCCGCCCTCTCCGTGGACGCCGGTGCCGGCCGTGCCCCCCTGACCGTGCCGATCTGGTACCGGTACGCGCCAGGCGGCGACGTCCGGGTGATGATGGACGCGGACTGCCGCAAGGCGCGGCTCATTCACGCGGCGGGCCGCTTCTCCCTGATGGTCCAGTCCCTGGAACCGGCCGTCCGTTACGTCTCCGTCGAAGGACCGGTGACTCGCACGTCTCCCGGCTCTCTCGAGTTTTCCGTACGGTGGCGGCCTACTACGTCGCGCCCGAGGACGTCGACTGCTGCGTCGACATCGCCGCGCAGTACAGGGGCGAGCGGATCGTGTTCCACATGCGCCCCCAACACTGGCTGAGCAGGGACCTCACCCCGTCGTAAGGCCGCGCAGCGGCGCTGGGTTCAGAGTGCCGAGTGCCGCGCAAAGCCCTTTGCCCAGGCTGCGTGCTCGTGGCAGGATCACGCCCGGCGCTCCCCCCACACCGCTGGTGCCTTCAGACCGGACCGAGAGCGACTCCCGAACTCCATGCCTCAGCGTTTCCGCGATTTCCGCGGTTTCCGCAGTTTCCGTAGTTTCCGCGCTGCCCGCGCTGCCCGTGCGACCGCCGCCGTGCTCGGCACGGCCCTCGCAGGGCGTCGTCCTGCCCACCTCTGCCGCTCAGGCCGCCGTCACGTGCACCGACGGCGTGTGGAAGGCGACGTACTACGCCAACACCTCCTTCTCCGGTACGCCCAAGCTCACCGCCTGCGACACCTCCGTCAACGAGGACTACGGCACCGGTGACCCCGCCGGAGTCACCCTGCCCAGGGACAACTTCACCGTCCGCTGGGCAACTACGCGTGACTTCGGCTCCGGTGGCCCGTTCGCCTTCACCACCGAGGTGCGTGACGGCATACGCGTCTACGTCGACGGCGTCCGCAAGGTCGACGTCTGGAAGAACGTCTCGACGACGCAGAAGAAGACCGTCAACCTCACCGTCCCCAAGGGGCGGCACACGATCCGCGTCGACTTCGTCGCCTGGACCGGCTACGCGAACGTCAAGTTCGCCTACACGCCCCGCACCTCCGCCGACGTCGACAAGGTCGCCCCTCTCGCGCCCACGGCCGCCCGGGCGACGTACAGCAGCTCGACCCTCACGACCACCGTCGCGTGGTCCAAGAGCCCCGAGATGGACCTCGCCGGGTACCGCGTCTACCGCCGCCTCAAGGGCAGCACCGCCTACACTCGGCTGAACACCACCCCGGTCACCGCCACGACGTACACGAACACCCCGCCCGCCACCGGCGCCGTCTACTACTACGAGGTCCGCGCCATCGACAAGGCGGGCAACGAGTCCACCGGCACCACCGACATGCCCGTCATCACCGCCGACAGGACGGCCCCCGCCGCACCCACGGGGATCCGCTTCGAGGACTCGTACGACGGAGTCGCCATCTCATGGGACGCGGTGCCGGGCGCCGTGTCGTACAAGGTCGGGCAGATGGACGCCTCCGTCGGCGACTTCTACCTCCACCCGGTCGGTGAGACGAGCACCAACCGCATCACCGACACCACGGCACCCCGCCAGGGCAGCAGGCTCTACCGCGTCGACGCCTACGACGCGGCGGGCAACGTGGGCAGCTCCCAGCTGGTCGAGTTCTACCGGCCCGTGGCGGCGCCGCCGGTCACCCTGGCCCCGCAGAGCGACCGTGTCGTCCTCACCTGGGAGAACAACCCCGACAAGTACGGCGCGGCATATGACTACGTCGTCCACCGCTCCACGACGCTGCCCGTGGACACGACGGGCACACCCGTCGACTGCGACGAGTCCCTCGTCACCGTCGACGGCGTGAAGAAGTGGCGGTGCACCAACACCGGTCTCGCCTCGGAAACGACGTACCACTACGCGCTCGTCGCCACCGACAACCGGGCAAGCTCGACGCCGGCCGGTCCGTTCACGACCACGACGCAGCCCAAGGACATCACCCCGCCGGACGCCCCGGCCAACCTGACCGCCGAGCCGACCGAGTACGGCATCAAGATCGACTGGGACGACAGCCAGGCTGAGGACTTCCGCCAGTACGTGGTCCGCTCCTGCGACGAGTCCGGCAACAACTGCGACAGCCCGCCGGCGATCACGTCGCGTACGCGCTCGGAGTACCTCTTCGTGAACGCCGCCGACGGCGAGAAGCGGACGTACTCCATCACCACCTCCGACTACCGCCGCAACACGTCCCCAGCCACCTCGGTCACCGCGACCGAACTGGACCTGAGCCCCACGGTCGCCACTCCCCCCGGCTCACCGCTGCGGGTGAACTACTGGACGCTCGAAAACGGCATCGGCGTCTACTGGACCTGCTCGACGGGGCCGTGCGAGGGGATCAGCGGCTACAGCGTCCACCGCTGGGACCGTGCGTCCGAAACCTTCGTGTCGCTCACCGACGGCCGGCTGGCACGCGACGTCAGCAGCTGGGACGACCGGACAGCCCCCGCCGGCACGACGCACTTCTACCGCGTCACTGTCCACTACGCCGACGGCACGGACGGGATCCCGTTCCTCCTGAAGGCACCCCTGGCCCCGTAGTAACCCGGCCGCAGCCCGTAGCAACCCGGCCGCAGAGAAAGGCCTGTCACTCCACAGTGTGTGGAGTGACAGGCCTTTCCCTCTTGAACGGTTTGAACGGTGCCTATTCCGCCGGCCGCTTGGGCTTGGGCCGCCAGACCACCAGCGCGCTCGCCTGCTGCACGTCCTCGTACCGGACAAGATCGCGCCGGTACGACGCATGCACCTGCGCCTCGCGCTGCCGCAAAGCCGCCGCCGCGCCGTCCACCGCCGCCGAGAGCTCGGCGATGCGCTGCTGGAGCGCGGTCACCTGGTTCTCCAGCTCGATGATGCGCTTGATGCCGGCCAGGTTGATGCCCTCGTCCTGCGACAACTGCTGCACCTGCCGCAGCAGCTCGATGTCGCGGGCCGAGTAGCGCCGGCCGCGCCCGGCCGTGCGGTCGGGGGAGACCAGGCCGAGGCGGTCGTACTGCCGCAGGGTCTGCGGGTGCAGGCCGGAGAGCTGTGCCGCGACCGAGATGACGTACACCGGTGTCTCGTCGGTCAGCTGGTATGGATTACGTCGTATGCGCGGGTCCATCTCACGCTCCCTTCGCGGCCTGGAACAGCTCCGCCCGCGGGTCCTCCCCGGCGGTCGCCTCACGGTAGGACTCCAGCGCCTCACGGGCCTTGTCGTCAAGGTCCTTCGGCACTTCGACCTCCACGGTGACCAGCAGGTCGCCGCGGGTGCCGTCCTTGCGGACCGCGCCCTTGCCGCGAGCGCGCATCGTACGGCCGTTCGGCGTGCCGGCCGGCAGCTTGAGGGTGACCGGCGGGCCGCCCAGTGTCGGGACCTTCACCTCGCCGCCGAGCGCCGCCTCCACGAAGGTGACGGGCACGGTGACGGTGAGGTTGTCGCCCTTGCGGCCGAAGACCGGGTGGGCGTCCACGTGGACCACGACGTACAAGTCGCCCGCCGGACCGCCCCGTTCGCCGGGACTTCCCTTGCCGCGCAGCCGGATCCGCTGGCCGTCGGAGACGCCCGCCGGGATACGGACCTGCATGGTCCGGGACGACTTGGCGCGGCCGCTGCCCTTGCACACCTCGCAGGGGTCCTGGGCGATGAGCCCGCGGCCCCGGCAGTCGACGCACGGGTCGGTGAGCGAGAAGCCGCCACCGCCGCCGCGCGACACCTGTCCCGTACCGACGCAGGTCGGGCACACGCGCGGCGTGCCGTTCTTGTCGCCCGTACCCGAACAGGCCTTGCAGGGGGCCTGGCTGGACATCCGCAGCGGGACCGTGGCCCCGTCCACCGCCTCGGTGAAGCTGAGCGTCACCTCGGACTCGATGTCCTGGCCGCGGCGAGGCTGCGTACCCGTACGCACGCCCGGGCCGCCCCGGTTGAACAGGCCCCCGAACACGTCCCCGAGTCCGCCGCCGAACCCGCCGGCACCGCCGGTCTGGGCCCCGCCCTGGGCGCCTCCGAAGAGGTCGCCCAGGTCGAAGTTGAAGGAGCCGCCACCGGCGCCCGGGCCCGGCCTGCCCTGCCTGTTGAACAGGGCGCCGTTCCCGAACAGAGCACGCGCTTCGTCGTACTCCTTGCGCCGCTTGGGGTCGCCGAGGACGTCGTTCGCCTCGGAGATCTCCTTGAAGCGTTCCTCCGCCTTGGCGTCGCCCTTGTTGGCGTCCGGGTGGAACTCGCGGGCGAGCTTCCGGTACGCCTTCTTGATCTCGGCCTCGGTGGCGTCCTTCGGGACGCCGAGAACCTTGTAGTAGTCCTTCTCGACGAAGTCCTTCGTGCTCATCCCCGACGTCCCTCCTTCCTGCTCTTCCCCGTCACGTCAGCCCTCGTCCGGGCCACCGCTCTCCTCGTCCGGAGCCTTGGCTTCGGGCTCGTCCGCCTTGGCGGCGGGCGTGGCGCCCGGCTGCGGTTCCGCGACCGCGACCCGCGCGGGACGGATGGTCCGCTCGCCGATGCGGTAGCCCGGCTGAAGGATCGCGACGCACGTGGTCTCGTCGACATCCGGTGCGTACGAGTGCATCAGGGCCTCGTGGATCGTCGGATCGAAGGGCTCGCCCTCCTTGCCGAACTGCTGCAGGCCCATCTTGGCGGCGACCGTCTCCAGCGATTCGGCGACCGACTTGAACCCGCCCACCAGCTCGCCGTGTTCACGCGCGCGGCCGATGTCGTCGAGGGTCGGGAGGAGCTCGGTCAGGAGGCTCGCGACAGCGATCTCCTTGACCGTGACCCGGTCCCGCTCCACGCGGCGACGGTAGTTCTGGTACTCCGCCTGCAGCCGCTGGAGGTCCGCGGTGCGCTCACTGAGCGCCATACGTACCTGGTCCAGCTGTGCGGTCAGAGCTACGTCCTGTACGTCCCCGGCCGGGGCTGCCGGGCCCGACTCCTCGACGGAGTCGGTCCCTGCCGTTTCGGGCGCGGCAGCCTGCGGTTCGGCGTCTTCGGGAGTGGCGCCGGAAGGGACGTCGGGCTTCTCCTCGAAGCCCGGAGTCTCCTCCGTCATGCCGCGCCTCCCTGGCGGCCGGCGCCGGTGTCGCGCTCGTCGTCGACGATCTCGGCGTCAACGACGTCGTCCGTGCCATCGGCCGACTGGGCGTGCCCGTCAGCACCGTGAGCGTGGCCGCCCGCGGCCTGAGCGCCCTCGGCGTTGGCGTACATGGCCTGGCCCAGCTTCTGGGAGACGGCCGCGACCTTCTCCGTGGCCGTGCGGATCTCGGCCGTGTCCTCACCCTTGAGCTTTTCCTTCAGCTCGGTGATGGACGTCTCGACCTCGTCCTTGACGTCGCCCGGAACCTTGTCCTCGTTGTCCTTGAGGAACTTCTCCGTCTGGTAGACGAGCTGCTCGGCCTGGTTGCGGGTCTCGGCGGCCTCGCGGCGCTTGTGGTCCTCGTCCGCGTACTTCTCGGCCTCTTCGCGCATCCGGTTGACCTCGTCCTTCGGCAGCGAGGAGCCACCGGTGACGGTCATCTTCTGCTCCTTGCCGGTGCCGAGGTCCTTGGCTCCGACGTGCATGATGCCGTTGGCGTCGATGTCGAACGCGACCTCGATCTGCGGGACACCACGCGGGGCCGGCGGCAGACCGGTCAGCTCGAACATGCCGAGCTTCTTGTTGTACGCCGCGATCTCACGCTCGCCCTGGTAGACCTGGATCTGGACGGACGGCTGGTTGTCCTCGGCCGTCGTGAAGATCTCGGAGCGCTTGGTCGGGATCGTCGTGTTTCGCTCGATGAGCTTCGTCATGATGCCGCCCTTGGTCTCAATGCCTAGCGACAGCGGCGTGACGTCGAGGAGCAGAACGTCCTTGACCTCGCCCTTGAGGACACCGGCCTGCAGCGAGGCGCCGATGGCGACGACCTCGTCCGGGTTCACACCCTTGTTGGCGTCCTGGCCGCCCGTGAGCTCCTTGACGAGCTCGGCGACGGCCGGCATACGGGTCGAGCCACCGACGAGAACGACGTGGTCGATCTCGGAGAGCTGGATGCCCGCGTCCTTGATGACGTTGTGGAACGGCGTCTTGCAGCGGTCCAGCAGGTCGGCGGTCAGCTGCTGGAACTGCGAGCGCGTGAGCTTCTCGTCCAGGTGCAGCGGGCCCTCGGCCGACGCCGTGATGTACGGCAGGTTGATCGAGGTCTCGGTGGAGGAGGACAGCTCGATCTTGGCCTTCTCGGCCGCCTCGCGCAGACGCTGGAGCGCCATCTTGTCCTTGGAGAGGTCCACGCCGTGACCGGAGTGGAACTGCTTGACCAGGTAGTCCATGACGCGCTGGTCCCAGTCGTCACCACCGAGGTGGTTGTCACCGTTGGTGGCCTTGACCTCGACGACGCCGTCGCCGATCTCAAGGAGCGATACGTCGAAGGTGCCGCCACCGAGGTCGAAGACGAGGATCGTCTGGTCGTCCTTGTCGAGGCCGTACGCCAGGGCGGCGGCGGTCGGCTCGTTGACGATACGCAGGACGTTGAGGCCCGCGATCTCACCGGCCTCCTTCGTCGCCTGACGCTCGGAGTCGTTGAAGTACGCCGGGACGGTGATGACCGCGTCGGCCACCTTCTCGCCCAGGTACGCCTCGGCGTCGCGCTTCAGCTTCTGCAGGATGAAGGCGCTCATCTGCTGCGGGTTGAACTTCTTGCCGTCGAGCTCGATGTTCCAGTCGGTGCCCATGTGGCGCTTGACCGACCGGATCGTCCTGTCGACGTTGGTGACTGCCTGGCGCTTGGCCACCTCGCCTACCAGCACTTCACCGTTCTTCGCGAAGGCGACGACGGACGGCGTGGTCCTGGCGCCTTCGGCGTTGGTGATGACGGTGGGCTCGCCGCCCTCCAGAACGCTGACGACGGAGTTAGTGGTGCCCAGGTCGATGCCGACCGCACGTGCCATTTCGATTCCTCCAGCTGACTTGAGTGGAACAGGCTCAAGGATGCATGACGGATCCAGTCGCGTCAACAGACATGAGTCAAGGGAACTCAACTCTTATGCTGCCCTTATGGGCATGTGCACGGCACGCCGCCGCCCTCCAGGGCGCCACGTAGGGACGAAAGGCATGAAAAGGTACAACCATGTCCGCGATGTCCGCGAAGCGCATCCTCGACCTGGCGGCCACCCCCGCCCTCATGCTGATCGCCGCCCCCCTCCTGCTCCTCGCCGCCACGGCCGCGGCCGCAACGTCACGCGGCCCGGTTCTCGTACGGAGCACCCGAGCCGGCCTGGGCGGCCGTCCCTTCGAGATGCTGACGCTGCGCACCGATCCCCGCACCCCGGCCGGCCGGCTGCTGCGCCGGTGGCGGCTCGACGTACTGCTGCGGCTGATTCACGTACTGCGCGGCGAGATGTCCCTGGTCGGGCCGTGCCCGCTGCCGGCGGGTCATCCGTCGGCCACCCGGGCGAGACTGTCCGTGCGGCCTGGCATCACCGGGCTGTGGCAGGTCAGCGGGCGTTCGGAGCTGCCCTGGGAGGAGATGGACGTTCTCGATCTGCACTATGTCGAGCAACACTGGCTAGGACTCGACCTGGCGATCCTCGCCCGCACCGTCCCGGCAGCCTTGGCCGCCAGGGGATCAAGGGGCCGAGGGAAGCCTTACGCGACACAGATCACCGCCTGCCCAACTACAGTGCGGCGCCATAACTGGGTACGCTCAGCACGAACTAATTAAGTTACCGCTTAGTAATCCGCTGATTTTCACCCTCGCAGGCCCGCCCGAGGAGCCCCTCATGCAACTCGCCGCGATCATCGTGTCGCTGGTCATCACGGTGGTAGCCGTCGCGCTGTTCGGCCGTGCCATCACGCAGATCTACCGGTTCGTGCGACTCGGCCAACCCGTGCCCGCGGGCACGCGCACCGGCGACCCCACGCAGCGCACCATCACGCTGGCCAAGGAGTTCCTCGGCCACACCCGCATGAACCGCTGGGGCGTAGTCGGTGTCGCGCACTGGTTCGTGGCGGTCGGATTCTTCGCGCTGCTGCTCACGATCGTCAACGCCTTCGGCCAGCTCTTCCAGGCCGACTGGCTGATCCCGGTCATCGGCGACTGGCTGCCGTACGAGATCTTCACCGAGTTCCTCGGCCTGATGACGGTCCTGGGCATCCTGACCCTCATCGTGATCCGGCAGCTGAGCCGACCGGGCAAGGCGGGCCGCAAGTCCCGCTTCACGGGCTCCAAGACGGGCCAGGCGTACTTCGTCGAGGCCGTCATCCTCATCGTCGGCGTCTGCATCATGACGCTGCGCGCCCTGGAGGGCGCCCTGCACGGCGTCGACGGCTGGGAGCCCGGCTTCCTCGCCTCGTACCCGCTGATCGCCGCCCTCGACGGGCTGAGCCTGAGCACGCTCCAGCACCTCACGTACTTCTTCGCGGCGCTCAAGATCGTCACGTCCTTCACCTGGATGATCACGGTCTCGCTCAACACCAACATGGGTGTGGCCTGGCACCGCTTCCTCGGCTTCCCGAACATCTGGTTCAAGCGCAACGCCGACGGCTCCACCGCCCTCGGCGCGCTCCAGCCGATGGCCAGCGGCGGCAAGGAGATCGACTGGGAGGACCCGGCCGAGGACGCCGTATTCGGCGTCTCCCAGGTCGAGCAGTTCTCCTGGAAGGGCATCCTCGACTTCTCCACGTGTACGGAGTGCGGCCGCTGCCAGTCGCAGTGCCCCGCCTGGAACACCGGCAAGCCGCTCTCTCCGAAGCTCCTGATCATGTCGCTGCGCGACCACGCGCACGCCAAGGCGCCGTACCTGCTCGCAGGCGGCGGCAAGGACATGGAGGGCAACGAGAAGGCGACGCCCGAGCAGCTGAAGGACGTCCCGGCGTCCGCGCTCGCCGAGGCCGAGCGCCCGCTGATCGGCACGCTCGAAGAGAACGGCGTCATCGACCCGGACGTGCTGTGGTCCTGCACCAGTTGCGGCGCGTGCGTCGAACAGTGCCCGGTCGACATCGAGCACATCGACCACATCGTCGACATGCGCCGCTACCAGGTGATGATCGAGAGCGCGTTCCCGTCCGAGGCCGGGACCATGCTCAAGAACCTGGAGAAGAAGGGCAACCCCTGGGGTCTTGCCAAGAAGCAGCGCGTTGAGTGGACGAAGGAAGTCGACTTCGAGGTGCCGATCGTCGGCAAGACGATCGAGGACCTGTCCGAGGTCGAGTACCTCTACTGGGTCGGCTGCGCGGGTGCCCTGGAGGACCGGGCGAAGAAGACCACGAAGGCCTTCGCCGAGCTGCTCCACATCGCGGGCGTGAAGTTCGCGATCATGGGCGGCGACGAGAAGTGCACGGGTGACTCCGCCCGCCGCCTGGGCAACGAGCCGCTGTTCCAGCAGCTCGGCCAGGAGAACGTGGCGATGCTGAACATGGCGTACGGCGAGGACGATGAAGATCCGTCGACCCGCAAGCCCAAGTCGTCGAAGAAGATCGTCGCGACCTGCCCGCACTGCTTCAACACGATCGCGAACGAGTACCCGCAGCTGGGCGGCGAGTTCGAGGTCATCCACCACACGCAGCTGCTCCAGCACCTCATCGACGAGGGCAAGCTCATCCCCGTCACCCCGGTCGAGGGCCTCATCACGTACCACGACCCCTGCTACCTGGGCCGCCACAACAAGGTCTACACGCCGCCGCGCGAGATCATGTCGGCCGTCCCGGGCCTGCGTCAGCAGGAGATGCACCGCCACAAGGAGCGTGGCTTCTGCTGCGGCGCCGGTGGTGCGCGCATGTGGATGGAGGAGCGGATCGGCAAGCGCATCAACACCGAGCGCGTCGACGAGGCGCTGTCCCTCAACCCGGACATCGTGTCGACGGCCTGCCCGTTCTGCCTGGTCATGCTGACGGACTCGATGAACGGCAAGAAGAACGACGGCAAGGCGAAGGAATCCCTCCAGGTCGTGGACGTGGCGCAGCTGCTCCTCGACTCGGTGCGGACGCCGGCCGAGCCGGCGGACGAGACGGAGTCCGAGGACGCGCCGGAGCCGGAACCGGCGAAGTAGCGCACGTACGTACGCAGTCGTAAAAGAAAGCGGCCGGATCTGTCTCGGGCAGGTCCGGCCGCTTTCGTACGCCCCGCTTAACGCAGCGGTCAAAAAAGAGCATCATGTGGCGACCGATGACTGGCGATACGGACGAGGTGGGTCGTGCGAAGAGGCATCGCAGTGGCAGCAGCAGCGAGCTGTGCGGTACTGCTGACAGCCACCGGCTGCGGCCCCTCCGCCGACAGCGACTCCCCGGCCACCGGGGCCAGGGAAAGCTCCTCCCCCGCCGCCATGGTGAACAAGGCCGCCGCGCCCCTCCACCCCGTACCGCACGGCAAGGGCAGCCGCGTCGCCGAGGACTTCAACGGTGACGGCCACCGCGACCTCGTGCTCAACGACCTGGTCAAGGGCCCGGAGGACCGCCTGGGCGACGACGCGGGCATCGGCATCGTGTACGGCGCCAAGCCCCCGCAGGCCCTTGATCCCTCCGTACGCCAGCTCCTCACGCCGACCCGCAACGCGGCCCGCACCGAGGGCGTGCTCCCCGCGGCGTTCGACGCCGAGGCGGCCTGCGACCTCGACCAGGACGGCTACGCCGACCTGGTGGTCACCACGGACCCGCCGTTCAACGGCACGGGCATGCCGCCCGTACCGCTCCAGATCCTCTTCGGCAGTACGAACGGCCTCACCGGCAAGGCGGTCAAGCTCCGCATCCCGGACCGCGCCCGGTTCGGCAACGAGTGGCCCGACCACCCGGTGTGCGGCGACTTCGACGGCGACGGCAGCAACGACCTGGCGGTGACCGCCAGTGGCGGCCGCCTCAGCTTCCTGCGCGGCCCGTTGACCCGCGCCGGCGCCCCGCGGGCGGCCGCGGGCGCGATCCCGGGCGTCGGCCCCGTCCTCGTCGCCCCCGACCTCTCACCCGACGCCAACGGTGACGGCTACGACGACCTGGTCTCCGCCACCCGCCCGCACGAGCCCGGAACCGCGGCGCGCGCGAAGCTGCTGCTGGGCGGCCCGGCCGGCCCCGGGCGACCGGGCGGTACGTACACCTTCAAGGCGGTGAAGCCGCGGCCGGGCGACCTGCCGGCCGGCGAGGAGGCGCCCATCACGGGCGTCCTGCGTCACGCCGACTACGACGGCGACAAGAAGCCGGACACGGTCGTACGGACGCACCGGGGCGAGACGACGGACGTCATCACGCTCCGTTCCTCGGCCGCGCAGAGGACCATCACCTTCTCCACTGCGGCTTTCTCCGCACCGCGGCACTGACCCGTACAACCAATTGAGCTCATCACGGGTCTCCTGTGCGCTGATCAACACGTGCCCCAGAGGACAACTCCCGGCAAACACGAGTGATTCGCCCCCCATTGACTCGGTCGGACGCACGCGCACCACGCGTCCCCGCATGCCGCAGGAGAACTCCGCATGCACAGAAGCCTCCGCACCACCCTCGCCACCGCCACCGCGGCCGCCCTCACCGGCAGCCTGCTGACCGGCGGCCTGCTCATCGCCGGAGCCGGCGCGGCCGTCGCCGCACCCTCCGGGCTGCAGGGCGACTTCAACGCCGACGGCTACCGCGACCTGGCGGTCTCCGCCTCCGGCGCCACCGTCAAGGGCCAGAGCGGCGCCGGCGCCGTGACGATCCTGTACGGCTCACCGGCCGGCGCGGGCGCCCAGAAGATCCAGACGATCACCCAGGAGACGCCGGGCGTCCCGGGCGGCGCCGAGAAGAACGACCGCTTCGGCGGCCACACGGCCACCGGCGACTTCAACAGCGACGGTTACGCGGACCTCGCCATCGGCGCGCTTCTCGAAGACGTCGGCTCGGACCTCGACGGCGGCTCGCTTACGGTCGTATTCGGCGGCGCCACCGGCCTGACCGGCGGCGTGACGATCCCGGACCCGACGCCCACCCAGCACGACCACTTCGGGTCGGGCGTGGCCGCGGGCGACTTCAACGGTGACGGCAAGGCCGACCTCGCCGCCAAGGCGGACAACAACAAGGTCGACATCTACCGCGGCGGTATCACCAAGTCCGGCGCTACCGGCGGCCGTTACACCATCACGACCCCCGTCCTCCCGGTCCAGGGGGAGCACGACATCTTCAACCTCACCGCGGGCAACGTGAACAACGACGGCCGCACCGACCTGATCGTCGACGGCTACGAAGGCGACAGCACCGGCGAGTACTCGTACAACGCCAACTACTACCTCCCCGGCAGCTCCTCGGGCATCACCACGACCGGCGCCAAGAAGCTCCCGGCGGGCATCATCACCGACATCGGCGACACCAACGGCGACGGCTTCGGCGACATCGTCATCGGCAACATGTGGGACGACGGTGCGGGCAGTTCGAAGGGTGGCGCGGTCGACGTCGTCTACGGCACGGCAAGCGGCCCGACCGGCGGCAAGGACACCATCACGCAGGACAGCCCCGGCGTCCCGGGCGGCTCGGAGGCGGGAGACGGGTTCGGCTGGGAGCTCTCGCTCGGCGACATCAACGGCGACGGCCTCCAGGACCTGGCCGTCGGCGCGCCGAACGAAGACCTCGCCGGCATAGCGGACACCGGCATGGTCACGGTCATCTACGGCACCCCGAACGGCTTCTCCACCTCGGGCGCGCAGGCGATCGAGCAGGACACCCCCGGCGTCCCGGGCGCGAGCGAGAAGCTCGACGGCTTCGGCGGCGAGGTCTTCCTCTCCGACACGACCGGCGACGGCAAGGCGGACCTGACGGTCGGCGTGCCGTGGGAGAACGCGGAGGACGGCTACGTGGTGGCGTTCCGCTCCGACGGTACGAAGATCTCGACGACGGGCAGGGGCATCGGCCTGACGGCCACCGGCATTTCGGCGACGGGCACACCGAGACTGGGCACGAACATCTCGGGCTGACCCACTGAGCCACTGAGCCACTCACCACTCACCCACTCACCCACTCACCCACTCACCCACTGAGACTCCCCGGGGGATATCCCGTCAGGGACCCCCTAGGGGATGTCACAGCTCGGCCGCAAAGCCGGGCCTGTTGCGGCAGGCCCGGCATACGGTGCATCAGGACCAGGTACGTTCGATTACGTGGCTGGATTCAGGATCGGACGCGGCCGGGACAACCGCACCCCGCAACAACAACCGCAGCGGCAACAGCAGCAGCAACGGCAGCAACAGCCGTACGGGCAGCAGGCACCATCGCCTCAGCCCCCGTACGGCCAGCAGCAGTGGCCGCAGGCACCGCAGTACGGCGGACAGCACGGCGAGCCCGAATACTTCGGCGACCCCGACCCGCACCCGCGCCAGGGCCACGCCCAGGGCGGACACAGCGGTCACGGCGGTTACGGAGCGCGCGGCGGCCATGGCGCCCCGGGGGGAGGTGACCCGTACGCCAACAGCAGCAACAACCCGGGCCACACCACGGCCTTCAGCATCGGCGAGGACCCGTACGGCGACGGCAACACCTACCAGGCCGGCAACACCCCCGCCCCGCCCGCCGGCCCGCGCCTGCACTGGAAGCAGCTGCTGAGCGGCATCGTGCTGCGACCGGGCCCGACCTTCTGGCAGATGCGCGACTACCCGGTGTGGGGACCGGCCCTGGTGGTCACGTTCCTGTACGGCCTGCTCGCGATCTTCGGCTTCGACAAGGCGCGCGAAGAGGCCATCAACGCGACGCTGTCGAATGCCATCCCGTACGTGCTGACGACCGGCATCGCAGTGATCATCTGCGGCCTGATCCTGGGCGCGGTGACGCACACGCTCGCCCGCCAGCTCGGCGGCGACGGCTCCTGGCAGCCGACCGTCGGCCTCTCGATGCTGATCATGTCGATGACGGACGCCCCGCGCCTGGTCTTCGCGATCTTCCTGGGAGGCGAGAACGCGCTGGTCCAGGTGCTCGGCTGGGTGACGTGGCTGGGAGCGGCGGCCCTGTTCACGTCAATGGTGAGCAAGTCGCACGACCTGCCGTGGCAGAAGGCCCTGGGCGCGTCCGCGATCCAGCTGGTGGCGCTGCTGTCCCTGATCAAGCTGGGCACGATCTGACGCTCGGCACGACGAACCGAAAAGGCCCCGGGCGCGTACACATACGCACCGGGGCCTTTCCCACACTCACTCAGGCGTCCAGAACCTGCCCGGTGCGCCGCACGACGGGCTTCTCCACGCTACAAGGCAAATGAAGTCAATGAGGGTAGTAGCCTTGCCCGGTACCGAAACACCAGGTCGCAGGCAGGGGAGCCCCCGATCATGGCACGCAAAGTAGGGATCTACACCCGCATCTCAAGATGACGAGGGGGAGGCACTCGGCGTTAGCCGCCAGCGCACAGACTGCGAGCGGCTCGCGGATCTGCGCACCTGGCAGCCGGTGAAGGTCTACGAGGACAACGACGTGTCAGCGTTCAAGCGCCACGTGGTCCGCGACGAGTTCGAGCTCATGCTGAAGGATCTACGAGCCGGGCTGATCGATGGCGTCGTGTCGTACGACCTTGACCGGCTGGCACGACAGCCGCGCGACCTGGAACGGCTGATCGAGATCTTTGACGAACGTCCACAGCTGGAGTTCGCGACGGTCACCAACGACGTGAACCTCGGCAGCGCGGACGGACGGACCATGGCGCGGATCATGGTGGCGTTCGCGAACAAGTCGTCCCACGACACGTCACGCCGGATCAAGCGCAAGCACCTGGAGTTGGCTCAGCAGGGCAAGGCGAACGGAGGCCCGGCGCCTTATGGCTGGCAGAAGGACGACCGAAACAGGGTCGACCCCGTCGCAGCCGCCCACATCCGCGAGTCCCAGAAGGAAGTACTGGCCGGGGTACGCATCGGCACGATTCGGCAACGCTGGCACGCCCAAGGCATCGGCAACCCGCGCGAGGGCACCAAGCGAATGGCTCACCACCACATCGAGCACATCCTCACCAGTCCCCGCCTGTGCGGCTACCGCACGTATCACGGTGAGATCCTGCTCGGCGACGACGGACAGCCGGTCAAGGGCGAGTGGGACCCCATCAACACGGTCGAGGAGTGGGAGGCCGTTTCCGCAGCCGTCGCCGAGCGCAAGCAAGGCCGACGGGAGGGCGACACGCTTGCGCGAAAGTACCTACTCTCGGGAATCGCACGGTGCGGGCTGTGCAAGAGCAAGATCCGGGGGCAGATCAACCGGCTCTGGAAACCCGGTTCCAAGGCCACGAAGTACACCTACCAGTGCTCTCAGGTCAATGGTGGATGCGGCAAGATCGGCCGGGTCGGCGAGCCCGTTGACAGGCTCATTGCGCGACTCGCCCTCGCCGAGCAGCGAGAGAAAGCCGCTACGTCAGTCGTGCCCACCGATGCCCGATGGCCCAGGGAACAGGAGTTGGAGGGCACTCTCACCGATATCGTCCAGCTCATCGAGGCTGAGAGGGCCAAGACGATCACGGTGTCCTCACTGTTGCAGTTGCTCCCCGGCAAGGAGCGAGAGCGCGACGCGTTGAAGTTGGAGCGCGCCCGCTTCTACAAGGAGCAGAAGCAGGCGGAGGCCAAGGGAAACACGGCCGACTTGACCATGGATGAATTCTTCGCGCTGCCCATCGAGCGGCAACGTGAGATCGTCCTGCACAGCATCACAGCCGTGCTCATTCACCCCGCAGGCCGGGGCAAGCGCAAGTTCGATCCTGACTTGATCGAGCCGATTTGGCGTTGATCACGCAGGGAGCCCCGGTCGGTTTCGGCCGGGGCTCCTCTCTTCTGTACCTAAATCCTGCCCTGAAGCAGCAAGGCGCGGCGTATCCAATCTTCGTCACGTTCGGGCGCACGGGCGAGGTGCCGACGCAACCACATCGCTTCGGCCGTCTCGTCGGATGGAACGTGATCCCGCGCTACACCAGCGGCGTTGCCGCTCAGATTCTCCCTGGGGGATGCAATCGCGGTGGTCACTGCCAGATCTCTCCTTCTGTCTTGGCGCGTTCGGCTTGGTCGCGGGTTTGGGTGATGTCGTGGCGGGTCTGGGCGGCGAGGAGTTCTTCGCCGGGGCGGTAGCCCGAGGCGAGGTACTGCCAGGAGGATTCGGTGACGAGGGTGGTGCTCTCGTCCGGGGCGGGGAGGCCGGCGCGGGCTTGGGCTTGGGCTTGGGCTTGGGCGGTGCGCCAGGCGCGGCGTACGTCGCGCAGTGCGCCGAGGGTGGTGGAGTAGGCGCGGGATTTGGTGGAGAAGTGGCCGCGGAATCCGAGCATGTGGGCCCACTTCCAGAGCTTGAGTTCTGCGAATTCCGGCAGGTGGCCGAGGGCCCAGGCGGTGCGGATCATCTGGCGTACGTGTTGCTGGACGCGGAGATCTTTGAGTGGTTCGGCTTGTCCGGTGCCGTCGCACTCTTCGCACAGGTCGCGGAAGCCGTCCGGGCCGCGCAGGTAGCCGCGTCCGGCGCAGGGGTGGCAGACCAGGGAGCGGTCTACGGTGCCGGAGCCCTCGGCGCTCTTGGTGGCGTACTTGGCGACGTAGGCCGCAACCTTCTGGTCTGAGAGATCGCCGTCACCGAAGGCGGTGATCTCGCGTACGTCGAGCCTCGCGCCCCAGCGGATCTTGCGTTCGCCAATGGCGTCGGAGGCGATGGTGAGGAAGGTCTTTTGGGCCGTCTTCTTGATGGCGTGGGTGAGTGCGTCGACGGTGGCCCAGGCGGGCGGGGGTTGGTTGCTGCCGTCGGGGCCGTCGAAGCGGATCACGGCGTGGAAGTGGACCAGGCCGCGCTGTTGGTACTCGGCGACTTTGGCGAAGGAGACGCGCAGCGCGGCGTTCAGCGCTTTCTGGGTCATGCCGAGGTGGGCGGCCAGCTCGCGGCGTAGGTAGGTGGTGAAGCGGGCCCACAGGGCACCGGCGTGGGCGTTCCACAGCACCGCACCCGTGTAGTCGTACTCCTTGGGCTTGAGCGGTGTACCCAGCTCGGGGGCATCTTCGGGGTGGTAGTCGCCGCAGCGGCAGGGCCGGGGGTTGCCCGCGCTGGTGGTGGGGCGGTTGTGGACGGGGCCGAAGGAGGGGGCGGTGAGGGTGGCGAAGACGCGGGGGTGGGTGCGGACGGAGTCGGGGACGGTTTTGCCGCCGGAGAGTCCGGCTTTGATCAGGTGGTAGGTGTCGGCGGCGTAGAGGCGGGAGCAGGCCGGGCAGCGTGAGGAGCGGCGGTTGCCGCACGCGGTCAGGAGCCGTCCGGTGGGTTCATCAGCAGTGGAGTAGGAGCGCAGAACAGTCTTGGTCGCGGCGTCGGTGGTGGCGGTCCAGCCGACGAGGTTGACGGGGCGGGTGCAGCCGCGCAGGTTGCGGACTTGCTCAGTGACGCGGTCGAAGTCGTCGAGGTTGGCCAGTTCGACCAGGTCCCGCACGGCGGGGCTGATCACGTGGCGCAGGTGCAAAAGGCGGGTCATGAGATGCGGGTGTCCCTTCTGGCGTGGAGGGTGGTAGAGCCGCCGGGCAGCAACGGCAGGCGAAGGCGGTTGCTGCCCGGAGGCATGACGGATCGAGCCCGGTAGGGCAAGGGGTGATGGGGGTTACCGGAAAGACCGGCGGAGGGGTCAGGCGGAGAGGGCCGCGTACAGGGCGTTGGCCATCGGCAGGCCGACGCCGAGCCGTCGCTTGAGCTGGGCGGCGGTGATGGTCTCGCCGTGCTCCGTATGGTGCGCGGCGGCGATGGAGCGAGCCTCTTTGAGAAGCGGCTCAGGGACCTTCACCGTAGGCGCCACAGAGGCGACAGCCACCGGCGCGGGTGCGGCCGGGACAGGGGCCGGGGCGGGAGCGGGTACCGGCTGCACCGGTTCGACCACGGCAGGGGCCGGTTCCAGTGCCGTCTCGACCACGGCCGGGGCCGGTACGTCAGCCGGGGCAGGGGCGGGGGCGGGCATGTCAACCGGGGCAGGGGTCGTGTTGGTCATGGTCACGGCGTGGAAGTGCCGCAGGAGGCCGGGGCCGACCGTGCCCCATCCGAGGAGGAGCAGGGGGGCGACCGCGTCCACGGCGGCGCGTCCGTAGTGCCCGGCGGCGATGGGTTCTGCGATGTTGAGGGCCAGGGTCAGCAGTCCGGACACGTGCATCAGGCGGGTGGCCGCCTTCATTTCCTCGGGCGGGACACCGCGCAGGGAGAGGTAGCGCAGTGCCACCAGGAGCCCGACTACCGACAGGTCGACCATGGGGGCGATCAGCGGTGCGATGGGGCCGGGGACGCCGAGGCGCAGGGCCAGGGCCCAGACGTTGCCGAAGGAGAAGACGAACGCGAGGGCGGCGATGACGACCATGACCACGGTTACGGTGCGCTGAGTGATCCGGTCCTCATTCATGAGGATTCACCTCCCTTCAAGTCGGCAGTAGTTGTAGGGGTGTTGGGGTCAGGCCGCTTGTGCGTCGGGCTTCGTCATGTGCACCGGGGCGTCCCACACGCGCGGGCCCATGACCGCTTCGAGGAGTTCGGCGGGGTCGCGGGTGAGGTGGGCGGTCTCGTCAGCGATGCGTGCCGCGTCGGCGTCCGCGACGTACGGGGTGCGGACGCGGGTGAAGCCGGGGCGTGACTGGTGGCTCATGGAGGCGACGCCGACATAGGCGGGGTTCTGGAGGTTGATCGGGTTGGCGTCGTCCCAGTTGCGGATGTCCTCCCCGAGCGCAGCCACGGCAGCCTCAGCGGTCTTCTGCGCGAAGGACAGGCCGACCGGGCACACGTCACGGATGAACGTCGGGATGGCGTCACCGGTGGACTTCTGTGTGGCCAGGATGACGAGGATGCCCACCGAGCGGCCCTTCTTGACCAGGTCTTCCACGAGCCGGGCGTTCTCCGCCGCCAGCGCCACGAGCTTCTTCGTCTTGGGGTCGCTGCCCTTGTAGTCGCGGAAGAAGGTATGGGCTTCGTCGATGACCACCACGACCAGCGGCCAGGTGCCAGACGGGCCGACCTCCCACATGCTCTTCACGCCCAGCATGGCGCGGACCGACGAGGAGCGGGCACGGCGCAGGGCCACCAGGCGGTTGAACTCCTTGTTGGCCTCTTCCAGGTCGTCCCCGACGAAGGCGAACATGCGCTTGACCAGGTCCGCGTAGTCCCCCTCGTGCGCCTTGGACACCTTGCCGTCGAAGCCGACGAACTGAATCGCGGGCGAGGGAGCCCAGTCGCACATGAGGCGGTTGATGAGGGAGGTCTTGCCGAAGCCGGGAAGGCCGGCCACGGTCACGCCCGGCACCTGGGACAGGTCCACCGTCACGGGCTGGGCGTACTCGTCCACCCCGAGATCCCAGGTGGCAGCCTTCTTGGGCACCGCACCGGTGGGAACGTGCTCGGTTCGGGTGGTGAGCGGGTCCACGCGCACGCCACGGATGATCACCTGTCCGGGGCCGTCCGGCAGGACCGAAACCCGCTCACAGCGCCACGCGTCCGCCAGATACGGGGCGGCCTTCTGGAACTCGTCCAGGCTCACCTTGGGCAGGCAGTTGGCCCGCGCCACGATCCCGAACTGATCGGGCTTCACCTTCAGGGCCGGGATGAGGACCCGCGGCTTCGGCGTCTTGCCCTCCGCGGTGGAGAACGCCGCCAGCGCGGTGGGCATCTTGTCCGTGACCGACAGACCGGCCATCGGCGCGAGCCGCTTCCAGGTCCGGCGCACCCGCACCGCCTGCCGGATGCTGGCCCGCGTCATCTTGTCCGCCAGCGCGTAGCGGACTATCCAGATCACCGCCCAGATGGCGATGAGGGTCAGGGCCGCTACCACCACCAGGGGGGCGTAGCCGTTCAACTCCTGCACTGTCACTTGGTGTCCTTGTGTTCGTAGAGGAAGGCCGCAAGGGCCGATTCGAGGTCCGCCCAGTCATCCAGGGCGGCGAAGGGCGGGTAGCCGTAGCCGACGAGGAGCGCGGCCACGGAGTTGATGAGGGATTCGGAGAACCGGGGGTCCGGTCCGGCGTGAGGGATCGGGTAGACCGCCTCAGCGCCGAACCGGAAAGCGGGCTGCGTCACGCGGCTGCCTTCTTGGCCGGCTCACCAGCAGCGGCCGGGATCAGGAGTTCGAGCGCAGCGGCCCGGTAGGCGATGCCGTCCGAGAGGGAGCCGTTGAAGATGCGGGCCCACGGGGTGGCGAACAGCTCCACCGGCCGCACCGGAACACCGGGCTTAAGACCGTCCGGCAGACCGTCCGCCGCAACGGTGATCTTCATGGCCTCCGCCCGCTCCTCCTCCATCAGGAACACGGTCACCGTGTAGAGCTTCTGACCGGTCTCACGGTCGGTGGCGAACGTGGTCTTCTCCTGATCGGTGTACTTCGGCACCGGCAGGGTGCCGACCATGAACGAGGTCGTGTCCAGCAGGCCAACGCGGATGCGAGCCATGGGTGTTACTTCCTTCCATCGTTTGGGCCGTGTGTTCGGCCCGGATCACAACAGTGCCACATCAGTGGGTGTTGCGCAACAGTTGGTCCGTGGAGTGATGCGCTACAGCATGGAGCCGGGTGGTGCGAGTGTGTCGCCACGTAGCGGGTGCGCCCGTATCCTGCGGGCATGACACTGGACTTCGAGGCCGACGACCGGCCCCCCTACCTCCAGGCCGCCGAACTCCTCCGGGAGGAGATCACATCCGGCCGCCTGAAGCCCGGCGACAAGCTGCCCTCCTCGCGGACCCTGCAAGAGCGGTACGGCATCGCGAGCTCCACCGTGCAGAACACCCTGCGGCTGTTGAAAAGCGAGGGGCTGATCTACAGCGTCCAGGGGCGAGGCAGCTTCGTCCGCAACAGCGCCACCGCCGCGCCGGGCGAGGGCCGGGAGGAGACAGCCGAAACAGCCGACCTCACTCCCGGCCCCAGCGCCGAATCCCTCGCCGAAGAAGTCGCGGAGCTCAAGACCGCCATCAAGCGGATTGAGGAAACGCTGTCTCGCCTCGCAGCGCATGTGCAGGAACAGCGGGAACGATAGCCGCCGCTATTTCCCGGACCATCGCATCAATGCGGGCGATCGACGCACACACGTCGGTCAATTCCTCGTCCAGCGCCGCTATCTCGTTCTCGGTCATTTCCTGTTTCCCCGCCTTGCTTCCGTGCCGTTCCTTCATGCTCCGCATCCAACTCAGCAGGGCTTGCCCAAAGGCTTGCCCTCGCCGGGGTAACCACCGCCTGACCCGCCAGGGCAAGCCTCCGCCATGCCTAGCAGGGCCGCCGGCCACACCCAAGAGCGGACGTACGAACAGGTCACCAAGCGGGAAACTAATTTCCGCCCGTCCCGCCTGACGGGCATCTCTGGCCCACAGCAGCACCGCCACCGGCCACCGCTTTGCCGTCCTCCGAGCACCCTGCACGAAGGCCGAGGACAAAACGAACCGGGTACCGGCACCCCGGAGGAATGACGCACCGGTCTTGCATCCTGCTGTGTCGCACTCGGCGCCCCTTGCATCCGGCTGGGCCCTGCTAAGCCGGATCGAAAAGATTCCGCACAGACCGGTTCGACGTATCGACCGCGCCCCCCACGAAGCGCGCTCACTCACTTGGGCCATGCCGATCTCCTCCCTGTGCTGGACTTCGATGTTCCGGAGAATCACCGGTTTGGCTAACCGGCGATCGTGCGCTATGTTCCGCCGCCACCGGACCAGCGGACAGACGTTTCCCACCCACCCAGGAAGGGGAGCGAAAGACCCCCGGATGTGACACCGCACCCCACGCAAGCTTTGTGACGCCCGTCACGTCCGTCTCCTGTCTGTCGCACGGCCTGCCCTTCCACCCCACCCAGGCGCCCATCCCACGCGCGGGGATGGACTGGGGGATCACCCATAGAGGTGTCTTTGAGGGCGGGCGTGTGACCTCGGCACTTTGTGACGCCCGCCACAGCCCCTCCTTTTTTGCCCCTCACTAACACCAAGCCCTTCCAGAAGGCCGATTCGGACAACGGGGCCCGACTTTTTTCATCTTTTTTCTGACGGCGCGTCACACGCGCTCGCTGCCCCCTCGGCATTGAGCAGAACCGGGGATTCGTTTGCTACAGGTGCCGGAATCTGCCGCGGTGTGACGCCTCGTGGCCCAGATCACATGCACGCCCCCTCTCGCGTTTCGTCCCGCCGAGGCCATCGAGTCACGAACACCTGACCCTGTGGACAACCCTCCGGCCCGGCCGAGCCCCCATCCGGTCGGCAAGCAGAGGAAGCACGCGGCCCAACTCGGCCAGTTAGCAAGCCGGTTTGAGCGCACGCGGAAGCGGATGGAAAGCGCGTTGTGTCCACGGAATCGATCCTGCAATGGCGCCCCTGTGGATACTTTCCGGCGAGCCGAGGAACGTACCGGCGCATTCATGCCTAGATCAGGTCATACGGAGATGGGAGCGGCGCGGACGGGGAGGCAGCAGCCGGAACGCCCCGCAGGGACCGGGCCAACGCGGAGCGGCAGCGGAGCTGTTAAGAGTTTCTTTACTGGATCAAGGCGGCCCGCTCACGCGGGCCGCGCGCGCTGGCGGCCCGTGGCCGCCGACGCTCCATGTCTGCGCCACCGCTCCGGCGGCCCCCGTCCGCTCAGCGCGCAAGGCCAGGGAAAGCGATCCGACAGAGCCCGGGAAGCAACCCGACCATCCCGAGGCCACACCACCAGGCCCACACCCACGAGAGCGGCCTACGCAGGCTCCACGACCGGGCGCACAGCTCAGCTGTCCAGCCCCAGCCGGAATCCGCGGTGACCCCAGACAGCCGAAAGCCCCGAACATCACGCGGCCGAGGCTGACAGACGCAGCATTCGGGGCAGTCAGGGATGCCGCCCATCCCACGAGAGGAAGCAAGCCTGACGGGAGTTGTGCACTCAGCCACATCAACGACCGACCGCCCGAGGGACACGCGCCGCCGTGGTGGGTTCGTTGTGGCTGGGGCGGCCGGCCGAAGCGGCTTTACCCACCTGTTCGGGCCGGGGCCCGCGTCGGGCAAGGACAGGGGGCCACTCGTTCAAATTCCGGGCAGGTCCACAGCCTGCCCGAGTTGCCGGGCCAGCGTACGGCCCCCTGACCATGCCCGACCCCAACCCGAACAGGACACCGGCCAAAGCCGCTCCAACCGGCCGCGTGACCACGTGCAGCAGCGTGGAGTGGATGAGACACCATCTCGATGTGTTTTGCTCCAGGCCGCTGGCTTCCGGGACTATGGCCGCATGGCCTCCCTGAAGCAGTTCGACCCCGCGTCCGGAACCCGCGATTTCCTCGCCGCAGAGTTCGAGAGGCGCGAGCGCGCTTTCGCGACGATCCGCACCGTGTTCGCCCGCTACGGCTTCCAGCCGCTCCAGACCCCGGCATTCGAGCGGCTGGACGTGCTCACCGGCAAGTACGGCGACGAGGGCGACAAACTGATCTTCAAGATTCTCCGGCGAGGCGAGCACGAGGCCACCGGGGAGGCCGACCTAGCTCTTCGCTACGACCTCACAGTCCCTCTGGCCCGCGCGGCAGCCGCGTACGGCAGTCAGCTCCCGTCGCCGTACAAGCGGTACGCCATCGCGCCTGTGTGGCGAGCCGACCGGCCCGGCAAGGGGCGGTTCCGCGAGTTCGTCCAGTGCGACTTGGACATCGTGGGCTCATCCTCGCCGCTGTCGGACGCCGAGGTGGTCCTAGCGCTGCACGACGCCCTTGAAGCGCTCGGGGTACCGGAGTTCCGTTTCCTGGTGAACTCCCGACACGCCCTGTTCGGTCTGCTGGAGGCGTACGGCGTCCCGGACGATCTCGGTTCCGGTGCACTGATCACGCTGGACAAGCTCGACAAGCTTTCGCCCGAGGCCGTCGTGACCGAACTGGTGGCCAGTCGCGGCCTGTCACCGGAGGTGGCACAAGGCTTGGTCGACGACCTCACCGCGCCAAATGCCGTCGAGCGCATCAGGGCCGAGCTGAAGTCCAGCGAGACCGGTCAGGCCGGGTTGGACGAGGTGGACCGGCTGCTGGAACTCACCAAGGACACGATTCCTCCCGAGCGCATCGCATTTACGCCAAACCTGGTGCGCGGGCTCGACTACTACACCGGGATCATCTTCGAGGTGGTCGCCCCAGGCATGCCCGGGTCGATCGCGTCCGGGGGCCGGTACGACGGCCTCATTGGCCACCTTGGAGGCAAGGACTCCCCGGCATGCGGCGGCTCACTGGGCATCGAACGCATCCTGCCCCTGCTGTCCCAGGCGGACGAAGGCACCTACTCGCAGATTGACGTAGCCGTCACCGTGATGGGCGAGGAGCAGTCCGCCGACAGCTTCCGGCTTGCGGCCGAGATCCGCCGCGCTGGAGTTCGCACAGGTGTCTATCTCGGGTCAAGTGGGAAGTTCGCCAAGCAGATGAAATGGGCTGCCGACCAAGGAGCCCGTTTCTGCGTGATTTACGGCGCGACCGAGCGCGAAGCCGGTACGGTCACGCTGCGGGACATGGACAGTGGCGAACAAGTCCAGGTCCCGTTCGATCAGGCCGCCGCAGAACTCTCGCAGCGGTGCGCACCATCCAATTGACGCGCAGCGGGCTCGTTCCGCTGCCGACTCGTTCCGAGGAGGAGCGGATGGGAACGCAAGGCGATCGCATTTTCCAGATCACTGCCGAGCGGGGGTTTCCGGACCCCTGGCTCAGCTTCGGGGACTCCCTCTGTGATGAGGCAGCCCTGAGCACGGAGTTGACCCGTGCCATCAGCAAGGCCCGCAAGGAGCCCGAAGGCGGAACGCGCGCCGAGGTCACCCGGGTGTTCCAGGCCAAGAAGGCGAACCTTCGCCGCTGCGCTGGCATCTTGGACCAGGTTCTCGACGACTACGACGCGTCCGGCATGTGGGGCGTGCTGGACGAGCGCGCAAGCAGGCTGGACGTCCAGGACGTACTGGAGACCTGGGGCCGCACTCAGGCTCTCCACCCGTTCCCCGTCGTGCTCAGGAGCCTTGAGTTCAACTGGGGCTACATGAAGGAGCACGGCGTCCGGGCGTTCTACGAGATGACGCGGGGCTACGTCTCGCGGCTCCAGGAGAACACCGAGCGGTGGCATGAAGCCTGGAACGGCGAAGTCGCAACGGGCGTGGTGGACCGCATCACGTCCATCGAGTGCGACCTAGCCAGCATCGAGGCTCCCATGCACTGCGACGTGTGCAAGAAGACGATCACGGCGCTGCTGTACCTCGACGAGTAGCCCGAGGTGACGTAGTGGGCATTGAGGAGGCCCCCGTTCCGGCACTCGACCTGTCCAGGGTTCGCCAGCCGGAACGGGGGCCTCTGTGCCCGCTCTGGCCACGCGGCGGGGGAACCGGGTGAGCCCCACCCCGCCGGGTAACGGGGTCTTCCTGGGGGGCTCCCGCGACCAGAGCGGGGGCTTATGGGTGCGCGAGCGTCGCGCCGATCACGAAGCCGCACGAGCCGCTGATAGCGATGATCAGCAGAGGGCCGGCGAACCGGCACACGTAGGCCGCTAAACGCCTCACGATTCAACCTCCTGATACGGGTTGCCCCGGCCGGGTTCCACCCGCCAGTAGGTCTCAGTCATCAGCTTGAATCCCCGGTGATGCGGGTTGCTGCCAGTGTGATCAAGCGCCCAAGTCTGCTGCGGAGAACCGTCGTTGTCGGCAGCAGCTGACATGTCGTGGCACGTCATGCACATGATTTGGAAGATCGCGACCGGCACGCCTTCCCGGTTGTCCGCACCGAGCCGCCATTCGGCATAGGCGTGCACCTCACGAACGCTCACAGCCGCCCCAGCCCCAGCCCCCATCGACTGTCCCGGTTGGCCTCAGCGACGCGGGGCACCAGGCGCTCACAGCTGGTCGGACGACGGAACGATGCCGTCTGCCACTCGTCACCATCGGGAGCCTTGAGAGTGAGCAGGGCTCCGTCCCACCCCGTCACGGTCCCCACACGTCCCGTCCGCGCGTCCGTGGTCAACTCCCCTTCCCTCGGGACGTACGGGGGGTCTGAGGGCTCTCCAGCGATCATGCGAGCCACCTCCTGAGACCGTCCTCAACATCTCGAAGGACTTCCGGCAACGGCTCCGCGTAGGTCCGGGGTACCCGCTCCGGGGCCATCCGCCAGAAACCACCGGCCTCTACCAGAGCGGCCATGTCCGCTACGTCGTC
This sequence comes from Streptomyces sp. ISL-100, assembly GCF_018614615.1. Taxonomy (GTDB): domain Bacteria; phylum Actinomycetota; class Actinomycetes; order Streptomycetales; family Streptomycetaceae; genus Streptomyces. The sequence goes on along the minus strand of NZ_JAGGOK010000015.1, from coordinate 62,740 downwards.
AGCTGTTCCACCTACCCGGGCCACATAGTCCGCCATGATCGCCGCCGCCTTCCGCTCGTGTGCTCTCAGTAGTTACCTACTCACACCCTGACCCTGGCAGCGGTACTCTGAACAGGGCAGACGTTCATACAACTCGCTGTATGAAGAAGGGCGTTGCGCGGTGGCACACCCGAACGAAAGAGACCTGGACGGGACAGCCAATCCGAGGAAGTTCTTCGGGTCGGAGCTGCGTCGGCTACGCGAGGCCGCAGGGCTGAAACAGGGGCCACTGGGGAAGCTCGTCTTCGTATCGCCGCAGTACATCAGCCACCTTGAGACAGCGTTCCGAACGCCCAACGATCTCGAATTCGTACAGCGACTGGACGACGCCTTGAGCGCAGACGGACACCTGGTCAGGGTGTACCGCATGGCCGAGCGCACAGAGGAGGAGTCGCAGCTAGCCGACTACTTCGCAGCCGTCGCCGCTCTTGAACCGACCGCGCAGCGCATCGACTGGTACGGAGCCGCACTGATCCCCGGCTTGCTCCAGACACAGGAATACGCGGAGGAAATCACGCGCGCATCCGGCCCCTTCCGTACGAACGAAGAGATAGCAGAGTTGGTGGCCGCTCGTATCAAGCGGGCCGATACCCTCCACAACCCCACCGGGCCGAAGCTCCTGGTCATCTTGGACGAGGCGGCGTTGCGCCGTCCCATCGGAGGGCCCAAGGTCATGCGCGGCCAGCTGTCGCACGTCAGCGACGTGATCCGGGCACGCCGCGCAGTCGTGCAGGTTCTGCCGTACAGCGCTGGCGCCCACCCTCTGCTGTCAGGGCAGCTCATCATCATGCGCTTCGCAGACACTCCCCCGCTCGCCTACATCGAGGGCCCACACGGAGGGCAAGTCATGGACAAGCAGGAGACGCTAGATGCCTGCATGTTGTCCTACGATCTGGCCAGGGCCTCCGCACTGTCGCCGGAAGCGTCCCTAACCCTGCTTGAATCGGTGACGGAGGAGTACACCAGATGAGCACCACCCCCGACCTCTCCCGCGCACGGTGGCGTAAGTCGACCTACAGCGACGGGAACGGCGGCGCTTGTGTCGAAGTGGCGGACGACTTCACCGGCATCGTCCCCGTGCGAGACAGCAAGGCCCCCGAAGGCCCCGCCCTGATCTTCCCCGCCGCATCATGGGCAGCCTTCGTCAACGATCTACGGGCCGGCCGCTAGCCCCGATTACGCCCACGGCGCTGCCCCGCCCGATACACCGTGCGGGGCAGCATCGCGTGCGGAAACTGCCAGGTCAGCCGAGTTTCAGAGAGCTTCGCGCGATGGCGTGACGGGTATGCCAGACTTACGGCATGGAGGCAACACAGACCAGGGGAAGTTGATCCACTCGTCGGTGCGCTTCCACACGTACTCGCACTTCACGAGCGAGTGCGACTTCTCGTAGACGACCGCGCTGCGGACCTCCGCCACATGATCGAGGCAAAAGTCGTGCACAAGCTTGAGTGTCTTGCCGGTGTCGGCGACGTCGTCCGCGATCAGCACCTTCTTGTTGCCGAAGTCGATCGCGTTCGGGACGGGCGCCAGCATGACCGGCATTTCGAGGGTCGTCCCGACGCCGGTATAAAACTCGACGTTCACCAGGTGGATGTTCTTCACATCCAGGGCGTAGGCCAGCCCGCCGGCGACGAAGACCCCGCCGCGGGCGATGCTCAGGATGATGTCGGGCTCGTACCCGTCGTCGGCGATGGTCTGCGCGAGCTCGCGCACGGCCCTGCCGAAGCCCTCGTAAGTCAGATTTTCCCGCACAGCACTCACACCTGCGTCCGATGGAAGTTGAGGAAGGACCGCGAGGCCGTCGGCCCGCGCTGACCCTGATAACGCGACCCGTACCGCTCGGAGCCGTACGGGAACTCCGTGGGCGAGCTCAGCTGGAACATGCACAGCTGCCCGATCTTCATGCCGGGCCAAAGCTTGATCGGCAGCGTTGCCAGATTCGACAGCTCAAGGGTGACATGCCCGGAGAACCCGGGATCAATGAACCCGGCGGTGGAATGCGTGACAAGCCCGAGCCGCCCGAGCGAGCTCTTCCCTTCCAGCCGGGAAGCAAGATTGTCCGGCAGCGTGATCGTCTCGTACGTCGACGCCAGCACGAACTCACCGGGGTGCAGGATGAACGCCTCGTCCCCCTCCGGCTCCACCTCGCGCGTCAGATCCGCCTGCTCAACAGCCGGATCGATATGCGGGTACCGGTGGTTCTCGAACACCCGGAAGTAGCGGTCGAGCCGCACGTCGATGCTCGAGGGCTGCACCATTGATTCGTCGTACGGATCAATACGCACGCGTCCGGCATCGATCTCGGCCCGGATGTCCTTGTCTGAGAGAAGCACGCCCCGAGGATACGCAGAACGCGCGGGCCCGCCCCAACCGGACCGGTCCCGCGCGCCTCTCACTCCGACCTCTAGCGCTGCCCCATCACCACGGGAACGGCATTCCGAAGCCGGGCACAGCGCGGACAGCGGATAAGCCGCCCCGGCCCGATGCGGCCGGCTCCGAGCTGCTGCAGCGGGAACGATGTGGTGCTGAACACGTGCCCCTCGGCACAACGGACGACGGTGGGCTCCATCAAGTCCATCAAGTCCATCAAGTCCCTTCCCCAAAGCGTGGACGAGAAGGCCACATTAGGGGATGAACAGGACGCCACTCCAGGCGGCACTCCGCCGTCCAAGGTGCGCCCACACGACGCCACGAAAACCCCGCCCCGCACACGCCGGGGCGAGGACTGGGGTACACTGTCGGACGACGCGGTGCTGATCAACGGCCCGCTGCGCGGGTGTAGTTTAATGGTAGAACATGAGCTTCCCAAGCTCAGAGCGCGAGTTCGATTCTCGTCACCCGCTCCACGACAAAGCCCCAGGTCATAGACCCGGGGCTTGTTTGTTGTCTAGACCTGTTGGACCCCGCCGCGCCCTCCGCGTGCCCCAACTCGCAGGAATGCCCTGCCCAGAGGGGCCTACGCGCACCACTCGCACCACCTGGAGCCGAGGCTCGTCCGAACTCTGAGACGCACTTCAAGTGATCTGCGTCACCTCCTGGGTTCGAGCTGTTGGCATCGCCTCCGCGAAGGCGTGCTGGCGCCTGGGGCTCTCCGACCGGGCAGGGAGGATCGGTACCTGTCCAGGGAAACAGCCCATACGGGTCGGTCCCCGTGGCTAGCGTGGGTTCCCATGACTGATGCAGCACCCACCGGGGCGGACCTCCTGTCGTGTCTGGACCGCTTGCAATTACGTTTCGACTCGCAAGCCTCGCTGGTTGCAAGGGACGCCCATGACGACCCGGCGACGCTGGACTGGAGTTGCAGCGCCGTCCTTCCCCTGTGGGAGCCCGATGACGAGGAGGCCGCGGCCGACAACATGCGGCTACTCGCACCCGGCATGTCGCTGTCCCGGAAATCCGGGACCGAGCGCGAGGAATTGACCCTCTTCACCATGTCCGGCCTCACGCTGGACCTGTGGCGCATCGGACGCATCTACGAGTCGCTGGACTCACGCGACGCCGACTACGAGCATTTCGCGCCGCTCTTCGACAGGTCAGGCGACCTTGGCCTCCATCCTGATCTGGAGGAGTGCCTCGTCACCGGTACCGACGTGATCATCATCGATCGAGCGCAGATCGCGCCGGGATGGCGAGGCCGGGGCGGCGTCGGTCGGCTGCTCATCACTCGCCTGCTCCGCTGGGTGGCCGGCCGCGCGGCACTCGTGGCAACCCACCCGTACCCGATCGACATCCCAGTCGAGGAACGGGACGACGAGGCTCGGGAAGCACGGGAGAAGTCGATCGTGCAGCGCACTTGGCAGTCCTTGGGCTTCGAACCCTTCCGTGAAGACCTGTGGGTGATGAAGCCGCACCTTCGAGCCCACGAAGATGCCGCGGAAGGTTTGGAGACAGCATTCGCCCGTTATCTCTGAGCCCTCGCTCCTGCCCCTCCGACGCCTATGAGACATACGAGTACTGCAATGAGCCCGTTTCATCTTGAAGCTGCTGTCATGGGGCTGGTGTGGGTTCGATGTTCCAGCGCGTGTGCGCCTGCTGGCCGACGTCGATGAGGACGGCCACGAGTGCCGCCCGGCCTTTCCCGCGTTCCTTCATGGCGTCGCAATGGGGGCACAGGGCGACCATCTGCGCGGGGTGGTCACGGCCCCTATGCGCTCGATGTGGTCGACATCGAGGATGGGGCGCCCGTCGTCCGTGGTGTCGGTCGGCTGCCCGCCGCAGGCTGGGTTTTCGCGGCGGCCTTGACAGTGGAGCCGGACGGCTTTTGCGGGCCTGATCCATACGGACCGGATCCCGCGTCAGCGCTCCCGACGGCGATCGCGCGTCTCAGGTTCCCGGCGCTCCACCTTCGCGACCAGGGCACGGTACTCAGCGGCCTTGGTGGCCCTGGGGACGGGCGTCGGGTCGATGCTTTAAAGGGCGCCGAGGGCGCGGCGGGTGAGTTCGACCGCGACCGCGAGGGCGTCGTCTCCGCCTTCGGTCAGACGCACGGCGACGGGGCATCCGGCGTAACGGGTGCTGGCCATGTCCACCCACGGCCGGCGGGCGTAGTCGGCGGCGGCCTGGGGGCTGAGTCGAATCTCGACACGGGCGATATACGGCAACAGGTAGGCCGCGGTGGCCGTCTGGCCTGCCATGTGTTGGATACGGACGTAGCAGCCCGGGCCCGGGCCGATGTCCGTCGGCGGCCGCAGCGACGCGCAGACGCCCTCACCGGCGACGGCTTGGCGGAAGTAGGTATCGGAAGAGATCGCGGTGTAGGGGTCGGCGGCGGACTAGATGAGGCCCTGGATTCGGTGAAGGGTGGTGGGGGCGAGATGGTGCATTGGGTGTGTCCGTACGTGGTCGGTCCCCCCGCCCGGACGGGGGCAGTGGGCTGTACAGGGCGTGGCCGGTGTTGTGGTCAGTCGGTGGTGGCGTACTTGGTGATCTTGATGACCGCGAACGACGGCGCCGTCATCTGTCCGCCCATCGTGGTGGTGTACGTGTAGGGCGGGCCGACCATGACGTCGGCCGTGAACGCGTCGTCGGTGACGATGTCCTCGATGCCGGTCTTGTTGCCCGCGGCCAGGGCGGTGAAGAAGCTGTTCGTGTCGCAGTCGGCGATGTATCCGTACTGCGGCTGCTTCTTCTCGCCGCACGCGTTCGCCCGGAACGATGTTGCGCCGGTGGCGCTGTCGGACTGGGTCACGTAGCCGTGGACGCGGTAGCACTTGCCCACCAGGGACTGCGAGTCACGGGCAAGCTTCTTGAACTCCCGGTCGGACAGGGTGGTGAACTTGGTGCAGGTCGGCGTCGGCGACGGGGTCGGTGTCGGTGTCGGTGTGGCCTCGGCCGTCGGTTCAGCCGTGGTCTGATCCGCCGCCTGGGTCTCCTCGCTCGGGGTGGTGCTGGCCGGCGCCGGCGTAGCGCCGTCCGCTGCCGAGGTGTTCGCGGTCGCGCCGACCGTGCCGAGGGTGAACCCGAGCCCACCGGCGACAAGCGCCGTCGCGGCGAACGCGCATCCGAGGAGCAGTCCGCGGTGCCGGTTCGGGGAGTGCGGCGTCGGCGCCCACGTCGGCGTGTGACTGGGCATGGATGGGTTCGGCTGGTCGTTGTCCACGTCGCGTTTCTCTCTTGTCTGCAAACGGCCCCGCTCAAGGCTGTACGGAGCCGGTCGGATGACGGATGGTCTGTTCAGCGAAGAGCCCCGCCCGGTTGGGGACGGGGCGACAAGCGGGTGGTGTCAGGCGCTGATGCGGGCGGCGAGGGCGGCCAGCGACACGTTGCCGGCGGTGTGCCAGTAGTGGGCGGAGTCGAACGAGCCGTCACGCCGTCCGACACAGTCGACATCGGCCTCCTCCGCGATCCTCACCAGGAGGCCCGACGCGGAGTAGGCGTTGCCGTCGTACAGCCAGAGCAGGGCGTCGCGGTCCGACGTGGCGTTCGGGTTCCACAGGGCGAGGCGCGCTCGCCAGTCCTTTTGGAAGAGGCGCATGAGGCCCGCAATCTCGTCGTCGCTTTCGCGCTGCCACTGGGGGTGGAGGAGGTCGGCGCCGGTCACGGGGCAGGGCTCGGCGGCGAGGAGCGTACGCACAGCAGTCGTCATCGTGGTGTGTCCGTCCGTGGTGTCGTTCAACAGATTGTTGATTGTGGCGCGGAACTCGTGCCCGTGAGTGGCGATCCCGCGATGTGGAATCAACGGGCCGTGGACGGTACGTGCCTGGCGGACATACATGAGGGCGTTGGCCCAGTAGGTGTGGTTCACGTCGGTCATGTCGATGCAGTCGAAGCAGCGCAGGGCCGTACTGACTGAGATCAATGAACAGGGCCTCAAGGAGGCCCTGGACTGGGAATGCCGGGACTGCGGCGCCACCATCGGAGATGCCTGCCTTACAGCCGGCGGCAGGGCACGAGAGCCTCACTTCCTACGAACCAGCGACGCCAAACTGCCCTACCTCCAGGTTTACGGCCTGAGGTGGATGAGGGGCCGGGTCTGCGACCCGGCACGCCGTGAAGCGCAGTACCACGAGAGGGCCGGGACACAAACGGGTTCGGGGCACAACCAAAGCCCGTCACAAACGACGAGCACACGCGCCGACGCGGAGGTCGCCACCGCGGCCGTTAGGCGCGATCGGCGCACTACGGGGTCCGGCACAGCGAAGCGGGCCCGGCCGACGACGGTGGAAATCCGGCCAGTCTCGTGGCGGATGTCTCAACTCGAAACTTCGAGACGCTTGGTGAAGGTCTTGCCCGCGTCCCGGGTCTCGTAGATCCCGTCCTGCGTGGCAACAACGATGTGGCTCGGGCTGACAGCCGTGAGGGCCTGCGACTGTCCGCCGGGGACCTGGCCGACCGGCTTCCAGCTCGTGCCGCCGTCGGTGCTGCGGTTCAGCTTCGCATTCAGGTCCACGCCGTACAGGGCGTCCTTCTTGGGCCAGGAGAGGAAGGCCATCACCGGCTCGGCGCCGGCTCGGAAGGTCCGGCCGCCGTCGGTGCTCCTGGCGATGCCGCCCTCTGTGGTGGCCAGCACCGTGTTCGTGTCGTCCGGGCTGACGGCGAGGTCGAGCAGGCGCAGGTCGGCCCGGTTGTCCCAGGTGGTGCCGTCCTGGCTGACGCGCAGCTTGCCGCTGACGCTGTCGTAGCCGTAGATCGTGTTGTGTACGACGTCGAGGGCGTGGAAGTCGGCCTCGCCCTTCAAAGAACGGGTCTTCCATGTCTTGCCGGCATCGGTGCTCGCGATCAGGCCGTGGTGCGGCGGCTCGTCGTCAGAGGCGGGGTGCCCGCTGGCCAGGAAGGTCTTGGGACCGGCCACCGTGAATCCCATGAAGTCGTCCCGGCTGTCGCCCACGAGCTGTGGTTCGCCTTCGGCATTCGGGGTGAAGAGGCCGTCATGGGTGGCGACGTAGAGCCGGCCGTCCGACGGATCGACGCCGAGCCCGTGGACGTGGCTCAGGCTCAGAGCCGCATCTGCCGAGTCGGAGTCGGAGTCGCTGGTACAGGCCGCCAGCCCTGTGGCGAGGAGCGCGGCGGCGAGGGCGGGAGCGAGGGCACGCACGTTCATTAGAGGGTCCCCTACGGGATCGAGTGGGTGAAGCCGCCTGGCTTTGTCACGGCCCGATGGACTCCCGTCGCCGGTCCGAGCCCGAGGTGGGGGCGCTTTGCCGTGCGGCGGAGTGTTCGCGCAGCAGGCGTAGCTCCTCGCGGGTGCGCCTGATCTCCTCGTCGACGCTCTCCCGGGTACGCGGGGGCCGAGCCGTACAACAGCCACCCTTGTTTCGCATCGGGCGGATGCAGCACACGTACGTGGCGGCGACCGCGAGCAGCGTCGCAGCCAACAGGAGCCACGTGCCCGTCATGGAGTGCGGTCCTTCCTAAGGTCCGTCTTCGGGGCGCTCTCGCCGCGCAGTGCCTCTACCTCCTTGCGCAGCCGGGCGAGCTCCTGCTCCTGCTCAGCGGTGGGAGCGGCAGGGGTGGTGTGCGGCGGCTGCCCGGCGTTGGACTGCCGGGAGCGCATCATGAACCACATCATCAGGCCCATCCCGATGGGACAGGCGAGCACGGGAAGCAGGTACAGCAGCTGGTCCATCACTGTCCTTCGCTTTCGATCGGGCGACGGTGTTCGGCCCCCGGAAGGAGAGGCATAGACCCCTATACCTCTCACATTACGACGGTAGAACCTTCCCCCTGGGGCAAGGTCAAGTCCGCTACCATGGCGCGCATGACGCGACGTGTGCCGCCGGCGCTCCGGACATGGTCCGGGGCACTGCTTGTGTGCGCGCTCATGCTCTGCCTCTCCGGCCTGGCCCGTCCCGCAATGGCGGCGGCGATGCCGATGACGATGCCCGGCCCGATGGAGAGCGCATCTTCGGCCGCAGCCGAAGCCGGGCACACGGCGATGGTGACCGATTCCGCCGGTGGCGGGCCGCAGTGCCCGATGGTCCAGGAGCAGTGCGCGGCACCGAAGGCCACCGTCGTCCAGGACGGCCCGACTGCTCCAGCGCTCGGTGACGCACCGCAGACGACTCCCTGCTCCACCGTGGACCTGCTGTCGCAGCCCAACGCGCCGCCACCGCCGCTCCCCCCTCCCGATCTGCACCGGTTGTGCGTGTCGCGGACGTGATAGTTCCGCTCCCGTGAGGCTCTGCCTCGCGGGACGCCGTGCTGTCTCACGTCCGCCTCGGCACGCCCGCACATCCGTATGCGCGTGCCGTCGTCGCAGAACAGGAGTAACGACGCATGCCGTCGTCTGTCGCATTGCTCATCACCGGTGTCAGCACAGGTCTTCTCGCCGGTGGCGCCTCCTGCGCCGCCGTACAAGGGGGTCTCCTCGCCGGCGCGGTCACCCGCCGCTCCCCCGCCCCTGCTTCCCCGGCCTCCACCGCCAAGCAGCCCAAATCGGCAGGTCGTACGGCCACGGCTCAGCGGGTCGCGGCGCCCCCGGCACCTCAGCCATCGACCGGGCACCTGGCACCGGTAGGGGCGTTCCTGGCCGGAAAACTGCTCTCCCACACGATCCTCGGGGCACTGCTGGGAATCTTCGGCGCCGCGCTGCAGCCCAGCCCCCGCGTCCAGGCGGCGATGCTGGTGATCGCCGGGCTGCTGATGGTGCTGTTCGCGCTGGATCTGTTCGGGGTCAAGGCGGTGGGGCGGCTGGTGCCACGACCGCCTGCCTCGTTCGGCCGGCTGCTGCGGCGCAGCGCCAGGACCGATTCGGTCGCCACCCCGGCCCTGATCGGCTTCGCCACGGTCCTCGTGCCGTGCGGAGTGACGCTGTCCGTGGAGCTGCTCGCCATCACGGCCGGATCGCCGGTGGCCGGGGCGGCGGTCATGTTCGGGTTCGTACTCGGCACCGCGCCGCTGTTCGCGGCACTCGGCTACGTGTTCCGCCGTACCAGCAGGGCGCTCTCCGGCCAACTCGCCGCCCTCACCGGTGTGGTGGTGCTGGCGGTTGCCGCCTGGACGATGGCCTCCGGGCTGCAGGCCGGCGGCTGGGTCTCCTTCACCGTCCAGGACAAGCAGGCCACGGCAAGTGGACCGTTCATCGTCGAGGGCGGCGATCAGGGCAGTGCCGAACCAGGCTCCGGGAGTGGTCAGACGGCGGCGGCCGACGCGCCCGTACGTACCGACGCCTCCGGACAGCAGATCGTCACGCTGACCGTGACCGACTTCTACGAGACCACCCAGTTCACCGCGAAGGCGGACGTGCCCACCACGCTCGTACTGCGCGGCAAGGACTCCGGCGGCTGCGCCCGCGCCTTCACCATCCCCGAACTCGGCATCCAGGAGATCGTCAAGCGCAACGGCGACACCAAGGTCGACCTGGGCACCCGCAAGGCCGGCACCCTGCGCTTCTCCTGCGCCATGGGCATGCAGACCGGCACCATCGACTTCAAGTAAGGACCAACATGAACCTGTTCAGCCGTACGAAGGCGAAGACCGAGACCGAGAGCGGCGCGGAAGTGGTCCTCCTCGTCGAGGGCATGCACTGCAACAGCTGCGGTCTGCTCATCGACGACGAACTGGAGGACCTCGCCGGAGTCCGCTCGTCCAGCACGGACGTACGCGCCGAGCGGACCTTCGTCCGCCTGGAGGAAGGCGCCGACGTGGACACTGCGGCGCTCATCGCGGCGGTGGAACAGGCCGGCGACTACACGGCCCGGCCCGCCGACTGAGGCCGGCTCCCGGTACGGGCTCCGCGTACGGCCGCCCCGGCATTCCAGCCGCCGGGGCGGCCTCCCGGCCCTCCGCCGCTGCCCCTCTTGCTTGACCTTGCCCATGGGTCAGCGTTTTAGCGTTGCCGCAGTGGTACCCGACGACGTGGCCGGGGCGCCGGCCTCCAAAGGAGGGTGGGGTGGCATGAGCGCAGCCGATATCGGTGTTCTCGTCGCAGGCGCCGGCCTGATAGCGCTGCTCGCGTGGTTCTTCCTGGGACCCAAGAAGATGCGGCTGGCGGAAGTGCGCAGCGGCGTACAGGAGATCACGATCACGGTGAAGGGCGGGTACTCCCCGGATCTCATCCGGGTCCGCCAGGGCATGCCCGTACGCCTGGTCTTCGACCGTCACGAGAGCGGCGAGTGCACCTCCCGCGTCGTCTTCCCCGACTTCGGTCTGACCAAGTCGATTCCGGCGTTCGGCAAGGCGACGGCCGAGTTCGTCCCCGACAAGGCGGGCCGCTTCGGCTTCGCCTGCGGGATGAACATGGTGCACGGGACGCTGGAGGTCGAGCCACCGAACGGTGACGAGGAGGTGGTCGCTCCGACGACCTCCTCGGAGGCGGAGCGCGCCGTTCACGCACCCATCACATCCGCGCCGGGAGCTGTCGGCGAGGACGCCGAAGCGGCGGCGCGACGGGCGGAGATCGCCGACCTGTCCCTGCGGGTGGCTGTGGGCGCGGTCCTGTCCGCCCCAGTCGTCGCGGCCGTGATGTTGCACGAGCTCTTCGATGTCGCCGTGCCGGACCTGCTGCTGAACCGTTGGCTTCAGTTCGCGCTGATCACCCCGGTGATGTTCTACACGGGCTGGCCGATCCACCGGACCGGGTGGCTGGCCATGCGGCACCGCACCGCCGAGATGAACTCGCTGATCACGTTGGGCACCTGCGCGGCCTACGGGTACAGCCTGCTGGTCACCGTCGCGCCAGGGCTGTTCCCCGCTTCCGTACGCGAGGTGTACTACGAGGCGGTCGGGGTCATCCTGACCCTGATCCTGCTGGGCCGCCTGTTCGAGGCGAAGGCCAAGGCGGGCACCGGCGAGGCGATCCGCGAGCTGCTGAACCTGCAGGCCAAGACGGCGCGGGTAGTACGGGACGGTGCGGAAGTGGAGGTACCGGCCGAGGATGTCGAGCGGGGCGACATCGTGGCGGTCCGGCCGGGCGAGAAGGTGCCCGTCGACGGTGTGATCGTCGACGGTCGCTCCACCCTGGACGAGTCCATGGTGACCGGGGAGTCCATCCCGGTGACCAAGGAAGTGGGCGACGAGGTCGTCGGAGCAACCATCAATCAAACCGGCGCGTTCCGAATGGAAGCGGCCAAGGTCGGCGCGGACACGGTGCTGGCCCAGATCGTCCGGCTGGTGGAACAGGCGCAGGCGTCCCGGGCGCCGATCCAGCGGATCGCGGACCTGGTCTCGGGCTACTTCGTTCCAGCGGTGGTCTTCATCGCCATCGCTTCGTTCGTCGTGTGGTTCACGATCGGACCCTCTCCGGCCCTGACCTTGGGGCTGGTCGCAGCCGTGGCGGTACTGATCATCGCCTGCCCCTGCGCGCTCGGGCTGGCCACTCCGCTCTCCATCATGGTCGGCACGGGCAAGGGCGCCCAGGCGGGCGTTCTCATCCGCTCCGCCGAGGCGCTGGAGACCGCGCACCGGCTGGAGACGATCGTGCTCGACAAGACCGGCACCATCACAAAGGGCCAGCCCGCGCTGACCGATGTCGTCCCTGCGGACGGCGTGAGCGAGGACGAGGCGCTGCGGCTGGTCGCCTCCGCCGAGCGCTCCTCGGAGCATCCCCTTGGCCAGGCGATCGTGTCTGGCGCGGCCGATCGCGGCATCGAGCTGCCCCAGGCCGCCGAATTTGATTCGGTCACCGGCCAGGGGGTCAGGGCGACTGTCGAAGGACGCCGCCTCCTCGTGGGCAAGGCCGTACTCCTGAAGCAGGCGGGCATCGACCCCGCGCCCTTGCACGCGGACGCTGACAGGTTGGCCGCCGAGGGCAAGACCGCGATCTTCGCGGCAGCCGACGGGTGGCTCGTCGGCGTGTTCGCGGTCGCCGACACCGTAAAGGACGATTCGGCTGCGGCCATCGCCGAACTGAGGCGCATGGGCCTGGAGATCGTCATGATCACCGGTGACAACCGGCCTACCGCCGAGGCCATCGCGGCCCAGGTCCGGATCGAGCGGGTCTTGGCAGAGGTACTGCCCGAGCACAAGGCCGACGAGATCCGCCGCCTACAGGACGACGGCAAGCGCGTCGGCATGGTGGGGGACGGCATCAACGACGCCCCGGCACTTGCCCAGGCCGACGTCGGCTTCGCCATCGGCACAGGCACCGACGTGGCCATCGAGGCAGCCGACGTCACGCTCATCTCCGGCGCCCTGGGCGGCGTGGTCACCGCGGTGGCGCTGAGCCGGGCCACCATGCGCAACATCCGCCAGAACCTGTTCCTCGCCTTCGTCTACAACACCGCCGGCATCCCGCTGGCCGCCGGTGCGCTCTACCCGCTCACCGGCTGGCTGCTCAGCCCGATCATCGCCGCTGCGGCCATGGCCCTCTCCTCCCTGTCCGTGGTCGGCAACGCCAACCGCCTACGCGCGTTCAGCCGCCCGGAACTCCCCGTGGCCACACGGCCGCCGGCCGGTGAACAGCTCTCCACCGGTGAGCGCGCAGAACTGCGGCACCATCGGTGAGGTGTCACAGATCCACGACCAGCCGTGGGCTGTGCGCCCGGGACACGCAGGGGTAGATGACATCGCGGCGATGGCGCTCGCTGTCGGCCAGCACGGTGTCGCGGTGGTCGGGCGTGCCGTCCAGGACGCGCAGCTCGCACGTGCCGCAGAAGCCCTCCTCGCAGAAGGCGGCTGTTTCGGGGACGACTTGGCGGATCGCTTCCAGCAGGGTGCGGTCGGGCGGTACGGGAAGGACGTGACCGGTGCGCCGCAGCTCGACCTCGAACGCTCTTGCGGCGGGCGCGGCTTGAAGTAGCGCCCCGAAGCGTTCGGTGTGCAGGTGCCGGTCGGGGAAGTCCGCGGCCATAGCCTGTTCGACGGCGGTGATGAGCGGTTCGGGGCCGCAGCAGTAGACGGCGGCTCCCGGCGGGGTTCCGGCGAGCGCGGTGGCGAGATCGAGAAGCCCGTGTGTGTCCTCGGGGATGATGTGGACGCGGTCGGCGCCGAGGGTGCGGAGTTCGTCGGCGAAGGCCACCGAGGCGCGGGACCGGCCCCCGTAGAGCAAGCTCCAGTCTCGGCCTGCCGCGGCCGCCGCGCGGACCATGGGCAAGAGCGGCGTGATGCCGATGCCGCCGGCGATGAACAGGTAGTGGTCGGCCAGGACGAGCGGGAACCTGTTGCGGGGCCGGCTCACCCCGATCCGCAGACCCACTCGCAGCGCGTGGACCTCCGCCGACCCGCCGCGCCCATCAGGCGCGTGCCGTACGGCGATGCGGTACGTCTCCCGGTCGGCGGGGTCGCCGCACAGCGAGTACGGTCGGACCCGGCCGGAGGGCAAGGTGAGGTCGACGTGGGCGCCGGGCTCCCAGGGGGCGAGCCGACCGCCGTCCACGGCAACGAGTTCGACAAGTACGACGCCGTCGGCCACCGGCCGCAACTCCTGAACAACGACGGGCCGGGACCCTGGCACGTCGGGGGTGACTGCGGGTCGCGCGGCGCCGGCCATCTCGGGCGCGCGGCGGCCGATCAGCAGCCGGTAGATGGCGAGGAAGGCGACGGCGGCAACGACGGTGAGCCCGGTCCAGCGCACGGCTGCCGTGTCGGTTCCGGCAGTGAAGGCGTGCACGGTGGTGAGGGCGAAGAGAGCGAACGTACTGGCATGGACATAGCGCCACCACCGGTACGGAATACGCGCCTTGAGCAGCGAGGTCGTCTCGATCGCGGCGACAAGGTAGAGCGAGACCACGCCCCAGGCGACCGCCGCGGGCCGGTAAGCGGAGGTGAAGGGCAGGAGCAGCTGCGGCAGGCCGATGTCGACCCAGGAGTCGGCAACCAGCGCGAGAAGATGGACGGTCAGAAAGACCAGGCTCAGGCCGGACAGGAAGCGGTGCGCGTCCAGCAGGCGCGCCGGAATAGGCCGTGGGCCCAGGACCCGCGTCGACAGGAGCAGTCCCCACAGCACGGTGGCGGAGAGCAGCCACCAGGACATCAGCCCGCCGACGCGGGCGAGGTACCACCACAGTTTGGGGTCCACGTCACATACCTTTCCCAGGGCCCGGCGCTGTGCGTCGTCCCGTCTTCCCTCACGAGCAGGCCGGCGACCCCATGTGCCTCCAGCAGCACTTTCCCGGCGGGGAGTCCTGCGATCAGGGCTGCCTTTGCCAGCACCTCAGCCCAGTGCGTCTCGGCCGCGACCACGGTGACGCCGGTCACCGAGTTGGTGGCGGGCAGACCAATCGCCGGATCGATCAGGTGGTGGAACTCCCGCCCCTGCCGCCGCCACCGGCGCCGCACCCGGGTGGATGTCGCGACCGCGCCATCGGTGAGGGCCAGCCAAGCGAGATCGTCGCCCGGTGTGGCCTCGTCCTCCAGCGCGACGACCCACGCATCGGCCGCTGGCGGGCGTCCGGCCACCCGTACGTCCCCGCCGAGGTTGACGCAGACTCCATCGGCCCCGGCCCCCAGCAACTCAGCCGCGAGGAGGTCGGCCGCGTACCCCTTGCCGATGCCGCCGAGGTCCAGGCGTACGCCCGGAGGCAGCCGTACCCGCCCGTCGTCGGCGAACTCGATGCCGGCACAACCAGGAGCGGGGGCGGGGTCCGAACCGGGTGGCAGCTCGCCGTGCAGCTCGGGGAAGGTACGGCTGTAGCCCGCAGCTTCCAGGGCGGGCAGCACGGTCGGGTCGAACAGGCCGCCGGTCACCTCCCACGCCCGTACGGCACGGCGTACGAGAGCGGTCGTCGGCGCGGACAGCGGCACCCAGCGGCCGGGCGAGGCGTTGAGGCGGCACAGTTCGCTGTCGGCACGGAAGCGTGACCACAGCGACTCAAGCTCCTCCAGCCGGGAGCGCGCCCAGACCAAGAGGTCCGGTTCACCGCCGGTCACCAGGAGGTGGGCGGTGCTGCCCATGACCGGAAACCGCGCCTGAAAGGTCTCAACTGCCACGGCTACGCGTCACCGGAGGAGTCGGTGCAGCAGACGCTGCCGGGGCGGTGGGAGCGGTCGGCCCGGACGTGCTGCTCCCGGAGCCACAGCCGCTGCCGCTGCTTCGGGTCACCGGAGCAGACGGCACCTGGGTCTGGGCCTGGGGCGGCGCCGGGGTGGCGGGGGCCGGGACGGACGCGTCCTGCGTACCAGCCGCCGCGGGCACGGCATTTGCCACTGACGGCTGGGCACCGGAGATCAGCGCCGCCGTGAGGAGCGTGGCCCCGGCCAGACTTGCGGCGGCGACTCCCACACGTACGGCCGTACGCCGGTCACGCTCCTCGGCGGCGTCGTCGAGGTCGGCCACCGTCACATCCCGCCCATGCCCATGCCCATACCCATGCCACCCATGCCGCCGCCGTTCATGCCGCCCATGCCGTTCTGCTGCGGAGGCGTGCTGGGTGCGGGGTTGGTGGGGTTCGGCGCGGGCGTGCTGCCATTGCCGGGCTTCTGGCTGTTGTTCATCGAGCCGGGCCCCATCTCCATCCCGGCTTCCATGCCCCGGCGCATGGCTTCGAGCTGCATCTGCATCTCCATGCTCATCTCCATGTCCATGCCGTTGTTCCCGTTGCCCGGCATGCCGCTGCTGGGCGCCGGGCCGGGAGTTGTGGGCGATGCGGAAGGCGCCGGGGAGGACGGGGCCGCGGGTGCGGTGTTGGGGGCGGCCGGCGTGTCGGGGCCGCCGCCCGCGACCGCCGCGGTGGCGACGACGGCGGTGACGCCCACGGTCACCATCGCAGCGGCGATGGCGAGAGCGGTGCGGTGCTTGATGGCACTGGCCATGGGTCTTTCCTTCTTTCCGTACGGGCGTGAGCGCGTGGCGGCTCAGGCGCGGTTGGCGGGCTGGAAGCGGCGCAGCCGCAGGCTGTTGGTGACGACGAAGACCGACGAGGAGGCCATCGCGGCTCCGGCGATGAGGGGATTGAGCAGGCCGAGGGCGGCCAGGGGCAGGGCGGCTACGTTGTAGGCGAAGGCCCAGAAGAGGTTGCCCTTGATCGTGGCCAAGGTCTTGCGCGCGAGGCGGATGGCATCGGCGGCCCCGCGCAAGTCACCCTTGACCAGGGTGAGATCGGCCTTGAACTGGGCGACCGCCTCGGCGCTGGTCGGCTTGACCGTATCGGCGACCACGAACGCGGCACGAACGAGGTCGTCCCAGGCGGCGAAGACCACCGTGTGACCGGCCTGCTCCGCCGTGCGCTGAGCCTCGGCCAGTGAGGGCGGGACCGTCAGCTTCCACTGATCGGCGAGCCAGCTCGCTCGGCCGGCGATCACCAGCCGTCCTTCGACCGTGCCGGTGACGCCGCGCCCGGCGTGGTTGGCGAAGTCGGTGACGGGCGCCAGGGTGCCGACCTCGTCGGCGGCGGCCTCGGCGATGGCCCCGGCAATCGGATGCTCGCTCGCGTGCTCGACGGCGCCCACCAGCCGCAGGACCGCATCGCGGTCCGCGCCCTCCGTGAGAATCACGTCGGCCAGCCGCATCCGGCCCTCGGTGACGGTGCCGGTCTTGTCCAGCACGATCGTGTCGATACGGCGGGTGGACTCCAGCACCTCGGGCCCACGGATCAGCAGGCCGAGCTGGGCACCGCGACCGGTGCCGACCATCAGGGCGGTCGGCGTGGCGAGTCCCAGCGCGCACGGGCAGGCGATGATGAGTACCGCCACCGCCGCGGTCAGCGCGACGGCCGCCGGGTAGCCGAGTACGAGCCAGCCGAACAGCGTTTCGACGGCCAGCAGAATGACAATGGGGACGAAGATCGCCGAGATCTGGTCGGCCAGCCGCTGCACGGCCGCCTTGCCGGTCTGGGCCTCCTCGACGAGGCGGGCGATCTGCGCGAGCTTGGTGTCGGAACCCACCCGTGAGGCCCGTACGACGAGTCGCCCACCGGCGTTGACGGTCGCGCCGGTCACCGCGTCGCCGAGGCCGACCTCCACCGGTAGCGACTCGCCGGTCAGCAGCGACTCGTCCACCGCCGAGGCGCCCTCGACCACCACCCCGTCGGTGGCGATCTTCTCGCCGGGCCGTACGACGAACTCGTCCCCGACCGCCAGCCGCTCGATCGGCACCCGTACCTCACGCCCACCGCGCAGGACGGTGACGTCCTTGGCACCCAGATCCATCAGCGCCCGGATCGCCTCCCCGGCCCGCCTGCGGGCGCGCGCCTCGAAGTAACGGCCGGCCAGAATGAACGCGGTCAGCGCCGCGGCCACCTCCAGGTAGATCTCCGCCGAACCGCCGTGCTCGCCGCTGTCCGAGCGAGGCAGGAGGGAGACCTCCATCCGCATTCCGGGTTCGCCGGCGCCGCCGAGGAACAGCGCGTACACGCTCCACACCCACGCCGCCAGCACACCCAGCGACACCAGGGTGTCCATGGTCACCGCCCGGTGCCGCAAGTTCAGCATCGCTGCGCGGTGGAACGGCCACGCTCCCCACAGCGCCACCGGCAAGGCCAGCGCGAAGGCGAGCCACTGCCAGAACCGGAACTGCGTCGCAGGCACCATCGACAGCACGACCACGGGCACCGTCAGCACCATCGACGCCAGCAGCCGGTCCCGCAGCGCCCGCACATGGCGCTCATCCTCGCCGCCGGACCCGCCGCCGGACCCATCGGCGCCGGCTGCCGGGCCTTCCGTCGCGGCGGAGGGAGGCGGGGCGGGCAGGCTTGCCCCGTACCCCATGTCCTTGATCACGTCGATCAGGTCCTGCGGCGTCACGTCCTCGGCGTGGCCGACGCGGGCGCCTGCGGTGGCGAAGTTCACCGACGCGCTCACGCCGGGCAGCTTGTTCAGCTTCCGCTCGATCCGGGCCGCGCAGGAGGCGCAGGTCATTCCGGTGATCGACAGGTCGACGGTCCGTGCCGGTTCGCTCTGGCCGGGTATCTGGGTGGTCGGCTCGGTGCTGCTGGTCATGCGGTGCTCGTCCCTGTGCGCCTTCGGTGCTTGGACCGGGACGCTATAACCTTGCCCTTAGGGCAGAGTCAAGCCCGCAGGAACGGCACCGAGACCCCGAGGAGGGCGACCGCCATGCTGACCGTCGGCCGCGTCGCCGAGCAGACCGGACTGAGCGCCAAGGCCATCCGCCTCTACGAGGCCGGAGGGCTCATCGACCCACCCGAGCGCACGCCCTCCGGATACCGCACCTACAACGACGAATCCCTGCCCGTGCTGCGCTTCATCCGCCAGGCCCAGACCCTTGGCCTGAGCCTGAAGGAGATCAAGCGCATTCTCGACCTGCAGCGCGAAGGCCAGCAGCCCTGCGGCCTGGTCACCGGCCTTCTCGACGAGCACCTCGCCGAGATCGACCAGCGCATCGCCGATCTGGAGGCCCTGCGCGAGACCCTTCAGGCCGCCCGCGACCGCGCGGACCAGGCCGCCGACCGCGGCGAGACCGCCGTGATCTGCCACATCATCGAGGCCGCCCCCGTCGACACGGACTGATGGCTTGACCTTGCCCTTGGGGCAAGGTTCTAGCGTCGCTCGTGACGGATACGAGCGCAAAGAAGGCGAGGTAACGAGCAATGCCATTCCGTGAGGGCGAGGTCTACCGCTGCCCCGACCCAGCCTGCGGGTGCGAGCTGACCGTGACCAAGGCGGCCCCGCCGACCTGCTCAGGCCAGTCGAACCCCAGCTGCTGCTGCGGCAAAACAATGACCAAGGCCGCATAGCACTGGCAAAAACGGGGCCCGTCGACGACGTCGGCGGGCCCCGGGTCGTTGCGCAGCATTGAGGGCGTCGAGGAGATGGACTCCGGCCCTGCTGGATACACCTTCACTCTGCGGGCACTTGCGTCCGCAACGGCTGAGCGGAGGGTCACCCCCCAGACCGAGGGGTTGCCCCTCCGTGGCGGTAGCAGACGGCTGAGCCGGTACTTCCATGCTGACCGTGCCCCATCCGTGCCCTCCAGTGCGGTAAACCACGGTCAACAGAGGCTCGTCCTCGCACCACCACAGAGACCACTCGACTCGCATTCTGCCTGGTCAGGCCACATGTCGATCTCCCAGGCACCGTTGATTCCCAAGCTCAGAGCGCGAGTTCGATTCTCGTCACCCGCTCCGCGAGAAAGCCCCAGGTCAGCGACCCGGGGCTTGTTTGTTATCTAGACCTCTCAGGGGTCGCGTGCGTCTCGCGCGATGCAAGGGGCCTATTGCCGCGTCGAGTTGAGCGCCGCAACGTCTTGGTCCGAGATTCAGCCGCCCGCGACCCCGCGCCCGCCGTGTGCCCGCACAGGACATTGGACACCGAGCGCGGAGTGGCTGACCGTGGCGTCCGCGAGTGAACGGGAGCAGGCTGGATAGGCGGAGGGTTACCGGTACGAGTACGGCTGCGGCTGCCCCCGGGACAGCTTGCGCCGGTCGTGCACCGCTCAGGAGGAAGAGAGCGTCATGGCATCACTAGCCGAGCGGAAGGCGTACCGCGAGAAGATCATGCAGGCTCTGTACGAGACCACGGAAGGCAACCGCCTTCTGGGTGTCACCGGGGCGCAGCTGCTTCTCGATCTCGGGATCCGCGAAGAGGATCTGGCTGCTGCCTGCACTTATCTGGTGGGCGAGGACCTGATCGTGGTCGACTGGGCCACGGGCAATACGCCCGCCATGGTCACGCTGACACACCAAGGCATTCGACGCATGGAGGCTCAAGAAGAAGAGCGCGGTTGATGCGGCGCCCGGGGCCGTGTCCGAGCCGCTCGAGGGCCACACTGCCCGTAAATCCCGTTACGCCGGAAATCGTGCAGTAGTACGGTAAAATTGGTTTTGGGTTGGTGCACTCTCACGTGCAACCGCCCGGAAGGGCGGCCCCGGCGTGTATACGCCGGGGCCGTTGTACAGCGGTCGGCGCGGCAACACAGCTGACGCCACGGCTCGCTTGCGGGGCGAGCTCGGGTGGGGACTGAGGCCGCAGTGGCGCTCTGCGGAGGCGGTTGAGGGAGCCCCGTCTTGCGGCAGCCCACGCCCGCCATGCAGTCGCACGGGACTGGGACACCCAGGCAGGGATCCGACTGGGTGAGTGGGCGTGGCGTCAGGGGTCGGCGGGGGCAGGTTAAAGGCGGAGGGCAACCGATCCAGGTGCTCGGCTGCGACATTCCGTGGGACGGCCGGCACCGACTGGTGCCCCGCTCAGGAGGGAGAGGGCATGATCCAGGCAGCCGACATCCGAGAGTGGCGCAACCACGATGTCGTCGACCCGAAGCAGCGCAAGATCGGCCTGCTCGAAGCGATCTATGTGGACACCACCACCGACGAACCGGCCATGGCCACCGTCCGGACCGGTCTCCTCACCCGCCAGCGCCTGGTCTTCGTTCCCCTCGACGACGCCATCCTCGGGCCGGCCTACCTCAAGGTCTCCTACGCCAAGGGACTCGTGAAGAAGGCCCCTTCGATCGGCACGGACGACGTACTGCCCGCCGAGGAGGAGGAAGCGATCTTCCAGCACTACGGCCTGACCTACCAGCCGGGCGCCAAGGGCGAACGGCAACTCGCGCGCCGCTGACCGCCCGCGCTCAGTACAGCTCAGTACAAAGGAGGTGCTCGGGTGATGGCGCTCTTCCTGCTTCCTGGTGTCCGTCGCACTTGGGCTCATCGGCGTCGCGGCAGATGGCCTGGCTATCTCTGATCATCGGCATCGTGCTCCTTGTGGCCGATGTCGCCTTCATCGGCGTGCGACGGTCCCGGCGCGCTCGTGCGGCGTCCCATCCGCTGACGGGGCTCCCGCACACCGTTCAACCCATCGCTCCGCATCGGTCCGTCGGGCCCTGTCCAGAAGTATCCTGAAGTTACCGAGGACACTTCGCACACCAGCTTTCACGCTCGTGTCGTCTCCGGCGATTCACAACACCGGGCCGGCCTGCACCGGCCCGGGGCAGGGTCCGCGTCATGACCGCGACCATTTTGTATACGCCTGCGGCCGAAGACCGGACCTCTTCGCCGCCCCTCCGACTCGTGCTGGCGCCGGCCGGCACGGCTCCGGCTCTGATCGACGGTGCGTGGTGGCCCCGGTCCCGCGACCTCGCGGCGGAACTTCCCGCGCTGACGGCCGTACTGGACCCCATGTGGGGGCGGATCACTCGCGTCACTGTGAACCCCACGTTCTGGCCAGTCATCCCACGCAAGGTGCCCGTCCACGGGCATGTGGTCCACGTGGGCTGGTTCAAGGCCGAGCAGGACCCGCACAAACTGCTGCTGCTCTCCTACACCGCCGGCCGCTGGGACCTGCTCGTGATCCCACCCGAGACCAGCCCCGGCACAGCGGCCCGTCTGATGGCCGCGCCCACTGATCCGTTGCGCAGTTTCACCGCGAGCGGCTTGATCCAGGAGGCCGAGCTCTACTGGATCGCCGCCGAGGCCGAGTGGGACGCGACCCGGGAGAGGGTCTGGGACTCCGAAGGCGGTCACGGAGCGCGCCAACCGACCTCGCCTTTGCCTGCCCCGGCAGACATTGCTCAGGTACCGGATCCGACGGAAGGGATGTGACGATCATGGACACCTTCGTCACCGTGCTCGTGATCCTGGCGATGATAGCTCTGGGCACGCTCGCGATTCACATGCTCAACTCCCAGCACGACGAACGCATCGCTGCCTTCCCCTACGGCCGCGCCAAGTCGAACCTTCGCACCCGGCCCACGGCGGATCCGCCCGATTCCCGCGGACACGCGGCTTCGAGTGCCACTGGCGTTCACCGCGACCATCGCATCGCAGGCTTCGGGCGGCTCTGGCCGCGCCGTCGCGCCCGGAAGTGAGACACCATGCGCAGTCCGCCCGTGCAGGAAAGTCCTCAGAGGGGCGGCAGGTCATGACCGTCGACATCCCGGCTCCTCTCCTGCTCCTCGCGGACACAAGCGATCAGCCGGTTGTTCCCGGCGCGGCCGTTCTGAGGATGGAGACAACCTCCAGCCGTGTCGGGCTGTTCGACGGCGCGTGGTGGCCACGCACCCGTGAGCTCAAAACCCAACTGCCGGGCTTGATCACCGCCCTGACCGCCCGGCTTGGGCCCGTCGCACGCGTCGGTCTGGACGCGAGCGCCTGGGACGACGCTCCGGGCCACCTGGTCATCGACGACCGCATGGTCCGCATCGACTGGTCCGCCGTCGACGACGGCACAATGATCATCACTCGCGGGCCCCAGGACCACTTCTCCTTCCTGGTGATCCCGCCAGAGGCCCCCGCGCCGGCCGCGCGCGCCGCGATGACCATGGCCGTACAGGACGGCAACTGCACATCGGCAGAACAGACTCACCGACACCGGCATCAGGCCCTAGCGGACTCCGAACCTCGGGGCGGCGGACGCCCTTAAGCCCGTGCTGGCGGCAGATTCGCACTCGGATGCCCGCCAGGATCGCCGGGGTACGCCGGAAAGCCAATGGCGCTGCCCCGTGCTCCGTTTGAGTGCCGTCGGCGGCGGCTGGAGTTGAGCAAAACCCCAGCTTGTAAGGTTTCTTCATCTGCTTCCGGTACCAGCCGTGAAACGAGATGCGTACCCGCGGTTCAAGCCCCAGCAGGACACCAGGCCACCGCTGCTGACCGTGATCGCCGCCGTGAGCCCGGTGGGGCCCGGCCTGACGATCGCGATGTGGGCCGTCGTCGTACGCAAGCTCGGACCGGACTGGCTGCTGTGGCCGGTCAACCGGCTGTGGGCGGCGTTCCTGCGGCGCCTGGTGCGGCGCAACGCGGCATCCGACCTGGATGTCCTGCGGTGGAGGCGGCCTGTGGCCAAAGATCTGTGGTCAGCGGCTGACGGCCCCTCGGTCCGCGCGTACCGACGCTTCTACCGGCGCAACCTCCCTCCGGACGGAAGAGAACGCACCACTGCCCAGCCGCACCGAGATACAACGTGACTGCCACCGACTCGGGGTGCCAGGCGGTATCGCGTCATCAGCCGCGAGCAGGTGTGTCTCACGCCTGGCCCCCGCCTCCGCGAGGCACGACCATGTCGGTCAGCCGGGCAGCACCCGGTTCGAGGGACGACCAGGGCCCTGGCACGCCCAGCACGGCGATCGCGGACGTCGGGAACTTCGTACGGGCCTGATCCAGCGCGTAGCCTTCCGCCTCACCGGCAAGCAGCAGAACCAGCTCCTGCACGCCGGGGTTGTGCCCGATCACCATCAGCGTCCGCACCTGCGCGGGGATCTCCCGTACGACGCCGAGCAATTCCTCAGCGCTCGCCCCGTAGAGGCGTGCATCGTGGATCGCCGGCGTGGTGGTGCCGAACTCGGCCGCTACGAGGTCCCACGTCTGGCGGGTGCGACGGGCGGAGGAACACACGACGAGGTCGGGAACGCAGCCGGCCTCGCGCAGCCAGCGGCCGGCTGCCGGGGCGTCGCGGCGGCCGCGCGGGGCGAGCGGCCGCTCGGAGTCGGGCAGATCCGGCCAGGCGGACTTGGCGTGCCGCAGGACGACCAGGCGCCGGGGGTTGCCCGACGTCATGGCGTCGCCCAGGGCTGGTGGCCCACTTGGCGCGCGAGGTCCAGTCCGAGGACGCGGTCGAGAAATGCGAACGTCTCGAACTTGGCACCGGCCGGCACGTCGGCGCGCGTCGCCATACCGTCCAGCATCTCCAGGACAGCGGGGACGCCGAGATCATCGGCGAGCGCGGCATGAGCCTGTCGCAGCACGTCTGCGGGGATCGGCCTGGACGGCTCCTGCGCCCAATCGGCCACCTGCTCCCGCCAGTGGCTCAGCATCCGCCGGGCCTCGGCGAGCGCGGTGCTGGTGACCGTGACCGGCGTGCGGAAGTCGTGGCCGAGCAACAGCATCCTCACAGCCAGCGGATCGGTTCCCGCTGGGGCGAATGCGTCAAGGAGACCCGAGGCGAGGAGGTGGCCACGGTCCGGGACACCCCCGTCCGGGGGTGCTGGGCTGACCTGGCCCACGTCGATCCAGACCCCGCCGACGGCGTCCCGTCCGGGGGTGCCGTGAGCGAGCAGGTGCACATCGGCAGCGGCGCAAAGCGTCTCGGCCACATCGTGAACACCGACGGTGGCGGGCGGGTGGATGCCGAGAAGGGCCATGGCGCGATCGAGCGCCTGGGCTTGCTCATGCGGCAGGTCCGGCACGGTGAGGACCGTGAGGGACTGCAGGCCATGCAGCTCCGCGGTGCGCGCCAGTACGTCACCGGTCAAGGGCGCCCGCAGGTGCACCGCGCCGATCCCGGTGTCGATGACCGGCAGATGGACGCAGATGCGCAGCAGGTGGCGGTGTGCGGAAGGAATCTCCACGAAGCGGCCGGTGCGGTTGTCGGCGATACGCAGCATGATGCGGAGGCTAGTCGTGGAGATCTCCGGTACTGCGGAGGACCTGACCAGGATGCCGACGTGGTGGAATACCGCGCGTCGGGCGGTCGCGAGGCCCCCCTTTTCAGTCCAGCTCTATGCCTGCCAGCCAGCAGGCGCGTGCCCCATCCATGCCCTGCGGTCAATACGGGCTCGGCAAGACCCTCGCGCCGAGCCGCCTGGCAGGGAATATTCGCAGGTCAAGAGGCATGCCGATGCCCCAGGAGTCGGCGATCCCCAAGTTCAGAGCGCGAGCTCGATTCTCGTCACCCGCTCCGCAACGAAGGCCCAGGTCAGAGACCTGGGCCTTACTTGCTGTCTAGACCTCTTCAGGGGCTCCGTGCCCTCCGCGTGCCCCATCTCGCGGAAACACCCTGTCACAAAGGGGCAGTTACCTGCCGGCGTCATCGGATGGGGCGCCGACCAGAGCGCTTGGACCATCGCACGGCGATGAAGGCCAGGTCGGCCACGAGGAGCACGATGCCGATGATCAGCAGATAGCCCAGGCCCTCTGCCACCGCGCCGATGATTCCCAGCACGACGGCCACCAGGACGAGGAGCAGGAAGAGAGCCATGACACGGACGCCTCCTTCGGGCTGAGCGTGGGCGGTCAGCGGCGTGCGAGTTGCCGTTCGCCGCCTGCCCCCGGCTGGTAGGGCATGTCGTAGTGCTTGAAGATCGTTTCCTCTGCCTCGGCGGGCAGGATGTCGTCCATGCCGATCGAGGGTGCCTTCCTCACCAGTGCCCTCGCGTAGAAGACCTTGAGGTAGTCCGGCCCGAGGATCGCGTCGTCGAGGGGGACGAAGGCCAAGCGGTGACGGGTAAGGAGTCCGGTCCGGACCGTGGCTATGGCCGGCTCGTCAGTGGTGGTGTCCACGTAGATCGCTTCGAGCAGGCCGATCTTGTGGCCCCTTGGATCGACGACGTTGCGGTTGCGCCACTCACGGATATCGGCTGCCTGGATCATGGCTGCCCTCCTGCCGTTCACCCGGTCGGTTCGAACCTCCCCGCAGGGGGTCGCAACCAGCCGAGACCGGTAGCCCTTTGCTCTTCCAGGCTATCCGGGAACCTGCACGCCGCACCCTCGCGCGGCGACGGTATCGACCGTGGTAGTCGACAGGCATGCCAATGAAGCCATCCAATGCAGCAGGTCGCCCATCTCTGTTCGGACGGCTACGCCGCGCGATCAGCCATTCACCGGTCGGCCGCGGGTGGCGTCGGAGCAGCGATCTGGAGTTGGGGCCGCGTTCGCTGGGCTTCGCGGCGCTGGGGTTTCTCACACTGGTGCCGCTGCTGATCATCGTTTCCTCGGGCGATCCCGAACGCGGGCGGGGGTTCGGGCAGTGGCTGGGGGAAGGAATCGGCGTTTCGGCCGCCTCCAGAGAAGTGGTGGAGCAGCTGTTCACCCGGCCCGGCCAGGCCCTGCGGACGACGACCGTGTTCGGCATTGTTGCCCTCGCTGTCTTCGGCCTGGCCTTCGCAGCGGCGGTGCAGGCCGGCTACGAGAAGGTCTGGGATCTGCCGCCAGGCCGCTGGTGGGCCAGGTGGCGGCATGTGGTGTGGCTCGGCGTGCTCACCGGCTACCTCTTCGTCTCCGCGACCACCACGCTGCGACGAGAGTCCCCGGCGGGCGCGTTCGCCGCTGCGCTGAGCGCCGTCCTGTTCTTCTGGTGGTCGCAGCGATTGCTGCTTGGCGGGCGGCTCCGCTGGCGCGCCCTGTTTCCCGGCGCGGTGACCACCGTGATCGGGCTGCTCAGTCTGAGGGTCTTCTCCCGGCTCGTCTTCTCCCCGTTGGCCTGCACGGCCACAAGTACGCCATCGACGCCACCGTGGCCGAAGTGGCACTGCGCCAGCCAGGGCCGGTCGCACTGCTGACATCCGACAGCGACGACATGACCAAACTCTGCGGTGACCGCGTCCGAATCATCTCCCTCTGACTCGTCACCGTCTCTTCATCGGAAGTTGATCGCTGTCTCGGGCTAGCGAAGGCGGCTCGCTGGGTCAGCGCTCCACGGTGCAGAGATTTCACCGTCGGGTTCCCAGCCGTACCGCCGCATGCGCTGCCCCTCCTCTGTGCGGCCAGCCAGCACCAACAGCTCCGAGAACTGACTCGAGGCGTACGGGTCACCGGCTATGGACGCGCTGCGGAGCCAGTCGAGAGCTTCATCGGTACGCCCTGCGGCGTGGAGCAGTTCGGCCACCACGGACCGGTGATTCGGATAGTCCTTCTCGGCGTGGTCATCCGCGCACGACTTCAGCCAGGCGAACGTCGCATCGGGGCCTTCGCCCGGAGTCATCAGGCGAGCGACCTGCCGTAAGGCATCCAGGTGCCCTTCTTCCGCTGCCCGCTGATGCCAGGCAAGAGCATCCGACGGCCGCCCCAGCTGCTCCTGCAGGGTAGCGACACGAGACGAGGCGTCCCGGTCGCCGGCGCCTGCCGCGTGTTCGTAAATGGCGAGTGCTTCCTCCGGCCGCCCTTCTTGCCAAAGCGCCTCAGCGGCTTGGGGCATCGGTGGTGGGGCGGCTGCGCGGACCGCACGTTCGTGCCCGGGGCCGCCCTCGGCCTCGTGTCCCACCCAGCCCCACAGGATGGCCATAAATTGTTGCGCCGCAGCGTCGTCACGATCAAGAAGGGTGCGCATGTGCTGTAGCAGCGTCGCGTCTCCGATGATGTGCTGAATCAGAGCGCTCCACGCCCAGGGGAGCCAGCCGTCGTCCTTCGCGTCCTCCTCATAGACCCGGTGGCACAACCAGGTCAGCACTTCTCCGCTGTCGTCACCACGGCGCCGCATCAATTCGGCGGCTCGGCTGATGGCATACCCGCCATCCGCTTCGGCTGCCTGCTGGTAGAAGGGAAGCGCTTCCTCTTCCTGGCCCATATCCGCCAGCAGCCCGGCGATCTCCGCAGGACGGCCGGCTGCACCAGCATCGATCGCACGCCTGTAGCAAGCCAACGCTTCAGATCGCCTTCCGGCTTGCCGAAGGTGCCAGCCGGCGTATGTCCAAGCCTTGGGGTATCCCGCATCACCGGCCTTCTCGTACCAGGCGATGGCTTCCGCCAGGCGGTCCGTCCTCTCCAGGATGCCCGCCACCTGAACCATGGCCTTTGAGTCACCGGCTTCCGCGCGGGGCAGACACCACAAAAGTGCCTCGTCGTACCACTCTTCTTCCTCAAGTACGTTGGCAGCCGCTGACGCAGCCCTCGGGTCTCCCGCTTCTGCTGCGGTCTTGAGCAGGCACAGCGCGATCCGAAGGTGCCCCCTTTCCCTTGCCGTGACGGCCAAGTTGATCAAGGACATCCGTGCGGCATGGCGAACCAAGACGTCCCACAAGCCGGCTGGCGGAGCGACGGTGCGGCGGGACACCCTGCCGTGCTGCTCCAAGTAATCCGCAAGCCTGTACGCCCCGGTACGAATAAGGGGTTCTCCCAGCCTGCGGACAGTGATGTGCGTGAGAGGTCCACGGGTGCCGCGCAACGGCTCCCCCAGCTCGTCCAGGGCAAGCTGAAATTCACCGTCCAGCACCATCTCGTACTGCTGATCGGTCATGTAGTGGGCGACTGCCGCTTCCAGCAGCTCCTGCGGTAGAGCGATGTCGTGTCCAAGGCGACGGGCGTCCATAGCCGCTTCGATCACGGCTCTCTCCAGCGGCGTGGCAGTGTCGTAGCGCTCCATGAGGGCACGGCCGCCGGCGAGGTACTGGGTGATCTGGCGCTGCTCGGCGCGTTCCAAAGCCTCATGCAGGCGTCTGTCTCCCGCGGCACGGACGCGCAGCTCGCCCATGTCCGCGTCGGTGAAGACGCTGGGAACCCGCCGGTGCTTACCAGTGAGCAGAGCACGGGCATGCACGTGCGGATCCGGGCCGTCGGCCTTGGGGGGCCGGACAAGAACGTCCCAGGCCTTGGGCCAGATCGTTCCGAGGACAAGCAGCGGGCCGCGCCGGGGATCGTTGATCACCTCACGCAGCCGGGTGGCCGCCTGCTCTCCGTGGTCGCCGCCCAGGAAGAGCTGGGTCTCGTTCAGCCACAGCGCCGTGTATGGCTCGACCACGTCCAACCCGGCTATCAGCGCCTCCGAAGGGCTCGGTGCGAGGGGGTGCCACAAACGCCACTCCGGGGGAAGCAGGCCGAGCGCCTCCCAGCAGGCTCTCGTCTTCCCGGTGGAGGATCCACCGACGAGTACGGCGATCGTGCTGTTCTCCGTCGCTTCGCCTCTCCGGCCGACACGTCGGACGATCTCGGCAAGCCACCGGTCGTGCTCCCGCTCGATGTAGGCCGGCAAAATCGGCAGTTCGGGACCGACGCCCCCATCGATCGTCTCGTGGACCTCCAGGGCGAACGGATCGGCGAACTCACGGATCGGCCGTCCCGGAGCAGCCGACGCCGACCTGGGAATCCGTGCCGGCCGGGCACCTTCCAAGTGGTTCCGCCAGTGACGTTCATCAGGTGCCTCGCCTGCCCAGGCACTCCACAGGCGCACCAACGCCAGAACGCTGTCCCCGCTGTTGTCGCTCGGAGCCTTGGCCTTCTGTGGGTCGGACGGTAGCCAGTCGCTGATCCGCTGATCGCTCAAGTTCGTGTTGTACGGAGGCTGTTTGAGCGCCTTGCACGTCTCTTTCCGTGAACCCGGTTGACCAGCCCGTCGGCGTGCGGAGGCCGCGCGTTGCTGCAGGGCACGCAACTGGTCGTAGAAAGCCCGGGACCCCAGTGTCACCCGTCCCCCTCTGCCCGCCTTGCTTCACGGCCCGCAGCGGGCGCGACGGGCGGGTCGCTGACCTGCAGCGTAGACCGGGTTCGCCCGCTACGTCCGCTGGTTCGGGTCACTGCTGCTGCCCCCCAGCAAACTCCGGTGACGGCCCGGAACAGCACCGGGCAAACTCGGCTGAAGGAGCCTCTGATGAAGAACCGGAAGAGCAGGCGCACCGTCCGTCGGCTGGGTCGCGCCGCCATTTTCGGTGCCGCCCGCGGCATTGCCGCTGCGGCCGGTTCAGCCGTCGTAGCGTGGGGTGTGGTGTGGTTGCAGAGCCGGTAAGTCCAGGGTGATGTCTGGCCTGTGAATCCTCCATCCGCGACCGCAGTACCTAAGCCGCTCTGATGTTCGCAGTAGCAACAACCTGCCTCCCGAGGTAGGACCGCGCCCCAGCGGGGGTGGCCTCCAGTTTTGCGATCGCGGAGCGGGTGCAGGAGATCGCCGGGGACATGCCGTTCGCGGACGTGGATCCCTGTCGAGCTGTGGCTGCGCGACTTGGCGCCGCAGGTCCTCGGCGTGCTCGTGCGCCGGTACGGCGTCTTCGACGCGTGCGAGGACGCGGTGCAGGAAGCGTTGCCGGCCGCCGCGCCGCAGTGGCCCGAGACCGGCGTCCCGGAGAATCCGGGATGCCGGCTGGTCACGGTCACTTCCCGCAAGCTGGTGGACGGGTACGCCGCGGGCAGGCGCGCAGGCGCCGCGAGGACGCAACCGACGCGCGATCACTTTTCGGTTAGTTTTTTCAGGGCGATGTTGAGCTGGAGGACGTTCACCCGGGGCTCGCCCATGAAGCCCAGGATTCGCCCGTCGGTGTGGTCGGCGACCAGCTTCTGCACCTGCCTGACGTCGAGGTGGTTCTTCTCCGCGACGCGGTGGGCCTGGAGGTCGGCGTACTGGGGGGAGATGTGCGGGTCGAGGCCCGAGGCGGAAGAGGTGACGGCTTCGGCCGGGACATCGGACGGCTTGAGCTTGTAGTCGGCCGTCGAGTTGTCCCTGACCACAGCGGCCTTGGCTTCCTTGACCCAGTGGATGAGTTCCTCGTTGTCGCCGGACCGGTTCGTGGCGCCGGAGAGGATCAGCTTGTACTGGGTATTGACGCTGTTGGTGCCGAGGCCGTTGGACGGGCGCGGCTGGAACCACTTCAGGTCCGGCGCCGAAGTCTCCTCACCCTTCTTCGGCGGCACGTCGTAGCGCTGGCCGATGAGTTCGGAGCCGACGACCTTGCCATCCGCTCTTATCTCGGAGCCGTTGGCCTTGTCGTTGAAGAGGCCCTGGGCGATTCCGGTCACCGCGAGCGGGTAGATCACGCCGCACACGAGGGTCAGTACGAGGAGGGCGCGGAGGCCCGCTCCGATCAACCGGGCTGTGTTTCCAATGGGGTTGTTCATGGCGGTCAGCAGCTCCTAATTCAGCGCAGCCCAGGGAGGGAGGAGATGAGCAGATCGATGATCTTGATGCCGATGAACGGGGCGACGAGCCCGCCGAGGCCGTAGATTCCGAGGTTGCGCCGCAGCATCTTGCCGGCGCTCATCGGCCGGTAGCGCACGCCTTTCAGGGCGAGGGGCACCAGCGCGATGATGATCAGCGCGTTGAAGAGGACGGCGGACAGGATCGCGGACTCGGGCGAGGCCAGGTCCATGATGTTGAGCTTGTCCAGGCCCCCAAGGAAAGAGGGAGGTGCGGCGACGGCGAACATCGCGGGAATGATCGCGAAGTACTTCGCCACGTCATTGGCGATCGAGAACGTCGTCAACGCGCCGCGCGTGATCAGGAGTTGCTTGCCGATCTCGACGATCTCGATCAGCTTTGTCGGGTTGGAGTCGAGGTCCACCATGTTCCCGGCCTCCTTGGCGGCCGAGGTCCCGGTGTTCATCGCCACGCCGACGTCCGCCTGCGCGAGCGCGGGAGCGTCGTTCGTACCGTCGCCCGTCATCGCGACCAGCTTGCCGCCGGCCTGCTCGCGCTTGATGAGCGCCATCTTGTCCTCGGGCGTGGCCTCGGCGAGGAAGTCGTCGACGCCCGCCTCCTCGGCGATCGCCTTCGCGGTCAGCGGGTTGTCACCCGTGATCATGACCGTCTTGATGCCCATACGGCGCAGCTCGTCGAACCGCTCCCGCATGCCCTCCTTCACCACGTCCTTCAGGTGGATGACACCCAGGACGCGGGCTCCCCTGCCGTCCTCGACGGCCACCAGCAGCGGCGTACCGCCCGCCTGGGAGATCGAATCGGTGAGGGATTGTGCGTCCTCGGCGACAGTGCCGCCGCGCTCCTTGCCCCAGGCTCCGACCGAACCGGTGGCGCCCTTGCGGACTTTGCGCGCCTCGCCGTTCTCGGAGAGGTCAACGCCCGACATCCGGGTCTGCGCGGTGAAGGCCACCCACTCGGCGTGCGCCAACTCGCCCTGGTGACGCTCGCGCAGCCCGTATTTCTCCTTCGCCAGTACGACGATCGAGCGCCCCTCGGGGGTCTCGTCGGCGAGCGAGGACAGCTGGGCGGCGTCCGCCAGCTCGGCCTCCGCCGCGTCCCTGACCGGGACGAACTCGGCGGCCTGCCGGTTGCCGAGGGTGATCGTCCCGGTCTTGTCCAGCAGCAGCGTCGACACATCGCCGGCGGCCTCGACCGCGCGGCCGGACATGGCAAGGACGTTTCGCTGGACGAGCCGGTCCATGCCGGCGATGCCGATCGCGGAGAGCAGCGCGCCGATGGTGGTCGGGATCAGGCAGACCAGCAGGGCGATCAGCACGATCATCGACTGCTTGGCGCCCGCGTAGATCGCGAACGGCTGGAGGGTGACGACGGCGAGCAGGAAGACGATCGTCAGCGAGGCGAGCAGGATGTTCAGCGCGATCTCGTTGGGCGTCTTCTGCCGGGCCGCGCCCTCGACCAGGTTGATCATCCGGTCGATGAAGGTCTCGCCGGGCTTCGTCATGATCTTGATGACGATGCGGTCGGACAGCACCTTCGTACCACCCGTGACGGCGCTTCTGTCGCCGCCGGACTCGCGGATGACCGGCGCCGATTCGCCCGTGATCGCGGACTCGTCCACCGAAGCGACGCCCTCGACCACATCTCCGTCACCGGGGATGACGTCGCCGGCCTCGCACACCACCAGGTCGCCGACGCGCAGTTCCGCGCCGGGCACTCGCTCTTCGTTCGTGCCGATGAGGCGGCGGGCGACCGTGTCGGTCTTGGCCTTGCGCAGGGTGCCGGCCTGCGCCTTGCCGCGCCCCTCGGCAACGGCCTCGGCCAGGTTGGCGAAGACGACGGTCAGCCACAGCCAGGCAGTGATGGTCCAGCCGAACCAGTCACCGGGGTCGGTCAGTGCGAAGGCCGTCGTCAGTACCGAGCCGATCTCGACCACGAACATCACCGGGGACTTGGCCATCACCCGGGGGTCGAGCTTCCGGAAGGCGTCCGGCAGCGACTTGATCAGTTGCTTGGCGTCGAAGAGGCCGGCGCCGACGCGGCCGCCCCCGTCCGGCTTGTGGCCGGACGGTATGTCCTGGTGCGGCGCGGGGGTTGCGTAGGCGGTGGACATGGCGTCCTTTTGCTTTTTTACGTCGGTGGTCATGAAAGTCCCTCCGCCAACGGCCCGAGAGCCAGCGCCGGGAAGTAGGTCAGTCCGGTGACGATCAGAATCGTTCCGACGAGCAGGCCCGTGAACAGGGGCTTGTCGGTACGAAGCGTTCCTGCGGTCGCCGGGATGGGCGTCTGCTGGGCGAGCGAGCCCGCCAGAGCCAGCACAAACACCATCGGGAGGAACCGGCCCAGCAACATCGCCAGACCGATGGTGGTGTTGAACCACTGGGTGTCGGCGTTCAGGCCGGCGAAGGCGCTGCCGTTGTTGTTCGCGCCGGAGGTGTAGGCGTACAGGATCTCGGAAAAGCCGTGCGCGCCCGAGTTCAGCATCGAGGCCCGAGGGATGGGGAGCGCCATCGCGGCGGCAGTGAAGCAGAGCACCAGCGCCGGGGTGACCAGGATGTAGCAGGCCGCCAGTTTGATCTCGCGGGTGGAGATCTTCTTGCCGAGGTACTCGGGCGTACGGCCGACCATCAGACCCGCGATGAATACCGCGATCATCGCCATGACGAGCATCCCGTACAGGCCGGAGCCGACGCCGCCGGGCGCGATCTCGCCCAGCATCATGCCGAGCATGGTGATGCCGCCGCCCAGGCCGGTGAACGAGGAGTGGAACGAGTCCACGGCGCCCGTAGAGGTGAGCGTGGTGGATACCGCGAAGATCGACGAGGCGCCGATCCCGAACCGGGTCTCCTTGCCCTCCATCGCGCCACCGGCCATCTCGAAGGCCGGACCGTGACCGCCGAACTCGGCCGCCCACATGAGCAGCACGAAGCCGACCCAGATGGTCGCCATCGTGGCGAGGATCGCGTAACCCTGCCTGACGCTGCCGACCATGCGGCCGAAGGTGCGCGTCAGCGAGAACGGGATCAGCAGGATCAGGAAGATCTCGAAGAGATTCGTGAACGCGTTGGGGTTTTCGAAGGGGTGCGCGGAGTTGGCGTTGAAGTAGCCACCGCCGTTGGTGCCGAGCTCCTTGATGACCTCCTGGGAGGCCACCGCGCCGCCGTTCCACTGCTGCGTGCCACCCGTGCTGTGCCCATTCAAGAATTGCCCGACTTCGTGAATGCCGGAGAAGTTCTGGATGGCGCCGCATGCGACCAGCACGATCGCTCCGACGACGGAGATCGGCAGGAGGATGCGTACGACACCGCGGACCAGGTCGGCCCAGAAGTTGCCCAGCTCACCGGTGCGGGAACGGGCGAAGCCCCGTACGAGAGCGACGGCGACAGCCATGCCGACCGCTGCCGAGACGAAGTTCTGTACCGCGAGGCCGCCGGTCTGTACGACGTGGCCCATGGCCTGCTCGCCGTAGTACGACTGCCAGTTGGTGTTCGACACGAACGAGGCGGCGGTGCTGAACGCCTGATCCGGGTCGATCGAGGCGAATCCGAGCGACCCGGGCAGTGAGCCCTGCACCCGCTGAAGCAGGTAGAGGAAGAGAACACTCACCGCGGAGAAGGCGAGGACGCCGCGCAGGTAGGCGGGCCAGCGCATCTCGACCGCGGGGTTGGCGCCGACGGCCTTGTAGATCCATTTCTCCACGCGCAGATGCTTCGTGGAGCCGTAGACCTTGGCCATGTAGTCGCCGAGCGGGCGGTATGCCAGTGCCAGGGCGGCTATCAGCGCCAGCAGCTGGAGCACACCGGCGAGGAAGGGGCTCATATCCGGGCTCAGAACCTCTCCGGGTACACAAGGGCGAGGATCAGATAGCCCAGCAGGGAGACGGCCACGATCAGGCCGACAATGTTCTCGGCAGTCACAGCTTCGCCACCCCCTTGGCGATAAAGGCCACCAGCGCGAACACCGCGACCGTGGTGACGACGAAGGCCAGGTCGGCCATCGCGAGCTCCTGAATGAGGTTCGGTTGAAACGGACAACGGACCTCACGAGGAAAACGCGATTTTCAGGGGGTACGACCGCCCTTGACGGGTCCCTTACGGCCAATGATGGTGCTTTGACGAACTTCTTACGCCTTACGCCCACCCTGCCGACCAGCAGGAACGCCCGTGTCGGCGGACGTCGACGTCCGTACGTGAATTCGCCCCGCCCGTCTTACGCATCTCTACGGGCAGCCGCCGGGCGCCGCGCCTCCCTGCCGTCCCTTTCGTGTCGCAGAGGCGATCACGGCGGAAATGGCGGCGGTCACGATGAGGCTTCCCACCATGACCATCCCCACGCCGACCATGAAGAGGCCGCTGCCGTCGTCCGACCAGTCGTAATAGGAGGCAACGGTCAGGCCGGCCGGGACGCCCAGCACGGCGCCTGCCACGTAGCGCCGGGACGCCGCCCAGTACACCGGCGCGAGCAGAGTCAGCACCAGCCCGATCACCTGCCACGCCTCGTACGGGCCGGTCGTCGTGCCATCAGGCTGCACGTCACGGTGCTGGTCCCAGCCCAGCCAGGCAGCCCACGCCGCCGACGTCACCACAGCCAGCAGGATCACCAACAGCTGGGGCACGAGTTTCATTGGTTGTTGTCGCATGGCGCAAGCGTTCCGGCTCACCCCCACAACCGGCCAGAGCGCAAGTACTCAACTTTCCCCGGGTACTTCAGCCTTGATCGGTCTCGTGAGTGACATACGATCAACTGCCAGTCACTGAGGGAGAGATGCCGTGCCGGAGTCATCTGTTTCGCGACGCTCGATGAAGAGGTGCGAGCAGGCGTGGCTCCAGGCTGTTGCTCTCCTGCGACAGGGCAACCCGGCAGAGGCGGCTCGATGGTTCGAGTTTGCCCTCAGCCACGATCCGACGGCAGCCGACGCGTGGCTGGGACTCCATGCCGCCGGATATCGCCGGCGAGAGTCGATCGAGGCCATGTCCGGGCTTCAGCATTCTTTCGGCGCCCTGCGTTCGAAGTTGACAACGCCGGTGTCCTCGCAGTTCCCGATCGGGCGATACGTTCGCTTCCGTTTGGAGTCGTCCCGCGATCTGTGGCTGGCAGGGGCGGCACGGCTGCTGGACGACGACCGGCTCGACGAGGCGTGGCAGTTGCTGTCCACCGCCCTCCTGGACTGCGACGAGACCCGGTTCGTCTGCACTCGTTACGCCTTCCTGAAGAAGGACTGGCCACTCGTCCTGACTTTCGCCGAGGGCATCAGCGACCCGTTCCTGCGTGACGAGTCGCAGCTTTATGTGGCTTCGGCGCTGGTGGTGCAGGGAGTGTTCCACGAGGCCCTCGACGTGCTGGCGCCCTTGCCTCATGCCCTGGGAGACCAGGCCGAATTCCTGGGTGAGATCGCCTACTTACGCGGCAGTGCGCAAGAAGGGCTCGGTCGCCCCGAGGAAGCACTGAAGCAGTTCCAGAAGGCCTTCCGGTACAGCCCTGAACTTGCCGACGTGGCTGAGCGGGCGAAGACACGAGCCGCCGGGCCGGCGGCTGTCCCCGTCCAGGCGACCACGGAGTCTCGGCAGCGCCCGAAGCCGACTGTGGACGCCGGCGAAGAACCCTCCCTCACCGACGACTCCAGACGAGCGCTGTTGGACGAAGCCCTGACTCAGCTCGACGACATGGTGGGCATGGCTCCGGTCAAGCGTCAGGTGCGTACGCTGTCAGCCCAGCTGAGAATGGCTGCTGTCCGCAGGGATCAGGGACTGACGGCAGCGCCCGCGCCCCAGCACTTCGTGTTCGCCGGGCCGCCCGGTACTGGCAAGACGACAGTCGCGAGAATCGTCGGCAAGATCTTCGCCGGACTCGGACTGCTGGAACGCGGGCACGTGGTGGAGGCCCAGCGCGTCGACCTGGTGGGACAGCACCTCGGCGAAACAGCTCTCAAGACCACCAACGCCATCGACACCGCCATTGACGGAGTCCTGTTCATCGACGAGGCGTACGCCCTGATCAATACCGGCATTTCGGGAGGTGATGCCTTCGGCAAGGAAGCCCTCCAGGTGCTTCTCAAGCGCGCCGAGGACGATCGTCACCGTCTGGTCGTTGTCCTTGCCGGCTACTCGGACGAGATTGGCGGGCTTCTGGCCACCAACCCCGGGCTCGCGTCCCGGTTCAACACCCGCGTGGACTTCCCGTCGTACACAGCCGATGAACTCGTCCTCATCGCGCAGACGTTCCTGAGCTCCCAGGGTGACGTGCTCGCCGAGGACGCGGCAGTCGCGCTGGAGACGTGCTGCGATCTCGCCGTCACCAACGGGGTGATCGATCAGCTCGGCAATGGCCGCTTCGCGCGTGAGCTGTCCCGGAAGGCCGCAGCCCTCCGAGACTTGCGCGTTTACGATCTCCACGGAAGCGCCGGCGTGCCCTCCCAGGAGGAGATCACCACACTCCATACGGGCGACATCGTGGACGCCTACCAGGAGTTGGCGGGCAGCGTTTTGCCGACGGCCTGATGCGGCCGCTTCAGGCGAGTCAGCCCTGGTCAGCCCTAGTCAACCCTGTTGCGCCGGGCAGAAGAACTCCAGGGCGATATTGTCCGGATCCTTGAAGCTGAGATGGAGTCCGAACGGGTCCTCGACGACGCCGGAGTGCGACACTCCCAGCTCGTCGAGCCGGGCCTCCCAGGCCTCCAGTTGCCCCCGGTCGGCGACATGGAACCCGCAATGGTCGAGCCCGACGCGCGCCGGGTCGAACACATCCGCTCCACTCGTCGCCTGATGCCTGCGGAAACCAAGGACGAACGACGGGGAGGCGTCGACCACGAACGGGCCGTATTCGTCCTCCACGTCAAGGACCGTCTGCGTGTCCAACAGCCGGTTGTAGAAGTCCGCGCTGCGCTTCACGTCGCTCACGGTCAGGGCGACGTGCCCGATTCCAGCAGTCTCGGGCATGAACGACACCTCCCCACGGTGGTGCGCTGCCTCTCATACGATTTTACGCCGCCCCGCCTTGTGCGGGGCGGGCTGCGAGCCGGTCTTCGAGCCCGTCGAAAAGGGCCTGGAGGCCGAACTCGAAGCTCTCCTCAGGTGCCCCGGCGTAGTCGGCGGCACCTGCCGTTTCGAGGCGGCCGCGCAGCCGCGGGAAGCGCATCGCGATCTCGGTCGCCCGCGTCATGGTGTCCTGGAGCAGCTCCTGCGCGTTGCCGCCGTCGCGGCTGAGCCGCCTGGTCAGCGAAGCGGCGGCGGACGCGCTGAGGGCGTTGCCGAGCACGAACGTGAAGACGGCGCCCGCGGCCTGGTCGGCCTGCGCACCGGCGAACCCGGCCGCTTCGTAGACGGCGAGGCTGTGATCGTCGTGACGGGCCTTGCCCTCGCCGTAGAAGAGGTGGGAGCCGAACGCCTGCACCAGCCAGGGGTGCCTACCGAGCATGGCGTAGAGGTCGACGGCCATGGAGGTGCCCGCCGTGCGCCAGTCGACCGTCCTAAGGTCGGGCAGCGTGATCTCGTCCCACACCTGGTCGCCGGCGAGCAGAACGAGGTTGTCCTTGTTCTTGACGTGCCAGTAGACAGCCGTGGCGGCCGAGTTCAGCCGTTTGCCCAGGCTCCGCATGTTGAGGCCTTCCAGGCCTTCGGCATCAAGGAGCTCGATGGCGGTCCGGATGATCTGGTCCCGGGTCAGTGTGTCGCGCGGCATGCCGTCACGATAGGGCACCCGGCCTCAAATTGCACAAAGTTCAAGAGCGGCCTTGCACAACGTTCAAGTGCGGGTCTACAGTCTTCGACGTCAGCACTTGAACTAAGTGCAAGTCCTTCTGGAGACAGAAGATCCCGTAGAGGAGAACCCGATGAACACCCTTGCCGCGATCACGCAGATCCTCGTCGCCGCCGCCTTCCTGAGCATCCCGCTCATCCGGCACCGCTTCGGAAACGCCGCCAAGGCCGCGGCCGTGGCCGAGCTGGAGCAGCAGGGCATCCGCCCAAGCGTCCTGGAGGAGAACAAGCTCCGCTTCGACGCCGGCGGTCACGAGTGGTGGGCGCCCGGGAGCTTCGCCGCGGCCATGCTGACCGCCGCCGCGTTCAACCTGGCCGGCAGCGGCTGGGGTACCACCCTGACCTGGATCTTCTCCTCGATCGCGCTCCTCACGAACATCGCCATCCTGCATAGCCAGCTCGGCGCCGTGGAGTCCGTCCAGAGCGCCTTCCGCCGCAAGGGCGACCCCATGCTCCAGAGCATCGACGTCCCCGCCTTCCTCAAGGCCGCCGAGGGCGCCTTCCCCTCCTGGACCCGCATCCTCCAGAACGTCCGCCACACCGTGGTCTTCGCCGGCTCCGCCATCGCCCTCACGGCCGCCGCCCTCGTCTGAACCAGGACCCAACCGCTACGCCGGAAAGGTGATCGCTCCGCCTCCCACGGCGGGAGCGAGCGTACGGAATCTCTCCATTCGGCGAACGGCCGATGAATGCGAATGCGGAGCGCGCGTACCGGTCGCGGTATCCGCACAGGGAATCACGCGTTTCGCTCGGAATGCGACGACATATCCGTGAGTCCAAGACGCCATCGCCCGTAAATCTTCGCAGCAGCGTCACAAGGGCTGCGCACCACCTTCGGGGAGTGCCATTAGCGTTACGGCCGCTCGATCCCGCGTGC
Organism: Streptomyces sp. ISL-100; assembly: GCF_018614615.1. Taxonomy (GTDB): domain Bacteria; phylum Actinomycetota; class Actinomycetes; order Streptomycetales; family Streptomycetaceae; genus Streptomyces. Next base: position 23,293 of record NZ_JAGGOK010000015.1, on the reverse strand, counting down.
GAAGTCAACAGGTCGCCGGCGTCCCTGGCGGCGCAGCCAGCACAGAAAGATCGCAATGGACTACTGCTCGTCGTGCCGCCGAGACCTCAATGGGGTGTTCGTGTGTCCAGGGTGCGGCGCCTACGCTCCGGACATCGCCCCGCCCGCCCGCCGGCAACACGGCCCGGGCGCCGCTACCGCGACGACGCGGGACGTATGGCCGACGCAGGAGGTTGTCGCTGCGACGGCCGGTGCGACGGTTGATGCGACTGCTGATGCGACTGCTGATGCATCAGGCACTGATTCCTCCACCGGCGCCGCTACCACCGGGCAGGGCAGGGCGGCTCGGCGCCGCCAGCTGGCTCGTTGGAAGAAGCACCGGCGCCGGGCCGTGGCCGCAACAGCGTTCGCCCTGGTCAGCGGCGGCCTGACGATGGCCGTGCTGCCGAGCGCCAGGCCGACCAGCAGCCAGACGAACGCCGGCCCGCCGCCGGAGCCGATGACCGCGTCGGCCACGCCCCAGGCAGCGACCGCCGGCTCTTCCTCGGAGCAGCCGGACGCCCCGGTGGCGCGGAAGCCCAGCACCCGCCCGCCCGTGACAGCCGACCGCCGGCAGAGCGCCGCCGTCGCCACGCCTTCCACCGCGACGACGAACCGGCAGCCGGAAACCGCCGCCGTGGCTCAGCCGCCCGCGACCTCGAACGCGACGCCGCACACCACGGCGGTACCGGCAACCCGGCCGGGCGAGGGCACGGGCGTGGACGACTCCGTCACCCCACCCTCAGCTTCGGCCCCACCCCCCGCCGCAGCCCCGGCCCCGGAGACGCCGCCGCCCGCTTCCGCCGAAAGCCCCGGCGTCGTAGGCACGGTTGTGGGCCTTTTGCCGGGGTCGACGGCAGCCGAGCCGACCTCGCCGACGCAGGTGTGCCTCATCGGTGTGTGCATCCGCTGACACCGCCGGCACCGCCGCGACACAAGGAGGCCGAGTACCCGTGAGCACTGCCTACGTAGCCCGGCTACACAGAATTGGCCGGTGGTGGGCCGTCGATGTTCCGGACCTCGACATCCATACGCAGTGCCGCACCCTGGATGAGGCCGAGGACATGGCGCGCGACGCCATCGCACAAGCAATTGGCATTCCACCGGACACGATCACTGTGGATCTGGTGGTTCCGGAATTCGCCTCGCTTCTGCAGTGCGTTCTGGAGGCAAAGAGGCACCGTGCCGCGGCCGACGCCGCCGAACAGCAGGCGATCGCCGATGCCGCTCGCACGCTGGTCGAGGAGTTGCGCGTAAGCCAGGGTGATGCCTGCCGACTGCTCGGCCTGTCTCACCAGGACGTGTCCCACCTCTCTCCGGCCCGCGCCTCCACCGACGCACGTCCGTGGCAACTTGGCCCACCGTCCACGCCGAGCACACCGGACCTCACACCAGGCTCGGGCATCCGTGGCGATATGTCGCAGCTCTCAAAAGGACGTCAGCCTCAGCGCCAGCGGCCGGCACTCACCAGTGGCTCACCCAGGCAGGCCTCATTCAGCCGTCCGGGCTGGGCGATTGCCGAGGACGACGTATGACGTATAGCGAATGACGCTTAAAGGACACCAGAAATCGATATGCGATCGCAGGTTTGGAAGCGGTTTCGCATACGTGGAATAGGCAAGCAGGGAGAGCATGAGCAATTCCCATGAACCCATGCCCGTGAACGACACCTACACCCCCTATGCCCCTAACCGGGACGGCGCCGGAGCAAACCGGGCAGCCTTGGTCATCCACACGATCGCGGACATCGCCGCAGCCTTTCTGGGGCTTTGGATCCTGCTGTACCTCCTCGGCGCCAACGAGGGAAATGTCTTCGTCGGATTTGTGCACGGAATCGCGGACTGGCTGGCCGGCTGGTCCCAGGACATCTTCACCATGGAGACCGAGGGTCTTCGGGTTTTCCTCAATTACGGTCTGCCCGCCGTGATTTACCTTTTGCTCGGCCACGGCATCGCCTCGCGGGTACGCCGCCTCTGACCCCGCCCGCCACCGGCAGGGCGAGCGCCTCGTCAAGGGGTGGTCGCCCTGCGGAGGCGGCAGGCGCGCCACGGACCTACCGTGGTCCGAGAGAGCGCCTTCAATCCGACCGGCGCTCGGGAGGAGGCCACGATGGACGAGCACTTCGTCTGGGTGACGACGCGCCGCATCAAGCCGGGTGCCCTGGAGGATTTCGAGCGGGCATGGCGGCCGAGCTCGCATCCGCACGGCATGCTCCGCGCCTTCGCGTACTGGTCCGAGGACGGGCAAGAGGTCACCGGCGTGTCCTTCTGGGACTCCAGGCAGGCGTGTGACTCCTGGCGTGCCTCCGACGCGGAGAAGCAACGCCGAGTGGCCATGGCTCCGTACGTCGTCGAGGAGCGGGAAGGCTTCTACCGCGGCGGCGAGCTCTCGCTGTCGAGCGTGTAGCACGCTGCCGACATCCAGCGGCCGGCAATCGACCTCGGGCTGTCCGTCTTCACCGCGACCACCGACGCTCATGACGCGCGCCTGGTGACGAAACCGAATCCGGGTGGCGGCCTGACGGTTTCCGTCGCACCGCCTGCGCTCGACCGACCGGGTCCGACCCATGCCCACTCCTGAACACGATCGGCGCGTCATGCGTGCAGTCGCAGACGCTGGCCGGGGTAGATGCGGTCCGGGCCCTCGTCGAGCTTGTGCTTGTTCAGTTCGTACAGCGCCTGCGTGCCGCCTCGGACATCGGCGCGGTCCGCGATGACGGAGAGGCAGTCGCCCGGTTGCACGACGTAGGTCTGCGCGGTGATGGCCTCGTGGGAAGTCCGCGGCGCGGGTACCGCCACCGGCGGCTGGACCTCGGACTGCGACTGGCGCTGCGGCTGGGCCTGACGCTGGGGCTGTGCCTGCGGCTGAGCCTGCGGCTGGGCCTGGGGCTGAGCCTTGGGCTGAGCCTTGGGCTGAGCCTTGGGCTGAGCCTTGGGCTGAGGCTGGCGCTGCGGCTGGGCGGCGGGGGCACCGGCTCCGGTGTTTCCAGAGCTGGTAGCACTGTGACTGGTGCGACGACCGCAGTTGGGCCAGGCGTTCAAGCCCTGTTCCTGAGCGACGCGCGCGGCGACGGCGATCTGTTCGGACCGTGAGGCCAGGTCGGCGCGCGGTGCGTAATGATGACCGCCGAAGGCCCGCCAGGTGGAGGCGGCGAACTGCAGTCCGCCGTAGTAACCGTTGCCGGTGTTGATGTTCCAGCGGCCGTTGCTCTCGCAGGCGGCGATGCTCTCCCAGTCGGGCTGTGCCGGCACCGACCGCAGCGGAGCCGACTGCGCCGAGACCGAGTGCGTCGGCGCAATCGTTGTAACCGAGTGCGTCGCGGCGCTCGCCGTGCTCGGGCCGGCCAGGCCCAGGACGCTCAGCAGGACGAGAAGCAGAGACAGCATCGTTTCGACTGACCGCTTGGCAAGGGGTGAAGACGACATCCGGGTTCTCCTCCGCTGACTTCCGGCAGCGCCGTGACGCAGTACCCGCCACGGCCGGTGGGCTTGCAACAGATAACCCGCCAGTACGCTTTTCGGCGTGCACGCCGAACGCGACGTGCCGGGCTTTCACTCGCTTGGAGGCCCCGTACGCCGCCCCTGATCACGTCGCATAGACTCCGCGCTCGGCGGAAGCTCAGCCCCACCTGAACCGCCCGCTCACCTCGCAGCTCGCACCTCCTCCCCCCTCACCGCGACATCTGCGTCATCCGGGCTTGAAAGGGCTGTTCACCCGTGACTCCCATCCCTCGCAGGCGGCTCCGTGCCGCCGCCGCGCTGTCCGTTGTCTCCGCGACGGCCGGCGGCCTGCTCACCACCGTGTCCGCCACGGCCGCGTCCGCCGCCGTGAGCTGTACGTCCCCCTCCTTCACGCGGCAGTTCTTCGCGAATACGACGTTCTCCGGTACGCCGAAAAAGACGGACTGCGACTCGGTGATCGACCAGGACTGGGGCACCGGGTCCCCCGCCACCGGCGTACCGACGGACAACTTCGGCGTCCGCTGGTCGCTGACCAGGGACTTCGGTTCCGGCGGTCCCTTTGCTCTCACCGCCGCCACCCGTGACGGCATACGCGTGTACGTCGACGGCGTACGCAAGGTCGACGTCTGGAAGAACGTCTCCACCACCCAGACGAAGACGGTCAACCTCACCATCCCCTCCGGCAAGCACACGCTGCGCGTCGACTTCGTCAACTGGACCGGCTCCGCCAACGTCAAGTTCGCCTATACGCCCAGGACTTCGGCCACCGTCGACAAGGTCAAGCCGCTCGCACCGACCGGCGTCAAGGCCGTCCTCGACAACGCCACCGCTCAGGCGAAGGTGTCGTGGCCGGCGAACAAGGAGATGGACCTGGCCGGCTACCGCGTCTACCGCCGCCTCGCCGGCACCAGCACCTACACCCACGTCAAGACGACCACCGCGACCGCCTACGCGGGCCTCCCGCCGGAGGCCGGCCGTACGTACTACTACGAGGTCCGCGCCTACGACAAGGCCGGAAACACCTCCACCGGCAGCGCCGACCAGCCGGTGACCACCATCGCCGTCACCACCCCGGCCGATCTCGCGGCGCGGGGCCTGGACGCCGGCATCGCGCTGACCTGGAAGCCCGTCCCCGGGGCGGTCCGCTACAACGTGCTGCGCGACAACCCCTACGGCGACGACCTGGTCCGTACGACCACGGCCACGAGCTTCACCGACACCACGGTCGCGCGCTCCGAGACGTGGATGTACCGCGTGGCGGCCGTGGACGGCGCCGGCCGGGCGTCGGCGTGCACCGCCGAGTACAACCCCGCCGCCGAGGCCCGCCGCCCCGTCGCGGCGCCGCACGACGTCACCGCGACGCCGGGGATCAGCGAGGCCGTCCTGCAGTGGAAGATCAACCCGGACACGGACGGCGACTACTACGGCTTCCACGTCTACCGTTCCTCGACGCTCCCCGTGGACACCTCCGCCGAGCCGGTGAGGTGCGGCACCACCTCGAAGAGGCTCACCGACGGCCGGGTCCAGTACACCTGCACCGACTCCTGGGCGGGCAGCGGCGCCAAGTACCACTACGTGATCAAGGGGCACGACGACCGCTTGGTCAAATCCCTCCCCTCCCCGACGGTGACCGTCACCACGCTCGAGGCGGACCAGACGCCGCCCGCCGCCGTCACCGGGCTGACCGCCGAGGCGACGGAGTACGGCATCGTCCTGGACTGGGACAGCAACACCGAGCCGGACCTGGCGCGGTACGAGGTGTACAGCGGCGAGCTGCTCAGTGACGGCGAGGAGCGGGTCTGCTCGGCCTCCGCGATCGAGTACTTCGGTCCGGGTGACACGGCCTACACCCACGAGCGGCTTCCCGACGGCGAGGAGAAGTGCTTCTTCATCGACGCCGTGGACACCTCCGGCAACTCCAGCTTCAAGTGGACCCGTAACGCAAATGTCGTGGTCGTCACCGAGAAGGACATGACGCCGTCGGTCGAGACCCCCGACGGTTCCCCCCTCTCGCTCACCGCGTACCCGGGAGACGCCCCCGGCTCGGTGGAGCTCATCTGGGACGGCGACGGCGACGCGACCGGCTACCTGGTCCACCGCTGGAACCCGGCCACGCAGGCGTACGAGAAGCTGACCGCCGAGCCCGTCACCGAGCAGTCCTACACGGACTCCGCGGCCCCGACCGGCACCACCCACTTCTACCGGGTGACCGCCGTGTACGCCGACGGTACGGAGTCGGCCCCCGACGCGGACTGGGTGATTCTGCCGCCCGTGCAGTAACGCCCGTGAAGGCATGGGCATGGATCGGACCATGCCCATGCTCGTCGGAACCTCAGGGTGGCAGTACAAGGACTGGCGCGGCGTCTTCTATCCGCCCAAGCAGCCGCAGCGGCTCTGGCTGGAGGAGTACGCCCGCCACTTCGCCACAGTCGAGAACAACAACGCCTTCTACCGGCTGCCCAGCAGGGAGATCTTCGCCTCCTGGCGGGAGCGGACACCGGACGGCTTCGTCATGGCGGTCAAGGCCAGCCGCTACCTGACCCACCTGAAGCGGCTGCACGAGCCCGAGGAACCGGTGAGCCGGCTGATGGACCGTACCGACGGCCTCGGCGACCGCATGGGTCCCGTACTGCTGCAACTGCCGCCGAACTTCCGGCAGGACACCGGGGCTCTGGACGCCTGCCTGAGCTGCTTTCCCGGCTCGGTACGGGTGGCCGTCGAGCTCCGCCATCCCTCGTGGTGGGAGGCGGAGCGGGAGCTGAGGGCGCTGCTGGAACGGCACGGGAGCGCACTGTGCTGGGCGGACCGTGGTTCGCGCCCGGTGACGCCACTGTGGCGTACGGCGTCCTGGGGGTACGTACGGTTTCACGGCGGCAGCGCCGGGCCGGCGCCGCGCTACGGCCGTCAGGCGCTGGCGTCCTGGGCCCGGCGCATCGCGGACGCCTGGCCGGACGAGGCCGATGTATTCGCGTACTTCAACAACGACGCGGGCGGCGCGGCCGTGGTGGACGCGGCGCTGTTCGGGCGGGCGGCGGCCGCGCTGGGCCGGACCGTGAGCCGCACGCCCCCGCCGCCTTGAGCGCGGCGGCGATTCCCCCGTACGCACGAAAGCCCCGGGCCGTCGGCCCGGGGCTTTCGTACTGCCGCCGGGGTTCTCAGACCCGGTCTGCGGCGATCAGCAGGTAGTGGAAGCTGCCTTCCTTGTACGCCGTCAGGAACGGGTCCTCGATGCCCGTGGCCACCGAGCACTTCTCGCGCAGCTCCCAGTACGGGATGGTCTGGGCGGTGAGGTCGACGACGTTGATGGGGACCAGGCTGTTGGCGGCCATCGCCCGGAAGTACTCGCTGCGCGGGTGGATGTTGCAGGTGTAGTGCTCGTCGATACGGCTGACGGCCTTGGACCTGCCGCCGGTGACGTCGTTGTAGCACCCGGTGATGCAGACGTACCGGCCGCCGTACTCCAGGAGGCGCGCGAACTCGCCGAAGAGCTCGGACAGGTCGACGTACATGGTCGTCTCGTTGGTCCAGATGCCGCGGCGCGAGCCGGTTTCCAGGCCGGTGTCGAGCATGTTCCGGAAGCGGAACTTCACCCGGTCGGACACACCCCGCTCCTCCGCCTGGGAGTTCGCGAAGCTGACCTGCTGCTCGGAGATGCTCACGCCGTCGACCTGACAGCCGAAGCGCTGGTTGGCCATGAAGCTGGTACCGCCCCGGCCGGAACCCGCGTCCAGCAGGCGGTCGCCGGGGCCGATGTCGCCCAGGTGGTCGAGAAGGACTTCCGCCTGTGCGGTCTCCAGGCGGTGCAGCTCCTCGATGATGCGCTGGTCCCGCGTGGCCTCGGGGCCTTCCAGGACGGAGGGGTCGTAGTCGCCGATGCCGTAGTGGTGGTGGTAGAGGCCGTCGACCTCGCCGAGGCGGATGTTGACGGGGTCCTTCTCGGCGTTCCAGTACCGCGCGACGGACTTCTGGTACTCGGTGCGCAGCACGCGGTCAGCGGCTGCCATCTCCGTCTGGGTGGTGGGCATGTGGGGTCTCCTTGCGTACTGAGAGGGGGAAGAGTTACGGGGGGGGGAGGGGGATGAGGTCGGGCGGCTTACGCGTAGCGGGCGCTGCCCGCGTGCCATTCGCGGTTGCCGCCGACCCAGGCCCACGTTCCGGCGAGGAAGCGGCGCAGCTCGGGCGAGCCGACGAGGGCGAGGGCGGCGGCCTCGGCCTCGAAGGTGTGCATCAGCTCGTCGTGGATCTCGACGCTCAGATCGACCGCTTCCCGCAGCGAGCACTGCTCCTCGGCCGCGATCAGCATGGGCAGGCTGAAGTCCGTCGGATCTTCCTTGCCCATCGAGTACAGGTCGTTCATGAGTACGGTCGCCGTACCGGCCAGGTTGAACGTCCGCCGCACCCGGGGATCCGAGAACTCCGCCATCGGGACCTCATAGCCCGCGATGGCGTCGACCAGCACCATGCACGGGATGAAGCTGTTCTCGTGCCGGTGCATCAGGTACTCCCAGACCGGCGGGGTCTGGCCGGTCGTGTGCCAGTTCGCCTCCTGGTTGTACGCGACGAACATGATGGCCAGCTCGTGGCGGAGCCGGCGGACCTGGGTCGTCGTGGCGTACTGGAGGAGGTTGTTCAGGGCGGAGCGCAGCGCCTTCGCGACCGGGTCCTGCTGCACGACCTGCTCCAGCTGCGGCGCGTAGCGCAAAGGGAGTTGGGCCTGGTCGATCACCGAATGGCAAATGGCCAGGCGCTGGCCGATCAGGTCATGGCGGGCCTCCTCGACCTCGCCGTCGACGATGTGGTCGTCGACGGCCCACTCGGACAGTCCGCACTTGGCCGCTGCCAGCAGCCGGTCGGGGTCGTCCGTCTCGGGATGGCCGAGCATCATGAGGCGTCCGAAGTTGGCCGAGCGGACCTTGTCGAGCTGGCCGGGGTAGATCCCGACCTCCTCGGCCCACGCGACCAGCCGCTCGTTGACCACCTCGCCGAGGGCGGGATCGTCACGGACGGCAGGCGGGCAGTAGAGCGCGGGCCGCGCGGGGGCCGCCGCACGGCCCTGCCCCGGTGACTCCCCCGTGTGAGGGGAAGAGGCGGGGGCATAGGCGGAGGCGGGCCCGAAGGCGGGAGCAGAGCCGGCGGCGGGCGCCGGGAAGCGCACCGCCGACGTGCCCAGACCCGCGGGGCCGGCGAGCAGGCGCCGTACAGCCGATGCCGACGCCGACGCCGCCACGGACGCCGACGCGGACGCCGATCCCGGCCCCGCCGCCGGAGCGGGACTGCGCGCCGGCCTCAACCCCATCGGGCTGAGCATGGGAGTGGTGGACAGCTTCGGCGGCGCGAGGACGTCCCTCCGCCCGGGGCGTCTCGGGTCCGACAGCAGGGCCGCCACCAGCCCCGCCATTTCCTGGCCTGCCGCGGGTGCGGCGGCCCGGGAGAACAACGACACCGCCGTCAGCTCCCGTTCGTACGGGAGACCTCGACGTTTTCGAGGATGCCCAGCGCGTCCGGTACGAGCACCGCGGCGGAGTAGTAGGTGCTGACCAGGTAAGAGATGATCGCCTTGTCGTCGATGCCCATGAACCGCACGTTCAGCCCCGGCTCGTACTCGTCCGGGATCCCGGTCTGGGTCAGGCCGATCACACCCTGGTCGCTCTCCCCCGTACGCATGGCGATGATGGACGAGCAGTTCGAGCTGGTGACCGGGATCTTGCCGCACGGCAGCAGCGGCACACCCCGCCAGGCGGGCAGGTGGTGACCGTTCACCTCCACCGGGGTGAAGTAGATGCCGCGCTTGTTGCACTCCCGGCCGAAGGCGGCGATCGCGCGCGGGTGGGCGAACATGTACTTGGTGCCGCGCCGCATGCTCAGCAGCTCGTCGAGGTCGTCCGGGGTGGGCGGGCCCGAGTGGGTCGAGATCCGCTGGTCGTAGTCGGCGTTGTTGAGCAGCCCGAACTCCTTGTTGTTGACGAGTTCGTACTCCTGGCGCTCGCGCAGCGCCTCGATGGTCAGCCGCAGCTGCTGCTCGGTCTGGTTCATCGGCTCGTTGTAGAGGTCGGCGACCCGGCTGTGGACCCGCAGTACGGTCTGCGCCACGCTCAGCTCGTACTCACGCGGCTTCAGTTCGTAGTCCGCGAAGGCGCCCGGCAGCATCGCCTCGCCGACGTGCCCGGACCCCAGCGCGATGTCGGCCTCACCGTGGCGGTTCATCGGCCGGTGCCCGTTGGAGCTGACCTCCTGCACGTGCATCTTCAGCTTCTCGTACCGGTCGGCCACCCCCTTGTACGCCGTGAGCGGCAGCGCCAGCACCGTGGTGGCGGTCGCCGCGCGGACCGTGAACTCCCACTTGAGGGCCTTCCCGGACAGCACCTTGCCGCCGAAGGTGTCCCCGTCGGCCAGCAGGCCCAGGACCGACTCGTTCCCGTACGGTCCCTGGCCGACCTTCTGGACCTTGCCGTGCGCGATCAGGTAGACGTGATCGGCCTTGCGGCCCTCCTGCACGATGAGCTGGCCGGGCTCGTACTCCTTCTGTACGAACTTCTCCGCCAGCGCCCCCAGCGCGTCGTCGTCCCGGAGGCCCTGGAGCAGCGGCAGCTCGCCCAGCTCGGCCGGGATGACCTGGACCTTCGAACCGGTCTTGATGAAGGTGACGCGCCCGTCGCCGACCGCGTACGAGAGTCGGCGGTTCACCCGGTAGGTGGCGCCCGCGACATTCACCCACGGCAGCATGCGGGACAGCCAGCGCGAGCTGATTCCCTGCATCTGGGGCTCGGACTTGGTCGTCGTCGCGAGGTTCCTCGCGGCCGCCGTACTCAGGCTCTGCTGCTTCTGCTGCTCTTCCATCGCGTTCGCCATGGTGGGCGCACTCGTCTCGACCGACATCGGCTGCCTTTCCTCGTGACCTCTGCCCGGCGGAACTGCCAGGCGTGATTACTCTCGGTAGGAGAATGGCCGAGTTGCGTCACTTTCTGTGACTGGCCGCGCAGGCGGGCGGAAGCACGCCATCAGCTCCGTGCGCCCCCTTACGCGCCTCCGCGCCCCCTCCGAGCCGACGCCCTCCGCCGCCGGCGTGACAATGGAAGTGAGGGACAGGCCTTCCGTTACGGAGAGGCGGGACATCGCGGTGGCGTACATAACAGTGACTGCCTTGAGCCATGCCGGACTGATCCGCGATCACAACGAGGACAGCCTCGTCGTCGGACCGTGGACCCTGTGCGACACCGTGACCGAGAATCCCCAGACGCTGGTGTTCCCCCTCGGCACACCGCTCGTCGTGGCCGTGGCCGACGGGCTGGGCGGTCAGCCGGCCGGCGAGGTGGCCAGTTCACTGGCCGTACGCCAACTGGCCTCGCTCGGCCCTTCGTTGGACGACGAACAGTCTGTCCGTGACGCTCTGGACATCTGCAATCAGTCGGTCTATTCGGCCGCTGACGGCGATCCGGAACTGATCACCATGGGGACCACGGTCGCGGGCACCGTGGTCACAGCGGATTCGCTGCTGTCGTTCAACGTCGGCGACAGCAAGGTGTTCGCCGCCGGCCGTGACGGACTGCGGCAGGTGAGCGTGGACGACAGCCCGCTGCCGGCGCCCGGACATCGCACCACGTCAGCGGTCACACAGACGCTCGGCGGCAGCCCCGTGTTCAGCGCCATCACACCCCATGTGGCGACCCACCCACTGTCCACGGGCGATCGCTACCTGGTGTGCACCGACGGGCTGACCGACCCGTGCCCGGACGAAGAGATCGACAGCGTCCTGCGGGAGCACGACGGCGGCAGGGCCGCCTTCGAGCTGTGGAAGGCGGCCATCGAGGCCGGAGGCCCGGACAACATCACGCTCGCGATGGTCCGCATCGGCGAAGAGTGAGCGTTCAGTCCGCGCAGTAGATGTCGCGCGCCGGGCGCCCGCCTGTCGTGAGGAATGTGGTGACCTCGCGGTCGCCGCAGGCGTTGCCGTTGCCCAGGTAGACGCCGTGGCCGCCGTGCTCGACCGTGACGAGGCGGGCGCGGTCGCCGAGTGCCTTGCGCATCTTCAGGGCGCCGAAGTACGGGGTGGCGGGGTCTCGGAGGCTCTGGACCATCAGGATGTTGGACGGGCCGCGGTCGGTAATCCGGGTGGGCTTCTCCACGGGCGCGTTCTTCCAGAAGGCGCAGGGCGTGACGTTCACCGGCATGCCGGCCGTGAGCGGGTACCGGGCGCGGTCGGCGGCCACCGCACGCTCGTACGAGGACGCCGCCGGAGCCGGCCAGCGGACGTCGTTGCATATGACCGCCATCGTGACCGCCGCGTCCTGGTCCGACAGGGCCCCTGCGACGTCGGGCGTCAGAACGGGCGTCGAGTGCGGGTCCTGAGCCTGCTTGATGAGCCGGGCCACCTGGGGGAAGGCGTTGTCGCCGTACAGGGCGTTCTGCAGGGCCTGACGCAGGCGGTTGCCGGTCAGCGGGACATCCGGCGTGTCCGACTGCCTCGGCTCCCGGTCCAGCTTCGCCGTCAGCGCGAGGAACAGCGGGCGTACGTCCTGCGGCCGCTGCGCCAGCCGCAGCCCCTTCTCATCGCGCGCAGCATCCGAAGCCCAGGCCGCGAAGTCGGGGAAGCGGCTCTCCGCGCCCGCCGACATGTTCGCCAGCCAGCCACGGGCCACGCGAGCCGGGTCGGGGTCCCCGCTGCTGTCCAGCACCCAGCGGTCGGTGTGGCGCGGGTACTTCTGCGCGTACACCGCGCCCACATACGCCCCGTACGAAGAGCCCCAGGCCGAGAGCTTCTCCTCGCCCAGCGCCCGCCGGAATCGCTCGATGTCGCGTACCTCGTTGGCGGTGGTGAAGCTGCGCAGCTCGGCGCCGCCGTTGCGGTGGCAGGCTTCGGCGACACGCCGGGCCCGGGCGAGGTTGTCGGCGATCGCGCCGTCCTGGCCGGGCCAGGAGCGGAGGGTCACCAGGTGGCGGTCGCCCTCGTCGAGCCCGCAGCTCGCGGTGGTGCTCTTGCCCACGCCACGCGGGTCGAAGCTGACGATGTCGTACGCGCCCGCCATCTCCTTCCGCAGCGCCGCCCCCTTCTGCGCCAGCCGCCGCACACCCGAACCGCCCGGCCCTCCGGCGATCATCAGCAGCGTCCCGCGCCGCGCCTCGGGCCGGTCACTGCGCAGGCGGGACACGGCGAGGGTGAGCTGCGGGCCGTCCGGGTCGCGGTAGTCGAGCGGCACGGGCAGCTTGGCGCACTCCTGGTCGACGGGTCCGCCGTCCTGGGCACAGGGCTGCCACGAGAGAGCGGGTAATCCGGTTGCGGCGGTGGCGGCCGGCGCGGCGCTCAGCGTGGACGCGACGGCTGCGGCGGAGAGTGCGAGGAGAAGTGTCCTGGTGGCTCTTCGGGAGTAAGTCGTCATGTGACAAGGGTTGTTGAACGGATCACTCCTGCCCATGCGGCAGGCATGACACCGCTGGTGGGGGCAGCCCCCGCAAGGGCCACCCCCGATCAGGCCTCAGGACCATCAGGCCATCAAGACTTCAGCCCCTTCGCCTCGACCACCGCGGCCTTCGTCCGGGCCACGCTGTAGAGGATGTCCCCGGCCTTGTACTTCTGGCTCGGGCCCTTCTTCCCGTCGCCCATCTTGGTTCCTTCGGGCAATTGGAGGGTGTACGTGTAGTCCTCGGCGGCCACGTCACGCATGCCCATGTAGCCGTATCCGCGCGGGTCGATGAGGTACTCCCGGCGCATGTGCGACTCGCCGCCTTCGTCGCGGCTGATCGCAATGGCCTCGCGCCCGGCGGCGTCCCGTACCAGATGGTCCGTCACCTGTACGCCGGGAACGGTGGCCATCGCCCGGTACAGCCGGGCCAGCGCGTCCGGCGGCAGCGGGTAGGACTCGATCACCGCACCCAGCGCCCGGAAACTGTGCCGGGCCTCGTCCTCGGGAGGCCCGTTCTTTCCGGTGCCCGTCGGGTAGAACTCGCGCACCTTCTCCAGCAGCCGCGCCGGATCGTCGGGCAGGGCGGCAGCGGCCCGGTAGATCTCGCGGGCCGAGTATTCGTCGTCATCCTTCCCGTCCTCGGCCGCGGGATTGTCGTACGGCAGCCAGGAGTCCGGTTCGTACGTGACCTCGCCCGTGGCAAATCCACCAAAATCCTTCCCCTCGGCCTGTTTGCCGAGCACCGTCCGCGTGTAGATCCACTGGCCGGCGCGCGGCTCCGGACCGACCGGCTGCCGCTCCAGGTGATCAGCGGCCCGGTTCAGTACCTCGGCCGGGCTGCCGAGGCTCAGTACGCCCGCCGCCGCGGGCCCGGCGGGAGCCGGAGCCGACGCGCCGACAAGCTGGGTGCCCAGCACGGCCGCAGCGGTGATCGCCGCCGCCGCGCCCACGGAGGCGATGCGCCAGTCGGCGCGCAGACGGCGGACCCGGCGGCCCCCCGCGAGAGCCTCGGTAAGCCGCTGACGGCCCGGGGCGAGTGCGGCGCGGTCGAGGGTGGGGGCGTCGGCGCGCATCGCGCGCAGCTGGGTCATTTCGTCCATGACGGGTTCAGCTCCATGACGTCGGACTTGACGAAAGCGGGGTCGGCGCTGAGCGCCTCGCGGACCTTGCGGCGGGCACGGTTGAGCCGGGAACGTACGGTGCCCAGCGGGATGTGCAGGGCTTCGGCGACCTCCTGGTAGCCGAGGTCGGCCCAGGCGACGAGCAGCAGAACGTGCCGGTCGCCGGATGAGAGGCCGGCGAGCGCGCCGGCCAGCGGCGCCTGCGCGGCGATCCGTTCGTCGCAACGCTCGCTCCAGGAGGCGGCGACCGGGTCCTCGCCGGTACGGGCAATGGCGCGCAGCGCCCGTTCCTCGCCGCGCCGCTGCTTGCCGATGAGGTTGGCGGCGATGCCGTACAGCCAGGGCCGGGCATTGCTGCGTGCGGTGTCGTACCGGCGGCGGCTGCGGAACGCGATGAGGAACGTCTCCGCCGTGATGTCGTCCGCCGCGCCCTCCCCGAGGCGGCGGGCGGCGTAACGGTGGATGTCGGCCGCATAGCGGTCGTAGAGGCCGGCGAAAATCTCCGGCTGCTCCAGCGACTGGGCGACGACTTCGGCGTCGTCGGTGGTGGCCGGTGGTCCGGTCACGTCGGCTCCTAGGGGACGGCGGGTGAGCGTGTCACCCCTTGTTGCCCGGTGGCGCCGGAAAGGTTCACGGGACAACACACAGCACTGGTGGTGAGCCTGGGTAATCGATCGTTCCGCAGATCGGCATTGTTCCGGACGAGCCGAGCACTTCCTCGGCCCGCGCAGCACGCGGATCTCGTACCAGCCGTAGTACGTGCTTACGGTTCGATGACGTCACCCGACGACAACGGCCCAACGGAGAGAAGCGCGTGAACCCCCGCATGACCACGACAGCCCGTACCGTCACCGACATACTCCAGCCCCGCAACGTCCTGCCGGCAGGCATGCTCGGCATCGGGCTGGCTGCCGCCGGCGACTGGACCGGGCTGCTGTGGGGCCTGCTCGGCGCGCTGTGCGCCGGTCTCATTCCCGTCGGCTACATCAAATGGGAGCGCAAGCGCGGAACGTGGGGCGACCGGCACGTCGTCGACCGCACCAAGCGGGCCCCGATCTTCTTCGTGATCCTCGGCTCCGTCGGCGCCGGCTCGCTGGTCATGCGACTCAGCCACGCCCCCACCGGCATACTCTTCGCGATGCTCGGCCTCTGGGTCATGACCGTCCTTCTCCTCACCGTGAACACCGCCTGGAAGATCTCGGTGGACTCGGCGGTCGCATCCGCCGTCGTGGCGCTGCTCACCGTCGTGCACTCCCGCTGGTGGCTGCTCGCCTACGCCATGACCGCCGCCGTCTGCTGGTCCCGCGTCGCACTGCGGTACCACACCGTCGCGCAGACCGTGGCGGGAGCGGCCCTCGGCGCGGCCACCACCACCACGTTCCTGTTCACCTGAACCCCGGCCGCCCTCACACGGGATCGAAGCCGTTCAGGAAGTGCTCAAGAAGAACCCCGCGTCCTTCCCTCTCCGCGAGCTGACCGGCCACCCAGAGGAAGAAATCGTCGGCGACTGTGTCAATCCAGTCGTACGTCGGATCGAACGGCCCGGGGTCCGGCGCCGGGCAGCGCACCTCCAGCTCCGTGCCCTCGCCGCCGAGGACGGTGAACACGTGCGCCCCGTCCGGCCGCCGGGCATGGCGCACAACAACCGTCTCGCAGTCCCAGCGCTGGTCCCCGTACTGCAGCCACAGCTTCCCGGCGTCGGCGTACAGGGCAGCGGCCTGCCCGCCCTCACCCCCGGCCGGCCGGACGAACCCATGGCAACGGCCGACTGCCGGCGCCGAAGCCCCCGTCAGGGGATCCAGTGCCCACACCCGGCCGTGGTGGTCGTAGTCCTGCAGAGCTATGACATGCATCAGTGGCGCGGCTCCAGCCCGAGTTCCCGGTCGATGGCGGCATTGCTGCGGGTCGCGGCGTCGATGACCTTGGCCCAACTGCCATACCTGGCGTACTGCTGATCCGCCGTCGGCCCCAGCGCGTTGCCGTACTTCTCCATATTGCGCGCCTCCAGCGCCGCTACCGCCTCCTCGGACATGCCGGCCCGCGTGATGTCCTTGGCCTCGTTACGCATGTCGACCATCCGCCGCCCGATCTCCTCGTCGCCGCTGCCGTAGGCGCGCATTTCGGCGGCCGTCTGCTCCATCTGGTCGAGCAGTTGGTGATAGCGGATCCGGACGTCCCGAGCCTCGGCACGCTCGGCGGGGCTCATCTCGCGGATCCGGCAGACGACAGGATCGGTGCTGGTGCACGGCTCGACGGAGGGGGCCGGTGTCCCGACGACGGCCGTCCTGTACGCCGAACCGCTCGCGGCGTCGGCCCAGGCGGCCCCGGCCGAAAGCGAGAGGCCGGTGAGCACCATGAGTACGGTCAGCAGCAGAGCGCCGGAACGGTGAAAAGCCCGCCGCACAGCCGGCGGCAACCCAAGATCAAATACGTTCATAGCGGGATTCTCGCCGCGAAGCCCGCCGTACCCCCGAAGGCTCGCGCAGGGACGAGGCGGCGTACGCAACTGCCGCCCTCACCGGAAGGGGCGACAACTGGGTGAAGTAGGTTCAGCAGCCTTGAGATTGTCAGAGTGAATCGGGGTTGGTGCGCAAGTGCTGGTGGCGGACAGATACCGGCTGGACACACCCATCGGGCGGGGCGGGATGGGCGAGGTCTGGCGGGCCACGGACGAGGTGCTGGGTCGGCCAGTCGCCGTCAAACTGCTGCTCGGCAACGGAGCTGACGCATCAGCAGCTGCCCGGTTCCGCCTGGAGGCCCAGACCGCCGCCCGGCTGAGCCACCCTCACCTGGTGGCGGTGTTCGACTTCGGGGCCTGGGAAGACCGCTTCTACCTCGTCATGGAACTCGTCGAGGGTACGAGCCTGGCTCAGACCCTCGTGTCCGAAGGGGCATTGCGCGCCGAGCGGGTCGCCGGCATCGCCGCCCAGGCCGCCGCCGGCCTGGCCGCGGCCCACCGCCAGGGCGTCGTGCACCGGGACATCAAGCCCGGCAACCTGATGACGAGTCACGACGGCACGGTCAAGATCGCGGACTTCGGCATCGCCCAGTTCGTCGACGACCCCGCCACCGCGCTCACCACCGCCGGCCAGATCGTGGGCACCAGCCTCTACCTGGCCCCGGAGCGCGCGCTGGGCAGACCGGCGGGCCCGGCCTCCGACATGTACTCCCTCGGCTGCGTGCTCTACCAACTGCTCGCAGGCCGCCCGCCGTTCCAGGCCGACACCGCCACCGGCACGCTGTACCAGCATGTGGACGCAGCGCCCGTACCGCCGCGGAACCTCGGCGTCGACGTTCCCGCCCCCTTCGAGGCGTACCTGCTGGGGCTGCTCGCCAAGCAGCCCGAGGACCGGCCCACGGCCGAGCAGGTCGCCGACTGGTTCCGCCAGGACTCCTGGCGGGGCCACTCCCGGCCGCTCCCCCCGCCGCCGGCGGCCGGCGGCCCTCCGCCGCAGGCCACGACGACGTACTCGCTGCCGCCCACGGGCACCACGCGCCCGGCGTCCCGGCGCCGGGCGGCGCCGCCGATCCAGCGGCCGAGCACCCGGGTGTTCGTACGCCGCCGCCCTCGCGTGGCGAGCGCGATCGCCGGTGCGATCGCCTTCCTGGCGGCGGTACTCATCGGCATGGCCTGGCTGTCCCCCGAACCCAGCTCCGCCGAAACCCCGGAACCCGGCCCAGGCACGACCGCCGAGTCACCCGAATGAGGTAATCAGCGCAGATTCAGCCATGTGTGGGGATGGTTGCGGAACCGCACAGGACGACAACCGCGTTGCTCTAGTGTCGTGCCGCGTGGGGGGGCGAGTGAGGCGTCGGGACCCGCACGCCCCGACGCCCCGTACCTCCACTACGGCCGGAGCATTCCATGATCGTGAGCGTCACTCTCCCGCACGACGAGCAGGGCCGGGACCAGCGTTCGCTGCTGGCCTGGTTCCGTCAGCACGACGAGCTGCGTACGGTCACCCGGATAACCCCCGTACCGGCCGCGGCTCCGCCCGGCAGCATGGGTTACGCGTTCGACGCCCTCCAGCTGGCACTGGATTCCTCCTTCAGCCTGGCCAACCTCGTAGTGGCCGTGGCGGCCTGGCGGCGGGCGTGCCGGCCGCTGGCAGCGGTGACCATTCAGGGTGAGGTCCAGTCCGTCACCTTCATGGCCAACGGCGACCTGCTCGTCACGACGGCCGACCGCACCGTTCTGGTGCCGGCGGCCGAGGGCGTCACCCAGGAGGCGGTGCAGCGGGCACTGGCCGCGCTGACGCCGCCCGAAGACGGCGCGGCAGACGCACAGACACCGGCACAGGCACCGGCGCCGGCACGGGTGGAACCGGGCGGCGGCGGAGGTACCGGCCGGTGACGGCTGACAGGCTGCCCGACCCGCAGCGCTCTGCCGCGGTGCTCATCGGCGTAAGCGATTACGTACACCTGGATCCCCTTCCGGCGACGAAAACCGGCGCCCTCAAGCTGTGGCAGCTGCTGACGGACCCGGCCGTGCTGGGCCTGCCGGCCGACCGGTGCAACGTCATCCCGAACCCCCAGCACCCCTACGAACTCCTCAGAGCGGTCAGCACGGCAGCCGCCGACGCCGAGGACACCCTGCTGGTCTATTACGCGGGTCACGGTGTGGTGGACCCGGAAGTGGCGACGCTGCGGCTGAGCGTCGCCCTGACGGAGGCTCAACGCCGTTATTCCAGTGTCGGCTGGAACGAAGTCCGCGACGAGATCAAGAACTCCAAGGCCCAGCGCAAGATCGTGATTCTGGACTGCTGCCACAGCGGCCTGATGATGGAGTCACTGTCGGCCGGGATGGACATCCTGCCGATGACGAAGATCACCGGCGCCTACCGCCTCGCCGCCTGCGCCGACGACGCGGTCGCTCTCGCCCGCCGGGGCAAGACCTACACCGAGTTCACCGGTGCGCTGGTGGAGCTGCTGGACAAGGGGCTGCCGGAAAGCGGCGAACTGCTGAATCTCGACACGATCTTCGAGAAGCTCCACGAGCGCGTCAGCCCGAAGCCCCGCAAGGCCTCCAGCGGGGTGATCGGCGAAGTTCCGTTCGTACGCAACCGCGCCAGGTCTGCCACGGTCCCGGCGGAGACGCGGACGGGACCACAGACCCAGTGGTGGCGGTTGCGCGACAGGCGCAGCCGCATCGCCGTATCCCTCGCCGCTGTCACCGCCGCGGCCGCCGTAGCGACCGGCGTCGTCATCGCCGCCCCCTGGGACAAACAAACACCCAACGGTACGCCCGGCCCGTCACCCACCACATCACACCAGCCCCCCACCCCCTCCCCGGCGAACGCGGCGGCGCCCACCACTGGCGCCTGTTCGCCGGACGCCGCCCTCCTGGACTTTTCCGACCTGCTGGACGACGAGGGTTACGCGGGCAACCGCGTGGTCGGCCTCTCGGGCCTGACCATGGTCGGCCCCACCGAGGCCCTGGCGGTCGACGACAAGAACGCCAGGCTCTACCGGATCACACTGGGCACCCCCGAAAAGCTGGACGTCAAACCCACCGGCGTGATCCAGCTGAAGGCGGCCGACGGCTCGGGCTACGCCGACGAGGAGTTCGACGGTGAGGGACTCGTGATCCAGGGGGACAGCGTGCTGGTCGCCTCCGAATCCGCCCCGTCCATCGGCCGCTTCGACCGCAGGACCGGCCTGCTCCGGGAAGACCTGGAGGTACCGGACCGGTTCAGACCCGGCCCCGGCAGCGCGGCCAAGGGATCAGAGCTCCTGGAATCCCTGGCCATGACACCGGACGGCAAACACCTCTACTCGGGCCTGCAGACCGCCCTGTCCTCCGACCGGAGCAACCAGGGCAGCGACGTACTGCGGCTGCTGCACTACCGGTCCACCGCGAAGGGCGGCTGGAAGCTCGACAAGCAACTGGCCTACCCCATCACCGACGGCGGCGAGCTCGCGGAGATCGTCGCCCTGGGCAATGGCGAGCTGCTCACCCTCGACCGGTCGTACCACCCTCTGCACGGCAACACCGTGCAGGTCTACCGCACCACACTGTCCGGCCAGGACGTCACGGACGCCGCCGACCTCGGCACGGAGCCGACGGACGTCCTGGCGGAGAAGGAACTCCTCTTCAACCTCGCCGACTGCCCCCAGGCCGGCGCGAAGAACAGCTTCGAGCCGAAGAACAAGCACCAGCCCCTCCTGACCAACGTGGAGGGGATGGCCCTGGGCCCCGAGCTGACGAAGGGTGAGTACCGGGGCCGCCGCCCGCTGTACCTCATCTCGGACGACAACGACAGCAAGACGCAGCTGACCCGCCTCTACTCCCTGGCCGTGGACGTCGACACCTACGGCTCCTGAGCCCCCGCCGGCCTCCGCGGGCGACCGCCGAGGTCGGCTTGCTGAGGGCGGTGCCGGTGGTGTGCCCGGTGCGGCGGGCGGTGACCTTCACAGTGATCTTCTTGCCGGCCTGGGCGGACTTGAGGACCAGCGAGGACGTGGTCGCGCCCGTGATCGCCGTGCCGTTCGCGTACCACTGGTAGCCGTACGACGTCGGGGCGGGCGTCCAGGTGCCGTGGGCGGCCTTGAGCGTACGTCCCACCTTGGCCGTGCCCGAGATCGCCGGTGCCGTGGTGACCTTGGGGGCACTGCCCCTGGCGACAATGACGGCGGCGGTGGCGGTGCCGCTCGGGTGGCCCGTGCGGCGGGCGGTGACCGTAACCGTGAGCTTCTTGCCCAGCAGCGAAGCCGGAACCGTATAGGCGGCCCCGGTTGCCCCCGAGATCGCAGCGCAGTCGTCGGCCGCCGCTGCGGCGGTTCGGGCGGACGTCGCCCAGGCTGCGCCGGTCGGCAGCAGCAGCGAGACGAGGATCGACACCGCGAGCAGCAGTGAGGTGTACGACGCGGTTCTCGCGGCCGTACACGGTTTCCCCCCGGAGCGGTCAGATGGGGGCCGGAGCACTCCGGGCCCTCGGTGACCGCGATGACCGCACAAATGTTTCACCGGAGGGACACACAGGTGTGTGCCGCGACCGAGCGGCAGGCAAGGCATGAAGTTAGCTCTGGGTAAAGCAGGGCAGAAGCCCCAGGGTCACCGGAGCAGGGCTTCCTATTTCATCGGGGGTGAACGACATGAACCGCACGCAGACAACCTGCGGCCGAAGGCGCGGGCTCGCCGAACGGACGACACGTCCGGACACGGCGGCCGAGGCGCGCGACACGGCTCGCGAGTTCCTCTGCGGCCTGGCCCCGGCGCCCACCCCGGAAACCACCGAGAACGTGGTCCTGGTGGTCTCCGAGCTGGTTACGAACGCGCTGAGGCACGCAGGAGGCATCACAAAGCTGCGGCTGGTCGCGGGCCGGAACACGGTGGAGATCACCGTGCAGGACCCCAGCCCGTCCCGCCCCCGCCCACGCCACCCGGACATCACCGGCTACGAGGGCGGTTACGGCCTGACCCTGGTCCATTTCCTGTCCCGCTTCGTCACGGTCAGCCCGTCCTCCGAGGGCGGCAAGGCCATCTGCGCGGCCGTCAGCCGCTGACCGCCGCGGCAAAGGCGGCGAAGGCGGACAGCGGCCAATAACTCGCTGTCCAGCATGGCTAATTGCGGACGACCATTATTGCCCCGCATCTCATCTGTTCCACCGACCCGGAGCCCCCCGCGCGATGACCTGCCCAGAACAGACGTGATGGGGCGTCACCGGGGCCGGGCAGAGGCGGCGGTGATCACCACCCGATGCGGGCAGCGATCGGCAGGTGGTCGCTCCCCGTGGCGGGCAGCGACCACACCTCGGTGACGGTTGCCTTCCGGGTCATGACCTGGTCGATCCGGGCCACGGGGAAGGAGGCGGGCCAGCTGAAGGCGAAGCCGGGGCCCGCGGTGTTCATGTGCGCGCCGACCGGGTCCAGTCCACGGTCGTCCACCGTGCTGTTGAGGTCACCGAGCAGAATCACCCGGTCCAGCGGCTCAGCCGCGATGGCGGACCCCAGCAGGACGGCGCTTTCGTCCCGCCACCCCGAACTGAACCCAGCCCCCACCCCCAACCGCACGGAGGGCAAGTGGGTGACGTACACCGCGACCGCCGCCTTCTCTCCCGGCACCCGGACCTCGGCCCGCAGACCACGTTTCCACGCCCCCACGATCCCGTCCGGCCTTATGTCCACCGGCCGCGCCCCGTCCAGCGGGTACTTCGACCAGAGCCCGACCGTGCCCACCACCCGGTGGTGGGGATACTCCGGGGCGAGCGTCGCGGAGTAGACAGCCACCGCACCGGCCGTCAGCTCTTCGAGAGCGATGAGGCCAGGAGAGGCCTTCATCAGGGCCCGTGCCGTACCCGCCGGATCAGCGTTCTCGTCACTCACATTGTGCTGAACCACGGTGAGGTCGTACGCCGAGTCCTCGGCCGGCAGCAAGAGCCCGCCGAAGCCACTCACCCAAGCGGCGACGGGCAACAGCAAGGCCAACAGCGCGACGGCCGAGCGCCGCACCATCGCCAGAACCAACAAGACGGGGACCGTCAGACCGAGCCAGGGCAGGAACGTCTCCAGCAGACTGCCCGGCCGGCCGGCCATGTCCGGCACGGCCGAATGGAAAACAAGCAGCCCGGCGACGGCCACAGCAAGCGAGGCAAGAACCCTCCCCCGCCTCCACCCCCACCGGCCTTCCGGGACGATACGCGTCACCGCCACCGCCACCGCACTGCTGTCCACTTTGCTCATGGCCCGACCGTAACGGCACCGCAACCGGTCCGGCGCTGGAGCCGGCAGCCCTGATTCGACATGTGTCAACATAGACACATGTCGAACGCAAACGTGTTGCCACTGCTGGAGCAGAACACCGTCGAGCCGTGCTGCGCGCCGCTGAATGAGCGCCCGCTCTCGGCGGAGGACGCGGTCCGTACGGCAGCCATGTTCAAGGCGCTGGGCGACCCGGTGCGGCTACGGCTGTTCTCGGCGGTGGCGTCGCACGAGGGCGGCGAGGCGTGCGTCTGCGACATCTCCGACGTCGGCGTCTCGCAGCCCACGGTCAGCCACCACCTGAAGAAGCTGAAGGAGGCCGGCCTGCTGACGTCGGAGCGCCGGGGCACGTGGGTGTACTACCGCGTCGCGCCCGCCGTACTGGCCTCGATGGCCAAGATGCTGGGCCAGTACCCCGCCTGAGTCCGGGACGGTTCTCGCCGCGCCTTGCAGGTTCCGCCCGGCCCCGCCTCGCGAACAACGGTGCCAGGAGGGGACGTGCCGGGGCGCTCCCCGCAGGGCGTCGAACGCAACGCGCCCGAAGAAACAACGCACTACCCGAACGTTCGGCGCCCGAGGAGACGCCACGGCGCG
>NZ_JAGGOK010000149.1 GCF_018614615.1 Streptomyces sp. ISL-100 | reverse complement strand
CGTCAACAAACCACCGCTAGGTCCTATGGTTTCGTTCGTTCTTTGCGGGATCAGGCGCAAATTTCGTGAGAGTGATCAACGGGGTTCCGTCTCGGCGGCATAGCGTCATCTAGGACCGTGGTGCGGTGTGATGAGCTCGCCGGTGACCTGTTTCCGCACCTCAGCGAGTTGCTGGTGGAGCGCGTGCTCTATGAGGGCGGAGCGATTCGTCTGGTGGCGAACCCGTGAGGCCAAGGTGACTTGCCTCAGGGTGCGGTGGTGCCATGATCGAGCAGACGGTGCGGCGGCTGTACTACGAGAACGTTCATTGTTCGCGGCGTACTTTCGCCGTACAGGTTGACGGCCCGACCGTTCGCTATAGGTGCCGCCCGGCGGGGAGCCCTCTTGCCGCTGCCCTGCATACACGGGTGGGCCGGTCGACCCTGTTACGTAGGTTATGCCCCTGCCCGATCCTGCACGGTCGTTCCGAGGCTGCTGGGCGTCGATATCGAGACGCCGCACGGGCTGCGCAAGTGCTTCGAGGCCCGCGTCGAACGCACCGGCAGGAAGTCGCTGGTCGGACGGTTCGGCGGGATCCCGCTGCGACGAAACACGAAGACGGTCATCACCGACCGCCGGCTGGCCCCGGTCGACATCAAACGCAAAGAGCTGGTCACCCGGCTCCTCGCCGGACGGTGCGAATCATGCGGGCGGATCGACGAAGTGGAAGTCCACCACGTCGCCAAACTCGCGGACCTCGGACGATCGGGCAACCGGCCGCCATGGGCAGATCTCATGGCTGGCGCGGCACCGCAAAGCCCTGGTGGTCTGCGGAAGTTGTCGCGCGGACATCCAGTGTCAGCAGGGCGAGGGTTTTCGGAGACCACGGCCAGCGGGAGTATGTACAGAGTCTCCCAACCGGTTTTGACAGGGGCAGTAGCCACCGGCAGCCCGGCGACCAGGGGATCCGCCACAACCCCGACGGCAGGGTGCCCAGTTACGGCATAAGCGGCAAGGCCAGCCCAGCGCGACGCATCAGGCAGCATGTTCGCTCTCAGCATGTGATCCACGTCTGCCTCAGCAGCGCCGCAGCACGTCGACCTACGGGCTTCTCTTCCTCCTCATGCGGGGGAGTGGTGTGCACGGCCGCTCGACCACAGGTGACGGTTAACGCTGAGAAGTGGCATCTACCGTCGCGAGGCACATCTCATCTGGAAACATCCCAGCGGCCCCGGCAGGGGGTTGCACCCAAGGGCGGCTGAACCCAACTCGGACACCGACCGCCCCCCCCAGGTCAGCTCCGGTGGGCAAGCCGCCCGCAGGCAACGACACATCTTCTCCACGCGATAGCCGAGGGGAAGAGGTTGCTGTCGAGCGGGCCGGGCCTACGGCATCGCGGCCTGAGGTGCGATGCCCTGCAATACGGCCCTGCAACACCCTAGTGACCTGAGTTGTTGATGCGTCGTTTGATATGCACGGGGGTGTCCGGGGCCGCGGTTGGCTGAGCTTGTGTTGTCGGAGCATGAGCGTGCGGTGCTGGGGGGGGCGGGCTCAATCCACGCCGCAGGCACTCGCGTTGAGGGCTCGGATCGTGCTGGCGTATGCCGAGCTTGAGCCGGACGGGTTGCTGCCACGGTCGGCCAGTTCGGTGGCCGGCTGCTCAATGTCACCGAACGAGACGGTCTCCAAGTGGCGGGCCCGGTTCGTCACCCACCGGCTGGACGGGCTGGGTGATGCGCCCCGGCCGGGCCGGGGGCGGACCGTCACCGACGAGCAGGTCGCCGAACTGGTGCGGCTGACGCTGGAGACGAAGCCGACGAACGCCACCCATCGGTGGACGCGGTCTATGGCCCGGTGGGCCGGCATGTCGCCGTCGATGGTGTCCAGGACCTGGCGGGCCTTCGGTCTCAAGCCGCACCGCACTGAATCGTTCACAAGACCGAGCCGGTCCGGAGGTGGCTGCTGGCCCACCCCCGCTTCCACCTGCACTTCACCCCGACCGGCTCGTCCTGGCTCAACCTGGTCGAGCGGTGGTTCGCCGAGCTCACCTGCAAGAAACTCCAGCGCAGCGCCCACCGCTCCGTCCCCGCCCTCGAACGCGACATCCGCGCCTGGATCAAGGACTGGAACGCCGGCCCCCGCCCCTACGTATGGCACAAGACCGCCGAGCAGATCCTCGACAGCCTCGCCAGTTGCTGCCGCCGCATCAGCGGCCCAGGTCACTAGGGCTGGCGCCGCGACCTCGTTTCTACGACGCGATCGGGGGCGTTCGTGGCGCGGGTCAGATGGTGGGGGTGGGCCAGGGGACGTCGGTTTCGACGGGGGCGGTGTAGTCGACGCCGGGGACAGAGAAGCCGTAGAGGCGGCGGACTTCGTCGCTGAACCAGTCGAGGTCGGCGAGTTCGGTGATCGTGTTGCTGGTGGCGGTGCTCCAGCGTTCGGCGACGGCGTTCTGCACGGCGGGGTCGAGTTCCCAGGTGTCGAGGCGGACCCGGCCCTCGTCGTCGAGGTCGAGGGGACGGGCGCCGGTCAGCTGGTCCCACAGCTCCACCAGTTGACCGATCGGGGCCACCATGGCGTCGCCGAGGACGCCGCGCAGCAGCCCGACGTACAGGGCGATGCCGGGGATGGCGGTGGAGGACTGAGTGACGGCAGCGGCGTTGACCGAGGTCATGGCCCGGCCGCCCAGGGTCTTGCCGAGGCGCTCGTCCAACGTGCGTGCGGTGGCTTCGAGATGGGCCTTTGCGGCGCCGATGGTGCCCTGCCGGTAGATCGCCGCGGTGAGCGGCGAGCCGATGTAGGACAGGGCGGCGGTGGTGAAGCCGTCGGCGAGCAGGGACCGGTCGGCCAGGAATGTGATCCACCGTTCCCAGTCGGTGCCGCCCATCACCGCCACGGTCTGCTCGATGTCGTCGCCCTCGGCCGGCGCGGTGGTGACCTCCTTGACCTCAGGGGCGCCGTACTCGTCGAAGGCGAGGGTCTTGGTGGTGTACGGCGAGCCGACCGGCTTGAGGACCGAGGCATACACGTTGCCGGTGTCCGGGTCGGTGCGGCGAGGCGCTGCCACCGAGTAGATCAGGAAGTCGAGTCGCCCCCCGAACCGCTCGGCGAGGAGGTCGGCAACCTGCTCCTTCATCGCGTCGCTGAACGCATCGCCGTTGAGGAAGACCATGTCCAGCCCGTGCTGTTGGGCGAGCCGGGCGGTGGCGGCGGTGCGATACCAGCCGGCCGTGCCGGTGCGGCGCGCGGGCGCCTTCTCGAAGCACACGCCGATGCCACGGATACCGACACGGGCCAGGCCCGCGATCGTAGCGGCCAGGCCATACCCGGCGGACGAGCCGATGACCAGAGCCACCGGCCCTTCGCCCCCGGCGGTGACCGGGGCGGGGACGTCCCGCCACATCTCGTCCACCAGCTGTCGGCAGCCGCCAGGATGGGAGTCGAGGAACAGGAAGCCCCGGCTCTTGGGCGCAATGACGCGTTCGCTCACGGTGTGGTGTCCCAGGTGTCGTCACGGACAAGGACGCGGCGGCCGCATCGGCCACCCCGTCCCGCAAGTCTGCGGCCGTGCGGATGAACACGGCGATCTTGACCGGAACAACGATGTCCAGCCGGGCTTGGAGGGTTCCCACTAGCTCCAGCGGGGACAGCTGGCGGCACCCAAGTCCCATCCCGCGGGGTAGGGACCGAACCTGTCGACCGGCAGGAATGTCTCGATAAACCTCTATTCGGCGTTGGCGAGTTGCGCACGCGTCACACCAACCCTGGCCCTGCGGATGGCACAAGATCGCCGATCAGATCCTCGACGGCTACTACCGACGCATCAACGACTCAGGTCACTAGTACGAAGAAGAAATTCCTGGGGCGGCGGACAGGGGAGCGGTCGACACGGATGGCCCAGATGCGAGTGATGCGGCCGCCGATGAGGCTGAACGCCGCCACGGTCACGGTGACGCCGGCGTGCTGGGCGACGAGACCGGGCCGGCCGTTGACCGTCCGCTCCAGGAGCGTCAGCCCAGGGGCTTTGCCCGCGATGTGGAGCAGGTACTGGGCGATGCGTTCGCTGCCGTCGACCGGGCGGAGGACGGCGCCGACCAGTCCGCCGCCGTCGGCGATCATCGTGGCGTCGGGGTCGAGGAGATCGACGAGGGCCTTGATGTCCCTGGCCTCCCACGCCTCTTTGAAATGCCGCACCAGACCGGCCTGCCCGGCCGTCGGAACCGCCGGCTCCAGCGCCCCACGCGTTCGGCCGGCGTCATGGACTCCAGTACGACGAGGAAGGCCATGCTCACCGACTCGTCCAGGGTGACCCGGTCGGCGGGGTCGGCCGGCTCGGCCCTGCCGCCGCCCGACGGTCCGCTGATCCACTCCGTGCGGTCGGGCAGCGGCTCGGGCATCCATTCGCCGACGTAGCGCTCGCGCCGGACCCGCGCCGATCCCAGCAGGTCCGGACAGATGCGGGTGGCCACCGTCGTCAGCCAGGAG
This sequence comes from Streptomyces sp. ISL-100, assembly GCF_018614615.1. GTDB lineage: Bacteria > Actinomycetota > Actinomycetes > Streptomycetales > Streptomycetaceae > Streptomyces. Next base: position 5,520 of record NZ_JAGGOK010000149.1, on the reverse strand, counting down.
CCGGGCGATTCGATGGCACGGCGTCCTCGGCCTCGGCCAGCGAACCGAGCAGCCGGTAGGCGAGGTTGATCAGATGTCGTCGCTCGCCGACGATCTCGCTCAGGCCCGGCTCGGACCGGTCATGCCCCAGGTAGTACTCGGCGGTGATGATGTACGGCAGCAGGCCGACGCTGATCCGCCAAATCTCCAGATAGGTGTCAATGCCGGGCAACTGGAGTCCATTTGCGGAGTTTGTTCACCCGGGCGACGGAGAGGAACCATTCGTGCCAGGCAATGCGGTAACCCGGAAGACCCTTCGGGCATGTCGCGTCGGAGTTGCCCGTGCAGATCAGCGAACGCCACCGCGTACGGACGGCCGGCCCAGGCAATCCACATCGGATAGCGGCACTCCAGCATCCGTGTCATCGCTTCGGCGCTCGGGAAAGGCAGGAACTCAGCCACCCAGATGGCGTTGTCCTCGTAGATCACCGGATAGTCGGGGTGAATCCGCGCCACCGTGCTGCAGGCCGGCTCGGGCAGTCAGTAGCTGGTGCCCGGCAACACGACCGGCGGTGCTCGAAAGCCCATATGGTCGTACCTCCTCTTCTGGGAGCGAGAGTGTCGCACCCAGCGCGAGAAGAAACCCTTGCATCCCGGCTCAGGTTGGCCGCCCGGTTCGAAGAGCAAGCACCGGCCACCCGCCATGACGTGGGACGAGTCCTCGCCACCGGCGAGGCATAGCTGGCCCGCCCACCACAAGGTCGGCACCGAACCACGGCAAACTGGCCAAGCGTCAAGTCAAGTGAGCGTTCGAGAACCCAGCGAGCTTGAGAGGGACCGCGGCCTACCCACACGTCAGGAAATCCGGATGCTTCCTCTCGGTCGGCACCAGCAGACTGTCGTGCATGCTGATTGAACCGAATACCGTCTGTGAGCGAGCGGCCGGCGTGGAGAAAGAACTAGATTCTGCCGTCATCCTGATCACAGGTGTGATGGCGGCGGGGAAGTCCACGGTGGCCGACCTGCTCGCCAGGCGGTTGCCGCGGGCCGCGCATGTACGCGGCGACGTTTTCCGGCGAATGATGATCTCGGCCGCGAGGAACTCCTGCCCGAGGAAACTGACGAGGCCAGGGCCCAGTTGGAACTCCGCTACCAACTCTCTGCACTGGTTGCTGACGAATACGCCCGTCACGGATGGACCGCGATTGTCCAGGACGTGGTGCTGGGCGAAGATCTGCCTCGGTACGTCACCAAGGTGTGTACACGTCCTTTGTATGTCGTCGTGTTGGCGCCCTCCACTGCTGCTGTGCACAGCAGAGAGGCCGGACGACCCAAGACCGGGTACGGGGCCTGGACGGTTAATGCGCTTGATCAGTCCCTGCGCGCAGAGACTCCGAGTATCGGGTTCTGGCTGGACACTTCGGAGCAGACACCGGACCAGACGGTCTCGGCGATTCTCGACAACCTCACCGCCGCCCGCGTCGAGACAAGCTGACGCAAGCCAGCGAGGAGCCTGGCTTACTGGCTTAGCTGTCGATGGTGGGCTTCTTCGACCAGTCGGTCCGGGGGCTTCCTGCTGACTGAACCAACTTGGAAGCGGCAGAGCCTCGCGGAGCAGCGGGTGGAGCGCGGCGCGTGGGATGCCGACGATCGGAGTGCCCAGTTCGCGCTTGGGGTGCGGCCGTCCAGCGCGGCGTGAGCGCGGTGTGCACGTATGCGGCCTCCCATCCCGGACAATGCGCGCCCCATCCGGGTGGCCCCCGGGGCTCCTGGCGCGGCGTCCACGCCGACATCGGCCGGCTGCTGGACGAAGAGCCGAGGGCTCTTCGACCGCCTCAGTGCGGAGGCGAGGAAGGCGCCCGCGGACCTGCTCGGCGACACCGAGGAGGAGGGGACGCGGCCTGTACTGCAGGCAGTTCGGCTGCATGATTGCCGCCTTCCTTCAGTGTCACCGGGCATTGGGCACCGGTCGCCTGTCCGTGTCCGGCGTCCGGCGTCCTCCGCCGGGCCGTGGACCCTGCGGAGGGCCAGGCTTGGCCTTGGGGCCGCAGCCGGCCTGGAGGCTGCTGCTTCACATGCGGCATCTGGGCTGGGCACGGATGCGCCCGCGGGGCCGTACGGGTGAGGGAGAAACGATCCCTTCGGAGGAGGTGTTACCGCACCACGCCGACCGGTCGGAAACCGGGTGCGGACTGTCGGTGCGGTGGTGTGTGATCGGGGGTGTGGCGATTGTGTTGGGCAAGCCGGGAGTCGACGGGCTGAGCGAGGTTGTGGGCGTGCTGCGGGAGTGGCAGTACGACGGGGCGCCGATGCAACTGCATCCGGGGGACCTGGGCTGGTTCTGGCGATTAGGCGCGGAAGCGACCGCCGCGGCGGTCAGGATGTGGAGCCGGGACCGACAGATTCTCGCCGTCGGGCTGCTGGACGGTCCCGGGCTGTTGCGGCTGACGATCGCGCCAGGCGCTCAGCGGGAGGAGGAGCTGGCGCAGCAGTTGGTTGAAGACGTGACCGAGCCGGAGCGCGGCGTGCTGCCCGAGGGGAAGGTGAACATCGAGGCGCCGATGGGTGCACTGGTCCAAGATCTGCTGTTCGAGGACGGCTGGAACGCCGACGAGCCGTGGACACCGCTGCGCCGCGACCTCACGGTGCCGGTGAAGGACCCGGGCGTGCGGATCGAGGTGGTCGGACCGGAGCAGGCGCACGTGTTTGCCGCCGTACATCGGGCAGCGTTCGACGGGTCGAGGCTCACGGACGAGCGCTGGCACGCGATGGCGGCCGGATTGCCGTACGCCGACGCCCGGTGTCTGGACGCGTACGACGACCAGGGCAACGCGGTGGCGGCGGTGACGGTGTGGTCGGCCGGTCCGGGTAGGCCCGGGTTGCTCGAACCGATGGGCGTGCACAGGGAACATCGCCGTCACGGCTACGGCGAGGCGATCACCGGCGCCGCGGCGGCCGCACTCCAGGAGCTGGGCTCGTCGAGCGCGATCGTCTGCGCTCCGAGCTCCAATGTCGGCGCCGTCGCCACCTACAAGTCAGCCGGCTTCCAGCAACGCCCCGAGGTCCGGGACCAATTCCGGGACGCCTAAACCGTGTTTTAGAAGTCGCTGGTCTGTTGGGTTGGGCGTCCGGGGAAATCGCGGGCGGCCATCCAGATGGTCGCGGGCGATCCGGTCGATGCTGGTTTCGGTGACGACGTCGTGCTCGTGGCGCGTGGTGTCGCGGCGGACGACTTCGTAGCCGCCTTGGTCCAAGACGGCGACCGAGGTGAACCAGGCCGGGTCGTCCTCGTCGGGCTGGATGACTACGAAGGTGTCGTCTGAATCGTTGAGGTCGTCGATCAGCATGAACAGCGCGTCCTCGGACGGGTCGTCGATGTGGTCACCGTTCTCGCTGCCGGCGCAGTAATACGCAGCCCCCATCGAACCTGCTCCCCCTCGACTCGCTGACCTGACCGCGGTCAGGATGACGTGCGAGACCGACATCCCCGACAGGTCACAGCCATTCGTTGATCGCAGCTATCAGCACGGTTGCCTCGAACCGGAGGGTGAGCTTGTCGAACCGGGTTGCCACCGCCCGGTTCCGCTTCGGCCGGTTGATGCCACACTCGACCGCGTGCCTGGCTTTGTAGTCCTCGCGGTCGAAAGCGGGAGGCCGCCCAACAGCCGTTCCCCGGCGCCTGCGATGGCCGGCCTGGTCGGCCGATTCCGGGATCGTGCACCGGATCTCTCGTCGACGCAGATACACGCGGTTGCGCGGGATGAGTACGCCTAATGGGAAAGCGAGCGTCGGCGTTAGCTGCCGTTCTGGGGGCGCGAGCCGAGCCTTTGAATACGCCCGGGCCTGAGAGTCTTGTTGACAAAGACGAGGCTGGCTCGCGTCCAGCAGTCTGGGCGTAAGTGCTCGGACCCGGTGCGGTTCTGTCTGTATGGGCACGAAGTGGTCCTCTTGCTGCGGGCTGGTCGGTCTGCGGCTGCCGGGCGGTTTGCTTTTCGGCCTGACCATCCCGGCGGGCGCCCGCCGCGTGCTGGTGAGCACGGCAGATCGTGAGGTCGACGTTCACCTCCCAGGTGATCAGCCCGGCCGCGTCTGCCCCGGGACTGCAGCCCGGTCAACACCATCGCGCTGCCAGCGGCGGAAGAGCCCATAGACCGTCTGCCACGGCCCGTACGAGGGCGGCAAAAACCCGCCACGGGGTGCTGGCCCGCACTCGCCAGCGGATCCCGTCGATCAACCGTCGCCGACACACCGACGGCCTGCTTATCACCGCGACCCGCAACAACGGTTCGAGTACCGCCCACTGGCCATCTGAAAGATTCCCTTGCCCCACACCGAGATCATCACGGCGCGAGGCGAGGCAGGGACCACACTTCTAGAACACGGCCTAGTGATGGATTCCTCAAATGGTGTACACATATCGGTGTCGCAGACGGCGGGTTGGTGGTGCGGGTCTGCCCCAAGCCCCTGGTCGGGGACTGTAAAACGTTCGGTGTAACTCCCGATCATGGAAGATGCATCGATGACCAGTGACAACGTGACCGAGGCTGAGTCCGTCGAGCCGTCTGAGGCGGTGCCGGCGAAGTCTGTGGACGACCGGCTGATTGACGAGCTGGTGGGCCGGGCTCAGGCCGAGGGCCTTCAGCTGACCGGCGAGGGCGGGCTGCTCCAGCAGTTGACCAAGCGGCTCTTGGAGTCCGCTCTCGAGGGCGAGATCACCGACCATCTCGGCTATGACAAGCACGATCCGGCAGGGAAGAACGGTGGCAACTCACGCAACGGCACCCGAGCCAAGACCGTGTTGACCGATGTCGGCCCGGTCGAGATAGCCGTGCCCCGCGACCGGGAAGGCAGCTTCGAGCCGAGGATCGTCAAGAAGCGGCAGAAGCGCCTTTCCGGCGTGGACGAGATGGTCATCTCCCTCGCGGCGAAGGGTCTGACCACCGGCGAGGTCCAGGCCCACCTCGCCGAGGTCTACGGCGCCGACGTATCCCGCCAGACGATCTCCACGATCACCGACAAGGTCCTCGAGGGCATGGCCGAATGGCAGAACCGGCCCCTCGACGCCGTCTACCCGGTGGTCTTCATCGACGCCATCCACGTGAAAATCCGTGACGGCGCCGTCGCCAACCGGCCCGTCTACGTGGCCCTGGCCGTCACAACCGAGGGCCGGCGGGACATCCTCGGACTGTGGGCCGGCGACGGCGGCGAGGGCGCCAAGCACTGGATGCACATCCTCACCGAGATCAAGAACCGCGGCGTCAACGACGTCTTGATGCTGGTCTGCGACGGGCTCAAGGGCCTGCCCGACGCGGTCGATACGGTCTGGCCGAAGACGATCGTGCAGACCTGCGTGGTCCACCTGCTGCGGAACTCCTTCCGCTATGCCGCCCGCCAGGACTGGGACAAGATCGCGAAGGTCCTCAAGCCCGTCTACACCGCACCGACCGAGTAGGCGGCACTCGAGCGGTTCGCCGAGTTCGCCGGCGTCTGGGGCAAGAAGTATCCGGCGATCGTGCGTCTCTGGGAAGTCGGCTTCATACT
>NZ_JAGGOK010000148.1 GCF_018614615.1 Streptomyces sp. ISL-100 | reverse complement strand
TCGCACCATGCGACCACCGTACCGGCCGGGATGAGGCCGGATCGGGTGAACCCGTACCGTTGCCGTCCGCCTCACGCGATCATGGCGGGGTCTGCTTGTCCTACGAGAAGGGGAGCGCTGTTCATGTCGAGGAAGAAACCGGCCCGCAAACTGATGCCCGGCCCGGAGCGCGACAAAGTCGCCGCCGAGCTCAAGGGCCAGTACGAGACGGGGACTTCGATCCGCGCGCTCGCCGAGTCGACGGGCCGTTCGTATGGCGGGGTGCACCGGCTCCTCGCCGACGCCGGGGTGGAGTTCCGCTCGCGCGGCGGGGCTGTACGGGAGGTTGCCGCTTCGCCGGACGCCGGGTGAACGGCGTGGATAGCCTGCCTGGATGAGCGAGCGGGAAAAGGAGCGGGGCGAGGCTCCGGCCACGGTGGAGCAGATCGCCGCGGCGATGGCCGCGCTGGGTCTGTACGACGGGGAGAACACCCCCGCCGAGCATGCGGCGGAAGCCGCCCGGCTCGGCGGGCCGGACGCCTACCGGGTGCGGATGGTCAACGCGCTGCTCGGCGTGGTCCAGGCCGAGGCGGCGATGGCCGATGCGGTGCAACTCGACCCCGACGCCCACGTCGCGGCCTGGGAGGAACAGCTCAAGGCCGCCGGAGCCGGACTCGACGATCCCGTGCGGCGGGTGGAGTTCCTACGGTGGCAGGTCCTGCGCTCCGGTACTCCGGTGCGGGCGATGGCGCAGAACATGGAGGCCGGGCCGATCCCGCTGGCCGCCGCGCATACCGCCACGGCCCTGCACCTGCTGCTTGGTGTGATCGTGGCGAGTCAAGATGCCGTCGCCCAGGGGGACGTGGAGACCCTGGCAGCGCAGGCCGATCAGCTGCAGACGGCCCGCGAGGCGCTCGGCGCTGCGGTCGACAACACCGAACTGCTGCTGAACATGCTCAGGTCGGTCGGCCTGTAGGCCGTGTCGTACGAGACCGAAGAGCGCCGGCACCGCGATGTCGGCCGCGCGGTGGGCGCTCAGCCCTGTGGTGCGAAGCGTGCGAGGAGAAGTTCCTTCTGGTTGCTGCCGAGACCGCGGACCCGACGGCTCTCGGAGATACCGAGTTCCTTCATGATCTGCATCGCGCGGATCTTGCCGATCCCTGGAAGAGCGGCGAGGAGCGAGTGGACCGGCATCTTGCCCACCGACTTGGATGGGTCGGCCACCACCTCGCCCAGGGAGAGCGCGCCGCGCTTGAGTGCGTCCTTCACCTCGGCCCGCTCGGTCCGTGCGGCGGCGGCCTTTTCGAGCGCAGCTGCTCGCTGGGCCTTGGAAAGCGGCGGAAGTGCCATGGGGACGGCGTCCTTTCGTCTGTGTGCGTATGGTGACGGGCTCATCATGTACCCGCCTGTGGGGCCGTGACCAGCAGGTTTACGGGTTCTCCCCGAAGGCTCCCGCCGGAGTCGGTTCCGTGGTGCCGGGGTCATCCGCCGGTCGGCTCTCCTCGGTGGCCGCGGGCTCGTCGCGTCCGCCGTACGGTCCGAACGGCCCGTACGTTCCCGGGGTGTTCGCGCCGAGCTGCGGGCCGCCGCCCTTGGTGCGGTGCATTCCGGCGATCACGGGCTCTCCTCCGATGCGGCGTCGGCCTCGGCCAGGACACGGTAGACGGTGGCCACCGACGGGTTCTCGCCCTTGTTCTTGCCGGTGGAGATGACGAGTTTCTGGGCGATCTTCGGCACGGGCACGCCCTGGTCGCGCAGGGCGCGGGCGTAGGCGACCTGGTCGTCGTCGATGACCTTGGGGCGTCCGCCGTGGCGGCCCCGTTCGCGGGCGGAGACCTGGCCTTCGAGGGACTTCTCGCGGATGTACTCGCGCTCAGACTCGGCCATGCCGGCAAAGAACGCGAACAGGGCGGCGCCGTGCCCGGAGGGGTCGTAGACGCCTTGAAGGGGGCCGGTGAGGAGTTCGAGCTGGATGTCATCGCTGCGCAGCGTCTCGGCGATGGTCAGGAGCTCGGCGGCGCCGCGTCCCAGTCGCTTCATCTCGTGCACCGTGAGGATGACCCGCTGGTGCGGGACGGCCTTCTTGATGTTCTGTGCGTAGGCGAGGGCCTTGACGAACTCGGGCCGCACCTTGATCCGGGTGCTGATCTTCTCCGAGAAGACCGGCTCGCAGCCCGCCTCGTTCAGGGCGTCGAGCTGGCTCTGCAGCTCCTGCGCGGCGGTACTGCAACGGGCGTACCCCACCCTCGTGGGCTTCACCTGGGACTCGGGGACGGCCGCGTCGACGGACGGGCCCATCTCCCAGGCGTGACCGGGGCCCGCTCTGCGGGGATGCGGACTTCGAGTTCGGCGCGGAGCTGGGGCACGAGCATGAAGCGGGGGGTGTGGTACTTCGGGGCGACCTTGCCGCCGCGGGTGCGGCAGGTGCTTCCGGCGGGGACGGAACAGGTCGGGCAGTCGAACTGTTCGACGGCCGTGGCCGGTTCGGCGAGTGAACTCATGTTGCAGAAGCTATATCAGGGACCATTGTGCGAACCCTGTTCTGCGAGAAGTTATGCGAACGACGAATAGGGATAAAAAAGGTCTCGATTTCACGAGCCTTGATCGTTCGCAGAACTACTCATTTCTGCGAGCACGAAGCGTGACCGTCGTGGCCCACGGTTGCCTTCACGGTCACCCGCTGCGGAGTTCGTCCAGAAGGTCGGCGCGCTCGCGGCGGCGCGCGGTCGCCTTTTCCGGCTCTTCTGGCGGGCGGCCTTCGTCAGCGGCGGCAGAGCCATGGGCGGGCGTCCTCTCGTCGTACGGGTCCGGCGCTCATCATGACTGGGCCGAGTGCCCGCTGACCAGCCCGTTTACGGGGAGTGCGGGGTTCTCCTCGGCGGTCTCGTCCTCCTCCTGGCCGTCGCGGTGGGCACCGAACGGGCCACGTTCGCCGTGCCGGGCTCCGAGCTGGGCGGCGCCGCCTTTGGTGCGGTGGGGGCCAGGGATCATTCTGCGTCCCGCCTGCCCGTTCAGCAGGTCCGCGAGGCCCTGAAGGTGGGTGGCCGGGCCGGGGTCGGTGAATGGGGAGCCTTCGGACAGCGGCGGCAGCTGTGCGTGCAGCCGGGGCCTGCTCGGTCTTCTCCAGGGCGTTGGGTGGTTTACTTGCCGACCGTTTCACCTGTCTTGCCGAGCCCGGTGTCCTTGCAGACGGTGCCTGCCTTGGGCACGGTGCCGTTGATGAGGTAGTCAGTCATGACCTTGCCCGTGCATGGGCCCATGTCCAGGAAGCCGTGGCCGGCGCCCTCGTTGGTGACCAGAGTGGAGTCCTCGAGCCCTTCGGCTGCTGCCTTGGCCCACGAGAGTGGGGTCTCGGGATCAACGCTGTTGTTCGCCAGCAGAATCGGTTCCGGGGTGTCGGCGGTGACCTCGTGCGCGGTGACCGACGAAGCCACCGGCCAGTCCGAGCAGGGCCGGAACATGTCGAGGGGCCCGAACAGCGGTGACTTGCGGGTGGCTTCGGCGATGGCCTGGTCCAGTGCCCGGTGGCTGCGGTCGTCCTTGGAGGCGAAATTGCAGGCGACGGCGAGGAATGTCTCATCCTCGCCGCTGAATTTTCCATCCTCGCCGCGGCCGTGACTGTAGTCGGCAAGATCACGGATGCCGCTGAAGTCCCTCTTGACGGCAGCTACCAAGGCCTGGGTCAACTGCGGCCACTCTCCGGCGCTCCCAACCCCTTCCAGGACAGCCTCGCGGAGATCTGATCCGGTGACGGGGCGCCTCGGGTCGGATGCGACCGGGACGGGTGTGGCGTCCAAAGCCTTCACCATCTGGAGGACCTTCTGCTCCGCCTGCTCACGGCTTCCGCCGAGCTGGCAGGATTTCTGTGTGACGCAGTTGTCGAGGAACCGCTCAAGGGTCTGCTGCGAGCTCGCCGCGTTATCCTCGATGATCTTCGGCAAGGGCAGAGCCGGGTCCATCACCGAGTCCAGGTACATCCGGCCGACCCTGGAGGGGTATTGCTCGGCGTAGTACTGGCCGATGAGGGTGCCGTAGGAAACCCCCAGGAAGTTGAGCTTTCTGTCCCCCAGCACACTGCGCATCACCTCCAGATCGCGGGCGGTGTTTTCGGTACCCACGTGCGGCAGCAGCTTGAGATGCTTCTCTCCGCAAGCCTGGGCGAGTCTCTTGGCGGCCTGACGCCGCTGGTTCCTGCCTTCTGCTGTGGTGGGGGCCGTCGGTGCGGCGTAGTACGCATCGTGGGCGGCATCGTCCAGACAGTGGATCTGGCCGCTGGCCCCCACGCCGCGCGGGTCGAAGCCGACGATGTCGTAGCTACTGGACAGCGGCGAGCGGGCCATCATCGCGGCGAACTCAAGGCCCGGCCCGCCGGGGCCGCCCGGATTGACGAGCAGCGAGCCCTTCTTTTTGCCCGTCGCCGGAAATTTGTACATCGCGATGCTGAGGTTTCCGGGGCCCGGATCCGCGTAATCCAAGGGCACCTTGACCGTGGAGCAGAGAGCTTTCTGCCCCTTGGCGCAAGGTTTCCAGTCCAGCCTTTGGCCGGAGAAGGCACTGATCTTGGCCATGCCCGCCGACGAGGGCGTGGTGCCGCTGCCCGCCTCATCAGAGCTCCCGCCGCAACCCGGCACAGCAGACAGGAACAGCGCGAGACCGAGGACGCCGGTCACACGTAGTTTGAACACGACCATCGCCTCCGCTGAGCAGCTCGACACACCACCCCAATAGGACCGCTTGCGCCTCTCATCGGCCATCACAGCGCCGCCAATCGAGTGGCACGCCCGCGTTCGCCCTGGCAGATGGAAGACCGACCCCTGGCCCACGCAGCCGCGAAGTCTGTGGACGCCCAGCTGATCGACGAGCTGGTGGCATCCGATTTGCGGCCCGGGTGAAGACGAGTAGACGAGGGGCGCCGGTTGTCGGCGCTGGCAGTGGTACGGGACCTGCGCGTGTCTCGGGAGCCGGTCTCATCGTCCTCTGGGCGCGTGAAGGCGGCCTGGGGGTCATGTCCACGGACGTGGTGTACCGATCTTGGGTGCCGTCCGCCGACGCGTGGACAGACCTGCGAGGCAACCGGTGAGCGGCTGATGGCCGTACACCGACTCCGTGGACGCGGCCGGCCTGGGGCGCCGAGGTAGGGCAGGCGGGCGCTGGTCGATGGCCCCGATCAATCGCGGCGTGCTTCTCGGCAGTGGCGCCGGTGATGCGGCAGTCCCTCCTTGCATGTTGACTGGCCGCTCCGGTCCCTTCAGGTCGAGCTCTTCGGCGATCTCGGACGAGACTCTTGTTGTGGTAGCGGCCGCTGCATGCGTGAGGGCGGCCCCAAGAACGGCGCGCCAGGCGGATGAACCATGCCTCTTCGCACCATGGTGCTGGACTCGGTGGTCAATCCGGACAACTCTCTGTTGGACATCGCCCTGGGGCGGGTGGTCACCGATGCGCAGCTAGAAGCGTTCGTCGATGATTGCGTCCAGGCGGGCGACTGCCCGCCAGCGGCGGGGCAGGACCTTGAAGCCCTTGACGTCGTCGGTCCGCTTCACGATCTCGACGACGATGTTCAACGCGTCGCGAGCCCATGAAAGCAGCGTGGAATCAACGGAGTTGGCGTACCCGCCGTCGGCCCACACCAGACTGATCGTGCGGAAGCCGGAGGCGAGCCGGGCCAGGACAGTGCGGCCTCCGGCGCGGTCCTGCACGGACGCGGAGGTGACGGCGACGACCAGCAGCAGCAGCAGGCCCATCGTGTCAACGATCACGTGTCTCTTCCGGCCTTTATCTTGAGCCGTCGCGATGAGGATGGGCTTGACCAGGGACGATGCGATGCGGACAGTGTCCTCGACGCGGGGTGCTGGGGACTCTTGCGGCTGCGGAAAGTGTCTTGCCCGGCGTGTCGCTCGCTCCTGGGGGTCAGCTGGACGATGTCTCGACTGTCGTTTTGACGGAATGGTGTCGGAGCCGGGCGGCTACCAGTTCCATCTCGACGAGCGTGCCCACGAGGCCGGTAGTCTTCAACTCCTCTGCCATAGCCCGTGCTTGTGTCAGTGACAGGCCGTGCACCTCTCGAAGGGCGCGAAGGACGGGCACTGCACTCGCATCGGGCTCTGTCAGCCTGAGCCGGGCAGGTCCATGTTCTGCCAAGAGGACCTGGCGGATCTCCTCCGGAGTCGCGTCGCCGCTGTCTTGCTCGCACCAGGCGACGGGGCAGGACTGGCAGTTTCCTTCGGTTCCCCACCACAGGCGACCGCGCTCGATGAACTGGCCGGTGTCGAGTATCAGCACGCCGCTGCATGCCTCGCATCGTGCTGTGATCTTCGCGCCCTGAGTTATCACCGTGCTCCTCAACATCGGACCTCGCCCTGGATGGTGCCGTAACAGCTCTCCCTTCGTCGACCGCATATCCTCGCCGAGCTCCCGCGAGGCAGCCGGAACAGTGCAGTCGGGATGCCGCTGCATCAGCTTCTCAGCGTGGGCCGATCGCTCTCTCAGCTGGAGGCTTCGGCGTTGCGTGGATGCCGCAGATGTCGGCCGTGCGGCGCTCGCCCAATGCCAGGGCCAGGGCCTGCCTGAGCTCGCGGTTCTCCGCCTCCAGTCGCTGGTTGCGTTCGGTCGCGGCCTCCAGGCGACGGAGCAACGACGCGTCGGAGGATCGTTGCCGCTCGGGAACCGGCCGCGCCGCGGGGACGGGGCGGTGTCGGCCCCGGAGTCGTTCGATCTCGGCCCGCAGGTCCGGCTGGTTGTAGAGCCAGGACCGAGAGACGCCGGCCTCGCGGGCGACGGTCTTGAAGGTGATCACGACGCCGGTGGTGTCCATTCGCCGCAGGGCGGATGCTGCTCTTCGGCGGGTTGCAGCCGCCCGGCGGCGGGCCGCGGAGACGATCAGGTAAGAGTTGTCAGCCCGCATCGGCAATTTCCCCCTGCTGCTCATGGCTGTTCTTCAGCTCGTGGATCATGCGGTCGAGGTTGTCGGCGACCTGCTGGTTCATCTCGGTGACGCGGGTGTGTCCGCAACTCCTGGCGTTGTCGATCAGTGTCAAGGTGCGGGTGTGCTGTTCGCGGAGCTCGGGCAGGAACTCCGGCCCGGTGAGAAAGACTGGGCAGGTCAGGCAGGCGTTCGCGTGCGGGCAGGTCTGCTGGACGGGCAGTCCGCAGTAGCCGTTGGGCAGGGTCTGGGTGGCGATGCCGTAGCGGGTCTTGGCCCACTGGGCCTGGCCGAGTGGGCCGTCGGCGGCGAGAGCGACACGTTCGCCCTTGATGTTGACCTTCATCGCCGCTTCCCAGCGGCGCCGGACGGTCTGGTCGGTGATTCTTGCGTAATGGGCGGTCATCCGGTCCGACTCGTGATCGAGGAGAACGCGTACGACTTCCTGGGGGACGTCCCGGTTGATCAGCCGGCAGGCGAAGGTATGACGCCATTGATGAGGGGTCAAGCGAACGGGACGGCCGTGTTCGTCGCGGACGTCGCAGGTCGCCAGCCAGCGCTTGAGCTTTCGGCGGTAGCTGCCGTCGGCGATCCGAAAGGTCCCGGCGACGTTCGCGAGCGGCCTCGGGAAGAGCACTGGAGTCCCCTCCGGCCAACGGGCGAGGACGCTTCGCTGCTGTTCGCGGATGGCGTCCTGGAGTTCCTCGTCGATGGGCACGGCCGCTTCCCGCTTCATTTTGGTATTGAAGTAGCGCAGGTAAGGGGCGTCTTGGGCGTCGTGGATGAGGCAGTCGAAGTCCAGCGTGAGCCCGCTGGAGATCCGCAGTCCGCACCGGACCAGGATCAGCGTGATCAGCCTGCCGGCTGGGTCCGTCCAGCGGTCAAGGTTGTCTTCGGACTCGATCTGGGTCATGACGTGCTCGGCCAGGCGCCGGGAGACCTGAGGAGGAGGCGGTGGGGTGTCACCGAGGTAGTAGGCGGCGGTGCCGGGCAGGGTGTCGTCCCACCCGTTCTGCCGGATGGCCTGGAAGAACAGGTTCAGCCCCTGGATACGGGTCTTCTTCAGGCCCCACTCGCCGGGCTGAGAAGCAACCCAGGCCAGGTGGCGTTCCAGAAGGGGGCGGTCGACATCAGAAAGCCGGTCGATCCCGGCATGGGCAAGGAAGCGGCTGAAGCAGGCCACCGCCTCCAGACTGTTGTGGACGGTGCTGATGCTCATTCCGGACATCAGTCGCAGCCGTAGCCATCGTTTGCCCAGGTCACGCAACCACGGCTGGGCGATCCGGTCCAGCCGTAGCCGGGCCCTGGGGGCGGCTGCCGCATGTGGAAGCGCGATACCGGGAAGTCTGTCCATCCGCCACACGTCCCGCGGATATTCGATCTCCCAGCCGGCGCCGTCCCGCAGCGTCTCGACTGCGTCACGTGTCTCGATCAAGAAGAGCACGGGTTCACGGACCCGGGACTTTGCGCGCTGGCGCCATTGAGCTTCGTCGAGGTCCAGCAACGAGGTCACCTGGGACGACTTCGCCAGTCGGACCGCATGCATCACATCACGGGGAGGGGTCGTGCGGCGGTGGGCGTCAGCTCTGCACTGCATCCCGTACTGAAACTCCAGCGTCAACTGGGCGGGCAGCCCACGCAGGTCAATCGCCGCGGTGCCGTTCAACTGGCAGGCCACCACGAACTCTTCGACCTCCGGTCGGCCGGTGTTCCTCCACCGGTCGTGGTGACCGCGGCAGAAGATCTTCCCGGGGTTGTCGACCCAGAGCGTGCAGAACGGCAGACGGCACTCACCCGGAACCGGGTCAGGAACGGCCAGGGCCGGCGGCTCCCACGCATCGGGGTCAGGCCGTCCGGCCCGCACCCAACGGTCGTAGTGCCTCATGCACAAGTCCCGCCCGTTGACGCCGAAGCGGCAGCCGTCAGCCACACAGGCTGCGAGTTCACCGCGGCCCCGAACCGGCCGTCCAGGGTCGGCGAGGAAGTCCTCCATGGGCGGTCGGCCGCGGTGGCGCCACCGGATGACGTGCCCGTTGCACAGCCCCTGCTGCCAGGTCACGCGGTCGCAGCCGGTGACCGCGCACTGAGGAGAGACAAAGACCCGGTGATCGGGATCCGGGTGGTAGATCTCGGTTCGGAACTCGGCCCGGACGGCAGCCAGCAGCTTCTCCAGCAGCCCGGCCCGTCCACGGTCAGGTGTGAGGGTGGCGACGGTCACAGCCGCACCTCCCGTCCGGTGAACCAGCCGGCGTGCTCCAGGGTGCGGCGGGCGTCCTCGACGGTCAGATGACCATAGGTGTCGATCGTGGTGCTGATCGAGGCGTGTCCAAGGAGTTCCTTGACGTTCTCCATCCCGGCCCCGCGCCGAAGCAGCCAGGTGGCGTAGGTATGCCGGTACTGGTGGGGCTCGAAAATGATGCCCGTGGTCTTCCGTAGGCGTCTGACCAGGTCATAGACGGCCGGATAGGCCCAGGGATGGCCCTGCGGTTCGGCGAAGAGGTTCACGAAGACGTAGTCGGAGTCCAGGGCGCCGTACTCGCGGTGCAGATAGTCGGAGTACAACCGCATCAACTCCGCACTCGCCGGGATGGTCCGTGTTCGGCCGGACTTCGCGCGGGCCCGGTTGTCGTTCTGCCGCGGCACCACCGTCACCTGCTTCTCCGCGATCTCGATGTCGTCGTGCCTCAGGCCCAGGGCCTCGCCGATACGGACGCCGGTGTCCAGCAGCAGGGCGAAAAGCAGCCGGTCGCGCAAATGCTCGCAGGCGTCCAGGACCGTCTGGGCCTGAACGGCGGTCAGGACGCGGGGGCGCTTGAGCCCGGACTTCAGCTTGATGGTCTTCGTCCGCTGGGGCTTGCCCGAGGCGACGTGCTGCAAGAACGGCTTGTAGGAGGTCGCCGCGGACCGGTGCCGTCCGGCCGGGCGCATCGTCACCAGTACCTCGGCAACCTCGACGCCGCTGCGGGCGTGGAACTCGTAGAACGTGCTGACCGCGGCGAGCTTGCGGTTCACGCTGGAGGCCGCGCAGTGATGCCCGACCGTCGGCAGCACCGACACCGCCCCGCTCCGAGCCGCCGGCGGCAACCTCAGCCAGGCCACGAACCCGGCCATCGCTTCCAGATCGATCGTCATCCAATCCAAGCCCCGGCCGTCGAGGTAGTTCCACCAGTCCTTCAGGTCGTGGGCGTACGCCTTGACGGTGTTCGGCGACCGCTCGACTGCCGCCAAATAGGCCAGGAACGACTCCACCGGACCGACCGGCCGCCAATCGTCCCCCAGCAGCGTCCACGACTCCCTCATCGAGTCGGGAGACAGCACCCGCTGTACCCGCATCGCACCTCCAGTTCCTACGTGATGGACAGCGGCAGATAACCGCAACCACGACGGGAGTTGGGGGAGGTTCAGGGTGCTTCACACACATGAAGGACACGCTCGTGTGGGCTTAAGATAACGCCCTGTCGTTCGCTTGCCCGCATCGAATCCACGCGCCTCGCCGCCCTCGCTGGTCTTGATCGACTGGGCGTCGATCACGGCGGCCGACGGCTCGGGATCGCGTCCGGCCCCGATCCGGACCTGGCGGCGGAGCTCGTCGTGAACGCGGTCCCAGGTGCCGTCCCGGCGCCACTTGGTGAACCAGCGGTGGGCCGCGTCCCAGGGCATCAGATCGCGCGGGAGCATCCGCCACTGGCAGCCCGAGCGCAGCACGTAGAAGACCGAGTCGAGCACCAACCGGTCTCCGTACTTGCGCACCCCGCCGCCTTTTCGCAGGTCACGCACGGGAAGGAGCGGCTGGATGACCTCCCACATCTCATCGGTCAGGCTGGATGGATAGCATGGGCCGCTGACGGCCTCGGAGTTGTCGCACTGGCACACACCACGTGATCATTCCGGGGCCGTCGCCATGCCCGGAGGGCAGATCGCGACCGTCACGCTTCACGCATGATCAGCCACCCGACAGGCTCTCAGACGCGTCGGCAGCGGCGAAGCGGTCCTGCACCGCCGCTTCTCCGACCGCCCGGGCATCATGCGCGACCAGCTCCAGCGCCTCCTGGACGCCTCCGAGGTGCCCGGCATCACTATCCAGGTCATGCCGCTGGACGCCACCCCGCACCCCGGCGGAGCCGGCGCCTTCGACCTGGCCTCCTTCCCCGTCCCGATGCCCACCGTCGTGCAGTTCGAGAATCTCAAGGGCACCAGCTACGTCGAGGGCACCGACGACGTGAAGCTCTACGACGACGCGTTCGGCCAGATCGTGGCCGCCGCCCTGCCGGTGAGCGACTCACTGGCCCGCATCAACCGCCTCATCAACCGCATGAAAGGCACCAGCACGTGAACGACAACACCGCCAAGGCCGACCTGTACGCCCACGACCTGACCGGCGCCGACTGGCGTAAGTCCCCCTACAGCGCCGGCGAGGGCCAGTGCGTGGAGATCACCGACCTGCCCGGCGGCGCCATCGCCGTGCGGGACTGCAAGAACCCTTCGCGCCCCGCTCTGTGCTTCAACGCCGCCGAATGGTCGGCCCTCCGCAAGGGCATGATCGACGGCTCCCTGTAGGACCGGGCAAAGACCGAAAGGGCCGCATCCCCCAGTCGATAGCGGGGGGATGCGGCCCTTGCCGTACAGACGTACCCATGGCCGGGCCGCCTCCACTCCTCGCCCCGCAAAGCCGCCCGGTGCCCCTCAGGCCGCTTCTTCGTCGAAGCCGTCGCGGAGCTTGGTGAAGTCGACGTCCAGGTGCGGCTCGTAGGCGTCGGGGACGATGCCGAGTGCGGCGTACCTGGCGCCGCTGTCCTCATCAGCTCCCGGCCGCAGCCGCCTCATCCCGTGGACTGCGCGGGCCAGGCACCGTGGCCGCCGTAGAGGCGAGGTCCAGGTCGAGACGGCTGTTCATATCCAGTTCGAATCTTCCATACGGATTCACATGGGTCCAGAACAGCGGGGACAGTGCCCGCCGGTCCGCCTCAGTGAGCTTGCCGGCCCACTTCGGGTCGGCCAGAACCTGCTGTACAAGCAAGGTATTCACATGCACGAGGCTGCTCTGCAAAAGGTGCAGGGCGAGCATCGAGACCTCCTGGCTTTCCTTGTCCGCCCCCGTCAGATCGCCGTAGAACAGGTCCTGGTTCGCCGAGTTCCAGTTCTCCACCACCTGCAAACCCTCACCGATCTCCTTGCGCATGTCCGCATCAGAGAGGTAGTCGCAGATGAACGCCGTGCGCACCGCGCGCCCCAACTCCTCGATCGCCTGGTAGGTCGGGTGCTTGGGGCCGCCCTTGGTGAACCGGCGCAGGACCTGTTCGGCCTCGGCGGTGCCCAGGCGCAGGGCGGTGGTGTACTTCACGATCTGGTCGTACTGCTGGGCGATCAGTTCCCAGTCGATCGTCCTGGTGGAGAGCACCGGGGCCAGGTGGGGCCAGTTCTTGTCCTCGCCCGCGGCCGGCCGGTACAGCCGGGCCCGCCCGATGTTCTTCAGCCTGGGCATCAGCTTGAAGTCCAGCATGTGCGCGAAGGCGAACCCGACGATCGAGGCGCCGTGAGTGTCGGTGTACTGGCGGTCCACCTCCATGTCGGTGCAGTGCCGCAGCACGCCCTCGATCATCGCGGCGACCTCGGAGGCCGAACAGGACTTCAGCTGGCTGTAAATGCACACGGACTTTCGTTCCACATGCCAATAAATCATGACCCCGGGGCCCCGGTAGCGCTGGTGCCACTCCGTCATGAAGTTCGACGACCACGCGCCGAACTTGCGGCTGTCTGAGGCACACGCCGTACCCGTGCCCCACCACATCTCATCGCGGGCCGCGAAGGTGGCGTTGACCAGCTTCACCAGCGCGGCGCGCATGTTGGCCCGGTTCACGAACAGGTGCCGCACCCGGCGCAGCGTCGCCTCCGACTCGCCGTGCTTGCCCGTCACCGCGACTCGCTTGATGCCCATGTTGGTGCCCAGCCCGAAGAGGACCAAAAGTAGCCTTCGGCGAAGGATGTCCCTGGACAGGTTCTCTCTCGTTGCCACCGAGGTGAACTCGGCGATGAAGTCGGTGTCGAACTCCGCGTACTTCAAGATGTCCAGGAGGTCGATGGTGCCCCAGCGCCGTTCGATCTCCGTCTTGACGGCGACGAGGTTTTCCGGCTCCTCCTGCTTGGGCCGCGGCGAGACCTTGATCCACCCCTCGCCGTTCTTCTTCACGATCGCCACCCCGCCGGTGGTTTCCTTGGCCAGCGCGGCCTCGAACCGGTCCAGGGCTTCGCGGTGCTTGTTCTGCAGGGCCGCGATGAACTTCGCCGGGTCCTGGGGCTTTTGGATCGCGTCGTAGTGCACGTCCCGGTTGTCCTCGAAGTCCTGCGGCAGGTCGTCCTCCGGGTTGCGCCACCGGTTCGCGCCCACCACCCATATCTCCCGGCGCCGCAACGCTTCGCGCAGACTGACCAGCACGCACAGCTCGTACGGGATGCGCTCGACACGGCCCTTGTCGTCCACCACTGCGGCCCGCCACTGATCGGGCACCACACCCTCCAGCGGCACCGTCTCGGCCGCGTCGAAGAACGCGCCCTCCTTGGCAATGGGCTGGTCCAGGTACCGCTGGAGCAGGTCGATCGCGTCCATCACCGGCCGATAGGCGGTGTTGTTGCACTTGAGCGTCAGCGCCTTCAGCAGAGGGGCGAGCATCCGCCGCCAGTGCGCCGAATACGCCGAGCGCAGCACCGTGCGGACACGCGCCTTGTACTTGGCCTCGTTCGCCGCGGCCTCCGCGGCGAGGGCCTTCAACGTCTTCTCCCCGCCGACCACCGGATAGATCACCCTGCGGACCGTGCCCGAGGGCTCCGACAGAGCGGCCTCGGCGACCCGCAGCATCATCGCCTCCTTGCCGCGCACTTTCTTCAGCTCGCCCGTCAGCTCCTTGTCGACCTTCTTCTCCGCCCTGGTGTTGATCTTCAGCACCAGCTGGATGAACAGCTCCACCAGCGAGTCGGTGATCTCCGTGTGCCGCACGTGGCACAGCGCGGCCAACAAGGTCAGGCGCATCGGCGGCTTCATCCGCTCCAGGTTCGCCGGGTACTCCTTCGACGCCCGCGCCCGCCAGGCGTCCACCTGCTTCTCCGACACGTCCGCGAACAGGTCCGCCGGCAACTCCAGCTTCCGTACCCGCTGGAGCTTGTCCACCTCCGCGAACAGACTCTCCAGCCCCGGTGCCCCCGGGTCCGCCTTGAGCTCGGTGAAGAATGACCGCCCGCCACCTGTTGTTGTCCGGTTCTCGGACGGCTCCGCGCCCACCTCACCGCCAGCGACCAGATCCTCCAGTCGCGAACGGGTCGCGTGGGACAGCCGGTCCACGGTCTTGCGGCAGAACTGCGCGTCGAAGTCCTTGACGGCTTTGCCCACCAGCCGGCCGACCTGACCCGGCGCAGGCGGCTCTATGTGGTCATTGCGGCAGCGGGCTACAACCGCCTCCGCCAACCGCTCGCGGGACATCTCCACCCCCGCACAGCTCCGCCGTCAGCCACTCGGCGAGCTTCTCCTGGTCCTCCTCGGTGTTCGCCCGGAAGCCGAAGGCGTCACGGATCTCCGTCCGGTGACGGGTGGCCGCCCGGCCCTGCCAGTCGTACCCCGCCCACTCCTGCGACGGCACCTTCACCTGCTGGGCTACGTATCCCACCGCGGCGGCCGGGACTTCCCCGTCGGTTTCCGGGAACCGGGCCTCCACCTCGAAGAACTTCAGGAGCATCGCGAAGCCCAGCCTGTTCGCCCCGGACTTGTTCCGCAGCCGCTTCATGTCGTCTTCGAGCAGTGTCCAGACCTCGATGAGCTCTTCCGGTTCCCAGTCCTGACGCACCCTTGCTCCTTCGCCAGCCAATTGGATCACCACATCGTGGCGACCCGTCAGCAAGAGCGAAATCGGTGAATCCAAACCGAGGCCAGATGGTTACTCAGCGTTACTTGTCGGGTGGCCGTAGCTATACGAGAACTGGGCCGACCAGGGGGACGTACGAACGGCCCCGCGCGCCAATGTGGATCTGCCCCGCCGCGGCGTTCCCGGCCGGTCCCGTGGTGACCTCGACGGCCTCCACGGGGGCCGCCGGATCGTCCGGGGTGTACATGCGGATGTCGGGCATGGTCTTTCTCCTCAGGCGTGCGCGCCCACCGTGACCGTGCCGGCGGACGCTTCGGCAATGCCCTCCATGATCTCCCGTCGCGCCGGTCAGCGGTCTCCGGCCCTTCGGCCGCCGCGTCGCCCCTACCAGTCGCCGTCGGCCACCGGCTTCCCCGGTGCGTCGCCAAGCGGCTTCACCTGATGCGGCGACGGCTGCTGCCACGGCGTGTGGTCCTCGCCCAACCACTCACCGACCGGCCGCACACCGCCGAGCGTGTCCGTGGGTGGCAGGTCCTCGCCGTCGGCGTCGTAGTAGTCGAACCAAGGAAGGCCGGCCCGTGTGTACGCGGCCCGGTCGACGGGAGACCGCGGGGGCTCTTCCCCGGTGATGCGCCGCCACTCCGGCGGCGTCACCAGGTGGACGAAGACCCGGCCCGACGGCTCGGAGGCCCAGTCCGAGGCCGGCCGGTCGTCCTTGTAGACCTCCTGGCGCATGGAGCCGCCCACGCCCAGTCCCATCGCCGCCCCCGGGGGCCGGGGCGCGGGCGCACTGCCCCAGCCGCCTCCACCGGCGGACATCATGGCCGGGGCAGCGGCGGCCCCTGGGGCAGGCATGCCGTACCCGCCGCCGGTCTGCGGCATCGTGGCCCGCCGCTCAGCCGCTCGCCGCTGCTCCTCCCGCCACGCTTCCAGCGGGCCGTCCGCGAGCGGCCACGACTGCAGTTGCAGCCCGCCCCATTTCTCCTCGCCGGTGACCTGGCCCTCTACGGTCGCGCCCATTCCCAGCGGCACCGCGACGAACTGCCGCACCGTGCCCGTCCCGGAGTTGATGCCGTCGAGCCAGGGCTGGCGCGGCAGCGTCAGGTAGTTCTGCGGGCCGCGTGAGAGCCGGCTGTTCCACGGCTTGCCCGACACCGCGCACACCTTCCCGACCCCCACCTGAAGGGCGCCGGGTTCCACTGTCCCGGCGAAGCTCAGCCACATCGCTTCGCGCAGATACACGGGCAGCATGACGCCGCCTCTGGCGAGCCACTCCTGCGGCACCGTGGCGGCGTAGTCCTCGACCCTGCGCAGCGGGAAGTGGCCCAGGCCCGGCGGCAGGGCGTGCGTCCCCTTCTCGGGCAGGCGCAGCGTGCGTACGAAACGCACCCGCACCCCGCCCGGCAGCAGCAGACTGTCCCCGTCGATCCGTACGGCCCCGTTGGTCACCGGCGCGTTCCCCTCGCTTCGGTTCTACTGGTCGCTCCCGGTGTTATAACGCCGGTGCCGTACCGTCCGGTTCCATTCGAAGGTTTCCGTCGTTCCCGTGAACGGACCCGTGGCGGTGTCACCGAAGTAACGGATCCGGTAGATGCCGGGGGGTGTGTCCGCAGGCACGTCCCAGGTGACCGTCACTGTGGATGCCTGTGGGGCTGACGCACTCGCTCTGGTCCAGCGGAAAGTGGTGGACCAGTCGCCGTCGTCGGCGATCCTGGTCCATTCCCCGGCGTCCCCGCGTTCCACCGCCAGATAAGTGGCTCCCCTGCGCAGGTCGTTGCCCGGATGGGCGCCCACGAAGCGGGCCGTGACACGGGTGTCCGTACGGACAAGGGAGAGGACGTCGCCGAAGTGCCTTCCGGGATGCGGTACGTCGCTCCCCCGTCGCCGGTACCGCGCGCGGGGCGGCCGTATACGCTCCGGCGTGCCCGGGGTGACGGGCCTGCCGTCGCGCATGGCTTCCGCGAGTGCCGCAGCGCTCTGGCAGAGGGCCGGCAGCTCCCAGCGGCCGAAGAGTGTGCTGCCGCCCTCGTACTCCTGGGCGTCGTACTCCTCGGGTGTCGTCACATAGTGCGCGTACGCGTTGCTGTAGCCCGCGACCAGTACGTTCCGCAGTTCCGCACCGACGATCGCGGCGACGGTACGCCGCAGCCGCAGCCCCGCCACGATCGTGACCTCGGCGGGAAGGCCGACCAGGTACAGCGGGCCGATGCGCAGCAACTGCACCGGCAACCGTTCCTGGACCATGGGGCGGACACGGTTGACGGGCCCCGCCGGCAGGCACATTCCCTTGGGTGCCTGAGCGTCGCGCAGGCGGGGCGCGAGGGGGTAGACGACCTGGTGCGACAGGGTGTCCCAGAGCAGGTTGCGGCCCGGCCTGAAGCCCCTGAACCCCGGTCCGTCCACCCAGGCCCCCGCGAAGGCCGCCGCGCCCGCGACCGGGCCCGAGGTGCGGTGCGTACGCCCGTCTCCGGTGAATTCGGGCCGTACGGTCACCCGGGAAAGGTTCAGGTGGGTGAGGCGGGCGGCCAGGGCGCCGGGTATCTCGTCGCCGTACAGCGCGGCGGCCGCCGCGTACTGGCGGGTGCCGATGATGCGGGTGTTCTCGAACTCGTCCCCGGTGGGGCCGCTGCCCGGCGCGAGGTAGAGGTTCGGTGACATGTCGCCGGCGTTGGTCTGCGCGAAGGCGGCGACGACGCCGGGGTCCTGCGCTTCCCAGTGAGAGGCGGCGTAGCCCTTGTTGTCGGCGCTGATGAGCGTGTTCGTGTTGGTCATGCTCGTGTTGTGCGTGGCGAACCAATTGACCGTTCCCGTGAGCCGTCCGTTTCGCTCGATGCGCAGCAGCGTGGTCTGCGGGTCCACGGCGTCCGGGAAGTGCGCCCTGTCAGCGGCGGGGTTGCGGTCGAAGGCGCGCCTGGAGCGGTTGACACTGGCCTTGTGGAGCTCGCCGTGGGCCAGGCGCAGTACAGCAGGGGCGAGGTCGGCGTGTGCCGCTTCGGAGGCCTCCACGATGCCGTCGACGATCGCACCGTAGGTACGCTCTCTGAAGCCTCCCGTGTTGCTGTTGTAGAGCGCGTGGTGGAAGTAGCCGCCGGGACCGCAGTGGGTGTGCGTGGCGGTGATCATGACGTTGGACTCGGTGTAGCCGGCGGGCAGTCGCCGAAGCACCGCTCGTACGACTCCTGCCGACATCAGCGGCAGTTCGCACACCACGAGCAACAGCCGCCGCTCACCGTCCGCGAAAGCGAACGCCCGCGCGTGCAGGCGGGTGTGGATTCCGGACGTCTGCTGGCCGGCCTTGCCGTACCCGAGCATCCCGCACTCGGCGGCCTCCCCCGTGATGTCGGCGACACCGCATCCGGCGAGGTAACCCATCAGCCGAAGAGGTCGGGGTCGGACGCCGTGATCTGCTCCCACAGTGGCTGCGCCTGGAACCAGCCCGCGAAGTGGCCGCCGATCTGGGAGCGGGTGTGCAGCGCGGTGTCCCGGTCGATGAGCTTGGGCGTACCCACGGCCATGGCCAGCAACTGCGCCTGGCAGGAGCGTTCCATGGTGATGAACCACCAGACGGCCTCGGCGACGGACTGGCCGACCGTCAGCAGGCCGTGGTTCTGGAGGATGACGGCCTTGTACGAGGCGAGGGCCGCGCCGATGCGCTTGCCCTCCTCCGCGTCGCTGACGACACCCCGGTAGTCGCTGTAGATGCCGTGGTCCTCGAAGAAGGCGCAGGCGTCCTGGGTGATCGGGTCGAGCGGTATGCCGAGGCTGGAGAACGCCTTGCCGTGCAGGGAGTGGGAGTGCGCGGCGGCCAGCGCGTCGGGGCGTGCCTTGTGGACCTCCGAGTGGATGACGAACGCGGCCCGGTTCACCGGGCGGTTGCCGTACAGGAGGTTGCCCTCGTGGTCGACGAGGATCAGGTCGGACGCCTTGATCCGGCTGAAGCTCATGCCGAAGGGGTTGACCCAGAAGGAGCCGGGGTTCTCCGGGTCACGGACGGTGATGTGTCCCGCGACGCCCTCGGAGAACCCGAACTTGCCGAAGAGCCGGAATCCGGCGGCCAGTTGCTCCATGCGGTAGCGCCGTTCCCCTTCGACATCCGCCGAATCGAAGGACGGCGGCGTCGGGAGCGTGACCCCTTCGGGCATGGGTCCGGCGGCTGCCGCGATGACCTGGGACATGGTGGGGGGCGTCGCTTCGGGCATGGTGTGCCTCCTCGTCCATCGGATACATTCGCGTATCCGATTACGGGTCCGGATGCTTTCCGAGGCCGTAGGCGCTGTCAAGGGTCCGGACGAAGGGACCCGCATTTCCGGAAGTGAGGTGGCCGATGCCGAAGGGAACGACCAAGCGGCGGCCGCAGACGCTGGCACGACTGCTGGACTCCGCGCGCGAGGTATTCGCCGAATCGGGCTTCCAGGGCGCCGGGATCGAGGACATCTGCCGACGGGCCGGCTACACCCGTGGCGCCTTCTACTCCAACTTCCGGACCAAGGACGAGCTGTTCTTCGCGCTCTTCGACGCACACGCCGACCGTGAACTCGGGCGCATCGCCCGGACGGCGGCGGAGATCGGCGACGACGAGCTGACCCTCGGCCGGATCGCCGAAGTGCTGGCGTACGTCGATCCGGACGAGCGCACCTGGTTCCTGGTGACCACGGAATTCACCCTGTACGCCATCCGCGACCCGCGGGCGGCCCGGGTACTGGCCGATCATGACGCCCGGCTGCGCGCGGAGGCGGTCCGGCTGCTGCGCGACCTCTTGGAGCGGGCCGGGCTGCGGCCCACTGTCGACCTTGACGACCTGGTCAGGGTCCTCATCGCGATGCGGGAGGGGGCGCTCGGCCAGAGTTACGTCGAACCGGAGCGGCTCGCGCCGGGAGCGCTCGCGCGCCGGTTCCTGCCGCTGCTGCTGGCCGCGTCAACCACGCAGGTCGCCAGTCGCTAGTCGGTGTACTGCTGCCACATCTTGGTGGCCGTCTTCGGATTGCATGCGGAATTCGATTTGTGCGTGACCAGACAGCGATACTGCTTACCCAAATAGGCGGCGCGGTCATTCGCCGAATACTGCCGATTGACTTTCCACTCCGAAAATCCCGCTGCCATGTCCTGACGCCCTTTCGACGGGCCGGCTCACTGCCGGCCCATGCGAATCCTCCCATGGCCGGCGCCTCCCGCCGTCAGCAGCCTCGGAACCTCTTTACATACCGCCGGTATGTAAGTAAGTCGGATGGGAAGCCCCCACTGTCCCGGCGGGCCGATCGCGCCCGGCATGCCGTCTGAACTGCGACAACACCCGCTTGGGGGGCCCACTGTCAGTGGGCGGGTGCACACTGGCCCGTGTCTGAGACAACGGCGTCCTGGAGGTGTCGGCCATGACCGACGTACTGCTCACCGTAGGAACACGCAAAGGGCTCTTCATCGGCCGCAGGCGCGGTGGCGAGTGGGAGCTCGACGGGCCTCATTTCAACGCGCAGGCGGTGTATTCGATCGCCATCGACACCCGCGGCGCGGTGCCCAGGCTGCTCGTCGGCGGGGACAGCTTGCACTGGGGTCCCTCGGTCTTCCACTCCGACGACCTGGGCGCGACCTGGGGCGAGCCGAAGCAACCTGCCGTGAAGTTCCCGGAGTTCACCGAGGCATCACTGGAGCGGGTCTGGCAGCTGCATCCGGCCGCTTCCGAGGCGCCCGGCGTGGTCTACGCGGGGACAGAGCCCGCCGCGCTGTTCCGGTCGGAGGACCGTGGCGAGTCCTTCGAGCTCGTACGGCCACTGTGGGAGCACCCGACGCGCTCGCAGTGGGTGCCGGGCGGTGGCGGCGAGGGGCTGCACACGATCATCACCGATCCGCGTGACGCCCGGGCCGTGACGGTCGCGGTGTCCACGGCCGGGGTCTTTCGCTCGCTGGACGGCGGGGCGAGCTGGACGCCGTCCAACAAGGGGGTGTCGGCGGTGTTCCTGCCCAATCCCGACCCGGAGTTCGGCCAGTGCGTACACAAGATCGCCCAGGATGCGGCCGATCCCGACCGGCTGTATCTGCAGAATCACTGGGGGGTGTTCCGCAGCGACGACGCCGGGGCCAACTGGTCGGACATCGGCGCGGGGCTTCCCTCGACGTTCGGCTTCGCCGCCGCCGCGCATCCGCACCGCGCGGACACGGCGTACGTCTTCCCCATCACGGCTGACTCCGACCGGGTGCCCGCCGAAAACAAGTGCCGGGTCTACCGCACCGGGGACGCGGGCAAGAGCTGGGAGCCGCTGTCGACGGGTCTGCCGCAGGAGCCGCATTACGGAACGGTGCTGCGCGACGCGCTCTGTACGGACGACGCCGACCCGGCGGGCGTGTACTTCGGCAACCGCAACGGCGAGCTCTTCGCGAGCGCGGACGACGGGGACAGCTGGCAGATGCTCGCCGCTCATTTGCCGGATGTGCTGTGCGTGCGGGCGGCCGTCATCGGCTGACCGTGGCAGCGGCGCGGGCGATCCCCGGTTTGGCCGGCCGGGGATCGCCGGCTCCGCAGGGGTGGCGTCATGCAAAGGCGGTGCGCAGGTACGCGGCCGCCTGCCCGAGGGCACGGCTGCCCGCGTCGAGGGTTCCCGCCATGGCGAAGAAGCCGTGGGCCACGCCCGGGTAGCGGGTGGACTCGACCGGGACACCGCTGTCGCGCAGGCGTTGGGCGTACTGCTCACCCTCGTCGCGCAGCGGGTCGTACTCGGCGGTGATCACCAGCGCCTGCGGCAGGCCGGCATGGCTGGATGCGCGCAGCGGGGATACGAGCGGGGTGTTCCCGTCCTCGGGGGAGGTCAGGTAGTTGTCCCAGTACCACTGCACGGACTTGCTGTTGAAGAGCAGCGGATCGTTGTTCTCGCGGCGGGACTCGGTGTCCGCGAGGTAGTCCGTATTGGGGTAGACGAGCAGCTGGGCCCGGATGGCGGGGCCGCCCGCGTCCCGCGCCATGAGGGTCATGGCGGCGGCGAGATTGCCGCCGGCGCTGTCGCCGCCGACAGCGATGCGCGCGGGGTCGGCGCCGAGGCGTGCGGCGTGCTCGGCGGCCAGCGCAGGCCCGCGAAGCAGTCGTGGAGTGCCGCCGGGAACTTGTGCTCAGGCGCCAGGCGGTAACCCACCGCGATGGTGAGGCAGCCGGCGGCATTCGCCAGGCTCCGGCAGATCGCGTCGCTCGTCTCGATGCTCCCCAGTGTCCAGCCGCCGCCGAAGAAGTAGACGAGGACGGGGAGGGGGCCCGGGCCCGCGTCGGGGCGGTAGATGCGGACAGGCAGTGTTCCGGCGGGTCCCGGTATCGACTCGTCGAGCACTTCTCGTACGGGCTCAGGAGTTCCCGCGTCGGCCTGGACAGCGGCGAGGTCGGCCGCCCTGGCCTCGTCCAGTGTCATCTCGTACAACGGCCGTGCGCCTTGCGCGGCACGCTGGTCGTACAGGGCTTGGAGCTGCGGATCAAATGCCATGGTCTCTCCGGTCCGGCCGGGCCGGCTGCGGCCCGGTGGGGTTCCGCGCCGGTGTCTTGGCCAGTCACCGTACCTGCCTGGCCGGCGTCATGATCCTGAACCGGCCAATTCGACCGCTGCCCACCGCCCGGCGGACGGTGCGTACGGCTGCTGCTACGGCAGTTGCCAGTTCACCGGCTGCGAGCCCTGGCGGACCAGCAGTTCATTGGTGCGGCTGAACGGCCGCGAGCCGAAGAAACCGCGGTCCGCCGACATCGGTGACGGGTGCGCGGACTCGACAGCCGGGAGGTCGCCGAGCAAGGGCCGCAGGTTACGGGCATCACGCCCCCACAGGACGGACACCAGCGGCTTTCCGCGCGCCACGAGCGCCCGGATCGCCTGCTCGGTGACCTCTTCCCAGCCCTTGCCACGATGCGCCGCGGGCTTGCGAGGAGCCGTAGTGAGCGCCCTGTTGAGCAGCAGCACGCCCTGCCGGGTCCAAGGAGTCAGGTCACCGTTGGACGGCCGGGACAAGCCGAGGTCCGTGTGCAGCTCCCGGTAGATGTTCTCCAGGCTGCCCGGCAACTGGCGGACCTCGGGCGAGACCGCGAAACTGTGGCCGATGGCCATTCCCGGAGTCGGGTACGGGTCTTGACCCACAATCAGGACACGTACCTCGTCGAAGGGCTGCTGGAAGGCGCGCAGGACATGCGCTCCAGCGGGAAGATAGGTGCGGCCTGCCGCGATCTCCGCACGCAGGAAGTCGCCCATCGCGGCGATGCGCCCGGCCACGGGACGCAGCGCGTCGGCCCATCCGGGCTCGACAAGTTCGTTCAACGGTAGTGCTGCCACGGCAGATCACTCTACCGGCGTACGGCGCACGGGTGCTGCCGGCCCGGGCGCGCGGGGCTCCGGATAGTCTGCCGCCGTCACTCCTCTTCTTCCTGGAGCCGGTCCTTGAGGTCACGCAGGCGTTCGTCGTGGGTGCTGGGGGTCGACTCCGGCGGGTCGGGGCTGCGGGTGGCGCTCGCGGACGCCTCGGACATCGGGCGTACGAAGATCGCCGCATCGCGTGAGCCCGTACGCACGGGGCATGCGGGAATCGACGCGGCGCATCTGCTGGAGCAGTTGCTTCCGATGGCCCGCGCGCTCCTGGGCAACGCCGAAGACCGGGACGGCGCCGCCGAAGACCCGGACGGCGCCGCGTACCCCGTCACGATCGGCGCCGTCGCGATCGGCGCGGCCGGGATGGCGACCCTCGGCGACGATCTGCGGGCCCGGCTGCCCGGGGCGCTGGAGAGCGCGCTGGGCGTACGGCGCCTCGCGCTGGCCGCCGACGCCGTCACGGCGTACGCGGGAGCGCTCGGCCTGCGGCCGGGAGCGGTGGTCGCGGCCGGCACCGGCATGATCGCCCTGGGTACGGACCTGGCGGCCTGGCGCAGGGCCGACGGCTGGGGACATCTGCTCGGTGACTGCGGCGGCGGAGCCTGGATCGGCCGTGCCGGGCTCGAAGCGGCGATGCGCGCCCACGACGGGAGGCCCGGCGGCTCCCCCGCCCTGCTGACCCGCGTGGAGGCGGTTTTCGGTCCCGCGCCCGAGCTGCCCGGTCTGCTCTACCCCCGCGCCGACCGTCCCGCCGTGCTGGCCTCGTTCGCGCCGGAAGTGGCCCACTGCGCGACGGCGGAACCCGCCGATCCGGTCGCGGCGGGGATCCTGCGCGACGCGGCCCGGCACATCGCCGACGCCGCCGCTGCCGTCTGCCCGCCGTCCGGAGCGTGCGATGTGGCCCTCACCGGCGGCCTGTTCAAGATCGGCGACCCGCTGCTCGGACCCCTGCGGGCCGCACTCGCCGAGCGGCTGCCGCACGCCCGTACGGTCTCGGCGGCCGGAGATCCGCTGGCCGGAGCCGTGCGCCTCGCCGCCTCGCTCGCCACCGACAGCCTGCGGCTGCCGGTCGACGGGCGCCTGCTGCACGTACCGACAGAGCAGGGCAGTTGAACTCAAAGCGACTCACGGGACAAATAGGGACAGACACCGCTTCAACGCCCCCTCCCCGAACATCCAAGCACACAAACCCAGTAGCATGCGGCGCCATGAGCTCCCCCACTGGGCCCGCATCCGGCCTGCCTGTACGAATGCCGCGACCACGACAGTCCGGACGGCACCGCCGGCCGGAACCCGCGGTGGCGCCCGAGGGCGCGCCCGCGCTTGTCCTCGCCGTCCCCGGTACCCCGGGCAGCGCGTCGCGCAGCCTGGCGGAGGAAGTCGTCAGTATCGCCCGTTCCGAGCTGCCCGGTCTTGACGCCCGGATCGGCTACCTCGACGGCGACAACGCCGAGTACCCCACTCTTGAGAGTGTCCTCGCGTACACCGCCACCGAGCGCACCGCCCGCTACGAGCAGGCGCTCGCGGCGGGCCGTGAGGTCGCCGAGCCGCAGGGCCCGGTCGCCGTCGTGGTGCCGCTCCTGGCCGGCCCCGAGAACGCCCTGATGCGCCGGATACGCCAGGCCGTCATGGACAGCCGTGCCGCCGTCGAGCTGACCGACGTCCTCGGCCCGCACCCGCTGCTCGCCGAGGCGCTGCACGTGCGCCTGTCAGAGGCCGGTCTGTCCCGCGCCGACCGCGCCAGGCTGTTCACGGTCGCCACGGCGGCCGACGGCATCATCCTGGCCACCGTGGGCGGCGACGAGGCCGTGCAGGCCGCCGGCATCACCGGCATGCTGCTGGCCGCGCGTCTCGCCGTACCGGTGATCGCTGCCGCGCTCGACGAGGAGGGTTCGGTCGGCGCCGTCGCGGAGCAGCTGCGCGGTTCCGGCTCGACGCAGCTCGCCCTGGCGCCGTACGTGATCGGTCCCGAGGTGCCCGACAGCCTCCTGGACGCGGCCGTCAAGGAGGCGGACTGCGCGACCGCCGAGCCGCTGGGCGCGTACCCGGCGATCGGCAAGCTCGCGCTGTCGCACTACACGACGGCGCTGGGCATCGCCCCGCAACAGCAGGCGCAGGGCATGCAGGCCCACTGAGTGCATTCGGGGGCCCGCACCGAACAACCGGGTGCGGGCCCCCGGGCGTTCCCGTCAGCCGAAGACGACGCAAGAGGCCGCCGGGGCCTTGATGGAGCCCGCGCGGCGCGGGATGCCCGTCTCCTGGTCGATGTCGAACCAGGTGACGTTCCCGGAGCGTTCGTTGGCGGCGTACAGCCTGCGCCCCGAGGGGTCCAGGGCGAGGTCGCGCGGCCACTGACCGCCGCACTCCACCGTCGTCACGAACTCCGCCTTCGCTCCGGACTCGTCGAGCGCGAGGACGGCGATGCTGTCGTGCCCCCGGTTGGCCACCCACAGGAAGCGCCCGTCGCGGGCGACGACGACCTCGGAGGGGTACGTCGGCCCTTCCGTGCCCGCGGCCACCACAGGAGCTTCACCGAGCGCTACGAGCACTCCGGACTCGGCGTCCCAGCGGCAGACGGTGACGGTCGGCTCCAGCTCGCCCAGGACGTACGCGTGACCGCCCGTGGGGTGGAAGGCCAGGTGGCGCGGCCCGGAGCCCGGCCGCAGCGCGGTCTCGGTGTGCACGCGCAGCGTCCCGGTGGTGGCCGCCAGCTCGCAGACCCGTACGGAGTCGGTGCCGAGGTCGACGCTGAGCACCCACCGTCCCGTGGGGTCGGGCAGCACTTGGTGCGCGTGCGGTGCCGCCTGGCGGTCCTGGTCGGGACCGTTGCCGCGGTGGTGCAGTACGCCGGTGGCCGCTTCCGGAGCGCCGTCCGCGCCGACCGGGAGCACCGTGACGCTCCCCGAACCGTAGTTGGCGGTCAGCAGATGCCCGGCGGCGAGCGCGAGATGGGTGGGCGCGGCGCCGCCCACGAGGACCGGCTCGCCGGCCGGGACCGGTGCGCCGTCGCCGGTCACGTCGAAGGCCGCGACCGCCCCGTCGTCGGCCTCACTCACGGCGTACAGAACCGTTCCGCCGGGGGCGAGCGCGAGGAACGACGGGTCGGTGACGGCGTCGGTCGACCCGAGCACGGTGAGCGCGCCCGTCTCCCGGTCCACGGCGGCGGCAACGATCCCGCGCCCGCCTGCCGAGGTGAACGACCCGATGAATGCCCGCCCGGACCGCCCAGCCCGCTCGGCCTCGTTGCTGCTGCTCACCGTGGAGCCCCTTTCCGCCAGTTGACCGCGTACAGCCGCAAGAGGCTGTGACGACTTCGATCACATTCTGCCGGGGTGCCGACGTTCAATGGTAGAAGCCGGTCTAGACCACATCACTGGCCCCGCGTACGCGGGGCGCGGTTCGGTCAGCGTGATGCTGAGCGCGGCACAGTGTCCAGCGGGGAGCGCGGCGAGCTTCGCAAGGGCTCGTCGAGCTGGGCGAGCAGTGTCTCCAGGCCGTGGAGATGGGCGAGCGCCGGCTCGACGGGGAGCGGCATCGGGTCGGCGGCCGCTGTGGTCCCGCTCTCGGTGTCGGGTACGGCCCCGGGCGTACCCGGCGAGACCAGCGCCCCTACCGCCGCTTCGACCCGCCAGCAGGCCGCTGCGAGCCGGGCGTCATGGCCTGCGTACGGGTCCGCCGCCACGGAAGCCAGTCCGCGTACCTCTCGGGCACATTCGTCGAGCAGCGCGAGCACCTGGCGCGCCCGGGCCTTGCGGGCACGGAACGGGCTGAGCGGATGAATCAGCGGCGCGAGGGAGAGCCGCACGCGCCCGAGCAGCAGCTCCAGTTCGGCGGCCCGCGGAGCCGGGTCGGCATCGTCCGATCCCGCCAGCCGTGCGACCGCCTCGGCCGTGCAGGCGCGCACGCAGTGCAGGGCGCGCTGGATCCAGGCGTCGGTGGCGCCGTGGGTGGTGACGGGCAGGACGAGGGCGACGGCGAGGGCCGCGCCGATCGCGCCGACGGCGGTCTCCTCGAAGCGCAGGAGCAGCAGTCCGGGGTGCAGGACGCCGAGCAGTCCGTACAGCAGACCGGCCATGACGGTCACGAAGAACATCATCCAGCTGTACGAGGGCGCGGCCGTGTAGAAGATCCCGAAGACGCATACCGCGACCAGCGCGGCGGTCGCCGCGGGGGCCCCGGCGATCGGGACCGCGATCAGCAAGCCGGCTCCGATGCCGGCGACCGTACCGAGTACGCGACGAAAGCCCCGTACCAGGGTCTCGCCGCGCGCCGTGGTGTTGACGAAGATCCACCAGGCAGTGCCGACGGCCCAGTACCAGCGCTCCTGGGAGAGCAGCTGGCCCAGTGCGAGCGCGAACGCGCACGCGGCGGTGACCTGGAACGCCTGGCGGGTGGTGGGCCGGGCGAGGCCGCGCCCGGTCAGCGGGGCCGGGGCGGCGGGCGGCGGGGTGCGCCGCTCGATGCACCACGCCCCGAAGCGCACGGCGGCCGACACGGCGACGGCGAGCGCGACGGCGGCGTACAGCTCGGGCAGCTGGCCGGGGACGGCGTGCAGGAACTGGGTGGCGAAGAACTGCATGAACGCGAAGATGCCGAGCGCGTGCCCGCGCGGCCCCCACCGCCTGGCGTACGCGCCGCAGAAGACGACCAGGAGAAACGCCAGGTCGCGCAGGAGCGGCGCACCGTGCAGGGCCGTCGCGAGGGCGAGGACCGGGAAGCCCGCGACCGGGAGCAGCGCGGTCGTGACGGCCTGGCGGCGCGTGGTCGCGTCCTGGACGGTGAAGAGCGCGAGGAGCGCGGCGAGTCCCGCGGTGATGGAGGCGGTCAGGGACAGCCCGGCCAGTTCGGCGGCTGCCACCGACAGCCCCACGCCGATGACGGCGCGCGTGGAGACGCGCAGACGCAGGAGCCCCGGATCAGGAGCGGTAAACATCCTCTTCACGACGGTTGGTTCCGCCCCCCTCGCTCTTCAGACATGGCAAAGGCGCCGCGGGTCCGGAGGCGGCTTCGTTGCCGTCCGGCGCTGGCGGCGCCATCAATGAGTAAAGGAAAGCATCAAGAGGCACACTGGCTCAACTCGATGAGATGACACTGGACCATTGGTACTGTTTACGTTCAGAAGACCGGGCCAGAAGGAGACCAACGGATCATGGCAGTGGACGAGCTCGACACCCGTATCCTGCGCCTCCTCATCGAGCAGCCGCGCACCAGCGTGCGCGAGTACGCCCGTCTCCTGGGCATCGCCCGCGGGACGCTCCAGGCCCGGCTAGACCGGCTGGAGCGCGACGGCGTGATCACCGGTACGGGCCCCGCCCTGTCCCCCGCCGCTCTCGGCCACCCCGTGCTGGCCTTCGTACACGTCGAGGTCACCCAGGGTCATCTGGACGAGGTGGGTGACGCGCTGGCTGCCGTACCCGAGATCATCGAGGCGTTCTCCATCACCGGCGGCGGCGATCTGGTGACGCGGGTGGCGGCCCGCGACAACGGGCATCTGGAGGACGTCATCCAGCGGCTGATCCAGATTCCCGGCGTCGTACGGACACGGACCGAGGTGGCGCTGCGCGAGCGGGTGCCGCACCGGCTGCTTCCACTGGTGGAGTCGGTGGGCAGGGCGGCGGCCGCGCAGCGGGACTGAGCGGCGGGCTTGGCATGCTGGTGCCATGAGCCACCTGCACCGCACCGCGGTCATCTTCCACCTCGACGGCACGCTCGTGGACAGCGAGCCGAACTACTACCGGGCGGGCAGGCAGCTGCTCGCCCAGTACGGCGTCACGGACTTCGGCTGGGACGAGCACACCCGCTTCATCGGCATCGGCACGCGCGAGACGCTGGCGGCCCTGCGTGAGCAGTACGGGATCACGGCGCCGCTCGACGAGATGCTCGCCGGCAAGAACCGGCTGTATCTGGAGCTGGCCGCCGCTGCCACCGAGGTGTTCCCCGAGATGCGGAAGTTCGCCGAGCGGCTGCACGCCGAACGGACGCCGGTGATCGTGGCCTCGGGCTCGTCCCGGGCCGCCATCGAGGCGGTGCTCGCGGGCACCGGCCTGGACGCCCTGATCACCGACCTCGTCTCGGCCGAAGAGGTCCCGCACGGCAAGCCCGCGCCCGACGTCTTCCTGAAGGCCGCCCGCAGGATCGGCGCGGCGCCGGCCGACTGCGTGGTCCTGGAGGACGCCCCGGCCGGCGCGGCGGCGGCGCACGCGGCGGGCATGCGCTGCGTCGCCGTGCCGTATGTGCGCGGGACGGCGAACGATCCGGCGTTCGCCACGGCCGGACTGCTCTTCCCGGGCGGCCAGAGCGAGTTCACGGCGCAGGCGGCGTACGACTGGATCGGACAGCGGCCTGCCCGTGAGTGCTGGTGACGCCGAAATACGTCACCGGCACGATCGGGGCATTTCGCGCTCCCGCGAGGGAAGTACCCCTCCATGACAACGTTCCGCCCCGCTCCCGCCTGGCTGGCCGACGCCGTCTTCTACCAGATCTATCCGCAGTCCTTCGCCGACTCCAACGGCGACGGCATCGGTGACTTCAACGGCATCACCGAACGCCTGGGCCACCTCGCCTGGCTGGGTGTGAACACGGTCTGGCTCAACCCGTGCTTCGCCTCGCCCTTCCTCGACGCCGGCTACGACATCAGCGACTACCTCACGGTCGCCCCGCGCTACGGCACCAACGACGACCTCGCCGCCCTCGTGGAAGCGGCCGGCCGCCGGAGCATCCGCGTACTCCTCGACCTCGTCGCCGGACACACCTCCGACCAGCACCCCTGGTTCACCGCCTCCGCCGACGACACCGACGACGACCGCTATATCTGGACCGACGGGACCCAGCCGGCCCCGGCGCGGTTCGTCGCTTCTCCCGGCGCCCGCCCCGGGGCGTACCTGCCGAACTTCTTCGACTCCCAGCCCGCCCTCAACTTCGGTTACGCCCGCATGAATCCGGCCGAACCGTGGCGCCGGCCCGTCGACGCCGAGGGCCCGCGCGCCAACCGCGCCGCGCTCCGCGACATCATGGACCACTGGCTCGGCCTCGGCCTGGCCGGCTTCCGCGTCGACATGGCGGCCTCGCTCGTCAAGGACGACGCCGACACGAGCGAGACCTCGAAGATCTGGACCGAGCTGCGCCACTGGCTCGACGCCGCTCACCCCGAGGCGGTCCTGCTGTCGGAGTGGGGCGACCCGGTCGTGTCCGTACCGGCGGGCTTCCATGCCGACTTCTTCCTCCAGTTCGGCGGCCCCACCGTAGGCCGCCCGCTGCGCTCCCTGTGGAACAACCGGCACGGCACCGACAACGACGACTGGGACCCCGTCGACTGCTTCTTCGACCCCGGCGGCAAAGGCTCGCCCCGCCCCTTCGTCGAAGTGTGGCAGGACGCCGCCGCCGCCATCAACGGCCTCGGATTCGCCGCCCTGCCCACCGCCAACCACGACTTCGCCCGCCTCAACTGCGGCCCGCGCACCCCCGAGCAGCTCCCCGCCGCGTTCGCCTTCCAGCTCACCTGGCCGACGCTCCCCGCCATCTATTACGGCGACGAGATCGGCATGCGCTTCGTGCCCGGCCTCCCCGACACCGAAGGCAGCGTCCTGGGCCCGCGCTACAACCGGGCGGGCTCCCGTACGCCGATGCAGTGGGACGCCACTCCGGGGGCCGGTTTCTCCACTGCCCCGCCGGAGCGCTTCTATCTGCCCCTGGACCCCGACCCGGACCGCCCCACGGTGGCCGCCCAGCGCCGCGACGATGGCTCACTGCTGCACCTGGTCCGCCGCCTCGTCGCCCTGCGCACGACCACCCCGGAATTCGGGAGCGCGGGCGCAGTGGCCGTCCTGCACGACGGCCATCCCTTCGTCTACACACGGGGCGGGCGCTACCTGGTCGTCATCAATCCCCAGCGCGCGACGGCTGCCATCACCCTGCCGGAAGGCATCTCCAGCAGTCCCCGGCCCCGGCCGGTGGAGGTCTCCGGCGTACACGTCGATGGCCGCACAATCACGGCGGAAGCTTTCGCATACGGCGTCTTCGACCTCAGCCACTTTCGACCTCAGTCACTAAGGAACGACCAGGGAAGCACCTAGAAGACTCATGAAGA
>NZ_JAGGOK010000147.1 GCF_018614615.1 Streptomyces sp. ISL-100 | reverse complement strand
CATGGCGCACTGCCAGCGGTCCGCGACCTGCACGGCCTGCGGGGCGCCGGCGGTGGCGCCCTCGGCGAAGAACGGAGCACGGTCGCGGCACACGACCTCGATTCCGGGCCGCTGGGCCAGCCACGAGGCCAGGCTCGATGACTCCCGGTCGGGCAGCAGATCGATCGGCCGGCGGGTTTCGACGTCCACGAGGACGGTGCCGTAGTGGCGCCCCTTGCGGGTGGCGTACTCGTCGACGCCGACCACCCGCGGAGCGGGCACCTCCGGCTCGGGAAGCGCGTCGACCAGCCGCAGAACGGTGCTGCGGCTGACCTGCACCCCAACGACCTGGGCCAGGCGGGCGCCGGCCCGGCCCGCGAGAGCAAGACCGATCGCGGCCAGGGTCGAGCGGAGCCGCTCGGTCCGCTGGCCGTGCCTTCGGGTCAGACCGCGTATCTGCTCGACGAACGTGCGGCGTTCACACTCGGCGTTCGGGCAGGTGAATCGGCGAACCCGCAGCTGGAGTACGACGCTTCGTCCCGCACTCGGAACATCAGCGGGAAACCGCAGGTAGGAGCCGTGAACCTGGGCGGACCATGCCCCGCACCCCGGGCACGAGGCGCCCGCAGCGGTGCACCGGACATCAACACGCACTATCGCGATGTTCACGTCTACCGACAGCACCGCGACGTCCGCGATCGACGGTAATAGCAGCTCCTCCAGCCGGAGCAAGATCTCATTCACAGCCCCGAACTGTCGGCCCAGTCACTCTTTCCACTGCTCATTTTGAGGCAACTTGCCATGGGCTGCTGGGACTTCAGCGGTCACTCACAGTGCACGGATCACACAACCTGAGCCAGAACCCCAGAAGTGATGGCACTGTCATGCCCGCGAACAGCGGGGTGCCCACCGCCCACGAGTGTCTGCGCTCGACTGCGTTCGTCGTCTGGGTGCCCTGCGGTGAGGATGGCTGGCAGGCTGGGTCGGTCATGTGTTTGGTGGATGCAGGATGCAGGAATGCCGATGGAACGTGATGTCTCTGCGGAGCTTGGCGCCCGTGATCCTGGGTCTTGGCCGAGTGTGGCTGGGATCCCCGGTGATCTGTTGGTGGCAAAGGAACTGGTGTATGACGCCAGTGGGTTCACCTGCTCACAGCCGGTGCCTGAAGCGGAGAGCGCTGAGTATGGTGCATGCGAGTTCACGCTGGATGGCTTCTCGGTCAGGTTTCGCGTGGCCAAGACAACCCCGACGAAAGTCGGTCAGTTCGTCACTGTGTGGAAGAGGTCCGCGAGCGGGCCGATCCAGCCCTTCGACGCTGAGGATCCTGTTGATCTCTTCGTCATCAGCACTCGCGAGGGCCAACGGTTCGGACAGTTCGTGTTTCCGCGAGACGTGCTCTGTGAGCGGGGCATCGTGTCAAGGAACGGATCCGGCGGGAAGCGGGCGTTCCGTGTTTATCCGCCGTGGGTAACGACCACCAGCCGCCAAGCCCGCAACACGCAGACGTGGCAGTTGAACCACTTTCTGCATGTGCCTGAACGCGAGCCCGTCGACACTGCCCGGGCCTGCACCTTAAATCACCTCAGTGGCCACTGTGACACCACATCTGTAGTCAGTAGCTGGACGACGAAGCCCGCCCTCCACGAGGTCAGCGAGCCTTGGCGTGCTCTTCAGTTCGTGCCCGGGTGCTGGCGAGGCGGTAGGAGTCGGTGCCGGTCTCGATGATGGTGCCGTTAACGTGAGTCGGTCGACGATCGCCGCGCAGAGCCGGGGGTCGGTGAAGGTCTTGGTCCAGCCGCTGAACGACTCGTTCGAGGCGATGACAACGCTGTTCTTCTCCTCGCGCTCCCCACAGCCGGCGCAGCAAGTCCTGGCGCCCGGCGCTGCTCTGGAAGGACATGAACTTCCATTCGGGACTCTGGACCCGGGCCGCCCGGCGCAGCTCCTCCACGATGGGCGCGGCATCGACGTCATCCATGGCCACCGAGGCGTACACGAGGTAGCGGCCGTGCTCATCAGCTGCTCGCCGCCGTAGCCGGACTCGTCGCAGGCGCCCCAACGGCCGCTGTTAGCGCTGTTCTTGGTGGGGGCGGCGGTACGGCTGTACGGCTGTACGCTTCGATGTGCTCCCGCCAGGATCAGCCCGGCCTGTGACCGGCGCGCCCGCGTTCGGCACGAAGCTGCGCTTGAGTGCGCCGAAGCTGATTGCGGCGTCAGCGAGAAGGCCCCGAGCGGAACGTCCGCATCCTGCACGCTCTGCCGCCCGCCGCCAGGATGCCTCGCCGCCGGCTGTGGCCGTGGCCTCGTGGGCTGAGTGGAAGAGACGCCCCCGGCCGCGCACAGTCAGTGGCTGCGGGTATCCGCACCGTGTTCCACCCCAGCCCGGTACGGCAAGCCCTGATCGTGAGGCCCTCCGCAGGCGGAGGGCCTCACAAGGGACTCGTGGGGTCTAGAAGCGGCTGACCATCCCCGGGATGCCCCGAGGCGTCGGGAGCGGCAGCGGGTTGGGGTCGCTGCGTTCGTCTGCGGCCGGAGCGGCCTGGCAGGTCACGTCCTTCGACGGCAGCTTGCCGGTGGTCAGGTAGGCGGTGGCCGTCTTGTCGGCGCACGACTTGGTGCCGTAGATGCCGTGTCCGACACCTCCGGAAACCGTCACCATCTTCGACCCCTTCATGGCAAGGCGCAGGCCCTGGCCGCTGGTCAGCGGAGTCTGGGAATCCCACTCGTTCTGCAGGATCAGCGCGCCGACCTTGTTGTCGATCGTGGTGGCGGGCTCGCTGCCTTTCTTCTGCCAGAAGGCGCACGGCTTGATGTGGGAGGCGAAGTCGCCGTACAACGGGTACTTGGCCTTGTCCCGGATCGCGTCCTTGCGGTACTGCTCGGGATCGCGCGGCCAGGTGCGGGTGTCGGCGCAGACGACGGACCAGAAGCCGGCGTCGCCGTTGTCCGAGGGCACGGTCCGGCCGAACGACGGCGGAAGGGGCGCCGGCGTCCTGAGCTCCCGGCCGGCGGACG
The DNA here is from genome assembly GCF_018614615.1 of Streptomyces sp. ISL-100. Taxonomy (GTDB): domain Bacteria; phylum Actinomycetota; class Actinomycetes; order Streptomycetales; family Streptomycetaceae; genus Streptomyces. The sequence continues at coordinate 3,450 of NZ_JAGGOK010000147.1, read as the reverse complement.
AGGGTGCTCCTGTGGCGGCCTTCTTCAACTGGGCGACCGACTCGGCGGCGTCGCGCACGCTGAAGAACGTGCCCCGGCTGCCGTAGCGGATGTCGGCACCGGTCAGAAGTGTGCCGTCGAGGTCGATCGGCTCGCGGTCGGCCTGGGCGACCAGGTCGTAGAAGGTCTTGCGGACCGCTTGCGGGGTCTTGCCCAGCTTGTATGTGGCATGCCGCGCGGCGGTCCACTTGGTCCACCTGGTGAAGGCGGGCTCGGTGCCCTCCGCCCAGACCTGGATCATGCCGCGCCATACCCGGGCCGGGTCGACGGCGCTGTCCAGCACGAAGCGGTCGGAGCGCTTCGGGAACATCTGCGTGTAGACGGCGCCGAGGTAGGTGCCGTACGAGTACCCGAGGTAGGAGATCTTCTTCTCGCCGAGCACGACACGGATCACGTCCATGTCCCGGGCGGTGTTGCGGGTGGTGATGTGGCGCAGCTTGTCGCCCTGCTTGGCGTCGCACTTCTCAGCGACGGTCCGGGCCCACTTCACGTCCCTGGTGAACGTCTCGGCCTTGTACGGCCGTTGCCAGTTCCGCTCCTCGGACGTCAGGCCGCAGCCGACAGGGGAGCTCTGGCCGATGCCTCGCGGGTCGAAGCCGATGAGGTCGTACTTGGCCTTCACGGCTTTCGGCAGCTCGCCTGCCAGGTACTGCGGCATGTCGACGCCCGGCCCACCCGGGCCACCCGGGTTGAGCAGAAGCACACCGCGCCGCTCCTCCTTGGTGCTCGTCTTCAACCTCGATATCGCGAGGTCGAGCTTCTTGCCGCCCGGGCTGTTGTAGTCGAGCGGCACCTTGATCGTGGCGCACTGGAAGGCGGCAGGCATCGCCGTGTCGCAGCGGTGCCAGGCCGGCTTCTGCTGGAGGTACGGGCGAAGGGGATTCTCCGCGGCGGATGCCGTGGCTGGGGTCAGCGCGGGAACCAGCGTGGTGACGGCGCCGACCGCCAGGAAGAGGGATATTCGACTGTTTCGCACGTGGGTTGAGCCCTTAGTTGGTTGCGTACGGGACGCACCCACCTTTTCGTGCGCGGACGTTGAGCGAATCCCTCCACAAGGCCGGGTTTCTCCCACCGTGGGGGGATGGGGAGTTGGGACAGATAGTGCTTGAGTCGCACAACCGTAACCGGCTCAACGCCATCTACTTCTAGTGGACTTCTGAGATCAATTCGGTTTAGTTTTGCATGATCTCAAGTATTTCGAGTTTCAAGGAGTTTGTTCGCGTCTGTTGCAGTGTCCGATTCGATTCCACCGGCGTCTTCGACAAGATGCCCGATCGAAGCGGGGTTCCGGTCGGTTGTCGTGATCCTTTTCACGCGTGATCTTCTATGCCGAGCCTGCCGCGGAGCGGGCGAAGCGGGCGCACAAGGCTATGCCGGACCGAACCGCTGGCAGGAGTACTTCGAGAACCTCTACCATCTCGTCCGCGAGATCCCTGCCGAGCGGGCTCGTGCGCAGACTGAGCTGTGGCGCCTCGGCCGCCCGTGACACTTATCGCCCCACAGCCGAATAGCCTCCCGTGCGGCGACCTGCCGCAACCAGGAAATGCCGTTCAGCCGGCCACAGCTCTTCACCCCGCTGACTCGCGCACCGGCACGCCGCTTCCGCAACTTGGCTCGGCCCTCCAGATGGACAAGCGACAGCGCTGACTCCATGCGCCGCTCAGCTGCCCACGAGCTTTCGGGCGAGCGACCTTAAGGGACAAGCTAAGGGTGCGTTCCAGCTTCGGCCGGCTCGTTCGTGCTCACGGACCAAGGCTGAGTAGGCGTGCGTCTCGGTGCAAGAGCACTTGAGCGCCTTGCCTGCGATGGCATGGCACCCTGGCGGCGGGGCCCGCTGCTCATGCCATCTCGTCGCGGATCGCGTTGCGGTGTTCTTCGTAGAGGAGCCGCGCATCGTCGCTCGGCAGTGCCTCGGTGGCGAGGCCGCAGGCACACGTCACGACGGTGAGGCCGCACGGAGTACGCAGTGTGTGCCCCTCGGGGCTGGTCCAGGCGCCACCGGCCGGGTTTTCGTAGCGGAGGTTGTGGCGGTACTTGGACGTGCGGGTATGGCTCGGGGTACAGCCGGTGCCGGTCTGGTCAACGCTGAAGCGGTGCTTGCTCATGGCTCCAGTGTGGCCGCCGGCGAGCGATCGGCCGGGATGTTCCCGTTGCGCCCGGTTGCGGGGTATGGCTGGCTCCTCGTCGGGAGTGGTCCGTCACGGGTGGCGTACACCGGCCCCATCGAAGGCTGCGGAGGCCGCCTTGGAGGGCTTGGCGGGCGTGTCCTGCTCCGGGGGCAGCGGGACGACGCCGAGGGTGATGTCGGAGCCGGTCGCCTGACGGCGGTCGGTCCGTTCCGGTAACTCTGGGATGTGAGGGAGGACCGAGTAGTGCTTCGTGGACTCTGCCGATCTTGCCTGGCCACCGGCATGGTGGGTGGCGTCGGCCCTGGTGCCCGTGACCAAGGGAGGCTGCCCGCAGAACGCCCTCTCAGGCGATGCGGGCGGGCGGCGGTGATGGCTGTTCCGATCGCGGCGAGGTCGTCGTCGGTCGAGACGTAGGGCGGCATGGCGTAAATCATGTCGCGGAACGGGCGGAGCCATACTCCGTGCCTCAAGGCGGTGTCCGTGGCCAGCTGGATGTCGACTTGATGGTCGAGCTGGGCGACGCCGATGGCGCCCAGGACGCGGACGTCCTTGACCCCGGGGAGATCCTGGGCCGGCGGGCGCGAGGGCCTTGTCGAGTGTGGCTTCGACGCGGTTGACGTTCGCCGCCAGTCCTGGCTGCGCAGGAGGTCGAGTGAGGCGCAGGGTGCGGCGGTGGCGAGCGGCCCATGAAGGTCGGTCCGTGGGCAAGGGCGGGGAATTCGCCGCGCCCCGATGCCGTCGGAGATCTCGCTTGTGCACAGGGAGGCGGCCATGGAGAGGTAGCCGCCAGTCAGTGCCTTGCCCACGCACATCACGTCTGGGCTGACGCCGGCGTGGTCGGCGGTGAGCAACGCCCCGGTACGGCCGAAGCCGGTGGCGATCTCGTCGAAGCTGAGCAGCACGTTATTGGCCCGGGTCACCTCTCGCAGTACCTGGAGGTAGCCGGGGTCGTGGATGCGTATTCCTCCGGTGCCCTGGCATACCGGTTCCACGATGACCGCGGCGAGTTCGTTGGCGTTCTGCTCCACGACGTCCGCCAGGTGTTGTGCGTAGCGCTCGTCGATCCCCGCTTCGAATCCGGCCGGCGGGCGGTCCATGAACACCCGCGGCTTGAGGACGCCGGACCACATTTTGTGCATGTCACCTTCGGGGTCGCACGGCGTGAAGGTGTCGCCGTGGTAGCCGCCGCGCCAGGTCGCCAGCTTGGTCTTGTTGAGCTTGCCGGTGGAGCGCCAGTACTGCAGGCACATCTTGACGGCGACCGCTAGTACTCCAGCAGTAC
>NZ_JAGGOK010000146.1 GCF_018614615.1 Streptomyces sp. ISL-100 | reverse complement strand
TGCGGGCACGGACGGAAACGTCGAACTATCCGCCCTGGTAGCTGAGTTCGCCGCGCAGCGGCTTCCCGGATACATGGTGCCCTCCGCAGTGCTCGTACTCGATGCGCTGCCGCTGTCGGCGAACGGGAAGCTTGACCGCAAGGCCCTGCCCGCGCCGGAGTACACAACGGGGACGGGCCGGGGCCCGGCCGATGCGCGGGAGGAGATCCTGTGCGGCGTGTTCGCCCAGATCCTCGGACTCCAGAGCGTCGGGGTCGATGACGACTTCTTCGCGCTCGGCGGGCACTCGCTGCTCGCGGTCCGGCTGGTCAGCCGGATCCGTACGGTCCTGGACGTGGAGGTGCCGCTGCGGGCGCTGTTCGAAGCCCCGACGGTTGCCGGGCTTGCTGCCCACCTGGTCGGCGCCGACACGGCACGGCTGGCGCTGGCGGCCGCAGAACGACCGGAGCGCATTCCCCTTTCGTACGCACAGCAACGTCTTTGGTTCATCGGTGAGTTGGAGGGGCCCGGCTCCACTTACAACACTCCGATCACTCTCAGCCTCTCCGGCAAGGTGAACCGGGAGGCGCTGAACGCCGCGCTGAGGGATGTGATCGGGCGGCACGAGGTGTTGCGTACGGTCTTCCCGACGGCCGACGGCGCCCCCTGCCAGCGCATTTTGAAGCTTGAGGAACTGGCGTGGGAGCTGACTGACGCAGAGGTCGCGCCCGCGGACCTGCCTGAGGCGGTGGCTGAGGCGGCGGCGTATGCCTTCGATCTGGCGTCGGAAGTACCGATCCGAGCGTCGCTGTTCCAGGTCGGACCCGACGACCAGGTCCTGGTGGTCGTGCTGCACCACATCGCCAGCGACGGCTGGTCCAGGGGTCCGCTCGCCCGGGATGTCTCGGTTGCGTATGCCGCGCGGTGTGAGGGCCGGCTTCCGGAGTGGGAGCCGCTGCCGGTGCAGTACGCCGACTACGCCCTCTGGCAGCGCGAACTGCTCGGCAGCGAGAACGATCCGGAGAGTGTGATCTCCCGTCAGGTGGCCTATTGGCGCAAGGCACTGGAGGGCGTGCCCGAAGAGCTTGAGCTGCCCTTCGATCACGCGCGTCCTGCCGTGGCCAGTCACCGTGGGCACCGTGTGCCGTTCGTCGTTCCGGCGGACGTACATGCGCGCCTTGTGGAGGTGGCGCGCACCGAAGGCGTGACGGTGTTCATGGTGCTGCAGGCCGCCTTGGCGACGCTGCTGTCGCGCCTGGGCGCGGGTACCGATATCCCGATCGGCACGGCGAACGCCGGACGTACCGACGAAGCCTTGGACGATCTGGTCGGATTCTTCATCAACACGCTTGTGGTGCGTACGGACCTGTCGGGGGGCCCGACGTTCCGTGAGGTGCTGGCGCGGGTACGGGAGACGAGCCTGTCGGCGCTCGCGCACCAGGAGGTGCCGTTCGAGAAGCTGGTGGAGGAACTGGCCCCGACCCGCTCAATGGCCCGCCACCCGCTGTTCCAGGTCCAGCTGGATCTGCACAACAACGCCCAGGCGGTGCTTGAGCTTCCGGGAGTGCAGGCCGGTGGGACGCCGACAGGGGCGGCGACAGTGGCGAAGTTCGACATGGAGGTGTCGGTCGGGGAGGCCTTCGACGAGGAGGGTGCGCCGGCGGGGCTGCGCGGTTCGGTGATCGCGGCGGCGGACCTGTTCGACGCCGAGTCGGTCGATCGGATCACGCGGCGGTGGGCGCGGGTTCTCGGGCTGCTTTCCAGCGATCCAGAGCTGCGGTTGCACGCGGTCCGGGTCCTGGACGACGACGAGCGGCATCAGGTGCTCACCGAGTGGAACGACACGGCCGTCGAGGCCGGGCCTGGGCTGGTGCCGGAGCTGTTCGAGGCTCAGGTGGCGCGTACCCCGGATGCGGTGGCGGTGGTGTGCGACGGCGTGGAGATGTCGTACGCGGAGCTGGACGCGCGGGCGAACCGGCTGGCGCATTACCTGGTCGGCCAGGGGGTGGGCGCGGAATCGGTCGTGGGTCTGTGCCTGGGCCGCGGCGTCGAAATGATCTCTTCGCTCCTGGGCGTCTGGAAGGCCGGTGCGGGCTATCTGCCGATCGACCCGGAGTATCCGGCGGAGCGAATCGCGTACATGTTGCGCGACAGCCGGGCCGTACTGGCGCTGACAACCGAGGAGATCCTGGACGATCTTCCGGCCGGGCGTGGGCGGCTCGTCGCGCTGGACGATCCGCTGATGGAGATGCGGCTTGCCGCCGCACCGACGACTTCGCCCGGGGTGTCGGTGGCTTCGGACGGTCTGGCGTACGTGATCTATACGTCGGGTTCGACAGGCCGCCCCAAGGGTGTGGCAGTGACCCATGGCGGCCTGGCCAACTATGCGGTGTGGGCTGCTGGGGCGTACGGGACGGCAGCCGGTGGCGGTGCGCCGTTGCACTCGTCGCTGGCATTCGACCTGACGGTGACCAGTGCGGTGGTCCCTTTGATCTCCGGCTCCGCGGTAGTGGTGAGTCCGGCCGGCGGCGCCGAAGGCCTTGCCGAACTGATCGGCACAAGCGCCGAGTTCGACATGGCGAAGGTCGTTCCCGCTCACCTTCCCATGCTGGGTGGCCTGTTGACGGACGAGCACGCCGCGTCATCGGCCCGGACGTGGGTGGTCGGGGGTGAGGCGCTGCCGGGTGCCGTCGTACGGGAGTGGCTGGATCGTTCGCCGGGTTCGGTCGTGGTGAATGAGTACGGGCCGACGGAGACAGTGGTCGGGTGCTGCGTCTTCGAAGTGCGCGCCGGTCAGGAGATCGGTGAGACGGTGCCGATCGGGCGGCCGATCGCGAACACCCAGCTCTATGTGCTGGACGCGTATTTGCAGCCGGTGGCTCCGGGCGTGGCGGGCGCGCTGTACATCGCCGGTGCGCAGGTGGCACGGGGATATGTGCGGCGCGCCGGGCTGACCGCTGAGCGGTTCGTGGCATGCCCGTTCGGCGGCCCTGGCGAGCGGATGTACCACACTGGCGACCTTGCACGCTGGACGGTTGACGGCCGGCTCCAGTACCTGGGACGTGCGGATGAGCAGGTGAAGGTCCGTGGGTTCCGGATAGAACCGGGCGAGGTCCACGCCGTGGTCGCCGCGCACCCGCAGGTCGCCCAGGCGGCTGTGATCGCCCGTGAGGACAGCCCGGGGGATACGCGGCTGGTCGCCTATGTGGTGCCTGCCGATGTCTCCGACGCCGATGACGCGTTGCCGGGCACGGTGCGGGAGTTCGCGGCCCGGCGGCTGCCGGAGTACATGGTGCCCTCGGCGGTGGTAGTGCTCGAAGCCCTGCCGCTGACCGTAAACGGAAAGCTCAACCGTAAAGCCCTCCCGGCACCGGACATCGCCTCACCCGGCACCGGCCGCGCCCCGGCCAACCGCCAAGAGGAGCTCCTGTGCGAGGCGTTCGCGCACATCCTGGGCCTGGAGAGCGTCGGCGTCGACGACGACTTCTTCGCCCTGGGCGGGCACTCACTGCTCGCCGTCCGTCTGACCAGCCGTATCCGCGCCGTGCTGGGCGTCGAGGTGCCGTTGCGCGTGCTTCTCGAAGCATCGACGGTGGCCGGGCTCGCTCAGCAACTGGGCAAACAGAAGCCAGCTAGGCCGGCGTTGCGGCCGATGCGTAACCAGGAGGAGTCCTGATGATTCCGTTGTCATTCGCGCAGCGTCGGCTGTGGTTCATCGGCCAGTCGGAAGGCCCCAGCGCCACCTACAACATCCCGGTCGTGCTGGGGCTCTCGGGCGACGTGGACCGGGAGGCGCTGAACGCCGCGCTGAGGGATGTGATCGGGCGGCACGAGGTGCTGCGTACGGTCTTCCCGACGGCCGACGGCGAGCCGTACCAGCACATCCTGAAGCTCGATGATCTGGCGTGGGACCTGGCAGTGGTCCAGGTCGCGCCCGCCGACCTGACTGACGCGGTGGCTGAGGCGTCGGCGTACGCCTTCGAGCTGGCGTCGGAGGTGCCGATCCGGGCGTGGCTGTTCGAGGCCGGGCCCGACGAACGGGTGCTGGTCGTGACGCTGCACCACATCGCCAGCGACGGCTGGTCGACAGGGCCGCTGGCACGCGACCTTTCGGCGGCGTACGCGGCGCGGTGCGAGGGGCGGGCGCCGGAGTGGGAGCCGCTCCCCGTGCAGTACGCCGACTACGCGCTGTGGCAGCGCGAGCTGCTCGGCGACGAAGCGGACCCGGAGAGCGTGATCTCCAGCCAGGTCGCCTATTGGCGCGAGGCCCTGGCGGGTGCGCCGGAGGAGTTGGAGCTGCCGTTCGACCGTCCGCGTCCGGCGGTGGCCTCCCACCGCGGGCACCGCGTGCCGGTCGACATATCGGCTGACGTGCATGCGCGGCTTGCGAACATGGCACGCGCCGAGGGCGTCACGATGTTCATGCTGCTGCAGTCCAGTCTGGCGGTGCTGTTCTCCCGCCTGGGCGCGGGCCACGACATCCCGATCGGCACAACAGTGGCCGGGCGCACGGATGTGGCGCTGGACGACCTGGTCGGATTCTTCGTGAACACGCTGGTGGTACGCACGGATCTGAGGGGCGACCCGACATTCCGTGAGGTGCTGGCGCGGGTGCGAGGAACCGGGTGGGCGGCGTTCGAGCACCAGGAGGTGCCGTTCGAGAAACTGGTCGAGAAGCTGGCCCCGACCCGTTCGCTGGCACGCCATCCCCTGTTCCAGGTGATGTTCAAGGTTCAGAACAACGCGGAGGCGGTGCTGGACCTGCCAGGTGTGCAGGCCGGTGGCATGTCAGCGGGGGTCTCGGCGGCCAAGTTCGACTTGGACTTCTCAGCAGGGGAGATGTTCGACGCGGACGGCGTTCCGGCGGGGCTGCGGGGCTCGGTCGTGGCGGCCGCGGACATGTTCGACGTGGAGTCCGTCAAGCGGATCGTTGAGCGGTGGGTTCGGATCCTCGGGCTCCTGGCCGACGGGCCGGACGTGCGGCTGAGTGCCGTGGATGTGCTGGCTGAGGGTGAGCGTCGCCGGGTGCTCACTGAGTGGAACGACACGGTGGCCGAGGTTACGCCGGCGACCTTGCCGGAGCTGTTCGAGGCGCGGGTGGCGCAGAGCCCGGATGCCGTGGCGGTGGTGTTCGACGGGGCAGAGGTGCCGTACGCCGAGCTGGATGCGCGGGCGAACCGGCTGGCGCGACTGCTGATCGGCCGGGGCGTGGGCCCCGAGTCGGTAGTCGCAGTGGCGATGGAGCGCGGCGTCGACATGGTCGTGTCCCTGCTGGGTGTGCTCAAGGCGGGTGGCGCGTACCTGCCGATCGACCCGGAGTACCCCGCGGACCGGATCGGCTACACCCTGGACAGTGCGAGTGCGGTCGCGGTGGTGACCACGGCGGAGCTCGGCGGGGTGCTCCCGGCGGGCGTGTCCCGGATCGTAATGGATGACCCGGCGACGGTCCGGGCGCTGGAGGCCCTGGACGGCAGTACGCCGGATGCGGCGGAGCGGGTGCTGCGGCCGGACAGTCCGGCGTACGTGATCTTCACGTCCGGTTCCACCGGTCGCCCGAAGGGCGTCATGGTTCCGCATGCGGGAATCGTCAACCGCCTGGCATGGATGCAGGCCGAGTACGAGCTGTCGGCCGGCGACCGGGTGATGCAGAAGACGCCGTTCGGTTTCGACGTGTCGGTGTGGGAGTTCTTCTGGCCGTTGCTGGAAGGCGCCACGCTGGTCGTGGCCCGGCCGGGTGGCCACCGGGATCCGGCGTACGTCGCCTCGCTGATAGCTGAGCAGGACGTGACGACGGTGCACTTCGTGCCGTCGATGCTGGAGGCGTTCCTGGCGGAGCCGACGGCGGGCGGGTGTGTGAACCTGCGGCGAGTGATCTGCTCGGGTGAGGCGCTGCCGTTGTCGGCGCAGGCCCGGTTCTTCGAGGTCTTCGACGGTGTCGAGCTGCACAACCTGTACGGGCCGACCGAGGCGTCGGTGGACGTCACGGCCTGGCAGTGCCGTCCGGATCAGGATGGTGGACCGGTGCCGATCGGTGCGCCGGTCGCGAATACCCGGGTGTATGTGCTGGATGGGTCGATGGGCGCGGTGCCCGTGGGCGTTGCGGGTGAGCTCTACCTCGCGGGTGTGCAGCTGGCGCGGGGATATGTGGGGCGTGCGGCCCTGACGGCGGAGCGGTTTGTGGCGTCCCCGTTCGGTAGTGCGGGTGAGCGTTTGTACCGCACTGGTGACCTGGTGCGGTGGAACGCGGACGGACAGCTGGAGTATCTGGGCCGGGCCGACGACCAGGTGAAGATCCGGGGCTTCCGGATCGAGCCCGGTGAGGTCCAGGCTGTTGTGGCCGCGCACCCGCAAGTCGCCCAGGCCGCGGTCATCGCGCGTGAGGACGTTCCGGGTGACAAGCGGCTGGTGGCTTATGCCGTATCAGCACAGGGCGACGCTACGGACCAAGAACTCCCGGTGCTGATAAGCGAGTTCGTTGCCCAGCGGCTGCCCGGTTACATGGTCCCCTCCGCAGTGGTGATCCTTGACTCCCTGCCGCTGTCGGTGAACGGGAAGCTGGACCGCAAGGCGCTGCCGTCTCCGGACTTCGCGGGTATGGCGGGTGCGGGCCGGGGGCCGGCCAACGCGCGGGAGGAGATCCTGTGCGCGGCCTTCGCCGACGTACTCGGCCTGGAAGGCGGAGTGGGCGTCGACGACGACTTCTTCGCCCTGGGTGGGCATTCGCTGCTGGCGATCCGGCTGGTGAAGGCATTGCAGGCAAGCGGCGTTTCGGTGTCGGTACGGGCGCTGTTCCTGGCCCCGACCCCGGCGGGTCTCGCGGCGTCGGCCGGAGCCGAGCAAGTGGTGGTTCCGGAGAACCTGATTCCGGCGGATGCGTCTGCGATCACGCCGGAGATGCTGCCGTTGGTTGATCTCTCGGCCGCGGAGGTGGCACGGGTTGTTGCCTCGGTGGAAGGTGGTGCGGCGAATGTGGCGGATGTGTATCCGCTGGCGCCGTTGCAGGAAGGCCTGCTGTTCCACCACCTGCTGTCGGAAGGTGGCGAGGACGCGTATGTGATGCCGACGGTCGTGGAGTTCGACTCGCGGGACCGGCTGGACGCCTTCACGGATGCGATTCAGCGGGTGGTGGACCGGCACGACATTTACCGGACCTCGCTCGTGTGGGAGGGGTTGCGTGAGCCGGTGCAGGTGGTGTGGCGCCGTGCGGTGCTCCCGGTGGTAGAGGTTGCCCTGGATGCGCAGGGTGGGGACCCGGTGGACGAGTTGCTGGCAGCCGGCGGCTTGTCGATGGATCTGCGCCGCGCACCGCTGCTGAGCGTTCACGTCGCGGCGGTGCCTGGCAGTGACACGTGGCTCGGTTTGGTGCGGGCGCATCACATGGTGCAGGACCACACCGCCGTGGAGGTGCTGCTGGCGGAGGTACGGGCGTTCCTGACGGGGCGTGGTGAGGAGCTCCCGGAACCGGTGCCGTTCCGGGACTTCGTGGCGCAGGCGCGTGGTGGAGTGGAGCGCTCGGAGCATGAGCGGTACTTCGCCGAGCTGCTGGGTGATGTGACCGAGCCGACGGCGCCGTTCGGGCTGGTGGACGTACGCGGCGACGGCGCGGCCTCGGTGCGGGCACGCGTCCCCCTCGGCCAGGAGTTGCACGAGCGGCTGCGGGGGGTCTCCCGCCGATTGGGTGTAAGTGCGGCGACGGTCATGCATGTGGCGTGGGCGCGTGTGCTGGCGGTGGTCAGCGGCCGTGCTGATGTGGTGTTCGGCACGGTGCTGTTCGGGCGCATGAACGCGGGAGCCGACGCGGACGGGGTGCCGGGCCCGTTCATCAACACGCTCCCGGTGCGGGTGCGGGTGGACGAGTTGGGTGTGGTGGCGGCGGTGTCGGCGATGCGTGGTCAGCTGGCGGAGCTGCTGGAGCATGAGCACGCGCCGCTGGCGGTGGCGCAGAGGGCCAGCGGAGTGGCCGGCGACACCCCGTTGTTCACCTCGTTCCTCAACTACCGGCACAACACCGGCCAGGAGGAGGGCGACAGCCGCGACGAGGCAATGGAGGGAATCCGGCTCGTTTTGTCGCGTGAGCGCACCAACTACCCGTTGATGGTCTCGGTTGACGACAACGGGGATGGGATCTCGCTGGCTGTCGATGCGGTGGCACCAGTTGATTCACGGTCGGTGGGTGTGTTGGTGCGTACTGCGGCGGAGGGTTTGGTGTCGGCGCTGGAGGTGGCGCTGGAGGGTGGCCCGGATGTGCCGCTGAGCGCGGTTGAGGTGTTGGACGGGGATGGGCTTCGTCGGGTG
>NZ_JAGGOK010000145.1 GCF_018614615.1 Streptomyces sp. ISL-100 | reverse complement strand
GCACTGTGCTGTGTCCTCTGGTCAGACGCCTGGGCGGAGTTCGTTCCCTTCCTGTCCTTCGACGTCGAGATCCGCAAGGTCATCTGCAGCACGAACGCGATCGAGTCCGTGAACGCGCGGATACGCAAGGCTGTCCGTGCACGCGGACACTTCCCCAACGAGGTCGCCGCGATGAAGTGTGTCTACATGGCCCTCATGTCGCTGGACCCGACCGGCAAGGGCCGCAAGAAGTGGACCATGCGCTGGAAGGCCCCGCTGAACGCCTTCCAGATCGCCTTCGACGGCCGCCTCACCCCCACCGACCACTGACAACACCAACAACCAGGATCAGCCGTTAAGTTGACACACCCGAAACGGGCCGCCGGAGAAACCGACGACCCGTTCACGAAACATCGAGGTTAACGCCAATACCAGGAGACGCCCGGCAACGACGTGACCCTGTGCGCGCGAGCTGTCGCCGAATGGTTCACCACCCCCCGCCCGTTCGCTGGTGGCGTGCTCCTCGCCGCGCTCGCCGAGTGGGGTATCGCCGTGCACACCGACGACATCGGCATGAGCTACGCCATCCCTCTCGACCCGACCGCCCCCGCGGCCGACTCCCGCAACCGGCCGCACCTGTCCGTTGGCGACCGCGCGCTGTCGGTGGAGCACGTTCCGGCCGCACACACCGGCTGGACGAGGGCGAGTTCGGCCCGGTCGTCGTGTCCAGTCGCCTTTGCCGCGCGGCCCTGCAAAACAGTGCACCGGCCGGCCTTCTGCAGGCGCTCAAGGTCCGCGGCCAGGGCCTCGGCCAGCTGAGGGCCGGTCGACCAGTTGCCCGGTACGTTTTCCAAGGCGCTGATTCGATGTAGCTTGCCGCCCACCGGGCCGGCCTCCAGCACCATGGTCCGCAGGTTGAGGCTGGCCGCCATGACCGCGGCCGCCACCCCGGCAGGGCCAGCGCCGACCACCAGCACGTCCGTGTCGGATGACCGTGCATCCAGGCCGTCCACCACGCCTGGGCCCAAGCAGGCCTCCAACACACGGCATGATCACACCGACCCCGCGAAAACAGCGAAAGCCGAGTTGGGTCTGATGGCTTACCTAATCCGGAAAGGCCCTTCTTCCGCCGCATCTCCGCGCGCAGAGGCGGCAGGAGGGCCATGGTCGCCGTCATGCACAAGCTCGCCATCGCGATCTGGCACGTGCTGCACGACCACACCGTCTACCGGGAACTCGGGGCCGACTACTTCGCCAAACGCGATCCCGAACGCGCCATACGCCGAATGATCAAGGAAGCAAACAGCCTCGGCTTGACCGTCCGCTTCGATCCGATCGCAGCAGGCTGGCCTGCACGGGCAACTCTATTTTCGTGTCAGACCCCGGCCCCAGGCTCACCGTGGGCCAACGGGAGAGTGACGGGGGGTGCTGTGCCATATGGCGGTACGGGTGGCGGGGCACATGAACCCCGCCACCCTGTCAGCAAGCCGGGTGCTACGGGACAGCGACGGATTTGGTGGTGGTGGCGCTCGTGCCTTCGTCGTCGGTGACGGTGAGTTTGACGGTGTACGTGCCGGCAGCGGGGAACGTGTGACCCTGAGTGACTCCTGTGCCGGTCTTGCCGTCACCGAAGTCCCACACGTAGGTGAACGTCGACCAGAGGCCACCGTCCGGGTCCTTGGTCTGGTACCCGTTCATGAGGCAGTAGTGCGACGTCGCCGAGCAGGATCCCACGGTGATCACGGGAACCGGCAGCCGGTTCGGCGGCGGGGTGACCGTCTTGCTGGTGGTGGCGGTCTTGCCCTGGTTGTCGGTCACGGTCAGCTTCACGCTGTAGGTACCGCCGCCGGGAGCGGGGTAGGTGTGCGAGACGGTCTTTCCGGTGCCGGTGGTGCCGTCACCGAACGTCCATGCGTAGCTGCTGATCGATCCGCCTGGGTCGCTGGAGGCGGAGGCGTCGAAGGAGCAGACGCGCGGGCTGCTGCAGCTGTTGGTGAAGGAGGCGACGGGCGGCGGGTTGCCGACGACGACGCCCTGGGTGGAGTCGTCGGTCTTGCCGGTGTTGTCGGTCACGGTCAGGGTGACGGTGTAGGCCTTGTCCGGGGTGTAGGTGTGCGAGACGGTCTTGCCGGTGCCGGTGGCACCGTCGCCGAACTTCCACGCGTACGAGGTGATCGTGCCGTCATCGGTCGAGGCGGATGCGTCGAAGCTGCAAGTGGTGGGACCGCAGCTGGCGGTGAAGGCGGCGCTGGGCAGGGTGGGGTCGGAGGGCGCGCCGACGTCCAGCAGCGGCTCCTTGACGCCGTCGCCGGAGGTGTCGGTCCAGTCCAGATTCCCGGCGTCGATCAGATCGTCACGGATCTTCAGCACGTCCGCGCGGCTGTCGGGGTTGTTCAGGCTGGCGTAATAGGCGGCCGCGCCGGCCACGTGCGGGCTGGCCATGGATGTGCCGGACAGGGTTGCGTAGCCGCCGTCGATGGATGTCGAGTAGATGCACACTCCGGGTGCGGCGAGCTCCACGGTGGAGCCGAAGTTGGAGAAGTCGGCCAGGGTGTCGTCGGTTCCGGGGCGGCAGGTCGAGGGGGCTCCGCCGCCGGGGGCTCCGTTGTAGTCGGCCAGCGCCGATACGGTGATGACGTCGGGGTGGTTGGCGGGGAAGAAGGTGGAGGCGTTCTTGGCGCTGTTGCCGGCGGCGACCACCACGACGACGCCTTTGTTCACCAGGTTGGTGATGGCGGTGGAGATGGCGTCGCTGGAGCACTCGCAGCCCAGGCTCATGTTGACGACCTCGATGGTGCCCGAGCGTGCCGCCACCCAGTCGAGGCCTTCGGCGATGTCGCTGAAGGGGCCGCTGCCCGAGTCGTTGAGTACCTTGACCGACCAGAGCCGGGCGCCTGGTGCGACACCCACGACACCGGTGCCGTTGTCGATCGCTGCCGCGGTGCCGGCTACGTGGCTGCCGTGCCCTTGGTTGTCGTCCAGGGCGGATTCGGTGTCGTTGTCGTTGCAGCCGGTGAATCCGTACGCGCAGTTGGTGCGGCCGACCACGTTGAGGTCAGGGTGGTCGTGGTCGACGCCTGTGTCCAGGATGGCGATGTCGGCGTCGGTACGGACATTGTCCACACCGTCGATGTCGAGGTCGGGATTCTCGTCGGCGAAGATCCTCTGGACTCCGGTGGGCACGGTCTGTGCGGTGATGCTGACGATCTGGTCAGGCTCGACCGAGGCGACCCGCGGATCGGACCGCAGGCGCGCGACCGCTGAGGCGGGCAGGGTGGCCGCGTAACCCTTCAGAGCGTGCTGGTAGACGGATTTGACCTCGCCGCCATTCTGGCGGGCCTGCTGGCCGGCGACGTCGGCCGGGTCGCCGACGGAACTCTTGAACGTCACGATGTAGTTCGACCGCTGTGACGGCTGCGGCTGCGACTGCGCCGGACCGGCCCATATGAGGGTGGACAGGCAGGCCACGGCCGTGGTGACACAGCAGGCGAGCACTCTTCGCATCATGCCGTTGCGCTCCTTCCCGATAGCGTGGAGGTGCTGGGGGCGAAGCGCACTCTATGGGTGCTGTCCGTGACCAGACAGGCCATCAGACACGTCTGAGAGCAGACGTCCGTCGGATAACAGACACCGTCCTGGAAGCAACAGGAAGGAGACAGGTGGGCGTCCGCCTACAGCCAGCCGAGCTTGGCCGCCCGCAACGCCGCCTGGAACCGGGTCTCCGCGCCGAGCGAGTTCAGCAGATGAGCCACCCGGCGAGTGACGCTGCGCTCGGTGATGCCCAGCGCCCGCGCGATGGCGCGGTCTTTCATGCCGGCGGCGAGCATGGCGAGCATCTCGCGGTCGGCCTTGCCCGGCCCCCCGTCGTTCTGGCCGCCGGACAGCGGGATGGCCTGCACCCACAGATGCTCGAACGACGTCACCAGCGCGGCCAGCAGTGGCGACGAGTGGACCAGGACCAGACTATGCAGCTCGACGGCTTCGAAGCTCACCGGGATCAGTGCCTCCCGGCGGTCAGCGATGACCATCTTCATGCGGACCGAAGGGAGCACACGGGCGTCCTCACCCGCTGCGGTATTGGCCAACAGATCGTCCATCCGGCCCGGTTGATCCAGTATCGGAGCATGGTAGATGGCCCGATACTCCACACCCCGACGCATTGACTGCGCCTGCTGCGGATTCCCAGGAGAGGGACTGTAGAGGTAGGGCGGGCAGTCGACGATCAGGACTTCCTTGCGGGCCCCCATCTGGAGCCTCACCGAGTGCTCCACCACGGCCTGCTCCCCCTCGACCAGTTCGATCATGTCCGCTACTCGGCCGCGGGGCGCCTCCTGCAACTGACGGGCCAGGGCATGCGCGTAGCCACGCACCTGCTCCAGCTCCTCCTGGCGGCGCCGGACCAACGCGTCCACCGCCACGTCTGGCGGCGCGGGCAGATATCGAACCGGACTGCCCGTCACCCGGGTGATCAGCCCGGCCTCGACCAGGCGGGCCAGCAGCCCACGTGTCCGGCCATTCGTCATGCCCAGACCGGCCGCAAGTTCCGCCACGGTCCTGCCGGGACCGGAAATGACCTGCAGATAGACAACGCTCTCCACGCCGCCGAGACCCAACGGCTCCAGCATCCCCGTCACAGACCGGTCAGCCTCGCTCCGCCACACCCGACGCGCAGAGCGTGTTCGCCAGGGAACCTCGGCTTGAACGACACGGGTTCTGCGGACACAGAGGAGCAGTCCTTCCTTCTCGAACCTCCAGAACGGCGCTGGGATACCTGCGCAAGACAGCGCCGGTCCGAGCATCCCGTCGGAACGAGCGCCCCTCGACTCCACTTACCTCGGATCCGCTCCCCGAGCCTCGATGACGACGCTCGGCGCAAGCTCAGCTCCATGGCGGTGGGCGGGCAGACGTCACTCAGCCCCCGAGGGCAGCGAGTCCTGGAGAGGAGGCTGCCGCCGACTCCACCGCCAGGGGATCCGTCCAGGCGAGGCAACAGCAAAGGCCAACCCCCGCCCTGAGTAACCGGGGCTGCTCCCCCCAAAGGCCGCACCCCCCGCCCCCAACTCAACAGAGAGGAGGGGACGCAGGTATGCGTCACACCGACGTTAACAAGAGGCGCCCATGCTGTTACCGCACCGAGCGGAAGTCTGCGCCGACAGCACATCCACTGTCAAGGAAGGCGGCTCTTCCAAGATTTTCGTAGCTGGTGATCGGGTCAGCCGGTACGCGTGACGGTACGTCAGTGCGGGTGCAGTCTGGTGGGATGAGCGATGTCGAGCTGGAGGTCCTACTGCCCCAGTTGGGGGCAGTGGAGGTCGAGGAAGTGCAGGCCGAGGCCGGGTTGATCCGGATTTCGGCGCGGACCCGGAACGTCTCGGTCGCTTGTCCTGGTTGCGGCCGTCCGTCGGACTGGGTGCACAGCCGGTACGTGCGGCACGTCGCCGACGAGGCCGTCGGCAGTCGCCCGATGGTGATCGACTTGTCCGTACGGCGCCTGTACTGCGAGAACCCGGACTGCCCGAAGGCCACGTTTGCCGAGCAGGTGGAGGGGTTGACGGTTCGCTACCAGAGGCGGACCCCGGCCCTGCAGGGCCTGCTGGGCGCGGTGGCGGTGGAGCTCGCGGGCAGGGCGGCGGCCCGGCTGCTGCCGCACCTGCACCAGGCAGTCAGCGGCAGCACGCTGTTACAGTAAGCCTGCTCATGGCGTTGCCGCTGCCCCAGTGCCCGGTCCCGCGGGTCCTGGGAGTCGATGACTTCGCGCTACGGCGCGGCCACCGCTACGCCACCATCTTGATCGACGTCCTCACCCACGCCCGCGTCGACGTGCTGGCCGACCGCACCGCGCAGACACTGACCGCCTGGCTGTGCGCCCATCCCGGGGTGGAGATCGTCTGCCGGGACGGCTCGGCCGCCTACGCCCAGGCCGTCACCGACGCCCTGCCGGACGCGGTGCAGGTCAGCGACCGCTGGCAGTGCGCCATGAGGCGCCTTGTACTACAGCCGGAGATCTTGTGACGGGGGCCGGGTCGGCTCGTTGACCGGGCATGATGCTGGATGTGACGGCTGAGCAGATAGCCGAGTGGGATGCCGAGTTGTCCGCGTTGACTGGTTCGATGGGGTACTTGTTCAACCGGCCGGAGCCTCGGTTGGTGTTCGCGCAGTTCATCGAGGGTCTGCTGGCCGAGCTGCCGAAGAAGAACGGCTGGACGCTGTCCGAGCGGGCCGGTCATGCCGGCGCGGATCGGATGCAGTGGCTGCTGAACGGCTCGGTGTGGGACGCCGACCGGCTGCGCGATGCGGTCCGCGGCTACCTCATCGATGACCTGGGCGATCCGGAGGCGTCGCTGGTCATCGACGACACGCAGGCGCAGAAGAAGGGGACGAAGTCGGTCGGGGTGGCTTACCAGCACTGCGGGCTGACCGGCGATGTCCGCAACTGCCAGACCATGGTGATGCTCAGCTACGCCGCCGAGAGCGGGCAGCACGCGTTCATCGACCGTCGGCTTTACTGCCCGAGGAGTGGACGGCCGACCGGCCGCGGTGCCGTCAGGCCGGGATACCCGAACAGGTCGACTTCGCCACCAAGCCCGAGCTGGCCATTGCCATGCTCACCGAGGCCCGGGACGCCGGCGTCCCGTTCGCCTGGGTGCTGGCCGACGCCGGCTACGGCCGTGACCCGAAGCTGCGACGCTGGTGCCACGAGGCCGCCGTGCCCTACATCTTCGGCGTCCCGGTCGATCTGCCGATCGACGGGCCGCCCGGCAAGCCGGGGCAGCCGGCCATCAAGCGCGCCGACGACCTGCTGCACTACGCCATCAGCCGCGATGCGTGGGAGCGCCGCTCGTGCGGCGACGGCGCGAAGGGCACCCGCAGCTACGACTGGACCGCCTTCACCGTGACTCTGCCCGACGAGCCGCCAGCCGCGGGCCACGAGCACTGGCTGGTGCTGCGCCGTTCGCTGCACCCCAACCGGCGCGGCAAGGACGGCGAACTCCACCGCGAGATCGCTTACTTCCCTGGTGCACGCACTCCTGGGCACCTCGCTCACCGAGATCATCACGCGGGCCGGCGGCCGCTGGAAGATCGAAGAGGACAACGAGATCAACAAGCAGCTGGTCGGCCTCGATGACTACCAGGTCCGCAAATGGACGCCCTGGCACCGGCACATCACCGCCTGCATGCTGGCCACCGCCTTCCTCGCTGTGCAACGCGCCGCCGTCCCCGACCCCGCCAAACGGGACGAGCCTGCCCCGGACGATGCGGGAAAAGCCCAGTTCACCGCGGAAAGCGAGGCCACCGGCTGATCCCGGGGCCGCTGCTGCGGCCCTCCGTCCACACCATCCGCCACTGCCTGGCCGCGGTCCACCTCAACCCCCGCCACACCGCCCAGACCGTCCTCACCTGCGAAGTCTGGCGCCGCCTGCACCAGACCCGCGCAACGGTCAGCCACTACCGCCGCCGCGGAGACCCCCTCCCACCCCGACTCCAGCCCTGGGCCCACCACAAGCCGGTCCCGCCGATCACCGACCCTCAAGATCTCCGGCTGTAGTACCAGGACGACAAGAGGCGTGGATCGTACGAACACACCTCCTTCACCTTCCGGGGTACGGGTTTCGGGTGCGGAAGGTCAGGACGAAGCGCGGAGAACACTTCGGCGGCTTCAACCCGGCCATCAGCGACGAAGCGGCCAAGCGCATCAGGGCGCAGATCCGCTCCTGGCGGCTGCACCAGCGCAGTGGATCGACCATCTTCGAGCTCGCGAAGGAGATCAACCCCGTAGTGAGGGGCTGGATCAACTACTAGTGCGCCGCGAGGCGCTGCTATTTCCGGAGGGGGTGAAATGACCCATCTATTCGCCGTCGTAGCGGCGGATTGAAGCTGGAGGAAGCCTGATCCGGGGGTCGCCGGGGAGGGCGGGAGCAGCCTCGACAAAGTCGCGTCGGATCAGCACTATCGGATGGTCCGGGCGCGGTGAGCGAGACGGGAAGGTATACGCGAGGAACCGGTGTTGTTACGCCTCTTGATTATCCGCCAGCTCTAACCCGATGGATGTGGGCTGGTTCGCGGTGCGTACTCATCCGTCGTCTTCTTTGTGACGAGTGGGAAACTCCTGACAGGGTCTTAGTAGCCCGGGTTGGGAGGCCATGGCAGGGAGATTTCAAAGTCGT
>NZ_JAGGOK010000144.1 GCF_018614615.1 Streptomyces sp. ISL-100 | reverse complement strand
ACTGCGGTGACCGAACTGAGCTGCTTGCCCAAGGTGATCTCCAACGGCAGCCCGTCCAGCGCGGCCAGCACCTTCGCCCGGGTCAGCGGCAGGTCGAGCCCGATCTCCGGCTCCTGGTGCAGGGACCTGCGCAGGCCGGCCAACTCGGGCTGGAGCAGCGCTGCAGACTCACGCAGCCCCGCCTGGCGGTGGGCGGCGTCGGTCCCGGCGGGCAAGGCATTCATCGCAGTCTCCTCAAGGAGTGGGGTCCTCAACAGGTGCAGTCCCATCCTCTCCGGACCCGGGCCGGGGAGGCGGTTGCTGCAAGGATCGGCCCGCTCGTGCCGCGCCGCCGCACGGATGCGCCGCCGGCCGGAGACCTGCCGCAGACCTCAGTCCGGCACTGTCACGTTGTCGAGGGCGTGGGTGTCCGACGGTGCGTCAGGGCATGCCGGGGTGGGCTGTCGGCGCCGGGTCAGGCCGGCGTGGTCAGGGCGGCTACGCCGGTGATCTGGTCCCAGATCGCGAAGCGGATGATCATTTCGGTGCGGTGCTCGGTGGCGGTCATGAGGTGGCGTCGGGATCGGAAGTGGGGTGAGATGCCGCTGAACGCGGCCAGGAACCGTTGGGCTCCGCCGACGGAACGGAAACCCTTCATGGCGCGTTCGCGTTGCCTGGTCGGTTGGTGGGAGTACTCGGCCCGGTTGTTCAGGCCCTTGTGGGCGCGGTGCTCCACCGATGGCATCACCTGCCGGTGGGCGGCGCCGTAGGAGCGGAACTTGTCGGTGACCACCACCCTGGGCACCGAGCGGGTGACCTTCATCAGCTTCCTGAAGAAACGCCCGGCCGCGGCGGTGTCCCGCCGGGACTGCACGAGGATGTCGAGGACGTTGCCGTCGGCGTCGACCGCGCGCCACAGGTACGTCAACTCCCCGTTGATCTTGATGAAGACCTCGTCCAGATGCCACTTGTCCCCGGCCCGCGGGCGCCGGCGGCGCAGCGCGTGGGCGTAGGTCTGCCCGAACTTCAGGCACCATCGCCCGGGTACCGGTGTCCCTTGTACGACGGCGGCGCAGCCGACACGAGCGATCCCCTCCCAGCATGACCAACCCCAAGATCATCCCATCCCCGCCGAGCCGGGCATTCAAGGCCTCGACCAGACGCTTGATCACGTGGACTGGGGCGAACGACGTCGATGCCCTAACCTGCGGGGTTGCCCAGATCGCAGGCGGTTTCGCGGTCTTGCAGGCCGGGTTGATCCACATGACGACCGAGGCAGCGCGGCGGGCCAGCCAGGCGACGCCCAAAGAAGCAGGCCCGGGAGCCCGCGCCCCCGAGCCTAGGAGTTCTCGGGGGAGACGGATACAGCAAGCCCCTTGGGAGACAGGGGCTCCCCCGTACCTGATGGGCAGGGACGTACCCGCTGATGGGCACAAAAAACGCCCCCTGAAACTGCGTTTCCGCAGGTCAGGGGGCGTTTACGGGGTGGAGCCTAGGAGATTCGAACCCGAGCCGGGCAATGTTCTGACCTGCAACTTTACCAAGCCTTTGCGAGAGAATCGGACTTTCCCACCCGTTTCAGTCCCGCTCCATCCCGCTCGATCCCTCTGCCCCGACTCGACGTGCCCACTGGTGGGCACATCGCAGCTTTCGGTTGCGGTCGCGACTGACCGCTTACGAAACCCTTGAAACCCTGGGCTCCTCCACTTCGGCTTCTCATCTTTGCGCAAATGGCAGCGTCATCGGCATACGCCACGCTTCTCGTACGCCTTTGGGCCTACCGTGGCAACCCGGGTGTCCGCGCCCGACCCGGGCAAGCACCAGGCAACTTGGACCGCAGCGGTGCACCACCGGCCACTCGACGTGCAGCGGCATCAACTACGCTGACACCACGTATGGCCCGTGTCCGCGATCCGGGATCAAGGCCCCTGACCGCCATCTTCGAGGCGCCTGGAGGAAGCCGTGACCACCGAACTCCCCGACTGGATGACCCCGCCCAGGCCGAGCGGCTGGGAAGCCGACGACCTCGACCACCTTCCCCAGGCACCGCGGCACACCGAACTCATCGACGGAGCCCTGATCTTCATGATGTCGCCGCAACGGTCCTGGCACTCCCGGCTCGTGGAGAACCTGACCTTCGCGCTGCGGCAGGCCGCCCCCGCCGGGTTCGAGACCGAGCGGGAAATGACCATCCGGCTCGACAAGAAGAGCCGACCCGAGCCGGACACCCTGGTCACCACCGCCCCGTACAACCCGGACCGGACCTGGTACGCACCCGAAGACGTGGCCCTGGTCATCGAAGTCGTTTCCGAGGAATCAGCGGACCGCGACCGGTCCCTGAAACCCTTCAAGTACGCACAAGCCAAGATCCCCCACTTCTGGCGCATCGAAGACGAAGCCGGCATCCCCGCCGTCCACACCTACGAGCTCGACGCCATGACCAGCACATACGTGGCCACCGGCATCCACCGAAGCCGACTGAAGGTCTCCGTCCCCTTCCCAGCCGACATCGACCTCAACAGCCTCGTGCCCTGAGGCCCCCGGGCAGCCCTCCCCTGCTACACCACCCAGTCAGCCACCCTCCGCCGCTGACGACGTGGGAGTGTCATGAATCACCTGGCATCGTCTCATTCGGTCCACTCGGCGTGGCGTGGGGGCGTGCTCGGCGGACAGTCAGCAAGGATCGCATTCAGTGACCGCACCGTACGGACTTCCCTGAAGTGCTCGGAGTGTGCTAGATGGTCCTGCTCCAGCGCGTCGGCATCGTGTGTGCCGCGTTGATGCCCCTTCTGTTCACCGCGGCTCCCGCCCATGCCGACATCGTCACGCTGTCGGGTGGTGACGTGGTGGGGGTTTACCGCGGCGAGTACAGCGGCACCGGCGCTACCACGTCTGTGGACGCCTTTGAAGCCGTCGTGGCCAGTCAGGACAATCCCGTCAGCAGCTGCGTGAACCTCTCCGCCCTCAATAACGGCAAGGCCTTCAACGGCGCCGGCTTCGGCCGCAATGGCTTGACCGACTACCGGATGGTCATGTTCGAAGATGCATCCTGTCTGATCCCGGTCGGCACTCTCCCGACAGCCGCCAAGCGCACCGTGGTGCACACCAAGCGCTGGAAGTCCTCTCGACTTTCGACGTTCTGATAGGTCTGGGTGATCAGGCTGCGGCCAGCGGGTCGCAGGCGTGCACTTGCACGAAGTGGCCCACGGCCCGGTCCAGGGCGTCCCCGTCCACCCGGGCGAGCGCCCGGGTCAGCGTGGTGGCCACGGGCAGGCACTGCGGGCTCGCGCCGGGCACTTCGAGTGCGGCGAGGATGCCCGTGCCCTGACCGCTCGCCCAGCGATGACCCCACGCGTCGACCGGACGCCGCACAGCATGACTGTTTTCCGCCGCCGCCCGGCTCGTCATGACCGGCCGCCGCCGCCGGCTCCCGCTTCAACTGCCGAACCCGGCTGACCCGCCGACTCACCCGTCCCGACGCGACCTGATCAACCTGCCGGAACCGTGGAACCGGCGCCCACCCGACGCGACTGCCGGGCCCTCACTACCGCCACGAGCGGCCCGACAAGCAGAAACGGGCCGCCGGACAACCGACGACCCGTCACGAAACATCGAGGTTAGCGGAAGGTTAGCGGAGGTTAGCGGTAGGTTAGCGGAACGACGACGGCAGGCTTGCACGGCCACTGATGATCGGCGAATCGAAACTGGCCTTGGCTCCACCATCGTTGACCTTGACGTCCGCGGATACCGGGTCGTCGTGGTTGGCGAATGCCGGGGCCGCTGTGGCGGCCAAGCCGCCCATAGTGAGTGCTGCGGCGGCTGCCGCCGCAGTCGCAATCTTCTTGAGGTTCATAGAGTTTCTTCCCGGCTGAGGTAGCTCCCAGGCCAGAAACGCCGGACATCCGGGCACGGCCTAGACGGAACCGTTGCCTCCTTCTCGGGCCTCCAGGCGGGAGCCCGCCTGTACCGACCAGTCTATAACTTTTGACACATAAACGAAGTCGTTACCTTAAGTCTCGACTTTCGGTGTTCTGGCAGGTCCGGTTGATCAGGCTGCGGTGGCGAGGCTGGCTGTGGCCCAGGCGTGTTGGACGGCGCGGATTTCTTGTTCGGTGGGCTGGCCTGGGCGGGTGGGCAGAAATCGGGCGGCGATGGTGACGCGGCGGAGCTTGGCGACAATGTCGGAGTCGGACGGGTCGGTCTTGGTGGTGTACCAGGGGGCGTGCTCGCGGCGGTCGGCGGCGTCGCTGGGGTGGTGGCCGTGCAGTGCGTACCAGATGACGGTGATCGTGTAGCAGTACAGGGTGAACGGGACGGTTCGCTCGACGGCGCGGCGGGTGCGGTTGTGGGCCTGGCCGGCCCCGAGCAGGTCGCGGGCCTCGGCGATGGTGACGTCGATCGACCAGCGCCACGAGTACCGGGTGATCAGGGCCGGGGCGGGGGTGGTCAGGTCGGTGGTGACCAGCGCGAGGTCACAGCCGCTGTCGGTGTCCTGGTCGCGCAGGAGGATCACGCGGACCGTCTGGGTGCGGAAGGGGCTTTACCACAGGCAGGTGATCTCGGCCACGTGGACGGTGTCGGTGCGCTGGTAGCGCCTGACCTGGGCGGAGGCGAAGGCGGCCGCGGCGGCCAGGTCTTTCGGTGTGCCCAGGCGGGCGCCCTTGAGGGCGGGCCGTCCGCGTTTGCCGGTGCGGGGCGGGGCGAGGCCGTAGAGCACCGCGGAGGCGGGCAGGCGGGTGGTGAAAGTGACGTTCCCGGGCAGCTCGCGCAGGGCGCGTCCGTGGTAGGCGGCGTCCGTGACGACGTGGATCTGGCGGCCGTGGTGACAGGCCGCGAGGAAGCGGATCATGGACGCGGCGATGTCGACCTTCGACCGCTCCTGTCCGGGCCGCCACAGGAGGGCCAGCACCGGCAGGCACACCGGCCGGGCCAGGAAAGGCAGTTCGACGACCAGGCCGACCACGACGAAGCAGGTCCCGCGCCCGACCGGCTTGGGCCCCCGGGCCGCGCCGTCGTGCTGCCAGGCCGCACCGAAGACCTTCTTCCCACGCCGTTAGAACAGGGTGTCGTCCACCGCCACGGTCAGCACCGCTCCCTCGGGCAGCAGACGGCGCACCACCAGGTGAGACAGGGACACGCCCAGGATGTCGGGGTTCCAGCGGGAGCGGGAGAAGAAGACGTGCGCGCGTTCGTGGGACCAGGTGCGCGTCAGTGCCGCGCCGGTGAGCATCCCGGTCACCGTGCACCGCCCCGTCTGCGCGATCAGCCCCGTGACCAGCGCGGCGAAGGTACGGAACGTCGGCGTGGTGAAGCTGCCCCGCACCAACTCCAACACAGCGAGCAGCGAGGCCGGTACGGTCGAATCCGGAAGCATCGGCGGGTCCCTCACAGCAGGCGACGTAAGCACCGCCGATGCTTCTCTGCTGTCTCCAGCCCACGCGGCCGAATGAAGCCACATCACCCACCCGAGCGACCTCCACGACGATCAACGAAACGTCGAAAGTCGAGAGTCCTACCGGCTGCAGAAGACCACTCCGGTCCTTGAAGCTCCCAGTCTGACGCTGCAGCCCGTGCAGGACCGCTCCAGCGCCAGCGTGACTTTCTACAACGAAGCCCCGGACAGCAGCCAGCCCGGCTTCACGCTGTCCAAGCCCGTGGTCCAGTCGTGCATGCGCCTGAACGTCATCCAAAACCGGAGCGGCCGCTACAGTTTCCTGGGGGTCGGCGCCACGGACGATCTGGCCACCCTCACCCTGTACAGCGACACCAACTGCCAAAGCCCGGTCTACGTCACCAAGCTCGACAAGACCATCGAAGGCACAGCCATCAACCCGCCGACCGGCGGCGACACCAGCAACGCCGGCTACGCCAGCGCCCGCATCACCCGCTGATCGGGCGCCAGAAGCCGTATCTCAACCGATCTTGGAACGTGCGGGTCGAACAGGGCTCCTGATCGGGTGGTCTTGCGGCTGTGTACGCATGAAGGGCCGCACCTGGTAGACAGCGGTCTGCGTGCCCTCAGCGGGGTTATGGCTTTATTCAAGACTGCCCAACTCCGCTGGGGGCACCTCTGGTTACGCGGCCGTGGCAGTCGATCACCCTGCGATGATCACGCCTTCTGCCTGGGCGGAACATGCCAAATCGGTGCCACACCAGGCCCCCCACCTGCGGATTCAGGATGGCAACTCCCCATTGACCCGACACCCTGAAC
>NZ_JAGGOK010000143.1 GCF_018614615.1 Streptomyces sp. ISL-100 | reverse complement strand
GCGGGTCGGGGAACAAGCCCCCCGCAGCGGCCCGCCCGCCCCCGCCTTCCGCTCCCAGCATGGAAGCGCTGAAGGTACGCCGGTGCTATCGCGGCGCCATGAGTTCCCGCATCCACGCCTCGACCTCCGCAGAAGCGCGCGGCAGCCCGGCCGTGAGGTTCTCGTTGCCGTCGGCGGTGACGAGGATGTCGTCCTCGATACGGACGCCGATGCCCCGGTACTCCGCCGGCACGGTCAGATCGTCGGGCTGGAAGTACAGGCCCGGCTCGACGGTCAGCACCATGCCGGGTTCGAGCGTTCCGTCGACGTACGCCTCGGTGCGCGCCGTCGCGCAGTCGTGTACGTCGAGCCCCAGCATGTGGCCCGTGCCCGCCATGGTGAAGCGCCGCTGCAGAGCCAGCTCGTACACGCGCTCGGCGGGGCCCTCCAGCAGGCCCCACTCGACGAGCTTGTCCGCCAGGTACCGCTGCGCCGCCTCGTGGAAGTCCCTGTAGCGCGCACCGGGCCGCACCGCGTCGATGCCGGCCTGCTGCGCCTCGTACACCGCGTCGTAGATCTTGCGCTGAAGAGGGGTGAAGGTGCCGTCGATGGGCAGTGTGCGGGTCACGTCGGCGGTGTAGAGGGTACGGGTCTCCACGCCCGCGTCGAGGAGGAGCAGTTCGCCGGGTCGTACGTCGCCGTCATTGCGCACCCAGTGCATGATCGTGGCGTGCTCGCCCGCGGCGCAGATGGAGCCGTAGCCCACGTCGTTGCCCTCCAGGCGCGCCCGGCGGAAGAACGTGCCCTCGATCCACCGCTCCGAGGTGGCGACCGCGGTGGCCAACTCCCGTACGACATCGGTGAATCCGCGTACGGTCGAGTCGCACGCCTTGCGCAGCTCGCCGATTTCCCACTCGTCCTTGACCAGGCGCATCTCGGACAGGGCGGTCTTGAGGCCGGTGTCCCGCTCCTCGTCCGTGTTTCCGACGGCCGCCTCGAGCTCGGCGTCGTAACCGCGCACGATCCGGGTGGGTGCCTGGCGGGCGGCGCGCAGCTCGTCGGCGACCCTCCGGACGTCCCGGCAGGGCAGGCCGAGCAGCGTCGCGGCCTCGGCGAGGCTGTTCCTGCGGCCGACCCACAGCTCGCCCTTGGCGGCGCCCTGCCAGAACTCGCCGCTCTCGCGGTCGGAGCGGGGGAGAAGGTACGCGGTCGCCTCATGGCCGCCGTCCGCGAGCGGTTCGAGGACCAGCACCGCGTCCTCGGTCTGGTCGCCGGTGAGGTGGACGTACTCGCTGGACGGGCGGAAAGGGTAGTGGCTGTCGTTGGCGCGCACCTTGAGGTTGCCGGCCGGGATCACCAGGCGCTCGCCGGGGAAGCGGGCCGCGAGCGCGGCGCGGCGCTTGGCCGCGTACGGGGTCTGCTCGGCCGGTTCGAGGTCGCGCCGCTCGGTGTCGGCCCACCCCGTCTTCATCAGTGCGGCCAGTTCGTCGGAGACGTTCGGATAGAGGCTGTTCTTACGGCCCTTGGACACGCGAAACCCTTTCCCTCTCGCTTGCTCCTGCTGACTGGGCTCAGCGTAGAGACGCTTCGGCCGGAGTGGGGGCATCCGATCCGGCCTCCGCACTGCCCGAGCTCATATGAGCGCGACTTCGTCACGATCCGGTCTCGCTGTGCCGCGGAGGTCTTGCTTCCAGGGCGTGTAATCGTTTCCAATCACTCGTGTAATCGATTCCATGAGCGCTAGAGCTTCGCCGGCCGCACTCCGGAATCGAGGCTCACCGAAACCACGAGGAGGTGGTGCGGCAGTGGCGAGCATCAAAGATGTCGCGGCTGAGGCGGGTGTGTCCGTTGCCACGGTCTCGCGCGTCCTCAACAGTCATCCGTCCGTCAGCCCCGACGCGCGCACCCGCGTCCTCGCCGCCGTCGACGCGCTCGGCTACCGGCCCAACGCCGTGGCCCGCTCCCTGCGCACCGACCAGACCCGCACCCTCGGGCTGGTCATCAGCGACGTACTCAACCCGTACTTCACCGCGCTGGCCCGCTCCGTCGAGGAAGCGGCCCGCGCCCTCGGCTACAGCGTCATCATCGGAAACGCCGACGAGCGGCCCGAGTTGCAGGACCACCACGTCCGAACGCTCCTCGACCGACGCATCGACGGACTCCTGGTGTCTCCCGCCGACGGAGGCTCCCCGCAGATACTCGACGCGGCGCGCGGCGGCACCCCCATGGTCTTCGTGGACCGCTGGATTCCGGGTGTCGACGTACCCGTCGTGCGCGCCGACGGCTGTCCGGCCGTACGCGACCTGGTCGCCCACCTCCACCGCCTCGGCCACCGCAAGCTCGCCATCATCGCGGGCCCGGCGGCCACCACCACCGGCAGCGAGCGCGTCGAAGCCTTCCGCGAGGGGCTCAGGGAGCACGGACTTCCGCTGCCCGACGCCTACATCGGCCAGGGCGACTTCCAGGCGGACAGCGGGCGGCGCGCCACCGAGCGTTTCCTCGCCCTGCCCGAGCCGCCCGAGGTCGTCTTCGCCGCCGACAACCTGATGGCCCTCGGTGCCCTCGACGCGATCCGCGCGCACGGGCTGCGCGTTCCGCAGGACATCGGGCTCGCCGCCTTCGACGACATCCCGTGGTTCGTCCACACCGATCCGCCGATCACCGCCATCGCCCAGCCGACCGGCGA
Source organism: Streptomyces sp. ISL-100 (assembly GCF_018614615.1). GTDB lineage: Bacteria > Actinomycetota > Actinomycetes > Streptomycetales > Streptomycetaceae > Streptomyces. The sequence continues at coordinate 8,047 of NZ_JAGGOK010000143.1, read as the reverse complement.
GCTGGGCCGGGCCGCCGTACGGGCGCTCGTCGACCTCATCGAGGGCCGGCCCCCGCAGTCCGTCACCCTTCCCGCCCATCTCGTCGTACGCCGGTCCTGCGGCGAGCAGCGCCCTCCGCACCAGAGCCACGAGAGTCACCAGAGCCAGAGGAGCAACCTGTGAGCAGCCAGGACGAGTTGCTGCGCATCGAAGGCATACGCAAAACCTTCCCCGGCGTCGTCGCGCTCGACTCCGTCGACTTCGACCTGCGGCGCGGCGAAGTGCACGTCCTGCTCGGTGAGAACGGCGCCGGGAAAAGCACGCTGATCAAGATGCTCTCCGGCGCCTACCGGCCCGACAGCGGCCGCATTCTCGTCGACGGGCGCGAGGTCCGCGTCCACGGTGCGCAGGACGCCGAGCGGCTGGGAATCGCCACCATCTACCAGGAGTTCAACCTGGTGCCCGAGCTGACCGTCGCCGAGAACATCTTCCTCGGCCGCCAGCCGCGCCGCTTCAAGATGATCGACCGCAAGCGGATGGAGGCCGACGCGCAGAAGCTGCTGAAGCGGGTCGGCGTGCGGGTGTCGCCGAAGGCCAAGGTGCGCGAACTGGGCATCGCCCAGCTCCAGATGGTGGAGATCGCCAAGGCGCTCAGCCTCGACGCGCGCGTACTGATCATGGATGAGCCGACCGCCGTCCTGACCAGCGGAGAAGTGGACAAGCTCTTCCGTATCGTGCGGCAGCTGCGCGAGGACGGGGTGGGGATCGTCTTCATCACCCACCACCTCGAAGAGATCGCGGCCCTCGGAGACCGCGTCACCGTTCTGCGTGACGGCCGCAGCATCGGCCAGGTGCCCGCCTCCACGCCCGAGGACGAGCTCGTACGCCTGATGGTCGGGCGCAGCATCGAGCAGCAGTATCCGCGCGAACGCCCGGAAACGAGTGACGGTGACGCCTCGCTCTGCGACCCCTTGCTCTGCGACCCCTTGCTCTCCGTACGTGGGCTGACGCGCAACGGCGTCTTCCACGACGTCAGCTTCGACGTCCACGCCGGTGAAGTCGTCGGTCTCGCCGGGCTCGTCGGCGCCGGACGCACCGAGGTCGTACGCGCGGTCTTCGGCGCCGACACCTACGACGCCGGAAGCGTTGAGGTGCGCGGCGAGCGGCTCGGCAAGGGCGACGTGAACGCCGCCATGGGCGCCGGGATCGGGCTCGTACCCGAGGACCGAAAAGCGCAGGGGCTGGTGCTCGACGCCTCCGTGCAGGAGAACCTCGGCCTGGTCACGCTGCGTTCGGCCACCCGCGCCGGCCTCGTGGACCGCAAGGCTCAGCGCGCGGCCGCCGCCCGGATCGCCGAGCAGCTGGGCGTACGGATGGCAGGCCTCGGCCAGCACGTCCGTACCCTCTCCGGCGGCAACCAGCAGAAGGTCGTCATCGGGAAGTGGCTGCTCGCCGACACCAGGGTGCTGATCCTCGACGAGCCGACGCGTGGCATCGACGTCGGCGCCAAGGTCGAGATCTATCAGCTGATCAATGAGCTGACCGCTTCCGGGCACGCCGTCCTGATGATCTCCAGCGACCTGCCGGAGGTCCTCGGCATGAGCGACCGGGTGCTGGTCATGGCCCAGGGCCGGATCGCCGGCGAACTCCCCGCGCACGAAGCGACCCAGGACGCCGTAATGGCGCTGGCCGTGAACGTAACCAAGAACGAAGTGGAGGGCTCCCGTGGCCACTGACACACTCAAGAGCAATACGGGCGCGAGTGCCGGGGCCGCGAGCGCCGTCCGGCGCATCCTGCTCGACAACGGCGCACTGAGCGCCCTGGTGGTCCTGGTAGTGGCGATGTCGCTGCTCTCCGGTGACTTCCTGACCACGCAGAACCTGCTCAATGTGGGTGTGCAGGCCGCCGTGACAGCGATCCTCGCGTTCGGCGTCACGTTCGTCATCGTCTCGGCCGGCATCGACCTGTCGGTCGGATCGGTGGCCGCGCTCTCGGCGACGGTCCTCGCGTGGATGGCTACGTCCGAAGGCGTCCCGGTGTGGATCGCGGTGATTCTCGCCGTCGGTACGGGCATCGCCTGCGGCCTCGTCAACGGAGCCCTCGTCTCGTACGGGAAACTCCCGCCGTTCATCGCCACGCTGGCCATGCTCTCGATCGGCCGCGGTCTGTCCCTGGTCATCTCGCAGGGCAGCCCGATCGCGTTCCCCGACTCGGTGTCGGTGCTGGGCGACACGCTCGGCGGGTGGCTGCCGGTGCCGGTTCTGGTGATGGTCGCGATGGGGCTTGTCACCGCCCTCATCCTCGGGCGTACGTACATCGGACGCTCGATGTACGCGATCGGCGGCAACGAGGAAGCGGCCCGGCTCTCCGGCCTGCGCGTCAAGCGGCAGGCTCGTCATCTACGCCCTGTCCGGGCTCTTCGCCGCCGTCGCGGGCATCGTCCTCGCGTCCCGCCTGGTCTCCGCGCAGCCGCAGGCCGCGCAGGGGTACGAGCTGGACGCCATCGCCGCGGTCGTCATCGGCGGCGCCAGCCTGGCGGGCGGCGTCGGCAAGGCGTCCGGCACGCTGATCGGCGCGCTCATACTCGCCGTACTGCGCAATGGCCTGAACCTGCTTTCCGTTTCCGCCTTCTGGCAGCAGGTCGTCATCGGCGTCGTGATCGCGCTCGCGGTTCTGCTGGATACGCTGCGGCGGCGGGCCGGTGGGGGATCGGTGGCTCCCGGGGCTTCGTCGGGTGCGTCCGGTGCGTCCGGGAACGGGCGTAAAGGCGCGGCGAAACTCGCGATCGGCGCGGTGTGCGTGGCGGCCGTCGTGGGAGGCGTGTCCTTCTTCAACTCCGGCTCGCCGGGTACGACCACCAAGATCAGCATGTCGCTGTCCACTCTCAACAACCCCTTCTTCGTACAGATGAAGGAGGGCGCTCAGGCGGAGGCCAAGGGCGCGGGTATCGACCTCACGGTGACGGATGCGCAGAACGACGCCTCACAGCAGGCCAACCAGCTCCAGAACTTCACCGGCGAGGGCGTGAAGTCGATCATCGTCAATCCGGTGGACTCGGATGCGGTCGGGCCCGCCGTACGGGCCGCCAACAAGGCCGACATCCCCGTGGTGGCCGCCGACCGGGGCGTCAACAAGGCCGACACTGCCACGCTCGTCGCTTCCGACAACGTCGCGGGCGGCAAGCTCGCCGCGAAGGCGCTGGCCGAGAAGCTCGGCGGCAAGGGCGAGATCGTCGTGCTGCAGGGCACCGCGGGCACCTCCGCCAGCCGCGAACGCGGCAAGGGCTTCGCCGAAGGGCTCAAGGCGTACCCGGGGATCAAGGTCGTCGCGACCCAGCCCGCGGACTTCGACCGCACCAAGGGCCTGGACGTCATGACCAACCTGCTCCAGTCCAACCCCGGGATCAGCGGCGTCTTCGCCGAGAACGACGAGATGGCGCTCGGCGCGGTCAAGGCGCTCGGCAGCAAGGCGGGCAAGTCGGTGGACGTCGTCGGCTTCGACGGAACGCCGGACGGGCTGAAGGCGGTTGAGAGTGGCACGCTGTACGCGTCCGTAGCTCAGCAGCCCAAGGAGCTCGGGAAGATCGCCGTTCAGAACGCGGTCAAGGCGGCGCAGGGCAAGAAGGTCGACAGCATGGTGAAGGTGCGGGTCAAGGTCGTGACGAAGAAGAACGTCGCCGACTTCTCGTGACGGCCCATGACGAAAGCAGGACAGGTATGTACGACTACGACCTGCTGGTCGTAGGGTCGGCCAACGCCGACCTGGTGATCGGCGTCGAGCGCCGCCCCGCGCCCGGCGAGACCGTGCTCGGATCCGACCTGGCCGTCCACCCCGGCGGCAAGGGCGCCAACCAGGCCGTCGCGGCCGCCCGCCTCGGCGCCAGAACCGCTCTGCTGGCCCGCGTCGGCGACGACGCCCACGGGCGGCTGCTGCTGGAATCGCAGCGCGAGGCCGGTGTGGACACCGGTGGCGTGCGGGTCGGCGGGGCGCCCACCGGGGTCGCACTGATCACCGTGGACCCCTCGGGCGACAACAGCATCGTCGTCTCGCCCGGGGCCAACGCCCGGCTGACCCCCAAGGACGTCCGCGACGCCGGTGACCTCTTCGCCGGCGCCCGGGTCGTCTCGGCGCAGCTGGAGGTCCCGCTGGAGACGGTGGCGGAGGTGGTACGTACGCGGGCGGCCGGGAGCCGGTTCGTACTGAACCCGTCGCCGCCCGCGCCGCTGCCCGCCGAAGTGCTTGCCGCATGCGATCCGCTGGTCGTCAATGAGCACGAGGCCAGGTACGTCCTGGGACTGGGCGAGGGACTGGGCGACGGACTGGGCGACACGACGGGCCCGGCCCCCGAGGACTGGGCGCGCGGGCTCCTCGCCCTGGGTCCGCTTTCGGTGGTGGTCACGCTGGGGGCGGAGGGCGCGCTGGTGGCCGACGGGCGTACGGGCGCCGCTGTACGGGTCCCGGCCCCTCGCGTTGACGCGGTGGATACAACCGGCGCGGGGGACGCCTTCACCGCGGCCCTGGCCTGGCGGCTCAGCCTGGGCGAGGACCTGGCGACGGCCGCAGCCTATGCGGTACGGGTGGGCGCCGCCGCTGTCACGAAGGCGGGCGCGCAGGCTTCCTTCCCGAGCGCCGAGGAGGTCTCGGCGCTGTGAAGAAGGCCGGAATACTGAACCGTCATCTGGCGGGGGCGCTGGCCGAGCTGGGCCATGGTGACGGGGTCCTCGTCTGCGATGCGGGCATGCCGATTCCGGCCGTCGGGCCGCGGGTCGTGGACCTGGCGTTCCGGGCCGGAATACCGTCCTTCGCCGACGTACTCGAAGGACTGCTGGCCGAACTGGTGATCGAGGGCGCGACGGCGGCGCACGAGGTGCGGGAGGCGAATCCGGCGGCGGCCGCGCTGCTGGAGGAGTGCCTTCCGGGGCTTGATCTGGTGTCGCACGACGAGCTCAAGGCGTTGTCGGCGGGGGCCCGGCTGGTGGTACGGACGGGGGAGGCGCGGCCGTACGCGAACGTATTGCTGCGCTGCGGGGTCTTCTTCTGACGGCTGGTCCTGTTGCGGCTGCCGCCGCGTCGTCCTCAATCGCCGGACGGGCTTGATACAGCCCGTCCGGCGATTGAGGGACCGGGGTAGCCGGCGCCCTACTGGTGACGGAGCTGCCCGCGGATGGCGCCGTCGGGGTACGGGTTGTTGTGGACGTTCACGTAGAACTTCCGAGGCTTGCTGGCGATTTGCTTCAGTTCCTGGTCCGTCAGGACCGTCTCCGCGTTGGCGGTCGTCTGGTGCGGCTTCGCCTTGATGCAGCCCTTCGCCGACCCGTGCGTCGGAGTCTTGAGAGTGACAACCACGGGCCCGGCCACACCGCGCTTACCGGCGTGGATGTGCGCCGCGGTGGGCTGCGCGATCTTTCGTACGTTCAGCGAGTAGCAGAGGGTGCCGTGCTTGATCTGGTACCAGAATTCGCCGCTGCCGTCCGGGTCGCCCGGGCCGGGAACTTCCTCACGGCCGGTGAGGTCGGCCCGGCCGTGGACGGCTCGGTCGCCGCCGTTGTTGTCGGGGTCCGCACTGGCGGCGGCGGCCGGAGCGGCCAGAGTGGCGAGGGTGGCCGCGCAGGAAACGGCCGAGACCATCAGGGTGGTCGGAACACGCATGGACGTCTCATCTCTGTGTTGGGCGATCGGAGCAGCGCGCAGCCTGGTGGCTCGCTGGGAGGTCCGACTGCAGGTTCAACACAAGGACACCCGCGCCACTCCCTCAACATTTGTACGGCTGGATGGGTGCGCGTCGTCCGGAGCGGGCTCAGAAGGGAGACCCTGCACTTCGCGGCCGTCGTGCAGCGCGCCGCCGGAGCCTCCCGGCTCGGCGCACACGTTGGTCTGGATCACGCCGCGGACCGTCCCGCCCCTGAAGCCGCCCGCTCCGGTCGAGGGTGCCCTGCCGTCAAATTCCCGGCGTACTCGCGGAGTTGCGGGCCACCCTCCGCCGCATCCGGTCAGCGGGTGGGGTTAGGTTGAGGCTGACCGAATGATGTCCTGCAGGAGGCAATTTCATGGCTGAGATTGACACGGGGAAGCCGCACTCCGCTCGTTTCTGGAACTACTTCGTGGGTGGGAAAGACAACTACGAGGTGGACCGGCAGATCGGGGACGAGATCAAGGCGATCTTTCCCGGTCTTGTCGATGTGGCCCTGACCAGCCGCCACTTCCTCGGCCGCGCGGTGCGCAGCCTCGTCGCCGAGCAGGGCGTCCGGCAGTTCCTCGACATAGGTACCGGCCTGCCGACCGCCGACAACACGCACGAGGTCGCCCAGCGGGCGGCGCCCGAATGCCGGATCGTGTACGTCGACAATGACCCGCTGGTGCTCACCCACGCCCGCGCGCTGCTGGTCAGTACGCCGGAAGGCGTCACCGACTACCTGGACGCGAACCTGTACGAGCCCGACGCCGTACTGGCGGGCGCGGCGCGCACGCTCGACTTCGACCGGCCCGTGGGGCTGATGCTCCTCAACGTGCTCGGGCATGTCGCCGACTACGAGGAGGCCCGGGCGCTGGTGTCCCGCTTCGTCGATGCTCTGCCGTCGGGCAGCTACCTGGTGATCAGCGACTGCACGGCCACCAGCGAGGGCATGATCGCCGCTTCGAAGGCGTACAACGCCAGTGGCGCGGTCCCGTACTACGTCCGCAGCGTCGAGGAGGTCGCCGGGTACTTCGACGGGCTGGAGTTCCTGGACCCCGGGTTCGTACAGGTCACGCAGTGGTGGCCGGAACAGGGTGACGCGGTGGGCTCGGGCGTTTCTGTCGATGCCTACGCAGGGGTGGCGCGCAAGCCGTAGCCGGGCCGGGCGCGGAGCGGGACTCTGCCCCGCTCCGCGTTCTTCCCCGGGTTGTCATGCGCACGTACTGTGTCCCGCGTCACTGTCTGGGGATCCAGGGAACGGGGGAGTACCGATGCTGTCCTCGCACGCTCGCAGAGCCCGGCCTTTACTCATAGCCGCCGTGTTATTGGCGCTGCCGGCGACCACGGTCGTACCGGTGGCCACTGCCGCCGCGAACGTCGGCGACACCGCGAAGAGACCCGCCGACGAACGGCCCGACCAGCCGTATCCGGACATCGACGTACGCGGCGAGAAGCGGACCGCGCCCACCGCCCGGCAGCTGCGCGCGGCGCGGGAGCTCGACGGGGCAGGGGTGCGCTGGGGCCGCTTCGGTACGCCCCGGCTGGTCTCGCCGCAGGGCAAGGGCGCGCTGACCGCCGCCAGCGACGCCGACCCGGGCACCGTCGCGCTGAATCACGTACGCGACCACGCCGATCTGTACGGTCTCTCGGCGGCCGAGCTCTCCGCCCTGGAGGTCGTAAAGTCCTACCGCACCAAACACAACGGCCTACGGCACGTCTTCATCGGACAGGCGGATCCGAGCGGCGTTCCCGTAAACGGTGGGCGGCTCTCCGTCGCTGTGGACAAGCACGGGCGCATCGTCACCGTGGCCGGCAGCCTCGTCCCCGAAGTCCCCGGCGCGCACACGAGCGACGCCGCCCGGCTCGACCGTAAGGCCGCCATCGACCGGGCCGCCGCCTCCGTCGGTACGGTCGACCCATCCGGTACGGTCACCGCCGCGCGGGTCACCTTCCCACTGGCGGGCGACGGTGCCAGGCCCGCCTGGCGTACGACGCTGACGGCCGGCAACGGGCACGTGTACGACACCGTGGTCGACGCGGGGAACGGCGAAATCCTGCTCCGCAACGACCTCACCCACAACGAGGGACCGCAGGGGCGCGTCTTCACCGGCCAGAACCCGAACGCGGGCGGCGCCGCCGTCGTGCCGTTCGCGGGTCTCGGCCGGTCGTGGGTCGATGGGCGGGTCACCACCGGCAACAACGCCGAGGTCTCGCAGAACCTCGACGGTGGCGAAGCGCTCGGCTACCAGCCGCAGACACCGGCGGCGGGCGACCCGGCGTACCAGCACTTCAACTACACGTTCACGGACGCGTTCCGTACGAGCGGCGGCACCGACCTCACCACTGACCGGGACCCCGTCGTCACGCAGGCGTTCTACCTCTGATCTTGGCC
>NZ_JAGGOK010000142.1 GCF_018614615.1 Streptomyces sp. ISL-100 | reverse complement strand
GCGGGTTGGCGGGCTGCGGGGGCGGGGGGCTGACGAGCTGGCGGGCGGGCGGGCTGGGGGGCGGGCGGGCGGGCGGGCGGGGGGGCTGGGGGGCGGGCGGGGTGGCGGGCTGGCGGGCAGGCGGGCAGGCGGGCAGGCGGAGGTAAGTATTTCACCCCGCCCCGGGGACATAACCCAAAAAGAACGTATGGGACTCGGCATTCGTGATCCTCTGCTACAGCTGCCCGCCTGTGGCCCCTTCAACAACATCCGGGACGAGCAACCCAGACCAGCGAGCCGCCACTCCCGGCATGAGGAGTTCCCGCGATCCTAGGCGATCACGATGAGTCGCCCTTGTGTGCCCTCGGGCAAGGCCCGGCGGGGCACAGGGGCCGGCGAGGCGAGCGATGAGGCGAATACAGCAGGCCGCCTTCGCCTACCGACCGTTCAGAAGCGCACGGCACAGGCCGCAGAACATGGCCGCGTCGCGCCCGTACCGGCGCATCAGCTGCCCGCACTCGGCGCAAGGCCCCAGCTCCCACGGCGGGCAGCCCAGCGCCGCAGAGGCTGCAGCTCGCTCGACGGGAAAGATCAGCGTGGGGTTGCGCGACCGCTGTGCTGGCATCCGGGGCAGGGTGAATCCGCCAGTCGGCTGCCCCAGGTCTCGGATGGGCCGCGCGTCGCTGACGAACCAACCTTCCTCACCCGCCCGGCAGTTTCGGTCGATCTCCTGCTCAGCGAAGGTGATCTCGTCGTCCTCCTCCTGCCCCGGCGTCTCGGGAAGAGGGGTCTTCTCTCGCAGTCGGCCGCCGAGACCCACATATGCCGCCATGCCCGGCCGTCCCTCCGATTGGGCACGTAGACCGGCACGCTCTCCCCCGTCGCGCTCGACAGCACGAGGTCTTCGAGATGCACTGCCTTCTTCTCCGGCAGGCACAGGGCGGGCACGAAACCAGTCCGAGTGAACCCCGCCACAGTGACCGGCGCCATCGGTCTGCAGGCAGTGGCGCTCGCTGCTGGCCACGCATTTCCAGACCTGGAGGTGACGGTAGCCACCGCGGATCACCATCTCCTTCCCGCCCGCGATATCCCTCCAGGCCATGTCGTCCACGCGGGCCCAGGGCGCTCGGTCTATCTGGGAAGCCGTGCGGTGCTTCGCAATCCACAAGGGCGTGATGTCCTGCTGCACGGCGTTGGCCGAGCGACGGTGCACGCTGCTCGGGCTGAGGTGGTGGTACTGGATCTCCCACCGATCCGTATACCTCCGGGTCCGGTGACGAGGACGTCGGAGATGCTCCGGCGGTTTGCCGTAGGCACCTCGGCATGGGCGTCCAGGCCGTAGCGCGAGGCGGTGTCGACGATCCGCTCCTTCGTGGCCTTGTGCTGCTCGCTCTCCGCCGGTGTGGCCTCGTGAGTGACCGGCAGGTGCGAGGCGACGAGCGGCCGACGGCCCCCGACGCGGCCTCGGCGGATGAACATCCACGGGGATTTGCCGCCCGACTCCGACAGACAGTCGCGGCCGTCATGGTGCGCAAGGCATTCGAGCAGCTGCGGGTCGCGGTCGGCGACGCTCGCGGTGATCTCCCGCAACAGATCGGAACGCCCCGGGTGACCGAGGTCAGGCAGTGACAAATTGATCTCTAGGCCATATCCGGTGTGCCACAGCCTATTTGCCATCTCTCTACCATAAAAGCGTCCACTGACATTCAACAGGGCGTCTCCCAAAGGGAGATGGGCGAGAACAGCGCGAAGCCGGGCGGCGGATATCCGTCGCCCGGCTTCGTGAGGTGGGGTCACCGGCTACCACTCGTCGGTGTCGCCGTACTTCCCCGGATTCTGCGCACGATCCACAGCCTGTGAACAAGCCTCGGCGAAGGCGGCCTCGACGGCCTCCTTGTCGGTGCCGCGACCTTGGGCCTCGACCTCCTGCACCGGCCCTGGGCGGCGGACCGTTCGCCAAGCCGCCGGTCGGTCGGTGTAGGAGTCCGTCTCGAATTCCCAGGCCGGCACTGACCACTCCTCGGGAAGGGCAGCCGCCTGCCGCTGACCGCCAGGAAGAAACACGGCGCGGAAATGGAAGACCACGGCACGCTCGGGCATCCTTTCGCGGATGGCTCGCATGCCACCAGGACTCTCGTGCTCCCAGCGCCCCCGGTCCCACCCCTCGACCTCCGCGGTGTGGTCCGGCCAGTCCTCGCCCCATTGCGCGACGACCTCGTCGGCGTGCTCGCGGTGGAGGAAGGGGACCCGGCGCTCGCCGAGGCAGGCGACATAGACCATCAGTTCGGCGGGGACGGGGCTCCGGCTAGCACCGGATGTAACCGCACCTGCGAAGCTCTGGGTCATGTCCGTCCCCCAGAGGAGGCCGCCGATCTTGTCGGCGGTGTCCTTGAGGACGCGGCTGGTCAGGTGCTGGTAGCGGCGGCGCATCCGGGCCGACTTGCCCGGTTCCCAGCCCATGATTGCGTCCACGACCGCGTCGGAGACGCCGAGGATCAGCAGGACGGTCGCTGCGGTGTGGCGGGCGTCGTGGAGGCGGCCGTCGCGGACTTCCGCCGCTTTAAGCAGGTCCTTCCATTTGTGGAAGTCCGTGTTCGGGTTCAGAGGCTCGCCCGTCGGCGAGGTGAAGACGTACCCCTTCTCCGTCCACAGATCGCGTGCACGCTTCCGCTCGCGTTCCTGCTTCTCCTTGTGCTGGCGGAGTAGCTCCATCAGCTCACCCGGGACGCCGATGGGCCTCTGACCGGCGCGGGACTTCACGCTCTTGGTCTCGCGCCGGGTGTTGATCTTCTGGGGGCAGAAGCCGGGCTTGCGCCCGCAGCGGTCGCCGCAGCCGTGTTGGTAGCGGGGCCGCAGCCGGCCTCGGCGTACGCGGATCACGTCGAGTTCGAAGTCGACGTCGCTCCACTGCATGCCGAGGACCTCGCCCTGCCGCAGGCCGAGCGCCAGGGCGATGACCCAGCGTGCGGTGTTGCGGTGCTTGTGCGCTTCGGCGAGCAGGCGCTGGACCTCCTCGACTGAGTACGGCTCAACCTCTTCCTCTTCGACGCGAGGGCCCTTGGCGATCGTGGCTGGGTTGACAGTGAGGTGAGCCCGGCGCACCGCTTCGTTGAGTGCGGTGCGGACGGTCCGGTGACTTTGGTGGGCGGTGCCGGCGGCGCTTCCGTTGTCCTGCATCTTCTTGTAGAAGCGCTCCAGGTGTTCGGGCTCCAGCTTCTCCAGGCGGTGGGCGCCGAGGCCGGGTATGAGGTGGTGGTAGACCGCAACGCGGTAGCCGTCGATGGTGTTCTCGGAGACGTTCGGCGCGGCGATGTTCTCGACCCAGTGGACGAGCCAGGTCTCCAACGTCCAGTTCTGGCCGGCCTTGCGGACAGCTCCCTTGTCCCGTTGGCGCTCCAGTTCGCGGACGGCTTTGGTGACGTCGGGGCGGGTCTTGCGGCTGATGTGGCGCCGGTCGGGTGTGCCGTCGTCCTTGGTTCCGACGGTGACGTATCCGTGCCAGCGGCCGTCCTTGCCGTGGAAGATCGACGAGGCGCCGTTGGGCTGACGGCCCTTCGCCGTCGCGCCCCGCGTCATGCTGCGGTCCCGAAGTCGCTGGCCGTGAGGCGTCGGGCCAGGAAGTCGTTCACCGCCTCTGCTGGGATGCGGCGCAAGCTGCCGATCTTGACCGAGGCGATTTCGCCGGAGGTGACGTACTCGTACAGCTTCGTGCGGCCGATACCGATACGCCGCGCGGCTTCAGCGACGGTGAGGGCGACGAGGGTGGCGTCACCTTCGGCCGGGCGTCGTTCGGAAAGCAGATTCCGCAGGTCGTCCTCGGGGACGTCCAGCAGGTCGGCTATCTGGGCAAGCGGAAGTTCGCTTCGGTGCAAGGGAGGTCCTCTCGTGGCAGGCCGTGGGACGGCGAATCCCGGTTGGCCGGCAAGTCGTTCAGGGATGGGCGTGAAGACAAGGAGCTATGGACGGCAAGGCCCGCGCTGTTCGTAGCAGCGAGGGACTGGGTCAGCTCTGTTTGGGTGGCGTGTCCATGCGCTCGCCGAGGTAGCTGCGGAGTTGCGTCGGGGCTCCGCGGTGGTGGTGGAATTCGCCGTTCGAGGCGATGGTCAGCTCGTGGGTCAGTAGAGCCTTGACCATGTCGTCCTGGTTGGGGTTGGCGTCCGTGTAGGCCGCGAGTTCGTCCTGGATTCGGCGCATGTCCTTGCCCAGATCCCGCCATTCTCTCCATCTCGCGACGTACTCGCCGACGAGACGTCGGACCAGCGGATTGGCGAGCTGGCCGGGGGGACTGGTCAGCTCGTCGAAGGTCAGATCGAAGACCTTGCAGAAGCCGAGCGCCTCATCGAGGTTGACCCGGCGGCGGGGCTTCCCACTCTCGATGCGCCAGATCGCAGACTGATTGACCGGGTGACCAGCATCGGCCATCCGCTCGGCGAGCGTGACCGTGCTCCATCCGCGCGCTTCGCGTTCGAGCTTGATCCGCTCCGCGACGTGCTCCTCGGCCGGTGGCCGGTCCGGCCCCGCACGGGACGCGCCTTCGTCACTGCTCATCACTGCACCTCCTTGCTGGGGCCCGACGGACAGCCGGGGCGATGGTGAAAACTAAACACCATTCCGGAGCAGAATGCAACCGTTGCGCTTCCGAAAACGTCAGGTACTGTAGACGTCCGCCCTCGAACGGGGGTGAACGCAAAAAGCCCCCGACGCTACGAACGTCGGGGGCCAAGCACGAACTCTCGTAACCGCCCATCCCTGAACGATTGACCCGCGTGGCCTGGGATTCGCCGTCCCGTACGGCCCGCAAGTTGAGGAGCTCAATGTCCAGTATGGACGAACCCCGGCCGAACGCGCCACACCTCGCGGGAACCGGCCGCCAGCCCCTGGCGGGCGACCTCACCGCGGTTCCGCCTCACGACGTCGATGCCGAGGCCGCCGTGCTGGGGGCCTGCATGCACAAGGCCGCAGTGATCGACGAAGTACGCCAGCTGCTCGACGCGGCCGACTTCTACCGCCCCGCGCACGAGACGGTCTGGCGCGCGATCCTCGTTCTGCACGGCGAGGACAAGCCGACCGACCCAATCGTTCTGTCGCACCAGTTGCGCGCCCAGGACGACCTGGAGCGGGTCGGCGGTGTGGTGTATGTCCACCAGCTCGCCGACGCCGTGCCCTCTGCGAGTAGCGCCGCCTACTACGCCGGCATCGTGCGCAAGATGGCCGACCTGCGCCGCTTGCGTGCCTCCGGCATCCGAACCGCCCAGCGCACGATGGAGCCGGGCGCCGATCCTGACGCCATCCGCAGCGAGGTGGAATCGGAGGTCAGGATCGAGCGCGAGCGGGCACTCGCCTCCGGCCAGGGTCGGCTTTCCCGGTTCATCACCGACGGATGGCTCTTCGTCACCGAGACCGGCGCCGACACCGAGCCGCTGTGGGGCACGCGGGAGCAGACGGCCTGGTCATCCGGCGAGAGCCTGATGATCGTCGGAGCACCTGGTGTCGGGAAGACCACGCTGGCTCACCAGGTGATCCTCGCCCGCCTGGGTCTGGCGGACAGCGTCCTGGACATGCCGGTCGCACCGAGCCGGCGGGTGCTGTACCTGGCGCTGGACCGGTACAAGCAGATCGCCCGTGCCATGGCCCGCGGCATCGGCCCCGAGCACGAGCAGCGCTTGCGCGACGGGCTCGCTGTCTGGCAGGGACCTCTGCCCGCCAGCCTGGACAAGGAGCCCGACCTCCTGGCAGACCTCGCCGCCGCTCACCAGGCCGACACCATCGTGATCGACAGCCTCAAGGACGCGGTGAGCACCCTGGTCGACGACGCGCTTGGCGTCGCCTACAACAACGCCCGCCAGCGAGCCATGCGCAACGGCGTCGAGATCATGGAACTCCACCACCAGCGCAAGGCCACCGAGGGTGCCCCACGCGCCCAGAAGCCCACCCTGGACCGCGTCTACGGCTCCACCTGGATCACCTCCGGAGCGGGCAGCGTCCTCTTCGTCTCCGGGGAGGCGGGCGACCTCGCTGTCACCCTGCACCACCTCAAAACACCCACCGGCGAGATCGGTCCCCTCCAGGTCATCCACGATCACGAGCGCGGCATCTCGACGCTCGACCCCGCCCTCGACCCGGTCGCCATCCTGCGCCAGCGCCCCGACGGCCTGACCGTGCGCGAACTCGCCATGATCCAAAGCGGCCAGAACAACCCCGAGCGCTCCGCCACCGAGAAGGCCAGGCGCACCCTGGACCGCCTCGTCAGGGCCGGACTCGCGGACAAGGCCGAAGGAGCCGCAGGCGGCACCGGAGGCGGCCAGCAAGCCCGCTACCGAGCCTCCGTCCGCCATATCGGCGCCGTCTCCTAACCCCGCCGCCGGACGCCGGGACCGTACACGAGGGCGTACACGCACCCCTCCCCCGCACACCGGCTCACGCCTGACCGCAGGCGTACACGCCAAGCACAAAACCCCAGGTCAGACGATCACGCGATCGTTCACGCCGTACACGCACGCCAGCGTTCACGCGTGAGCCCCCCTTTAGAAGGGGGCTCGCGTGTACGCCCCATGCGTGAACGCCGTGATCGCCTCCGCAGAACCACCCCGGAGAACCCGCATGACCACACCCGCCACGCCCCACGACACCACCCGGCAAAGTCACGCGACGCACCATGACCAGAGCGTCCAGGATCCGAGGCGACAAGCAACACCCCCGCACGCGGTAGAGCGATACGCCCTCGCCGCGGCCGGAACCGTCATCATCGCCCTCACCGCCGGCGGCTTCTGGCTCTCCTACGCGCACCTCGCTCAGGTGGCCGGACAGCATGGGCTGGGAAGCTCCCCGGCCCGGCAATGGGCCTGGCCCGCGACCCTGGACGCGTTCATCGTCGCGGGCGAACTGTTGATGCTCCGCGCCGGCCTACGCCGCGTGACCGACTGGTGGGCGGTCACTCTGACCGCCACCGGATCGGCCGGATCCATTGCGCTCAACGTGGCCGGTGTCAGCGGCACGGGCAATGCGAGCGTCGTGCCCCTGCTCGACTACGTGGTCGCGGCGGTTCCCCCGACCGCAGCCCTGCTGGCCTTCGGGGTGCTGATGCGACAGATCCACCAACTGGTCGACCGGCCCCTCGACCACTCGGCCACCAGTTCCGTCGAGACGCCGGAACCGCCTGCCACGCCAGCCGCGCACATCGCCAAACCGCAGGCAACCGCTTCCGGCCGGATGCCGCCGCCCCAGATTTTGAAGGGCCAGCCGCGTGGCGGCCGTCCGGTCAGCGCGACCGTCGAGGAATTGGTTGAGATCGGGCGGATCGCTGCGGCCGAGAAGCGCAAGCTCACCCGGTCGATCGTTCAACAGGCCATACGGGACAAGGGACATACGGTCAGCGGTCGACGGCTGACCGAGGTCATGAAAATCCTTCGGCCGGAACCCGGCGCTGGTCGAAACGCCGACTGATCGCTGGCCCGACCGGTGGCTGGCACTCCTCCGGCCACCGATCAGGCGGCTCCCGCCTCTCCGCCGGATCACTCATCCACACCTGCGGCCGTAGCCATGCCCCCGCACGCCACCATCCCGCCCGCACTCCTCCGGAGAACTATCTGTGACCCATGACCCGCACCACGCCGACACCACCATCGACCAGCCGCTGACGCTGACAAATTCGCCTACGCTGGCGGAGCGTTTGCGGCGGGCGTTCGGACGGGCTGCTCCTGGCGGAGCCAGTAGTACCCCGAGTCCGACTCAAGGCCGGATTGGGGGGTTCTCCGCCCCGGGGGTGGCGGAGACGGTCCGGCGCCAGGGGGCGCCGGACCAGGAGGCCGGGGCCGAGGGTGGGCCCGACCCGGACAATCTCCACACCGTGCAGCAGCAGATCCTGCGCCCCGCACGCGAAGACCAGCCCGCCGCCGACGAACCCGCCGCGCAGAGTGTTCAGCCCACGATCCGCCGCTTCACGGGCAACAAGCGCACCGACCGCGTCGGCCCCCTGCGCTTCACCGACGCCGAGCGTCTCCGCCTTCAGGAGGCCGCTGCCGAGCACGGCTACAAAGGCGAATCCGGTTTCGC
Source organism: Streptomyces sp. ISL-100 (assembly GCF_018614615.1). Taxonomy (GTDB): domain Bacteria; phylum Actinomycetota; class Actinomycetes; order Streptomycetales; family Streptomycetaceae; genus Streptomyces. Next base: position 4,006 of record NZ_JAGGOK010000142.1, on the reverse strand, counting down.
CGCCGACATCGTCCTCGCCTTCATCACCGGACGGTTCACCGCCAACCTCCCCCTGTCCGAGGACCGTCGCCGCACGCACATGTTCCGCGCCCAGGTCCTGCGTCAGCTCAACCGCATCGGCGTCAACGTCAACCAGATCGCCCGTGCCCTCAACAGCGACTACACCCCGCCCGACATACGCCAGCGCCTCGACGAACTCCACTACCTGCTCACCCTGATCGCCGAAGCCCTGCGCCAACCGACCGACCCGACGGAGGCGTGAGGCCGTGATCGCAGCTATCAAGCCTTCCGGGTCCAACACCCGCGGTCTGCTCGCCTACCTCTACGGCCGTGGAACCCACGACGAACACCTCGACCCGCACATCGTGGCCGGCTTCGCCATGCCCGACCCCGGCCGGAACGAGAACGCGACCCTCACCGAACTGGGCCGGTACCTCGATGAACCTGTCGGCCTGCGAAATGGCGAGTTCGGCAAGCCGGTCACTGACCACGTCTGGCACTGTCCCGTACGCGCCGCCCCCAAGGACCGCTACCTCTCCGATGCCGAGTGGGACGAGATCGCCCAGCGCATCGTCGCCGCCGCTGGCATCGCCCCCGCCGGTGACGACCTGGCGTGCCGCTGGATCGCCGTACGCCACGCGGAGGACCACATCCACATCATCGCCACCACCGTCCGCGAAGACGGACGCCGCCCCAAACTCCACGACAGCGGCATCCGCGTCGGCGACGCATGCCGTCAGATCGAGAAGGACTACGGCCTGCGGCAGCTGAGGAAGGGCGACCGCACCGGCACCCGCGCCCCCACTCAGGGCGAGATGCACAAGGCCGAACGGCTCGGCTGGGAGCAGACCAGCCGTGAGTGGCTCCAGGACCGCATCCGTGCCGCCATCCCGCACGCCACCAGCGCCGAGGAACTCGTCGCGTACCTCGAAGCCGGCGACGTCCAGGTCAAGGCACGCCGCGGCCCTTCCGGAGACCTCCTCGGCTACGCGGTCGGCCGCCCCGGCGACCTCAACAAGGACGGCGAGCAGATCTTCCACCCCGGCGGAAAAATCGCCCCCGACCTGTCACTGCCCAAACTCAAAGCCCGCCTGGAAACCACCGTGCCGGAGGAGCACCCCACCGCCCGCCGCAACCGGCCCACCACCCCCTGGCAGCAGGCCACCGAAGCCCTCGACACCCTCCACACCGAGATCACCGACACCAGCACCGGCGACAGCGGTGACGCCCGGGCCCAGGCACACATCACCGCCCTGGGTGAACTGATGGAAGCCACTGCCCAGAAGGCTCCTGCGGACCTGCGCGTCCAACTGCAAGCGGCCAGCAAGGTATTCGGCCGTGCACAGCGCTCACAGATCCGGGCAGAAGACCGCGCCGCCCACGCCCTGCGGACCGCAGCCCGCGACATCGCCAACACCGCCACCGGCCCCGACGGCAGCACCCTCGCCGCCCTCGTCGCCGCCATGGTCTGGGCCGCCCTCCTCGCAGGACGCTGGCACGAAGCCAAGGGCCACGCCCACCAGACCGACGCCGCCCGACAGGCCCTCCAGCATCTCCAGACCGCCGCCGACAACGCCCTCACTCACACGCTCACCGGACTCGAAGCCCGCCGGCCTAACGAGGAGACCCGTCGCACCCTGGCCAGCGACGTACGCGCCGCCGTTCCTGAACACGCTGACCGGATCCTTGCCGACCCCGGCTGGCCCGCCCTCGCCACCGTGCTCGCCGATGCCGAAGCCGGCGGCCACAAGCCCCACCAGCTCCTCGAGGAAGCCGCCGCCAGGCGCGAACTGGCCACCGCCCGCCAACCCGCCCGCGTCCTGATCACCCGCATCCAGCACACCAGCCGAAACCCCGCCCCCAACCGCCGCGCCGAAGCCGCCCGTCAACGCACCACCATGACCTACAACGCCACCCAGCAGGCCCGAAGCTCACAACCGGCTGTGCTACGTCCCGTGGGCATTGACCAGCCCCACCGTCACCGCCAATAGAACCGCCAAGCAAAAGGGCGGCCGAGAGCCCCGAACACCACGCGCCCGGGGCGGCGGACGCAGTGTTCGGGGCTACCGAGTTCATCCCCACCCGGCTCCGCACCATGACAGGGAGCGAAGCCCGGCAGCGGTGAAACGCACCAGCATCAATGACAGACCGCCCGAGCGGACACGCACCGCCGTCGCAGGGTTGTGGTGGCTGGAGCGGCCGGATGAAGAGGCTTCATCCACCTGTTCGGGCCGGGGCCCGCGTAGGGGGAAAGGGCAAACGGTGGGGCCACTGGTTCGAATTCCGGGCAGGGCCAAATCTGACCGAGTTGCCGGGCCGACGTACAGCTCCCTGACCATGCCCGACCCCAACCCGAACAGGACACCAGTCAAAGCCGCTCCCGCCCGCCACCCCCAAAAAAGCGCCCAAAATTGGGCGCACAAAAGGCACTCGATGTGCACACGGCCTTGCTTGACGATCACTCAGGAGCAACACAACGATGGGAATTAAGTGCCCATCGACCACAGACCAACAGGGCAGCGTCATCAATGAATCTCGGGGAACTCATGCGTACTCTCTTGCGGCGTCGTACCGCCACGGCAGCCACCGTGGCCGCCTTGTGTCTTTTCGGAGCAGCAGCCGTACCGGCCCAGGCCGCGGCGAACCCCAACCCGATCGACTGGAAGGTGTACTCCACTCACTTCGGTCCGGATGGTGAAGACCTCCCGCTCCGCGTTGGACAGAAGGACGCCGGAAGCATCGACGGGTTTGGCAAGCGTCACATCGAGTCGGGCCACGGGGATGAGATTTCGAGCTGGACCAACATGAAGAAGGACATCGACAAGACGCTGGATCGGGGCAAGTGCGTTCCTAACGGCAGCAAGACGAACTGCACCTTGAAGAGCAACACCTTCTCCAACACCCGAGCCGGTGCGATGAAGGTTGTGTTCACCGAGCGAGTGGACTCCAAGTCCAGGGACCACCGGCCCGTAGGCATCATCACGGCCTACTATTACGACTGTGGATGCTAGGGACGACGTGCCAACGGTTGCCATGTACCAGCAGTACATCGAAGAGTTCCGCTCCGAGGTAGCCGACAGCCTGCCCTCCGAGCTAGCCCAGCACGGCGCGACGCTGACTGCACTCTCGTTCTTCGACAATGAGGACGGCGTCTGGGTCGCAGCCAAAGTCGAGCTACCGGGCCAGCAAGAGCCTTGGACCCGAAGCCGACTGATCATCCCGGAACAGGGACCGGACAAGGACGCCTGGCTAGCCGGAACCATCTTCTCCTCAGCACTGATCAAGGAACTGGACACACGGTAGAACCACGGGAGCATGAAGCCTCGGCTATCCGCGTAGGCGGATAGCCGAGGCTTTCCTCGTGACCAAGGCGACTCCGGCTGTCGGCCCGACGCTCCGCGCGGGTCAGTCGGCGGTGTGGATGCTGTTGTGATCGACCTGGACAGACGTGTCGCCTCTCGCGCAGTGGGGCGGCCGTGAGGCACCAGGGACGCGGTAGCAGGCCGAGGACGGCGAGTCCGGCCAGAACCAGCAGGGTGGCGCCAGTCGCCGGGGCGGGGGTTGCCGGGGTCGCGATCGCTGGCAGGGGCCCAACGCTGGACGACCTTGGCAGCATCATCCTGGCGGTGATGGCAATACCGAAGGTCGGACCGACGTTCATGGCGGTCTGCTTGAGCCCGCCAACGACCCCGGCGTGCCCGGGCGGGGTCACCCACGACGGTCCCGGTGGCGGTGACCATCACGCTGGCGAACCCTGCGCCGAGGACGACGAGGACGACACCGGCGATCGCGATTCGGCGCGGTCCGTACCGGCGTGGCGCGGCGCCGGCGACGAGGGCGCCGAGGACCATGAGCGCGGTCAATGGAATGCCTGGGCGGAGGGACGGTCCATCAAGCTGCTCCGACGGAACAGGCATCCACATTTACACGGGCGCGCGGCACGAGCCGGGCTGCGGCCTCGCCAATCGCCGCTTGGGGAGCAGGGTGAACCGTTCCGGGTTCGGTA
>NZ_JAGGOK010000141.1 GCF_018614615.1 Streptomyces sp. ISL-100 | reverse complement strand
CTAACAAACCACCGCTAGTGACCTGAGTCGGAGATTCGTCGTTGGTTTGGTATGAGTCGTCCGGGTCCGAAGATTCCGCCGTTGTCAGTGACCGATGCCCAGCGGGCTGTTCTGGAGGGCTGGGTGCGTCGGCGTACGACGGCCCAGGCTCTGGCCCAGCGGTCGCGGATCGTGCTGGAGTGCGCCGAGGGGCACTCGATCATGGAGGTGTCACGCCGGCTGGGTATCACTGCGGACACGGTCCGCACCTGGCGGCGGCGTTTCCTGGAACGCGGTCTGGACGGCCTGTCTGACGAGCCACGGCCCGGTGTTCCGCGGAAGATCACCGACGCGGATGTCGAGCGGGTCATCGTCAAGACGCTGGAGGAGAAGCCGAAGAACGCGACACACTGGTCGACCAGGTCGATGGCGGCGGCCACGGGAATGTCACAGTCGGCGATCTCGCGGATCTGGCGGGCGTTCGCGCTGGCTCCGCACCGGTCGCAGACCTTCAAGCTGTCCACGGATCCGCTGTTCATCGACAAGGTCCGTGACGTCGTGGGCCTCTACCTCGACCCGCCGGAGAAGGCCCTGGTCCTCTGCGTGGACGAGAAGTCGCAGATCCAGGCCCTGGACCGGTCCCAGCCCGTGTTGCCGATGGTGCCCGGCGTTCCCGAACGCCGCAGCCACGACTATGTCCGGGCCGGCACCACCACCCTGTTCGCCGCTCTGGAAGTCGCCACCGGCAAAGTGATCGGCTCCCTCCACCGGCGGCACCGGGCCGTGGAGTTCAAGAAGTTCCTGGCCAAGCTCGACAAGGAAGTGCCCGCCGGCCTCGACGTGCATCTGATTCTCGACAACTACGTCACCCACAAGACGCCCGCGGTGAAGCAGTGGCTTCTGGCACACCCGCGCTTCCACCTGCACTTCACGCCGACGAGTTCGTCCTGGCTGAACCTGGTGGAGCGATGGTTCGCCGAGCTCACGCAGAAGAAACTCAAGCGAGGTGTCCACCGCTCCGTCCAGGCCCTCGAACGAGACATCCGGGCCTGGCTCGCCGACTGGAACGACCAACCGAGGCCCTTCATCTGGACGAAGACCGCCGACGAAATCCTCGACAAGGTCGCCGCTTACTGCCGACGAATCTCCGACTCAGGTCACTAGTTTTGGGGCCTTCTCATGCTCTGTTGTCCGCGGAGACCCAACACGGCATGGTCCGCGAATGTCTCGAGCCTGGCCGCTTTTTGCCGCCTTGAGCAGCGCCTGCGCCCCAGCCTTCTCGACGGGTTTCCTTGCTCTGCATCCTTGCTGAGCATTCGTGACGCGTCGCTGAAGACTGTGAATGGGCGCCCGGCCTCCTGACGCGCCGGGCGCCCTTCCGGTGCGGGGGTAGCGGGCTCAGGAAGCGTTGCCGCCCGCCGTCGCCGGTGTGCCGGCCAGGATCGTCGGTTCCAGCTCTTCGTAGCGGCGGCGCTGGTCGGCCGCGTCCCGGCCGTAGAGGACCGTGGCGAGCCAGCCGGCCAGGAAGCCGAGCGGGACGGAGACAATGCCGCTCGTCGTGAACGGGAACCAGTTGAAGTCCTGGTCAGGGAAGATGGACTGCGGTGATCCGGACACCAGGTTGCTGCCCGCCGTCAGGATGATGCTGGCGGCGGTGCCCACGATCAGGGTGGCGAGCAGGCCCGTGCGAGTATAGCGGCGCCAGAAAAGGCTGTAGACGAGCGCCGGGGCGATCGCGGATGCGCCGACGCAGAAGGACAGGGTCAGGAGTGCCTGAAGGTTCAGGTGCCGGGCACCGGCCGCGAAGGCGATCGCGATGAGCCCTACGCCCGCCGCGGCGGCCCGGGCGATGGCCATCTCCGTGGAGTGCTTCAGGGCCGCCTGGCGCAGCCCGTGCGCGATGAGGTCGTGCGCCAGTGTGTTGGCGCAGGCGAGCGTGATCCCGGCGACCGAGGCAAGCAGGGTGAGGAAGATCGCCGTGGCCACCGCCGTGAACAGCAGTGTCTCCACCGTGTTCGGATCCGTACCGATGAGGGCCTGGCTGACCATCAGGAACGCCGTCTGGCCTTGTGGGTCACCGGCGACAAGACCTTCGTGCCCGACAATCGCGGCCGCGCCGAAGCCGATCACGGCAAGCAGCAGGCAGGTCACGACGACAGTCGAAACGGCCCAGGACAGCGAGCGCCGCACGGCTGTCGCACTGCGCGAACTGAACATGCGCATCGTGATGTGCGGCAGCACCGCCGCGCCCATCACAACCGTCAACTGTGTGCCGATCATGTCGAAATCGTCGCCGCCGAACTGCAGCCCGGAGGCGAGATACGCGTCTCCCGCCCCGCTCCCCTTCTTGGCGGCATCCAGCAGCACGGGCAGGCTGAAGTCGAACCGATTGAGGACGAGCACCGCGATGGCGGTGGCCGCGCCGAGCAGGACGACGGTCTTGACGATCTGGATGAACGCGGTGCCCTTCATCCCGCCAATCGCCGCGTACGCGATCATCAGCAGGCCGAGGAACACGATCGCCCCGGTCTTGAACCCGTCGCCGTGGAAACCGAGGACGACGGCGAGCAGATCACCCGCGCCCGCGAGCTGGAAGATCACCAGCGGCAGCAGCGCGGCCAGGGTGACCATGGAGGCGATGATCCGCACGAAGGGGCCGGGGGCACGGTGGGTGAAGATATCGCCCATCGTGAACCGGCTGGCGTTGCGCAGAGGTTCGGCGAGCAGAAACATCATCAGGACCAGCGACAGCACGGTGCTCAGGGTGAGCGTGATGCCGTCGAAACCAAGGAGCGCGATGATGCCGATGGTGCCGAGCACGGTGCCGGCCGAGATGTAGTCACCGGCGATGGCAAGGCCACTCTGTACGGGCGACAGCGAGCGGTAGCCGGTGTAGAACTCGCCCAGGTCCTCGTGATCGGGCCCGGTCATCACGCACACCAGCAGTGTGACCGTGATGACCGCTATGAACGCGACCAGCGACATGGTCTGGGCGTCGGAGCTGAACTCGGTCATGACCGGCCGCCTCCCATGGGCCCGTCCGGCCACTGCCACTGCCCTTGCCCCACGGGGTACGCGGGGACATCCGCCCGGGAGCGGCCGCGGAGCCGGGGACCGCGGGTTTCCTGTGCCGCTTGCAGGGTCTGCTCCCGGATGGTCGCCGACAGCGGGTCGACGCGGTCGCGTGCGATGCGCTCGTACAGGGCGATAGCCGCGAGCGCCACCGGCAGCTGGCAGAGCCCGAGCACCAGGCCGATGTTGAGCCCGCCGGTGATCTCGCTGGTCATCAGCCCGGGTGTGAAGGCCGAGAGGATGAGGAAGAGGACGAAGTACGCGAGTGCGGTGAACGTCGAGACGCGGCGCAACTTGCGGTATCCGGAGTGGAGCGCGTCGAGGTCACCGTGAGGGCTGTGCGGGTGCTGCTGCTCGCGGTGGTCTTCATACAGCGGCGGCGGCGCGTCCCAGGTCTGCGCGGCTGCGTCCCTCCAGGCGTTGCGGGAGGGGGGTGGGTCCGGGAAGGGGTGTTGGTACGACATCGACTTGCTCCTTGGCGCCGCGGGGAGGCGGGCGTGTGGTGCCGGGCAGTGGGCGCATGTTACTCACGGGTAGGGCGATGGTGTAAGAGGCGTTCCACGGACTGGATGGCAGCGTCGGCAATCCCCCGGGCGAGCGGGAACGAGCCCCAGGCTCTATGGCCAGGCGACCCGGAATACCGCCGCGCCGGACCGGCGAAGCCCGCCACCTTGCGCCGGCAGCACCAAGTAGGGCTTGGGGCTCTGGGTCCCCGTCCCTTCCGCTCGCTGTCGCACGCGCAGTCCGAGACGAGTCCAAGGCGCCAGCAGCGCCGCCCCGTCCCGGTCCACACCGCGGAACGCTGAGCAATGGTCGGATGCGGGCCCCCCGTCTGCCCAGTCAGGTCACCTTCCGCAACCACGTTCGTACGGTGAGTCGGCCTCCTGACGGAACTGGCAGAGTTAAGATTGCTGGGCCCACGGCACCTTCGCACGTACGCGGGCCCAGCAGTCCGCCTCGCGTGGCCAGACCCGCTCTCAGCTGCGCCAGTCAGGTGGGGGCGAGGTGGCGTTCCAGGGGTGTGCGAAAGCGGGGGGTGATGGGTGTGCCGGCGAGGAGGTCCTGCAGGCGGGCGGCCTGCGTTCGACGGCGGTGCTGCCGTCCTGGCCGATGTCTTCCAGCAGGCGTCAGCGGAGGGCACCGTCTTGGCGTGGCCCAGGCGCCGATGATGCGGCCGTTCCACCACAGGGTGGGGCCGATCGTCCAGAATCAGGGGTGGCATTGCGCCCGCGCCGCACTGTCAGGGTGCGCCGTTGCTGCCGGCGAAGAGCGTGCGCGAGTACGGAGCGACAGTCAGTACGGCAAAGGGCCCGGGTAAAGCGCAGTTGGCCTTCCAGCGAGGCGTGCAGGCCCTGACGCAGTGGGTGGAGCAGGGAGGCAAGGACCGGCCAGGCATTGATGCGGAACTGCATGGTGCGGGTGGTGTTCAGTGCGTTAGGAATGCGTGCCAGGCCCAGAGCCTGACATGAAACGGATCACGGCCTCTCTGCCACAAGATGCTCGACCACGCGCGTGATGAGGGTATAGGGCACGGGCTCGTTCAGCGGGAACTTCAGCGTCCCCTTGCCTGACCGGTACGGTTGGATGTCCCGCTGGAATTCTCTGTCGCCCTCGGGCACGGGATAGACGCTGACGTGCTGCTTCCAACCAGCGAAGTACACGAGGTTCCGACCATTGAGCGTGACCGCCGGAATCCCGTAACTGATCTTCTCGCCCACGCCCTCCGGCGCCGCCTCGTGAATCGTGCGCCGGACTCGTTCGAGGATGCCCCGCACGTCCTGGGGGAACGAGGCGATGTAGTCGTCGACGGTTGCGAATTGTTCTGCCACTGCAATGCCTTTCGTTGTTACGACGCCACGCGGCCCTGCGCCGAGCTCACTTCGTCAACCTGCCCGCACCTCGCTGGTCGGTGCCACCGCCAGGTCCAACCGCAGCATTTTCGACCAGGACGGGTGAATCCGTAGACCTGTGCGAGCCGGCCGCTGGACAGTGACTGCCCGTTCCACCGGGTCACCCGGGGGTCGACTGCCACAGCGGCGGCAGCCCGCCGACATAGGACGCGGTCGGTCTTGGCGAGGTCGCCGACGAACCAGACTCGGGTGGGTGTCCTGGTTGTACTGGGCGGTGCCGTCGGTCGTCTCGTCACCAGCCCGCCTTGCTTGCGGGATGGCCTGGTGGCTGGTGATCGCGTGGTCTCCACCGCCAGCCGTAGCTCGGTCAAGGGGAATCGCCCAGTCCCGTCGGCACTGTTCAAGGTGCGATGGGTTCATGGCGCAGACCATTGCGAAGTGTCGATCTCGCGGGGTCCGGTGGGCCGCATCCGGTCCCGTTGCCCCAGGTCCACAACGGATGCGGAAGCGGCAGGGTACGGCGGATCGGAATCCCGTACGACGAATTAGCGCCTCGGTGAGCGAGTTCTCCAGGGCTGGGCATGTGGCGCGAGACAGTTGCCGAACGCCCGGCCTTCCACCTCCGCCGAAACAGCGCGTCGACGTCTTCGACTTCCGGCTCACCGAGGACCAGATGTCCCGGATCACCACCCTGGACACCGGTACGTCGCTGTTCTTCGACCACCGCGACCCGGCCATGGTCAGCCGGCTCGGCACGACCCGCCTCGACGACTGACCCAGCCCGCAGACTCGCAGTGCGCCATCACTGCCGACACGCGTCCCCGCCGCCGCAACCGGGCAGCAGCTACAGAACGGGTCCCGAGGCTCAACGAACCTCCATCACTTCACGTCACACCACACCAGATCGATCCCTAGGACACCGTGCCTGTCGACGGCGTTGGGGGCCGCCGGGGCAACGGAGCGGAGGTGTCCGCGGTTCTTCGCCGTCGCCCTGGTTGCATTCGCCGATGACCCGGTCCCCCTCGATCCGACCCGATTGCTGGTCGCCGATGCCGTGCTGTCCGTGACGATGGCCGCCGAGGCGGCCGCCAGCCGGTGGCCGGCCGTCTCCACCGTGTCGCAGTGGGAGTTCGCTTCCCGCGCCCTCGGCGGACAGCTCTGGCCTGCCCATCTCCTGCCAACTGAGCAACATGAGCCGCCACACCAACACCAAGAGCCCGGCGGCCCACCGGCTGCCGGGCTCCATTCACATCACTTCGACTCCACTGACACCGTCGAGTACGTGTTCATCTTCAACGTCGCGCAACGATCACGACCCGCAGGAGAGCCTCAGGCGAGTGCCGGACTCTGCGCCATTGTGAGAGACGGGCGGAGCATCCCCCGTGTCCGCAAGGACCCGGAGCTCGTTGTCAGCCCGTGACACGACGGAGCTTGGCGGCGGCAGCACTGCTTGTGTCGGCCGCGCCCCCTCGCCCGCCCACAACGCCCCGCGTCTGGCGGACTTCTCCACCCGCCGTTGTGTCCGACCTCGTACCGCGGGCTTTACCGGCCAAAAGGGCCGTGGCCCGGCCCGCGCCGAGTACGTGATCGTCTTCACCGGCGGCGACGGTACGCCGTGCTGCGATGACAGGCGCCATGGAAAGGGAGTGACCGTAGTGGAGATGGGACGACGCGCTGCGTTGGCATCGCTGGTGGCCGCGGGGCTCGCCCCGCGTTGCCGCGCTGTAGCGGCGGAGCGCACGGTGCAGCCCCCGGGTGCCCTTCTCGCGGGGCCGGCCACTATGCCTGGAGAGCACGAGGGCCCTCGCCTGCCGGATGCACTCCTCGGCGATGAGATCCGCCTGATGCCCACGTCCGGAAGAGTCATGGCACTCACCTTCAATGCCGCATGGGACGAAAGCGGGATCGACACCGTCCTGGCCGAGTTGCGGCGGCGGAAGGTACCCGCCACCTTCTTCCCGACCGGCCAGTTCGCCGACGCCCATCCGGCAGCCGTTCGCGCCATGGCTGCCGCACACGGCCTCGGCAACCATTCCTACAGCCACCCCTATTTCGACCATCTCAGCACCGCGGAGCGTTCGGACGAAGTTTGTCGCGCGGATGCGGCGATCCGTAACGCGTCAGGTACTGAGCCCCTGCCGTTCTTCCGTTTCCCCTACAGCAGCACCACCGCAGAGTCGATCGCCGACATCAACGACCTCGGCTACGCGGCGATCGAGTTCACCGCCGACACCAACGGCTACCTCGGCCCGTATGGCGGCATGAGTGTAGCCAAGGCGGTCAAGCGGGCAGTTGACGCCTTCACTCCTGGAGCGATCCTGCAGATGCACGTCGGAAGCACCGGCGACGACATCGTCATCGACGCCCAAGCGCTCCCCAGGATCATCAACGCAGCCCAAGCCGAACGCTACGAGATCATCGACCTCCGCCAACTCCTCACCCCAGCAGCCGGCTGAAAGCCCCCTGCCAGCCAGTGCACTCTCTGTCCCCCTCCATGCCGCGTCGAGAGGGCCCCACGCTCCCCAGTGCAGGGCCCTCACTGCCTGCCGTCTCCCCACGCCCAACGGCGTGCTGCACGACTGGTGAGGCGGTGTTCCGGTGTTCCGGTCGCCGACACCGACGGCTCGTACGCCCTTACGAGTTGACGGCGGCGGCAAGGATGGGCCGCCGGACTGTCGGGGCCGAAAAGTGGTCTCTTCCAGCTCGGTTCCGGCCGGGTGAGTTGTGGGTGTCGCGCCACCAGGAGCACCGTGGGGCGTCTGGTAGCGCACCAGGCAGCAATGGCCTCGCCGGTACCGGCCGGATCGCGCCCTACCCGCCGCCCGTACATGCCCGGACCCTGACGTTATGGGGGACACAGGAAACGCTCAGCCCTGCCCGGACAGCCCTGACCACCAGCCCGGACGCCACTGCTCAGACCCGGAGGTGCAAGCGATGCTCGAAGGGGCCACTGCCCCCGGGCCACCCGCACCCGCCACCTGTGAACACTGCGACCTGCCCCAAGACCGCTACCCAACCCTCTACCCCGGCAGTTGGGTGTTCCTAGAGCCCCGCAGTGCCGTCCCTGCCCATCACCTGCCACCCCGCCGACGCTGGTTCATCACCCCGGACGGCGTCGCCTGGAACCTGTGGGACGCCGAACCCACACCCGGCGCCGTGTGCCGGATCGTCCACCGCCTCGTCTGCCCCCACCTCGAACCAGAGGACCCGTGGCCATGGGGGACCGCCCTTCGTCTCGAGAACGGCCGGCGGGCGCAACGACTGTTCAACGTGCCGGAACTCCCGGACCTGCGGGGTCTGCCGGACGCCGGCTGACCACAGATTCGGCCCGGACCGTTCTGGTTCGCGGCGCAGCTGTGCTTCCAGCCGACCGGTTCGCGCACTTGGCGGTACCTCGAGCCCGCCACACCGTGCTCCGCGGACCAAAGGGAGAGGACTGGTATGGCCAGGCGCAGACGACCGGGAGGTTCACGTCGAGCGGGATGCCTGTGGCTCGCTCCCGAAGCATGAGCCCCAGGGATCTACTCCCCGAAGTCCTCCCATTGCCCTCTGACCACTCCGTCGGCGTCCGGTACCACGGCGCACAACTGGGAGAGTACCGAGTCGCTGAGCATGAACGCATAGCCCTCGGCCGTCACTTCGGCGAGACAGTCGGCGCCGAACGAATAGGCACAGTAGGCCAGTTGCCCCGGTACTAGCGGAGCCTCGAAGGCGGTGAAGCCGTCATCCAGCAGATCTGCTCGGAGCCGCAGGTCCGGGTCGGCCACAACGCAGAGCAGGGACCGGGGCGAGACGGCCTGCGCTACCTCCGAGCAATTCTGTGAGTTCAACCGAAACCAACGGTAGCCGAAAGCCCCGTGCGCCCAGCGCTCGCACAGCAGGGTCACCTCCTCCCCGAGGCCGGCACGTACCGCAGCCCAGAATTCGCTGTCCGCGGCGGTATCGACAAGTGTCGACACCTCGGTCGGCTCGGGGTCCACGGTGCACCAACCGATGCTCAGATCACGGCTGCGGAGCCCATCCAAATCCACGGTGACTTCCGGTCTCACGGAGAGGTGTATGGCGCCGTCCCATCCCGTCTCGATGCGAATCCCCGCCCCGGCGAGGCTGCAGTAGGGGCCGTCCCCCGCCGCCATCCCGACAACAAGATTCAGCGCTTCCGCGGGATCGACCTCCACGCCGTTGCGGAGCCTCCCGTTGCCGTCAGGCAGCGGCTGGCCGACGTACAAAGCACCGACTTCGAGGGTCTCCGTACGGCTGGCCTCGATCATCATTCCGATCGCACTGCGCAGCTGCGAAACGTAGGCACCCCATCCCTGTGCCTCGGCCAACTCGGATCGCATGCTCTCGTCACGAGGGCTCAGAACGATTTCCAGGGGCATTCTGCTTTTCCTCACCCGAAGGGCTGGACCATTGGTGCTCTGCGTCTGATTCAACGGCCGTCGGCGAGAGCCAGGTATGCGAGCCCGGACAGAGAGCACGAGCGCCTGGTCGTGCAGAGCATGACTGCCGATCAGACCGAACAATGCCTGGCATCCGTGTTCGATGTCCAACCCGTTCTCGGCCCCCCGCAGGCTTGGCCTTCTGCCCAGCCCCATGGGAGGGACACCGCCGAGTGCCGATCTACAGCGTGGGCCTGGACCTGCCCGAGTCCTTCATGGAACACCCGACCATCGAAAAGCGCCTGTGGGCCCTGACCGAGGCTCGCCCTCCCCAGACGCGCTGACCACCACGTCATCACCACCGACGGAGCCGGCATGGGGATCGTGCTCACCACGGCCCCGATGCTCACCGTCGGCCTGGGCCTGGGCCTGGGCATGGTCGGCGCCGCGCTCGCCGACCTCACCTTGGGCAAGGTGGCCCACGACCACGCCGGCTCCGCCTCTGGCCTCTTCAACACCTCAACACAGCTCGGCATCGCGCTCGGCACTGCCCTGACCACCGTGGTCCTCTTCGACCAGCTTCAGGTGGGCCCCGCGGCCCCGCGATAAAAACTGCCTTCGCCGGGAGTCTCTGGTACGTCATCGGAGCACTGGCCGCCATGTGGGCGCTGATGTTCCTCCTGGTCCGGGCCGGTCGGCGGGTGCCGTCCGGAAGGGACCTGGCTCTCCGGTCGGCCGGTCAAGCCAGGTCAGCGGGTGCAGGCCGTGGCGGGGCCAGTCCCAGCTTCCTACGGTGCTGTCATGGCCTCGGAGTATTTCTTGATGAGTTCGTAGGAGTGAATGCGGTCGCGAAGGTCGTACACGGGTGTCGTCAGCATCAGTTCGTCTGCTCCGGTCTCACCAACCAGTTCTGTGAGCCGGTGTACGACGGTCTTGGGTGTCCCGACGGCTTGCTGTGCACGGAAGCCGGCCAGCGCCTCTCGCTCCTGCGCCGTGAAGGGGTGGCCGGCCGCCTCCGCGGGTGTGGGAAAGGGGGTCTCACTCAATCCTTTGAGGAGCCCGGCTTTGATGACTTCCATCGGTCCGACTCGCCACGCGGCTTCTTCCTCCGTGTCGGCACACACCGCCTCCACGCACAACAGCACCCGAGGTTGCTCGCACCAACGGGATGGGGTGAACGCCCCCCGGTAACGTTCGAGTGCCGCGAGGGTGTTGTCCGGTCGGATGTGGTGTGCGATGGCGATCGGCAGGCCGAGTTTCGCGGCCAGAGCGGCACCTGCGGTGCTGGAGGCCAGCAGCCATGGCTCCGGCAGCGGGTCAAGTGCGACTTCGTCGACCAGAAAGGACAGGATCGCGGCTACGTCGCCCTCGTACTCCGCATCCGTCGCTGGTGCGACTCCGCGGCGAAGTGCCCGTGCGGTCGCCTCGTCAAAGGTGCCAGGACCGCGGCCGATGCCCATGTCGATGCGGTCCCGGTGCAAGGCGGCCAGCGTTCCGAACTGCTCCGCCAGCGTGATGGGTGCGTGGTTGGGGGCCAGTACTCCGCCCGAACCGACACGAATGACCGAGGTCGAAGCGGCGGAGTGCGCGGTCAACACGACTGGCGGGAACGCGCCGATCGCGGGCGAGTGGTGGTGCTCGGCGTACCAGATCCGGTGGTAGCCGAGCCGTTCCAGTTCCTGTGCAAAGGCCGCGGTGTCCCGCAGGGTATCCACGGCTCGGGCGCCCGTTTGGACCGTCGCGACTTCCAGCGCTGAAAGAGCTATGTCGACCATGTCGCCAGCATAGAGCGGGCGTTGTCGGGATGTGGTCCACCACGATGCCAGACCAGGCCAGAGCGGCGGCGAGCTGCTCACGCTCATCGACCGCGAGCTCGTCCGCAATCCACAAGATCCACTCGAATCGGGCCGCGACTCTGCCGGCCGCTTTCAGTCGGGGCGTGCGCCGCTCGGCGCTATGCCCCCCCGCGTACTGTTCCGCCACATCCAGGAGTTCACGCCCGCGGGTCGCCGCAATCCCGAGATCGCGTCGGTCCTCAAAGGAACAGGCCCCTCACGCCTTCCGCTTGCTCGAACCGGCCCTCATGCCCCGGCCCTGGCCAACACGCACGGTCTACGATCGTCCGTGTGTGCGCAAACGTGATAGTCGCGGAAGGCGACGCGAAGCAGGCCGAACTCGTCCGCCGCTACCTGGAACGCGAAGGGCACGCGGTCACGGTCGTCGGGGACGGCCTCGCAGCACTCGAGCAGGTCCGGCACCATGCTCCCGACCTGCTCGTCCTGGACGTGATGATGCCGCGGGCCGACGGACTGGATGTCGTACGTGTACTACGTGCCGAGTCGCGTGAGTTGCCCGTCCTCATGCTCACCGCCCGGACCACCGAGGACGACCTGCTGCTCGGACTGGACCTGGGCGCCGACGACTACATGACCAAGCCGTACAGTCCACGCGAGCTGATGGCACGGGTCCGTACGCTCCTGCGGCGCACCCACCGGAGCCGGGAGCCGGCTGACGATCACGTGCTGCGGGTCGGGACCCTCGTTGTGGACCCTGTCCGGCACGAGGTGTCGGTCGGCGGCGGGCACATCGAGTGCACGCCGGGTGAGTTCCGAATCCTCGCTGCGATGGCCGCCGAACCCGAACGTGTCTTCACCCGGCAGCAACTGCTGGAAGAACTCCACGGCTTCGGCCGGTACATCAGCGACCGCACTGTCGACGTGCACGTCATGAATCTGCGGAAGAAGACCGAGCCCTCGCCGCGGCGGCCGGTCCGGCTGCTCACCGTCTTCGGTATCGGCTACAAGCTGACGGACCCCACGAAGGGCGCCCCGCGTGCGTCGGCGCACTGAGAACTGCAAGAACAGCAAGAACAGTGAGAACAGCGGGCACAGGCTGCCGCTCCGCAAGAGTCTGCTCGGCCGGCTGCTGGCCGTATCGGCGCTCGTCGCCGCGTGTTCGGTGGCCGCCACCGCCTGGCTGGCCGTGCAGACCACGTCCGGGGCGATCAAGCAGGAGCAGGGCCGGAACCTCACCGCGGACACCCGGATCTACAACACACTGCTGGGTTACGCGGCCGGGCATCCCAAGTGGGACGACGTAGAGGCGACCGTACGCCAGCTCGCGGACGAATCCGGCCGCCGGATAACGCTGACCACCCAGAACCGGGACCTCATCACCGACTCGGCGGACACGGCGGACACGGCCGGCCAGGCAACCCCGCAAGCGTCGGCCCTCCCGCCGCAGGCCTCGGCCGTCGTCGACCCCCTGTCCGTGGACACCGCCGTGTCGGCGGGGCCGACCGGTGCCGCCGGCACCGGCGTCGGCGCCACGGGCATCACCGCGGTCGGCGCCTCCGCCGACCGTGTCGACCCGCGCGCCGTCGGGCCGTTCCGGCTTCCCACCGCCGAACGTACGACATTGAAGCGCGCCGCCGACCGGGCCGTGGAATGCCTCAGCGAGAACGGGATCGCCGCCGACGTCGTCCAGGGGCCGAGCGGGCGTCCGCGCATCCAGGTCGTGGGCAACGATCCCGACCGTACGCAGGGCACCCGGTGCGGTGGGGGTGTGCTGGACGAGCCGACCGCGACCGAGAGGAAAGCACTCGGCGAGCTCAACAAGCTGGCCGACGCGTGTCTGGACCGCCAGGGCCGGGAGGGCGTGACGCTCAACCTGGATCTCGCCTGGGGTGCGGTGCCCGAGTCGAGTCCTGCCCCGAGCGTCGCGATCCCGCAACCGGTGCCCGCACCGAGCACCCGTCGTGACAGCGAGGAACGGGCCGCCGCCCCGACCGAGCGTCCGAGCGCCCTCAACGGGGATGCGGACCGGGCCATTGCCTCCTGCGTCGGCACCGCACGCCGCGAGCAGCTGAGTTCCTACGTCGCCTCCCCCGCACTGCTGTTCATCGGCGACCCGGGCGACGCCACCGTCCCGGGTTTCGACATCTCCCCCGGCAACACCGCAAAGATCGCGGGTGTCGCGGCCCTCGTCCTCGCTCTCACCGTGGGTGCCTCCGTGCTCGCCGGGGCACGGCTCGTACGGCCGTTGCACGCGCTCACGGGCGCCGCCCAGCGCATGCGGGACGGTGAGGACACCGCGCCGGTGCTGGTCACCGCGGACAACGAGATAGGGCGGTTGGCCGCGGCCTTCAACGACATGTCCGCGCACCGCACGCGCCTCGAGCAACAGCGCAAGGTGATGGTCAGCGACGTCGCGCACGAACTGCGTACCCCGCTGAGCAACATCCGGGGCTGGCTGGAAGGGGCGCAGGACGGCATCGCCGATCCCGACGCGGCCTTCATCTCCTCACTCCTGGAGGAGGCGTTGCAGCTGCAGCACATCATCGACGACCTCCAGGACCTGTCGGCCGCCGACGCGGGAGCACTGCGTGTGCATCCCGAGGCGGCGGTACGGGTCGAGGAGCTGCTCAGCCATGTCGCGGCGGCGCACCAGGCGCGGGCCGACGCCTCGGGGGTGTGCCTGACGGTGACCGCTTCGGCCTCGGAAGGTCCGGCTCTGACCGTCACCGCCGATCCGGTCCGATTGCGGCAGGCGGTCGGCAACCTGGTCTCCAACGCCGTACGTCACACCCCTGCGGGCGGCCGTGTAACGCTGCGCGCGTATGCCACTGGGTCCGGGTCGGGGTCCGGGGCCGGGTCCGGGGAAGACGGGCGATGGGTGGCTCTGGAGGTCGCCGACACCGGCAGCGGCATCGCTCCGGAGGATCTCCCGTACGTCTTCGAGCGCTTCTGGCGGGCCGAGAAGTCCCGTAACCGGCGCAGTGGCGGCAGCGGATTGGGGCTGGCGATCGTCCGTAAGCTCGTCGAAGCCCATGGCGGCACGGCGAGCGCTGTCAGTAACGTCGGAGAAGGTTCCTTCTTCACGCTGCGGCTGCCGGCCGGAGGCACCGGTGCAGCAGACCTGTTGCTATGACCACAGCGTTCTGACAGGTTCCTCATAACTTCACTCCAGTCTGTCGGCATGCCCGGCGCCTGATGCGAACCGGCATCCAGGCACCACCAACGCCGAGCTGGAATCGGAGTCATCCATGTCCCACCGTGCGACCCTGCGTACCGCACTCTTCGCCGCTGTCGCGGCCGCCGCGGTGCTCGTCCCGTCCACCGCGGCCTTCGCGTCCGACGCCACGCCCACACCCACGCCCAAGCCGGAGGCGCCCGGCGTCGAGCGGCCGGCACCCAGCGCGGTGCCCACCGTGGCCGACGAGCCGATGCCCCGGGGCGGCGTCGCCGCAGGCGACAAGCCCAGCGCCGTCCCGGAGCCCGCCTCGGAGTCCGCCTCGGAGCCGCCCACCGTGGTACCCCGTGGCGGTGTCGCCGCCGGCGAGCGCACCGCCGGTAACGGGAGCGACACCACCTCCATGTACGGGACCGCCATCGGCGCGGTCCTGCTCGCGGGCGCGGGCACCGTCGTGATGCGCCGCCGCACCGCCGCCCACCGCAACAACTGATCCGCCGCAGTGGCGCCGCCCTTCCGCGGGCGGCGCCACTGCTCGTTCCTGCCACCCTCCCTCCCCCCATCGTCCTGGAGCCACCATGTCCCGTACACAGCAAGCCATACGCCGGACCGTCACCTTGCCGGCGACCGCCTGCCTGATCGTCGCCGCCCTCACGAGTTGCTCATCCGACCCGGCGGAGGGCGGAGCCGCTGGCGAGGTGGGATCTCCCTCCAGGGCCTCCGCTGCCGCCGACAACCCGGACGCGACCACGGCGGACGACAAGACGACGACATCGGCTCCCGCCCAGGTCACCATCCCCTCCATCGGGGTGAGCAGTTCCCTGATGCGGCTGGGTCTCAACGCGGACGGCACCGTCGAGGTCCCGCCCGAGGAGAAGGGTATGACCGCCGGCTGGTACACGGGCGGTCCCGTCCCCGGCGAACCCGGGCCCGCCGTCATCATCGGACACAACAGCACCCGTCTCGGCAAGGCCGTCTTCCATGACCTCGAAGACATCGCCAAGGGCGCGGACATCGCCGTACGTAACAAGCAAGGAAAGACAGCGCACTTCACCGTCACCGGGACCGAAACAGTCAGCAAGAACGCCTTTCCCACGGCCAAGGTTTACGGCGAGAGCAAGGGCCGTGTCCTGCGCCTGATCACATGCGACGGCGCATTCGACGCCCAGGGCCACCCCGTGGACAACCTCATCGTCTACGCCACCCTGCGCTGACGGGATCCGTGGATCAGCGGACCGGCCCCCTGAGACCAGCGCCCTGGACACCCGACTTTGGCGGCCACATCCGCACGCCTCGACGGCCGCCCCATCGTGGGGCGCGTTGCCTGTCGAGCGGGGCATTCTCAGGAGGGCGTGCGGATGCTTCTCCAGCCGTGCCAGCAGAGTCCAGCTCAGCATTAATCGAAGCCGATCACCGATATGAGTCGGCGCCGAAGCCACGGAGCCAGAGTCAGGACCGACCAGCGCCGTCTCGCTCGTATGCCCGGCACGCGGACAGTAGCCGACCCGGCTGGGAGCCCTCCGGTCCGGCCGAGGGAGCGGTGACCCAACCGGTCAGGGACACCTCGGGGAAGACCACCAGCCTGACCCCGGTTGTCGTGATCACTTCCGCCTCGGCGGCGGCGTTGGCCGCGACGTCCTGGTCGGCGCAGGCGGGCTGGACGACGGCGACGGTCAGCGGTTCGGGTACACGCACTCCAGGTCATCGGGCGAAAACGGTCAGCTGTCGCCCCGTCGCCGCACGCGGCGTGGACAGGAGCCTCGGGCGCGGCCGGGGCGGTCCGGAGGGACGCAGCCGCCCGATGTCCGCACAATGGAGGCAGAGGGCCTGAGCCGCGTGCCCGGCGTGCCGTCCGCGCGGACTCGGACCAGCCGTGGCACGCGTGGAAGGGGCCGCTGGTGCCGTCAGGTCGGTCGGGGGGCGAGAAGGCTCCCGGTCCGCTCTGGTCCGAGCCCGGGACACTGCTGGAACATGTCCGGGTCGCGGTCTTCGGCATCGACGAGGACGACCGGATCTGTTACTGGGGGCCCGGAGCGCACGACCTCTTCGGGCACGACCCGGCGGGAGTGCTGTCCCGGCCGGCCGACGTCCTCTTCGCGGGTCCGCCCCAGGACGCCTCCGACTCCGCGATGTCGCTGGCAGAGCGAGGCCGCACGCTCGGATACTGGCGCGGCCGACTGCGGGCACGGCATCGG
This sequence comes from Streptomyces sp. ISL-100, assembly GCF_018614615.1. GTDB lineage: Bacteria > Actinomycetota > Actinomycetes > Streptomycetales > Streptomycetaceae > Streptomyces. Next base: position 26,794 of record NZ_JAGGOK010000141.1, on the reverse strand, counting down.
GACGGCACGGTCTTCGACTGCGGTTTCCGGGTGTTTCCGGTGACCGGAGCGGAAGGGTCGTCCGTGATCATGGCGCTGGCCAGCCGGAGCGACCAGCTCGACCGGGTGAAGACCAATCTGGCCTTCCTCGACTCCCTCTTCGAGACCTGTCCCATCGGTCTGGTCATGCTGGACGAGGACCTGCGCTACGTCCACCTCAACCAGGCGCTCGCCGACATGGACGGAATGCCCATAGCCGATCACCTCGGCCGGCGTATGGACGAGATCATGATCCCCTCGGACGGCGACGAGTACCAGCGGATGCTGCGGGCGGTCGCCGAGGAGGGCCGGCCGGTGGTGGGCGCGCTGGTGGGGGTCCGCACGCCGGGGCACCCGGACCGCGATCAAGTACGGTCCGTGAGCTTCTTCCCCCTCAGCGGGGCGGTCGGCAGCCGGCCGGGCCTGGGCGGCCTGGTGGTGGACGTGACCGACCGCGAGCAGGCGATCATGGAGGCGACCGCCGGCCGCCGGCGGCTGGCCCTGCTGAACCGAGCCGCGGCCACCATCGGCACCACCCTGGACGTGAACGTCACCGCCCGAGAACTGGTCGACGCCGCGGTGCCAGACTTCGCCGACGCCTCCGTGGTGGAAGTCGTGGAGTGGATGGACGAGCCCGAGGTGTTCGACCCGGAACGCCCACTGATCACCCGCCGGATCGCCTCCGGCACCATCCTGCCTCCGCCCGCCACCGAGCTCGTGAGCGGACTGGAGCACGTGACCTACCCGACCGGTTCCGCGATCCACCGGATGCTGGGAACGGGCAGCGTCGTCTCCGTCCAGGTGGACGACGAGTTCGTGACCCGGACCGTCCTGCACCAGGACCGCGCCCAGTTGCTGAGAGACAGCGGCCTGACCTGCATTCTCCTCGCCCCGCTCATCGCCCGGGGCACGGTCCAGGGCTTCGCCATGTTCGGCCGCTCGGCAGCCCGTCCCGCCTTCACCGAGCAGGACCACGGCCTGGCCGGTGAGCTCGCCTCGCGCGCCGCGCTCTGCTTGGACAACGCGCGCCTCTACAGCCGGGTGCACGACATCGCGCTCACCCTCCAGCGCGCGCTGCTGCCCAGCGCCCTGGCGACCAGCCCCTATGCGGAGGTCGCTCACCGCTATGTGCCCGGCAGCCACATCACCGAGGTCGGCGGCGACTGGTACGACGTGATCAGCCTGCCCGGCGGCCGGGTCGCTCTGGTCGTCGGTGACGTCATGGGGCACGGTGTGCCGGCCGCCGCCGCCATGGGACGGCTGCGCATCACAGCCAAGGCGCTCTCCCGGCACAACCAGGAACCGGGCGACCTACTCGCGGAGCTCGACGTCTGTGCCCAGGAAGCCGGCATCGAGCTGGCGACCTGTCTCTACATCCTGTACGACCCCGCCACCGGGCGCGCCCTCATCGCCAGCGCCGGGCATCCCCCGCCCCTGGTACGGCACCCGGACGGCACGGTCGAGACGATCAGCGATGTCCTGGGCGTCCCCCTCGGGGTGGGCGGCCAGCCCTTCGCGACCACCGAGACCGACCTCGCCGAGGGTGACGTCCTCGCCCTGTACACCGACGGCCTCATCGAGGCCCGCGGCCGGGACATCGAAGAGGGCCTGGACGCGGTACGCGCTGAACTATCCTGCGACTCCGGTGACTTGGAGGCAGTGGCGGACCGCATGCTGGCCAGTCTGCTGCCCCGCCCGCCCGACGACGACACGGTGCTCGTCCTCGCCCGTGTCCACCGCGCACACCGCGTCCACCCCGCCCCATAGGCCCGGCCAGGTCTGGATCTGACGGGCGTTCGCGCACCGATTCAGGCGGGCGCGCACCACCTGCGCACCACTTGGCCCCCATTTTCCCAGTGCTGTCCGGATCCTTCTCGTGCCGTTGAGCGCGCCCCGGAACGCGTGGACCGATCTCAGCGGCCGCGTCATGGTCGCAGTCGTTGCATCGAACGCGCATAGGCAAGCCCTGCCTGCCGAGGTGACGGTGTGTGAGGCTTGGGGGTCGGACGTCGGCGCGCATTAGAACTGCTGCCCAGTCTGCGCTCATGCATGCGACCGACTCCGGGCCCACGGGGGAGGTCGTGGGGCTTCCGGTGTGGAGCGTGCGAGGTCTTCCGTGCGGCGGTTCCCTCAGATTCAGAGGTGCACAAGGGTTGCCAGTGCAATTTCACATTACTATGTTACGGGTCACATCACGGAGGTCGGTACCTCTCAACTCCCGCGTGCACTACGGCGTTTCACCGATTCCGCACCGCTGTCACACCCCCCTTCTTTCACCTCCCACACAGGAGTCACCGGTGTCCCAGCTCAGGACCGCGCGTACATCTCTGCTCGCCGGCGCCATCGCGGCGACGCTCCTCGCCACGGCCGCGCAGACCGTCCAGGCGTCCGAAGACCAGCGGGTCGCCCCCGCCGCGTTCGGCGGCCAACCGGCCGCGGCGGCCGCTCCCGACGCCCATGGCGACAACCCGTTCGACGAGGTCCAACGACTGGCCGAAGCCCCGAAGCCCGGAACACGCCCCGCCCCGGCTCCCGGCGACGGCCGTATCCCGGCGGGCCGCATCCCGGGGCCGCAGACCGCCCCTGCCGCCGCCCCCCGTACCGCCGTTCGTGCCGCCGGAGTCCCCTGCACCCTCGACGGTGTCAGCGGCCTGAGCCCCGAGCGCTTCGCCGACTTCCTCGCCGGCCCGGCGGTGACCGCCGACGGCTGCCTGCGCACGCTCATCTGGACCTGGGACCCCAGGCTCGGCCAGGTCATGTCGGACGCCCACGTCCAGGCTGTCGCGCGCCGCGTATCCGCGCTGGCCGCGTCGCACGACGGAAAGAACGGCAGCCACCTGTACGAGATGTTCACGTACCTGCATGCCGCGGCGTTCCACGACTTCTCGCGTGACGAGATCGACCTCACCGACACACCGACCGTCGAGGCGATACGCCGAGCCGTCAACGCCTTCGGTACGGCCGCCCGTACCTTCGACGTCACACGCGCCAACGCCAACACCCTGCGCGAAGCGCTCTACGCCGCCAGCGCCCCCGGCCTGCGTCACTCACAACTGGGGCTGATCAAGAAGGTGCTGGCCACGATGGACCCGTACCACCCCACCACCAACAAGGACTCCGCCTGGGGCAACGCAGCCCTGGCCGCGCTCTCCGTGAACTACCTGGGTGTCTACCCGGGCAACAAGGACACGGCCTTCCACAATGTGGTCACGCAGAACGCCTCATACCGCAACGCGTTCAAGGCGTTCGCCGGTTACATCCACCTCAAGGGCACCGCCAATGAGTGGGTCGTGCGCGACGCCGTCGGCGAGTACGGCCGCTTCGGGCAGATAGCGGCGCTCAAGTCGACGATCGTGCCCGACCTGGGCGCGCTCCTGGGTACGACGGAGAGCAACTTCGGTCTGGGCAGCGAGCCGTGGGGGAAGACCGTCTCCTGGCTCAACTACTACGGGGCGTGCAAACCGTACAAGGTGTGCACGGATGACATCGAGCGGCGGATCTTCCCGTACACGTACACCTACGACAACGGAGCCATCAAGGTCCGCACCGCGCTCGACCGAGCCACCGTCGACCAGCTCTACTACGCCAGCAAGCAGGTCAAGGCGCAGTTCCACCGGGTCGTCGGCACGGAGCAGCCGCTGACCGGCGACACGAACACAACGCTCAACATCGTGCTGTACGCGTCCCGCAAGGACTACGAGATCTACCACCCGATCCTCACTGGTATGGGAACGGAGAACGGCGGCGTCTACATTGAGCGCGGCGCGACGTTCTACACCTACCAGCGCCGGGTGCCACAGGACTCGTCCCTCACGCTCGAGGAGCTGTTCCGGCACGAGTATGTGCACTACCTCAACGGCCGGTTCGCCGTGCCCGGTTACTTCGGCGAGGGTGCCTGGTACACCGGCGACCGTACGACCGCGATGGACGAGGGTACGGCCGAGTTCTTCGACGGTGCGACGCGGGACGACGGCGTCGCGGTCCGCAAGTCGCTGGTCCGCAGCGTCATCAACGACACGGCCGGCGGCGGCCCTCGGATGACCGTCAACCAGCTGCTGCACGCCACGTACGAAGGAGACGGCTTCCGCTTCTACTCCTACGCGGGCACCTTCTTCGAGTTCCTGTGGCGCGACCGGCCCGCGCTGCTGCAGGAGATGTACAGGCACCTGCGCGCCGACAATCCGACGGCCTTCGACGCCTGGCGGGCCCGGCTGGGTTCGGACGCCGCGCTGCAGCGGGCGTACGACGCGTTCCTCGACGTACAGATCGCCAAGGTGGACGACCTGTTCGTGCCCAACACTTCGTTCTTGCCGACGGCTTCACTGCGGCATTCGACAGCCGAGCAGGTCCGGTCGGCCTTCATCTCCGCCACGCAGTCCACGCCGGAGTGCAAGGACACGGCGGACACCACCGGTAAGCGCCGGTTCGTGTGCACCGGGCGCATTACCGCGAACCTCAGCGACGCCACCAGTCCTGATCTCGTCTTCAAGGACATGTCGGAGACCGTCGACTACTTCGTCCTGGAGCGGAGCGAGAGCGGCGGGGACAACTTCGAGGACATGAACTGTTCGTTCGGCGCGGTCGAGATCTGGCCCAACGGCCGTGCGGGCACGTCTCCTTACGCCTGCGAAGGACCGCTGCGCAGCTGAGATCCAATTGCTCCGAAGCCCTTGGCGGTAAAGGAGCAATGTGACATATTACTGCTGTGCCCACGAGACACTCCCCGGATGTCGTCGACCGCGGCCCCGTAACGGGCGGCACCACCGGCGTCGGGGAAGGGAATCTTCTCGTCTCCGACAAGGGGACGGGTCCCGAGCTCGACCTCGCGCTGCTGTCGACCCGACTCTGGCGCGAACTCGCCCAAGTTCTCCCACCGGAGACCGAGTAGAGCCCAAGGGCGGTCTCGTCATCACACCCGACGAGGCCGCCTTCGCCGCCCCGCGCACCTTCGCGGAACACTAACGCGGGAAGCCACGAGGCGTACGAGATCCCGCCGACCACTTCCAGGACCTCGAGCCCAACCTGACAATCGGCCACCCAACTGCTGTGTGCCGCCGCCGAGTCGGGCATCGGCATCCGGATCGGCAAGCCCGTCACGGCGGCCTCACCGGCCCGCGGAGCGCTTACGTCGCCTCCCGTTCGGCCACTCGCTCGGGAGCGTGGGCATGGCCTGGGAGGACCTGGGTTGTCGCGGCGGCCGCGTATCGCACGATCAGCCCCGGACTGCGGAACGTGACATTGTACGCTGGCACCTCGCAGAACCACGGAGGAAGTGCCATGGCGGATCTGAAGCATCTCATCACCGCCCAGGAGCGCCTGCGCGATCAAGTTGCTCACGCCCTGCGAGCCGCCCTCGTCGCCGGCGAACTGCGCCCCGGCAACGTCTACTCCGCGCCGGGCCTCGCCGCCGACTTCGGTATTTCCGCCACCCCAGTGCGCGAGGCGATGCTGGATCTGGCCCGTGAAGGCCTGGTTGAACCCGTACGCAACAAGGGTTTTCGCATCACCGAGGTGAGTGAGCGCGACCTCGACCAGTACATGGAACTCCGCGCCATGATCGAAGTTCCGACCGTCGGCAAGGTCACGCAGCTCGCGAGCCCCGAGCGGCTGGAGGACCTGCGGCCGATTGCCGAGGAGATCGTGGCCAGTGCGCGGGACCACGATCTCATCGGCTACCTGGAGGCCGACCGCCGTTTCCATCTCACGCTCCTGGGCATGGCCGGCAACGAACGGCTGGTGGAGACGGTGGGCGATCTGCGTAAGCGTTCCCGGCTGTACGGCCTCACCGGTCTCGACAAGCGCGGCCTGCTGGTCTCCTCCGCCGAGGAGCATCATGAGTTGCTGGACCTGATGACGGCCGGTGACGAGGTGGGCGCCGAGGCGTGCATGGCACGCCATCTCGGCCATGTCCGGTCCCTGTGGGCACAGGCCCGCGACGAACCGGTCGAACCGCGCCCGAAGCTCCGCCTCGGCAACCACCAATAGTGCTTCGTTGGCTCTGCCGATCTTACTGGTCGGGGGCATGGTGGAGGGATGGGGCTTGGGTAGCTGGAGCGGCTCCGTGGTGAGTTGTCAGAGTTCCGAGGCCCGTGAGCTGGCCGAGCCATGTGAGCAGTGCCTCGTCGCGTTACGAGCGCGGGATCAGCTCCGATTCCCCGGTGATGACGTGGCCGCCGAGTGTGGTCATGTGGCGGGGTGAATGATTCATGGACGCCATGGTGAAGTCCCGCCGCACCGCCAGCTTCTCCAGCCGCTCCACCTCTGCCACCAGTGCAAGAAGCGTCTCGGGTGGTACCAGCGAGGGCATCGGCAAGTAGCCATCGGTGCCAAAACGATCACGCAGGGCGGGGGTGAACTCAGGTAAGGACAGCACCGCCACCGCCTACCCCGCTCCGCCGCAGATCAACCCGTACCCTGCGAGACGTGGCAGCAGCATGTCACTTACTGAGTACATGGAATGAAGCGTGAGTGGTCGTCCTTCAGACTTGTCCGAGCGCGACGGGCGCCGACGACGGAGTGCATGTGGAGATGCCGGCCTGGCGGCAATTGCGGTTCTAGACGCTCCGAGTGCCTCGCAGCCGCTGTGCGATCTCGATGTCCCGTTGCAGTGCGCTCATCCTGGGAGGTTCACGGTCGGCGTCCAGGACGACGACATGAATCTCGTCGCCGATCCGGGGCGGGGCGACGCTCTCGTCCCACCACGACGCGTGCATCACCTGATCGATGAAGCCGGCGACGCCGCCCACCTCGACTCTCGCTCCCACGGGGGCGACCGCGACCACAGTCACATCCAGCTCCTGATGATCGCTGAATGTCACTTCGGCCCTCCGTCGGCACTGTCCGGTTTGGTTTCAGGCGATCATGCGCTGGAACCACTTCAACATCGCGTGAGAGGAGGGTCTCACTGTGGCGCGCGGGTTGACTGCCGAACACGGGCACTGCTGGCCCCGCCGCACGCCACGTTCCGGGTGGCGAAGGTCGAGATCTGGCTGAAGAACGCACGGGCGGCTGCCCAGGCTGCCGAGATCGAGCAGTGGCGTGCCGTGCCGAGGCCTCCAGGTGGAGTCGTCAGCCGGGGCGTTGTCGGCTGAGCGGCGCCAGCCGCTGAAAGAGACCGATGCACCCCCGTCATCACCTGACACGGCGTCACTGACGGTCCTCACGCACACCACACCGGCTACGCGCGCGTAGTAATTGCCGCGCCTCACCCTCCACCCCGGTGAAATGATGCCCCGGACGCGGGACGCACCCGCGAGAAACAGGCGGGGTCATGCTGGAGGGGCTGGGGGCAGTGGACTGGCGCGAGTTGGAGCCGGTACGGCCAGACCGGCCGGCCACCGACGTGCCGAAGGTGCTGCGCCGGATAGCGCGGGCGGACGCCACCACCGGGCAGAACGCCGTGGACCGGGCGTACGGCGATCTGCAGGACCTCCTCGTGGCCCCGGACCGGGTCACCGACGCGGGCACGGCCGCGCTGCCGTTCCTGGTGGACCTCGCCGTTGACCCGGACACGGTCGCACGGCCGGACTTGGTCGACGTACTGGCGGGCCTGGCCGACAACGACGCGACCGGTGAGGCCGGGGCGTTGGACCCGGAGTGGAACGCGGCCTGGCGGCGGCAGTGGCCCCGCCTGCGAACGCTGCTCCGCGACGAGGATCCGGTGATGCGGCGAGCCGCGCTGCAGCTGATCGCCGGCCGGACCGTCCCCCTGCTGGAGCAGTGGCGCGAGGAGACGGACCTCTCGGTCCGGGTGACCGTACTGCTGGCGCTTGGCGAGGCCGCGGCCGCCGAGGGCCTCACGGGTGCGACGGTCGCCGAGGTACGAGCGGTGCTGGACCACGTCCACCACGGCGAGGATCCGGTGCTGCGGGTGGCGGCCGTGATCGCCACGGCGCACCTGGACCCGCAGGCGCCGCTGCGCGCCTACCCGATGCTGCTGGAGCTCCTCACCGATCCCCCACTCGCCCCGGAGTTCGGGAGGGTTTGGTACACCCTGAACTGCGAGTATCCGTACAACCGCGAGGACGTCGCAGCCTGGGTCGTGGACCTTCTGGGGCACGACACGGCGGTGGCGACCTCGTTCGTGGCCGACCTCGCCGAGGCGGCCGGCCGGACGGACGACGCGGGGCTGCGCCGGTGCGCGCTGGACGAGGCGTGGCGCCTGCTCGTGGTCCGGCCGTCCGCGGCCGCCGCGCTGCTGCCACTGGCGGCCGGGCTGCTGGCCGACCCGGACGACGACGTGCGCTACAAGGCGGCACATCTGCTGGCGGTGCTCGGCCGCCGGGCGGCCCCGTACGCCGACCGGCTCGCCGCCTTCCTCGATGACCCCGGCGAGTCGCGGTTCTTCGACGGCACTGTCGGGGACCACGCGCGGTGGGCACTGACCCGGATCGGGGACCCGCGCGGCCTGCCGGATCTCGTCGAGCGGCTCGTGGCGCCCTACCGGGACATGCCGGGCCGGGGTTACTGCATCGGTGACCCGCGGCAGCCGGATGTCGCCGACGTACTCCGGCCGTTGCGCGCACACGCCGGAGTACTGCTGCCCGCGGTACGGGAGGCGCTGCGGGACGAGGTCGCCCGCGCGGGCTGGCTGGTCGGGGATCTCCGGGAGGTGCTCCAGGCGTGGGGAGAGAACCCGATGCTCCCCGGTGAGACGAAGCCGTACCAGCAGCCGTGGGAACCACCGCTGGTGGAACCGGCGCAGGCGGAGGCGACCGTGGTGGCGTCCGTCGCCGACGGCAAGCTGCACTGGACGTTCAGCGCCGCTCTGGCCTCGCTCACCCGCCACGGACGCCTCGCCCCGCCGGTCCGGGACGCGCTGACCGCGCTCCGGGCCGAGGACCGCAGGCTGTCGGAGTACGGCGACTACCGGGCGTTTCTCCAGGACGAGGAGATCCGCGCGCGGATCGACGCGGTGCTCGCGCTGCCGTAGTGCCGCCCTCTCCGGCACCGACCCCGCCCCAGCCGGCTGCTGTCGCCCAGCACGAATCTCCAGTGACCTCCGCCTTCCCGAGACCAGGGAAACCGCGCAGTGCGCAACCCACTTGAGCAGGCCACCCACGGCCGTACTTCCATACCGGCCAGCCACACGGCACGAAGGCGCCGCTCGCAGCCAAGTTCGTTGGACACATCACCTCTGCCGGCAAGGTGGTCGCGGACTCGACGCTGCCAGCCGCGGCGCAGAACTGGTGAAGATCCGTGCCGGTCAGATCAATGGCTGCGGTTTCTGCACCGCCATCTTCACCGACGCGAGCTCGCCGCCCTGGTGTGCACCATCCCGCTCATCAGCGCCGGTCCCCGAGGGGGATGCGTGCCACGTAGAGCCCGGTCAGGTCGATCGTGGCGGGTCAAGGTCGGGCCGTCTGCCGCCTCGACTGCACTCGCCTCAGCCCGTGGGACCACTGGTCGGCCGAGACCGGGATGACCGTACGGATACCGCGTCGCCGCAGGCTTCCGGCGCGTCGGCCGGGGCCCCTTTTTTACGGGCCCCGGCCGCATGCTGGTGGGCGGGATCGGTGGAGTGCACCGCAGCGACCCAGTTCAGATGCTCATCGTCGTCGGCCCGGGCGAGCAGCGGGTTGAGGGGTTCAGCGCACCATCCGACCCGTGTGCAGGGCAACTTGTGCAAAGCACGCCGCCTTCAGCTCCACCGGCGGCATGCAATACCTGGACGTACGACAGCCCCGTGACGGCACCTGATCATTTCGGCCGGCGGCTCAGCCCTTGTCGACCTTGATGACAACCGTGCTGCACACCTTGTCGGCGAAGGTCTGCTTCTTGCTGTCCCACAGCGGCCACAGCCAGCCGAGGTAGCACGCAAGGCTGTCCAGGGCATGCGCGAGCTTGCGCACGAACGCCATGCCGAAGCCGAGCGTGCTGCCGTCGGCCTCCCGGCGCAGGCTGATGCCGAGGACCTTCTTGCCAATCGTCTGACCGGTCTTGCCCTCCTTGTAGAGCTGGAAGATGCCCATGCCCAGTGCGTAGACCATCCCGACCGCGAAGAAGGGCCCAGGGCCGGCGGTCGCCGGGTCGTCGCTGTTGGCAAGGTCGATGAACCCCAGCGCGTACATCGGACCCAAGATGATCAGCAGGTCGAGGAGGTACGCCCCCACGCGCTGCCCCCAGTGAGCCAGCGGCGGCATCCCTGCCCCCGGCATGCCGGGCATTCCGGCCGACGGGTACGCCCCGTACGGCTGCTGGGCGTACTGCGGGTAGCCGTACTGCGGGGGCACGCCCTGCGGCGCCTGCTGCGGATAACCGGGCTGGCCAGGCGAAGGCTGCTGGCTGTAGGGGTTGTTAGGGGCGCCGAAGCTCATGGCGAAGTTTCTCCCGTTCCTGTAATGGGGACGAAGCGGCCTGAGCGGAGGGTTACTTCGGGCATAAGCGGTTTGCCCCCCGTGCAGCCGCGATCTTGCGCGCCCATCGTGTTCGTAAAATCGACTGCGTGTCCAATCCGATCAGCAGAGTCCGCATGTGACGATTCACGTCGAGCCGCCACAGCAGCAGCTCACACCGCTCCGGGCGGGCGTCGGACCTGAGGCGATGGCGAGATCCATCGCTCGGTCGGACCGCGCACGTCACTCGTCCTGGTCTCCCTCACAGGCGGGCTTACCGAAGTAGTCCGGCTCGCGTTCGCTTTCGCCGAGCCAGAGTTGCGGAGCATACTGCCGGATCGCCCCGATCATGGGCTCGCGGTACGGGCCGTTGGCGACGATGCGGTAGCGCAGGCGAGGAAGGCCCGGGCGGAGGGGATCCTCGTCGCGGACCAGGCCTCGCAGGATCGGGTCGTCGCGGTCGACGGGGAGGCTCGGGCACAGCTCGATCGAGTAGTTTTTCCCGGCCGGGTTGTCCGCGTTGCTCCAGTGAAGGGCGACTGCGGCGAGGCTGTCCCAGCGGATGACGTTCTGCCCCGAGCTGTTGTGCACCCACAGGCCGGCTTCGTCGACGCTCACGAACAGCTTGTGGTACTCCCGGCCTGTGCGGAACTGCTTGAAGCCCGGGTAGCCGATGAAGGACGCGCAGAGCAGCAGCACCAGGCCCGCCCAAGGGGTGAACTCTTTGCCATGGAGCTCAAGGGTCCATACTGCGGCCATGGTCGCGATGAGCGCGCCTATCCCCATGCAGATCCCCCCGTGGATCATGAATCCCCGGGCGGCCCTCTGGGAGACGCGTATGACTGTGGCCGTAGGGGCGGGACCGTACCCAAGGGAAGTCGACATGATCAGGAGTCTAGGGACGCTGCCCTGTCCGCAGCGCGGTGACCTGCTCATCCCTTGTGGCGGGACCGCTCCCGATGGCCCGCCCTCGATGTCGGGCAGGCCTGGGCTGCCACGCAGTGCTGTATCCACGGCGATCACGGAGTACAGCGCCGCCATGGTGGAAACCCGTAGCAGTGGTAGGAGTGGGCCCCAGCTCGCGCAGGTGCGCAGTACCGTCACCGGCGCACCGAGTGCTCATGCCGCGTGCCGAGTGCAGCGCTCGCAGGGAGCGGCCTCAGGGCGCGGCCTCAGGGCGCGGCCTCAGGGCGCGACGGGCAGCTGGCGCTTGTGGTCGGTGAGGCGGTAGCGGCGGACGATCGTTTCGAAGGCCCGCTCGTCCACCGGCTTGCCCTCCAGGAAGTCATCGATGTCGTCGTAGGTGACCCCGAGCGCGTCCTCGTCGGCCTTGCCCGGGTCGAGGGTCTCCAGGTCGGCCGTCGGGGTCTTCCACACCAGCTCAGCGGGCGCGCCCAGCGCGTCCGCGACGGCGCGCACCCGGCGCTTGGTCAGGCCGGTCAGGGGGACCAGGTCGGCGGCGCCGTCGCCGAACTTGGTGAAGAAGCCGGAGACCGCCTCTGCGGCGTGGTCGGTGCCGACGACCAGGCCGTCGTGCGCGCCGGCCACCGCGTACTGGGCGATCATGCGCTGCCGGGCCTTGATGTTGCCATGCACGAAGTCCTGCTGGTGGGCGTCGCGGAAGCTCACGCCGGCGGCCAGCGAGGCCTCCAGCGCGGCGTCGCTCGCGGGCTTGATGTCCACGGTCAGCACGTGGTCGGCACCGATGAAGGAGAGGGCGAGCTGGGCGTCGTGCTCGTCGGCCTGGACCCCGTAGGGCAGCCGCATCGCGTAGAACCGCGCCTCGTGCCCGGCGGCCCGGGCCCGCTCGACGGCGAGCTGGCACAGCCGGCCGGTAGTGGTGGAGTCGACGCCGCCGCTGATGCCGAGCACGAGGGAGCGAAGACCGGTGGTGGTCAGCCGCTCGGCGAGGAAGGCCACCCGGCGTTCGATCTCCCGCTCGGCCTCGAAGGTCTCGGCGACCTCGAGTTCCCGGGCGATCTCCTGCTGCAGGGCGATGGACGCCGGCTCGCTCACGTCTGCTCCTTGTTCCGGTTCACGATGTGCTGTCGCGCGGCCACCCTACCCAGGGCTGCGTCACAGGTCCGACGACGCCGGCAGTACCGCCTGCTCGGCCTTCTCCAGCCAGCCGGTGTACCAGCGGGCGAAGGTCACCGGTTCCCCACCGTCGTCGAGAAGGGGCACAAGGTCGGAGTCGTCTGCCCGGCCGTCGGACCAGATCGTGCCTCGGTGGCTGCCACTGATGACCAGCCACTCGCGCAGGGCGCAGCCGAGGTGGCAGATCACGATGGCGCCGGCGGTGCGCTCCGGGGCGAACATGAGGGCGTCCCATCGCTCGTCCCACGCCTCGATGGCGTCGTCGAAGTCCTCGATCTCCTCGAAGTCTTCCTCCTCGGGACGCTGTATGAGGAGTTCGTCAAGGGTTTTGGGGTCCGGTCCGTGCTCAGGGAACGGCTCGGCGAGCATGGAGAGGTTGGCCAGGTCGGCGCCGTCGCCTTCCCAGCGCCACCTGCCCTGTACGCGCCGTACGGGAAAGAGGCCGTACGCAGGTCCTGCGCCGCCGGCGGCGACGTGGAGGAGGAAGGTCCGGTACTCCTCGGGCAGCCTCGCGCCTATCTGGTCTTCGAGTTCAGCAAGCCCGTCCTCAGTGAGCGGCTCCTCCAGGACCCACCGGTGCCCGAAAAAACCGAACACCTCACTGCTCGTCGACTGGGCGCCCAACGCCACGACGCGTTCCCGTACCCCTGCCCACTGATCAACCATGCCCAGACCGTACGTGCCACCACTGACAACGGGGCCCGGTCGCCCCGCACGCGGGACTGAGCGCCGTCGTGGCGACCTATCGCGCTCAACGGCCAACTGGCTCCACGGCTGTGCCCACAACTACCATGGCGATCATGATCGTTCGCAGGGAAGACGGATACGAGGTCGCTACCGATTCAGACCGTCTCGACATCGACCTGGTACACCACTGGCTTTCGACCGACGCATTCTGGGCCCTGGGCAGGAGCCGCGAGACAGTCGAGCAGTCCATCCGCGCGTCTCTGAACTTCGGCCTCTACGACGCCCACGGGACCCAGGCTGGTTACGCACGTGTCGTCACAGACTTGGCGACCTTCGCCTGGCTCTGCGATGTCTACGTCGAGCCCACGCACCGCGGCAACGGTCTCGGCACCTGGCTTGCTGCTGCGATCCGCGACCACCTGGCCCCCTACAAGCTCAAGCGGGTGCTCCTGTCCACCCTCGATGCACACGAGGTCTACGCCAAGGTCGGTTTCGTTCCTTTCCCCGATCCCGAAAAGCTGATGATCATGGGTCCTGAACAGTGAGAGCGAAAGCATGACGAATGCTCGACATGCCGCACGACTGGGCGGGCCTCAGTGAGCGAAGACCGTAATGACCAAAACCCCATGGACCGTCGTGCCGCCGAGGATGCTCAGGAGCGCGTTCCCGCGCCATAGGTGCAGGCCGGTGGTGACGGCCAGGGCGGCCAGCAGCCATGGCGCATGATGTCTCGCTCCGGCCCAGTAAAGGTGCATGAAGAACTGCGACCAGAGGATCCGCAGCCAGGAGATCAAGGGGAACGGCTGAGCCCGCGGCAACCCACATGTTCGCCGAGGTGAGCCTGGCCGGAGCCCGGCGGGAGCCTGGCCGGGATCACCTGCTCTTCCGCCCAACCCGCCGCGCCACATCCCCCCTCCCCCGTCCGCGGAAGCGGCCCGCTGGAGCGGTGGAGGGGCCTCAGCTCCGGTCGCTCACGAACGGGCGCGCGCGGCGAGCCAGCCCGACATCGCACGGACGCCAATGCCGACGGCCCGCTCATCCGGATCGAAGTCGCCGTAGTGCGGATAGCTGCTCGTAATGCCGGCGCCGGGTGCACGGACACCGAGGAAGGTGTAGGTGCCGGGTATGCGGTCGAGGAACAGCGCGAAGTCCTCACCGTTGAAGGGGAACGCCGCGTGCATCACTGTCACCCCACCGGGGCCGAGCACCCGGCGCAGATGCCGCGCCACGGCGTTCGCCTCCTCCTCCGGGCAGACCATGGCCGGGAACGGATCGGCGGGGAAGCTCACCAGGGCCCTGGCGTACGGCTTCGCCAGCCGGCGGATCTCCTCGCGCACCTCGACGTACTGCTCCTCGGGCCAGCAGCGGTACGACACCTGCACCTCGGCCCTGCCTTCGACGTCGGCCTCCTTCGCCCTGGCGCGTACGACGACGAACCGGGCCAGCGGCCCGTCCTGCGTCTGCACGTCCGCGACCATCCGCTCCAGGTCCGCGGGCGTCTGCGGGGGTGCCACCGTGGCTAGTCCACCGATCTCGGCGGCAAGCCGCCGCGCCGACTCGGTCGCGTCCGGGCCCGTCAGTGTGATCACCGCACGGTCCTGGCCCGGCAGTCCGCTGCCTGGCGTCACGGCGAACTGCCCCACCGGAAACGGGCCGCAGTGCAGGGCGTGAATCTCCTCGGCGCCGGTCCGCTCCAGCACTCCGGCGTCGATCATCGCGCGAGCGCCGACCAGGGCCTCCTCACCGGGCTGGAAGAAGAAGACCACCGTGCCGCTGAGCCGGTGCCTCAGCTTCGCCAGGACCTGCGCGACGCCGACACCCACCGTGGTGTGGATGTCATGCCCGCAGACGTGGGCCGCCTTGGTGCCTCCCGTGACGATCCCCTCCGGCGGCACCGCGTCCGTGTCGGCCCTGTAGGCCACCGTACGTCCGGGGCGCGCGCCCTTGAGTACGGCGACGACCCCGTTGCCGCCCACGCAGGTGGTCACCGCAAGCCCGGCGGCGCGGAGCCGGTCGGCCACCACAGCGGCGGTGCGGAATTCCTGCCCCGCCGTCTCGGGATGCTCGTGCAGATCACGCCGCAACGCGATCAAATCGCTGTCGAGCCGCCCGGCGACGGCGTCGATCGCAGCCTGGTCCAGTGGACCGTGGCGGCGGCCGGAATCCGCTGCGGCAGCGCTGCCGGAGGCCAGCACCGCGCCGGCTCCGGCCGCTGCGGCACCGCCGAGCATGGTGCGGCGGGTCAGGGCGAGCTTGCTTGGACGGGTCATTCTTCCCCCAGTGACATGCGGTGTCGTCCCCGCGTGACAGTTTGCCCCCAAGTGCCCACCAACATAGGGAAATTGAGAGAACGCTTCCATATTCAGGGAGCGTGGAGCGGGACGGGTCCAGCGAAAGGGAGACGGAGGCTGCTCCCGCGCACGCGGGGATGGTCCCGTGAGCCTTCCCTTCGGTCAGCGACGGGCCTGGAAGAGCCGGTAGGAGACCGCGTTGTCGTCGCTGGGCGCGTCCAGGGTATCTACCCGCTCCACAAGCAGCCCGTGCTCGTCGAGCAGGCTCTCCCACAACTGGGTTGTGAGCACCCACATCTGGACGGTCTGGGCTTTCCCTCCGGCGAGCGGCAGGACCTCCGGGCGGGGAGCGACCGTCGTGGAGGGACCATGGCCGGCGGAATTGGTGTGCAGAGTGGTGAAGCACAGCAGGCCGCCCGGTTTGAGCCCGTCGGCGAGTGCTGGTAGGACCCGATGAGGGTCGAGGTAGGTCAGCCCGTGCATGGAGTAGATGACGTCGTAGGGGTCGGCATGAGCGAGGTGGTCGACGGCGTCTGCCAGGACGAGGCGCAGTCCCGCAAGGTCGGGGTACCGGGACCTTGCGCGAGCGTGCTGGCTGGGTGAGGAGTCGATGGCGTCGACCACGGCGCCGTGTTCGCGGACGAGATGAGCCGCGTGGCGGCCCGTGCCGCAACCCAGGTCGAGCACGCGTTTGCCGGTGACGTCACCGAGGACTTCGGCTCCTGGTCCGGTTCCCCACCACCCCCAGTCGAAGCGGTCCAGCTCTTCCAGCGCGGTCCGCCGGTGGACGTGGTGACGTCCATAGGCCTCCCAGGCGGTGGCGTTGCTCGATTCTGCGGTCAACTCGTCTCCAAGGTCATGGTTGTCGGTTCTCGGAACCGTCGTGTGCGAAGTCCATCCGGCGCAGATCGAAGTGCGGGTGGCGAAGCCGACCAGTGGCCGGAGCAGTTGGTGCACAGTCGACCCCGGCGACTTGGAAACCGAGACCGTGCAGGTGCTGCGCATGCACTCCCTCGCCGCATCCGATGTCCAGCGCTGGTCGCTCGCAGCTTGGGCCGGCGTGGTGGCGCAGATGCTCGGCTTCGTGTGCGTCGAAGCGCCGGTAGCGGTGACCGGCGCGCCACAGCGGGTCCCAGTACGCCTCGGCGTTCCCGGCGCCGTCCGCATGAGGCGCGGGCTTCACGACGGCCAGCCCATCTGCGTGTAGGTGCTGCCTCGAGCGATGCCCTTCAGGGCCACCCGGGTGTACTCGACCAGCTGGTCCGGCAGGGCGTTCAGCGGCCACCAGCGCCACTCTGTGCAACGGTCGGGCTCCCGCAGTTCGGGCTCTCCCGTCCAACGGGTCGCAGCGAAAAACATCTGCAGGCGTGGCTGCGTGCTGCCGGGGTCGAGAACGTGAACCGTGTGCACCAGCCGCAGGTCCTGCTCGTCGATCTGCAGGCCGGATTCCTCGGCCGCTTCACGCGCGACGCAGGTACGGACCGCCTCGAACTCGCAGTGGCCGGCGAGCAGGTGCCAGGTGGATGGAGCGAAGGCCGCGTCCGGATGGCGTTTTCCAAGAAGTACGGTGCCTTCCCGTTCCAGGTAGAGATGGCCGCCGATGACGTTACGGACGACGGTGTCCATGCGAGGGCTCCCCGAGGAGTGTGGAGGTGGTCGTTCATCAGTCCTGTGCCAGAGCCAAGAGCTTGATGAAGAGGCCTTCACAGTGACCAGGTCGTCGTAATACCAGCCCTGTTCGGTGATGCGGCCGCCTACGGTGTTCATGCTCTTCGCGCCAACGATGCCATTTCTGGAACCTCCTGCCAGGATGCGGTGAACACACCGACGATGCACGGGTAAACGACAAGAGCCGCGATATCGACCGTACGTATTTCGGACGGTGTCCCACTCTTGACCAAGCTGGGTGCGGCGCCAGCCCCCTTGGGCTGCGGCTCATGGGCGCGGCCTGGGCCCGTGACGAGGCCAACGGGCTGGAAACTGCCGCTGGCGCTCCGTGTATAACAAGGTCATGATCCACCATGTTGTTACGCTCAGCGATTGGAACACCCTCCCGAACCACGCATACGCACCCGCTTCCCTCGCGGAAGACGGTTTCGTCCATTGCTCCCCCGACGAGGCAACTACTTTGGCCATCGTCAACGCCTTCTATCGGAGTGCGCCGAGGCCGTTGTTGGTGCTGCTCCTCGACGAGGGCCGCCTCGCCTCGAGAGTGGAATGGGAGGAGGCGGTTCCCGCCCCACCGACCGGGGTCGCCGAGGGCACCTTGTTCCCCCATGTGTTCGGGCCCATCAACCGCGATGCCGTCGAACGCATCCTGGAGATCCAGTGGGATGGGAAGGGCCGCGCGACAGGGCTGAAGGAAGGCTAGGCGATGCGCTGGCCACCCCGGGCGTCGTCATGATGACCAGCGGTCTGCCCAGCTTGCGGCGCAGCCGGCCGATTGTGATGGGTCACCGTGCTGGCGAACGGGTCGGCGTTCTCGTTCCACACCTGTTGCAGGAGGTCCTCAGCCGGCAAGTCGCGGTCGAGTAGCAGCAGGTGAGCGCGAGTCGCACCGCGCAACCCCGGAAACGGCCCAGGGGCTGGCCGCCGCTGCGACCAGCCACTGGAGGCCTTGTTCTGGCCGTTCCACTCACATCAGCCGGGTGCCCACAAGACACGTCCCCTAACAACGGAATCTCACGTCGCTCCAAGGCGGGGCATCCGGGCAGACAGCGACCGTGACGCCCTGGCGGTCATTGTTTCACCGCCCCTGAGGAGTACCTGGCCGCGGATGTCGCGTCGTCGCGGGTGTTACGGACGTTCGGTGGTAGCGACACGGGGCCTCGGCTTCGTCCGCATCCTTGCTGTCATGAGGGCACCAAGGCACCGGGCTCGCCGAGGCGGCTGGGGAAGTCTGGGGCGCATCGAACAAGGCAGACCCGAATCCGGGGGGTCAGGCAGTGCCGTAGAGTCCGGCCAACTCGGCGACGGCGCGGGTCATTTCCGCGCGAGCCTCGGAAGGGCCGACGACCTGGACGTCGGTACCGAACTGCAGCAGGTGGCGGACAGCCTGGACAACGGGGTAGGCCACCTCCACCCGCAGCCACTCGTCGGTGCCGGCCTCGGGGACAGGTGGACCGGTGAAGTAGCCCCCGGCGATGCGGGTCACCATATCCAGCCGCTCCCGGCGCAGGCGGACGGCGATCGTGACGCCGCCGCTGCGCTCTTCCACCTCGCGGCGCAGGTCGTTCCAGACCTGGTTCAACTCCACGCCGGGCCGGCGGCGCACTTCCGCCTCGACGACACTGACCACTCCCGGCTGCACAGCGCCTGTTCGTCGGAGACCCGGTTCCAGCTCGTCAACGTGTCCCACTGGGAGAGCCGGGAGGCGTGGGAGGCCGCCACTGCGGACACCGAGTTTCGGGAGCGCACCCGAGCCGCGCGCGAGGACCCGCAGACGCCGATCACGTCAAGCCCGGGCCTGTACGACGTCGCCGTCGAGTTCTCTGCCGCAGCAGCGGAGCGGAGGTAGTCGTGTAACGCCCGCCGTGTCGGCCGCCCCGTGGGGCGGCCGACACAGGCGGCATAGGGGAAGCTCGCGCTTCAGCAGCGGTGCGCTTCCTCAAGGACGCCGTGCTCACCGTGGACGGCGAGCACTCCGTCGGCTGACGTGCGCCGACGGCAGTGAGACGCAGGTCACATTTGTCCATGTCACAGGGGGTCGAGCTACCCCGTCTCAAGGGGTGTAGCCACTGACGACCACAGAGGAGCACACCATGGACGCGCGACTGAACTACTTCGCCGACCCGACCGCCGGCAAGGTCCTCAAGTACTTCATGTCGGCCGGCAAGGCGCTCAAGGACTCGCCGCTGCCGGCCGCGACGCAGGAGCTGGTGGCGCTTCGCGTGAGTCAGATCAACGGCTGCGCCGTCTGCATCGACATGCACACAAAGGAGGCCGCCGCTGCCGGCGAGACCTCGGTGCGGCTGAACCTGGTCGCGGCGTGGCGGGAGGCCACGGTCTTCACCGAGGCCGAGCGTGCCGCGTTCGAGCTGGCCGAGGAGGGGACCCGGGTCGCGGATGCGGCCGGTGGGGTCAGCGACAAGGTGTGGGCGTACGCCGCCCAGCACTTCGACGAGGAGCAGCTCACCGCGCTGGTGATCCTGGTCTCCTTCATGAACGCGGCGAACCGGCTGAACATCATCAGCCGGCAGCCGGCCGGGGACTACGAGCCCGGGCAGTTTCACTGAACGGCATCAGCAACTGGCTCGGGGTCCGGCTGCGGGCTCCGGGCCCTGGGCTCGCGGGCGCCTGCGCGGCGAGTACGGCCGGGTGAGGGCTTCAAGAGGAGGGAATTCGACGTGAGCAAGGTCGAGGAGTTCGAGGAGCTGCGGCCGCTGCTGTTTTCGATCGCCTATCGGATTCTGGGCAGTGTGAGTGAGGCCGAGGACGCGGTACAGGAGACGTGGCTGCGCTTTGACGACTCGGCGACCCGGCCCACGTCGACCAAGGCTTTCCTTTCGGCCGCGGTGACGCGTGTCTCGATCGATGTGTTGCGTTCTGCGCGGGTGCGGCGGGAGGAGTACGTGGGCCCGTGGTTTCCCGAGCCGCTGCTGAGCGATCCGTATCAGGATCCGGCGCGGTCGGTGGAGTTGGCCGACTCGGTGTCGATGGCGGCGCTGCTCCTGCTGGAGCGGCTCAGCCCGCTGGAGCGGGCGGTGTTTGTGCTGCGGGAGGTGTTCGGCTTCGGGTTTGACGAGGTCGCCGCGGCGGTGGGGCGGTCGGAGGCGGCGTGCCGGCAGCTGGTGGTGCGGGCACGGCGGCATATGGAGGCCGGGCGGCCGCGCTTCGCAGCGGACCGGCGGGAGCGGCAGGAGCTGGCGACGCGGTTCTTCGACGCGCTGAAGGACGGCGATGTGGGCGGGCTGCAGGATCTGCTGGCCGCCGATGTGCAGCTGGTCGGAGATGGCGGCGGCAAGGCCCCGCAGCTGGCCAGGGCCATCATCGGCGCCGAGAACGTGGCCCGGCTGCTTGCCTCCGTCTTTCCCCGGCTGGCCCGGATCGACGTGACGTTCGAGCCGCACGAGCTCAATGGCCAGCCGGGCGCGATCTTCCGTGACCGGGACGGCAGGGTGCTCCACACCCTCGCGCTCGATGTACTCGACGGACAGATCCAGACGATCCGCTCAGTGATCAACCCCGACAAGCTCGGGCACGTCGGCCCAGTAGCGGACGCCTGGGCAATCGACCGCGAGGTGAAGCAGGCCCGTCGGCAGTCGAAGTGACCTCGAGAAGTGGTCCAGCCAGGCTCGTTCGCCGGCAACTCACGTCGGCGGCCGCAGGAGGCCGGTTCTCGCGTGCGCGGCGTGCATCGCGTGGTGCACGCCGTGGCCGCGGAGGCGGCAGTCGGGCAGGATCTTCAGGGTCTGCATGCGGGCGAAGATTCCCGACGGCGCCCTTGGCGCCGGGCTCGGACCAGGCCCGGCAGTCGTTGCGGTTGCCGCACAGCCACCACCGCGCCCCCGCGAACCCGAAGACCTGGAGCGCCGCGAGATAGCAGGGGTCCTCGACCACGACCACGTCGCCGGCCTCGACGAACACGTCGGCGAGCAGCGAGAGACCTTGCTGCGACCCGCTGGTGACTATCAGGGCATCCGGCTCCGTGGGCAGGCCCCGGGCACTGATCCGCTCCGCGATCGCGGCCCGCAAACCCGGGTCCCCCTCGGTCGTCGAGCCGACCCGCCGAAGGCCGGCCTCGACGTAAGCGACAGGACCCGCTGCTGACCAGCCGGACACGCGCGCGAGGAAGGGCCGCCGGGCATGCCCCGTTTGTGGACATCTTGGCAGCAGGTGAATGAGTGGCCTTCGTCGGGGTCAGGCGGATGTTCTCGCCGACACAGTCTCAGTTTGCGGTCCGACAGGTCCCGACCCCGCAATCGCGTCACTGCTCAAAAGCTACTGACCGCCGGTTCGCTTTCGTCTCCGGTCAAGTCTGCGCAGAGCGTCCCGGTCTCCGGCGTCCGCGGCAAGTCGGGCAAGGCGCTCGGCGCCCTGGTGGTCACCAGCCCGTTCCCGCATCTCGGTCAAGCTGCGCAGAGCGTCCGTATCTCCAGCGACGGCGGCCATTCGCGCCAAGCGCTCGGCCCCCTGCGGGTCTCCGGCGCGCTCCCGCAGCTCGGCCAGTTCGCGCAGGGCATGCCGGTCTCCGGCGTCGGCGGCGAGTCGCGCAAGGCGCTCGGCGCTCTGGTGGTCCCCCGCCCGCTCGCGCATCCAGGCCAGTGTGGTGTAGCAGCGGGGGCTTCCCGTATCGGCGGCCAGCCGGGCCGTCTCCTCTGCACCTTGGCTGTTTCCCGCCCGCTCCAGCACTCTGGCCAGGGCGTTGTAGGCGCGGCGATCTCCCGCGCCGGCGGCCAGTTCGTAAAGGCGCTCAGCGCTCTCTGCGTCCCCGGTTTGCTCCCGCCCGCGGCCAAGTCGGCGGAAGGCGGCCCGGTCTCCGGCCTCGGTGGCCATTCGGGCCAGCCGTTCGGCGCCCTGGTGGTCCCCGGCCTGTTCCCGTATCCCGGTCAAGCTGCGCAGAGCGTCCGTATCTCCAGCGACCGCGGCCAGTCGGGCCAGGCGCTCGGCCCCCTGCGGGTCTCCGGCGCGTTCCCGCATCCACGCCAACGCGGCGCAGCAGCGCGGGTCTCCGCCGTCGGCGGCCAGTTGGGCCAGGCGTTCGGCCCCCTGCCGGTCTCCGGCGCGCTCCCGCAGCTCGGCCAGCATGGCGTAGGCGCCGGCGTCACCGGCGTCAGTGGCCAGTCCGGCCAGGCGCTCGGCGTCGTGGTACTGGCCCCTTGCCTCGGCTTCCCGGCTCAGCCGGGCAAGATGGCCCGCGTTCTTCGCATGGTCGGCCGCGGCGGTCCAGAACGACTGCGGAGGGGCAGCGTGTTCCCTGGTTGCGCGGCCGTGGGCATCGAGGTAGTCGGCCAGGTGCGAGACACCCGGCTGCGCGCCCATCCCCCCGGCCCGGGGGACGGGCTCCAGGGCCGCGGCAACGCGCTGCACCCGGGCTCGGGCGTCCGTGAGGGCCGACGCGAACCAGTGGGGGCCCGCCCCGGTGCGCTGCTCGTCCGTGAGGTAGCCGGGAGCCGCGTCGCGCAGGAAGCCGTCGGGCAGGGGCGCGTCCCAACCCAGCCGGTAGGCGTCCATAGCGGCAGTGACCAGGGCACGCGTGTAGCAAGCGGGGGGCTCCTGGGCGGATTCGTAACGGTCCACGAGCTGGAGGCCCGCGGCGAGGGTCTGGGTGATCTTCCCCTCCCGGGAGGCGCATCTGGCCGCCGCCAGCGCGGGGTCGACCTCGAGGCCGTCCAGCGCCCGCAGGTCTTCCGCACCGAAGGCGGGCGGGACACGCACGACGGTTGTGGCACCGGTCAGAAGTGCACGGGCATGGCGGTGCGGGTCAGCGCTGCCGAAGGCGCGTTCACGCGGGGGCGAGGTCAAGTCGGTGAAGGCGGCGTCCCACAACGTTGCTACGACGATCACAGGACCCGGCTGGGTCAGGCGGGAGAGCAGGCCGGCTGCGAGGTCTTCCCCCTCGCTCCCGGAGAGAAGCTGGTGAGCGTCGTCGAGCCACAGGATGGTGCGCGGGACGAGCGCTCGAACGGCCATCACTTCAAGCGCACTTGACGCGGTACGGGGGAATACAAGTTCCCAGTCGTCCAGACCCCTGACGTGCCGGACGGCTTCGTAAGCGGCTCGGGTCTTGCCCGTGCACGAGCTCCCGCGCACCACCACCAGCACGGCCTCGACGCCCCCGGCCGCTGTGCGCAGCGCCTCCCGCAGCTTCTGGTCGTGCGGACGCTGGACGTACGAGGGCAGAACGAACCCTGGGGCGTGCGAACCCATGCCGGAGATTGACGGATGAACCCGTAACCCGGCCGCCGTCCAGCGGTCCAGGCGCTGGGGCGGGTCGGCCAGAGCACCGGAGCGGGCCCGCGCCTCGGCACCCATCAGGTCGGCGCCTGCCTGCTGGCCGCGCCGCGCTCTTTCGGCCTCCCGTACCCTCGCCCGGTTGACCGCGTCATGCCGCTCGCGCCACCGTCGGGGATCGAGCAACACTGCGTCATTGCCGAAACCGGCGCGCGTGGCCGCCTGCCCGATCACGGCTATGACGCCGGCCAAAACGTCAACGTCCGCCGGGAAGGCTTTGCCACTCAGCCAGTTGTCGATGGTGTTGTGCGAGCGCTGCGCGTGGTTGGCAAGGTTGCGCAGGGAGGGGCGTACCCCCACCGGTAACTGTCGGCGCAGGTGTTCCACGCGCTTGAGATCCTCGAAGAATGCTTCCTCCAGCGCGGCCTCGCTGCCGTCCTCGGTCATGGCGCTACGGCCCGTCCCTCTCCACCCGTCCAACACGTCCACCGCCGGCGCATCAGGAGGCTGCCAGCCTAGGCCCGCCACCTGCAAGTCCGGAACACTGCCCGTCCAGTCTGTGGTGGGAAGTCGATGGACATGCCGCTGGACAGGCGCAATGGGAAAGTCCGTTCCACGGCACGTCCATCGGAGTAAGCGATGACCACTTCCCGTCTCCTGCTCGACCTACTGACCACGCACGCGGTCACCGTGCTGTTCAGCTGCACAGTGACCGCGTCAACGGTGCTCGTGATCATCCGTCGGGCCCTGGAGGGAACCGAACCGCAGCACCGTGCCGCCATTCTCCGCTCGGTCGCCGAAATTGCCCGCGCACTGCGCGGGCGGCCGTAGTGGCTGGGTCATTGGCCGGACTTTGACTGGCGGAGTCAGGCGCACAGGTCATGGTCCGTACGGGAAGAGGCGTCCGCATACACCGGATGGTCGCCGGGGCCGGGGCGTCTCCGTGTGGACTCCTTGCAGGAGACGTCGTGACGGTCCAAGTAGTGGGATGCGGTCGGGGGGTTGACTGCGGCCATCGGGCACGGTGTGCGCTCTTGCTGTGTCATCCAAGCGTGGCCGGGCTGGTCCAGTCGGTCGGCACGTGCGCGATGCGGACACGTTGTGGGTGGTCTCCGACGGGGACCGAGACGGTCTTCTTTCCGGTGGTGAAGTCAATGGCCGTGACCTGGTCGCTTCCGCTTTCTGAGATGACGCAGGACTTCCCGTCGCCGCTGACTGTTGCCCAGTAGGGCTTGGAAGCGGTGACCAGCGGTCCTTCCTGCAGGGTCGCGCGATCGACGATGGTGGCGTAGTCGTCCATGGTTCCGGCGACGCAGAGTTTGTCGCCCCGCGGGCTCATCGACATGCCGTGGTGGCGGGAGTCGTTGACCCAGGTGGTGCGGTCCTCGCTGGTGTTGGGATTCTTCGGAAGGGTCTTGACGCGGGTGATCCTGTCGCTGGCAACGTCGTACTCGAGGAAGCCATTGAAGAAGGAGACCTGGAAGTAGAGCTTGGATTCGTCGGGGGTGAACGCCACCGGGCGCACGGCGTCGTTAAGGTCCTTGCGGCCGACGGCGTCGAGCCTGTCGCGCATGTCGATGACCTTGACTTCCTTGAAGGTGTCCGCGTCGACGACTGTGATTTTGCGGTCGCCCTTCGTCCAGTCCAGGAACGGGGCGTCGGTGTCAGTGTTGACGTCGCCGATGGCCATGTTCCAGATGTACTTGCCGCCCTCCGTGAAGACGTTCTCGTGAGGCTTGTCGCCGGTCACGAACGAACCGACTTCCTTCCCAGTGGTGATGTCGAGGACGTGGACAGTGTTGGAGGTTGAGGCGGAGACCGCTACGCGCTTGCCGTCGGGGGAGACTGCCATGTGGTCGGAGCGGTAGCCGGAGACGGGGAAGCGCCATTTGATGTTCCCGGTCGCCAAGTCGATGGAGACGACGTCGGCGAAGCTGGGGCGTGAGACGACCATGGCCGTCCCGTCCGGGGTGGAGTACATGTCGTCGACGAACTGGTCGTGTCCCTCACCCGGCCCGTTGCGGATGCCCAGGAAGTAGATCAGCTTCACGGGGTTGGTGTAGATCTCCGCCAGGCGCTTCCGCTTGTCGGGGATCACGTTGATCCGTCCGATTTTCGCGAAGGTGCCGCTGGACTTGATCACGTCGGCGGTGCCGTCCCAGTTGTTGCCGACGAACATCACCTCCTGGAGAGCTGCGGCGTCCTGGGCCGTGCCCTCGGGCTCGACAGCTGATGCGCCGGTCGTGGTGACTGCGACAAGGATTGCTACGGCAGCGGCCAGAGGGAGCCTGCGCTTGCGGCGCAGTGGGTGCGCTGTGTCTGTGTCCGCGTCCGTGTCCGTTGTCCGGGGTGCAGACGCTCCGGTGTCCGCGTGAGGGTTTTTGGATTCGCGCATGGCTTTCCTCCGCGTAGCGACTCGGCTTCGGTTTGGCTGACGTACAAGAACTTGCGCTGCTCATGACATCCGCGTGGTGGTGCGATCCGGCGCTCTCCGAGGTGAGGCAGGTTCGGACGGTGCCGGGCAGCGACTTCCAGCGGTTGGGGAGGGGGTGTGCTTGGGGCTGCGATCGGGCGTCTTCCGTGCTGGGCGTCCCGGCCGCACAATGTGAAAACGCTGCGCTTCACTTTTGGCTACTTGAAGGTAACGACGAGGGCGCGGTTCCTCAACCCCTCGGACGGGAGAAGATGGCCGGGAGCGCGGTGAGGGGGATCGGTGAAGGAGCGGCACAGGCAGTCGACCGGTCGTTACGCAGGCAAGACGGCCACCGAGCGGCACGCCGAGCGACGTCAGAAGCTCCTTGATGCGGCACTGCAGCTCTTCGGGGCCGGCCCCGGCTACCGATCGACGACCGTCGCTGCCCTCTGCGAGGCGGCCGGCCTGTCGACCCGGCAGTTCTACGAAGAGTTCCGCACCCTTGAAGACGTGCTTGCTGCCTTGCACTTGCAGGTCAACGACTGGGCGGAGAGCGCTGTCGTAGAAGCCCTCGCCCAGACGGAGGGCCTGCCCCTCGCCGAACGCTACGGATCCGTTTTCCGAGCGTACGCGGCAAGCATCGCCGTGGATCCGCGCCGCATACGCATGACCTTCACCGAGATCGTGGGTGTAAGTCCTCGAATGGACGAGCAGCGACTGGCCCGCCGGGCGCGGTGGATTGACCTGATGTGCGCTGAGGCAGCGGCCGCCGCGCTGAGAGGTGAGGCCGCTGATCGTGACTACCGCATCGCCGCGGCCGCGTTCATCGGCAGTGTGAACGGTCTTCTGCACGACTGGGCTGCGGGCTGGGTGGACGGCACTCTGGAGGAGGTCGTCGAGGAACTCGTCCGCCTGCTGCTGGCCTTGCTGCGCCCCGCGGCCTGAAGGGCCCTGGGGATGGTGCGGGTGTGCGCGAGGCATCAACCCCCTGAGGCAGTGGCGCGGCATCGCCACCCCGCTACGAGAAGACCGCAACCATCTGCCTAGAAGACTCATGAAGA
>NZ_JAGGOK010000140.1 GCF_018614615.1 Streptomyces sp. ISL-100 | reverse complement strand
CGCGGTCGGTAAAGTCGATCATCAGGACGGTCGTGGCGTGCGCTTTGATCGATTCGCGAACGTTGCGGATCATGCCGCGCAAGTTCTTGCCGTAGGGGGCGCCGTAGAAGTCGAGGATCGCCTCGCACAGGCCGATCGGGGTCGCTTTGACCGGGGTCTGGCAGTATGCGACCGGAGCAATCAGGTCCCGGGTTCCGGGCATCGGACCGAAGTAGTAGTCGGCGTACTGCGCAAACAGATCACGCCAGGTGTCCTCGAACTCGGCGGCGGTCCGGCAGGCGGTCTCCGTTTTGCCTTGGTAGCCGCCTCCGTTGATCATCAGCCCGTCAAGGGTGCTCGGGTCGATGCGCATCGCGTTGTTCTGGATACGAGAACGCATCAGCGCGGTGACCACCGCGCTCATCGGAGTCTCCTCCATCCGCATGTTGACGTGCGTGGCTGCTCGGTGCAGATCGTGCAGTGACCTCTTGCGTGGGCTCATCAGCCGGTACTCGGCCAGAGAGATCTTCTTGACCGGTACAAACAGATCGCGTGTCCTTCGGAACTCCTGCCAGCCCTCGTAGGTGGTCCTGTCCGGCCGGGGGCCGAAGCGCAGGAACGGCACGGGCTCGTCCGGTGCCTCTGGGAGCCGGTCGCTCATCTCACTCCTCCTCCGTCGCCTGCGGACCGGACCCTTGAAGTTCTACGGATGGATCGCGGGGGGCATCCTCGTCGTCCGCGATGACGAAGAGGTTGCGGCTGCGGCGGCTCGATCCAAGCGGGGCAGGCTCCGATGGCCGCACCGGCACGGCCGCCTCACGCCGTCGACGCCGGTGGGCGTCCAGACTCCCCGCGGCTTGCCGGGCCCGCTGCCGCCACGCCGACTCCCCTTCGGATGTGCCGACGGTGGCCAGCTGCGGCGGATCGCTCCGCTCCGGCGGCTGTTGCGGCCGGTCCGCGGCCGCTGTTCTGGCCTGTGTGATCTCCCGCGCGTGCTGCACACGCTGGGACTTGGTCATCCCGGACGGCCAGTTTTCAACCGGGTCGACCGCTCCCATCATCTCCAGGAGGATCGGGACCAACTCGGCATCGGAGCGCGGCTTCAACCCTGACTCGCGTACGCGCGTGAGGAGTTCTTCGACGCGGGCATCCCCGAAGGCCGGCATCTCGCCGTCCGGCAGGCCCGTCCAGCGCAGAGCGAGCCACTCGTGCGTGTCGGGTTCTTGGAAAAACACCACCCGTCGGTCCCGGGGTTCGCGGTGGATAACCCATTGCTGTTTGTACCGGCCGCCTCGTGCAGAGTGCCGGTCCGGACGGTGCAATGGCTCGGCGTCGTACCAGAGCCCCTTGATCTTCACGCCTCGCCGGTGGATCCGCTTCACGTGATGTTCGGGCAGGACGCGGTAGTACGTCTCCGGTGATGGGATGTCCAGGTCGAAGCCTTCCTGGGCGAAGGAAGCGGCGAACAGTGTGTTGGGGCTGTGGTCGCCGCCCGGATCCCAGCTGGGTGCGAATTCTCCGAGCCTGCGGTTCTGCCAGATCCTCACGACCCATGTCGCGATCAGGTGCTCCATCTTGCTGAGGGTCAGCACGGCGTCGCCCTCCGGGTCTGCGCCACGGTCGGCAACATCGACCCCCGTGTAGCCAGGCAGTTGCTCGAACAGCAGCGAGCGGATGCTGCCGAAGACACGCTCCACCGCGCTCTTGTCCTGCGGGCGCAGAACGCGAGCCGGCAGGATCCGGCAGCCCATCGCCTCCTGGACATCAACCAGGTGGTGATTGCGATAGACGGATCCGTGGTCGGAGGTGACGGTCTCGGGGGTGAAGAACGGCAAGGCGGCCACCTTGTGCCCGGCAAACTCGGCAACCACCGCGGCCGGCAGCCCGGGGTAGGGCCACTCCATGTCTTCGCCCCACTCCGCCCGCATCGGCAGCGGCAGCATGACGTCACGCAGCACCATCGCGACGTCCACTGAGGAATCCGATACGAGCGTGAGCCGGAAGGCGCAGATCGAGTGGGTATAGACGTCCAGCGCCAACGTCAGATGGACAGTGACCGGATCGCCGAAAACGCTCTCGCGGACCATCACCGGCAGGACTGTCGTGTCCAGCGCGACAACCTGGCCTGGCCGGGTCACAAGCACATGCCCGTTCTTGCTGGGCAGTTCGGCTGAACGCTCGTACCGCTGTCGGGCGCCGCCCGGACCGAACCACTCCTTCCAGACCCGCAGCAGTGTGTGATAGCTCGGGACCTCAATCTCCTGATCCGGGAAGGTCTCCCGCACATAGCGCCGGATCATGATCTCGCGAGTACGCGCGCTCACGCGAGACCGGTGCAGCGTCTCCTGCCGGACCGCGAAGATCGCCTCGCGGACCTCTTCGCACACACTTGGATGCCCCCCGCTCGCCCGGAGCCACCGGTGATCGGCGCAGCCGACGATGCCGTACTTCCTGCGCCGACGTTCCCACCGCTCAAGAGTGCGTACACCGACGTGGGCGACACCGAGGAGCAGTCTCGCCTCCTCGCGCCGCAATGCCGACAACTCGGCGGCCTTCGCCGACCGCCGCTCGGTCAGCGTCGTACGGTCCGGGTCGTATTCGGGACGCGGCTCCCCCGGCTCGGGGCGGAACGGATCACCGCTGCGAAAACCGCAATTCACCTCCATCAAGTGAGCAAAGCGCTGTTCCATCAAAGGGCGTCTTTCAGGCTTCACATCACTCCACGTGGCTGGCTGCCTCCCCCGATTCGCCCCTTCCGCCGCCGTGCGTGACGACGGTCGGCACTGCGGATGGTTGACCAGGAAACGGAAGGTCACCCGCTGGCGGTCGCCATCCGGCCGCATCAGGTGGACCCTCCCCAGATGTGGCTCTTGCCGCTCGACCAGCCACTCCACGTCGTCGAGCACAATGCCCGCGCCGGGCGAGAGATCCAGCGCGGCCGACGCGCTCACGAAGTGCCTCCCGCCAGCACCACCCGCGACCGGTCCGTCAGCGGCTCAGACAGGTCGACCCCGAGCCTTCGGTGCCACAACAGGTGCAGCAGATGGGCCCTGGCCACCGGCCAGTACGTCTGCGCGGCCGCCAGCTCGCCGAACGTCACACCCTCCTCGGCCTGGGCGAGCAGGCCAACCTGGAGCCCGAACACGTCCCGCGTTGGACGACGTCTTGCGTACATCGCGCCGAGCGTGGGCCGCACGTGCGGACGCCACTCGCCCGCGACCGCGTAGTGCCATCCGGAGACCGTCGCCACTTCCGCGGCCGCCGCGAAAGACTGCAGATCCTCGGGCTTGATCAGGGGCCTGGGTCGCACGTCGATCAGCCAGGTCCCCATCCGCGTGACCGCGAAGAAGTCAGGGGTGTGCTTGCGCCACACCTCTCCCGTGCGAAACCGGATGCGCAGCGGCTGCGACAGCACCTCGACCAGATCGCCAGCAAAGTCCAGACCCACCAGTAGCTGATCCTCTTCGAGGCTCTCGAACCCGTGCAGCCGCCCCGTCGCCAGCAACGGGCCCAAACCGGGCCGGTGCCGCTGATCCCGCCGCCAAGTGAAACCCCGCATCGGGCCGCGACTCGCCACCGGCATCTGCCCCAGGTGCCGAACCGGGCCCGTCACCTCGTCCCCGGCGTACTTCCACGTCGCGGTCCACCGGTCCGCCCAGCCGTCGGACTGATCCAGTGCACCCCGTCCCGCATATAGCGAGACCGGCACCAGGAGATCCGTCCACGAACACCGATGGGACCACAAGGGGCCGGGCGTATCCGACGGCAGGGCCGGGCCGCCCAGGGCCTGGGTTTCGTTCATGACCCCAGGTAAGCGGCCCCCCCTCCCCGCAGATTGGCGATCTTCGAAGTTGGCGACAACTTGCCTGCAAAGAGCACAGAACATGCCAAGAACGATGCGAATTTCACGACAGATACTGTGCTCAGCACCGCAAGAGAGACCAGGCCAGCCGAGCAGGAAGACGACACCTATCGCGCTCAGTCTCACTGCCCCTGCTTGCGGACCCATCCTGTCCGCCAGCGGCGCGAGGGTGGCGCCATAGACGCGAACGAACGGAGCAACCCCATGAGCCGCCACATCCAGGTCACCTTCGACGCCCACGACCCGCGGGCGCTGTCGTCCTTCTGGCGCGACGTACTGGGCTACATCCACCCCGGCCCACCCGGAGCCGACCTGCCCGAGGGAGCCGACCCGCTGGCCGCGTGGGACGACTTCCTCGCGCGGGTCGGCGTACCGGAGGAGGAGCGCAACACGAGATCGGCCATCGAGGACCCGGACGGGCAGGGCCCACGGCTGTTCTTCCAGCAGGTGCCGGAGGACAAGGTCGCCAAGAACCGCGTCCACCTCGACGTCCGTGCGGCTCCCGGACTGCAGGGAGAGGAGCGGATGGCGGCGCTGGAGGCCGAGTGCGACCGGCTCGTCACGCTGGGAGCGACGCGGGTACGCCGCTACGAGCCCGCTCCCCCGATGAGCGCCGGCTTCATCGTGATGACCGACCCCGAGGGCAACGAGTTCTGCCTGGACTGACGCCCTGGTCCCATGGCAGGCCTGCACACCAGCACCGGAGCCGACGGGTCGTCTAGCGGCCCGTGCGGCCGTCGGCCAGCTCCCGCAGGATGTCGAGGTGGCCGTTGTGCCGGGCGGTCTCCTCGATCAGGTGCAGCATGATCCAGCGCAGATTGACCCGCTTCCCGTTGTCCCTGGCGCGCTGGGCCTCGGTGTCCAGGTCGTGGCCCGCGACCAGCTTCCGGTACTGGGCGCACTGGGCGTCGTACGCCGAAAGCAGGTC
The DNA here is from genome assembly GCF_018614615.1 of Streptomyces sp. ISL-100. GTDB lineage: Bacteria > Actinomycetota > Actinomycetes > Streptomycetales > Streptomycetaceae > Streptomyces. Next base: position 577 of record NZ_JAGGOK010000140.1, on the reverse strand, counting down.
GGCCAGCGGGACATCGAGCGCGATGCGCATCTCACGGTCGGGGTCCTCGTCGGTCCACGGCCCCTCGTCCTCCTCGCCGAGGAACACCACCTGGAACCAGTAGTACTCGACCCAGTGAAGGTGGCTGATGAGCCCGCACAGCGTCATCAGCGGAGATCCGGGCAGCGGGGCACTGCGGGCGTCTTCTTGCGACACGTCGTCGCACTTGGCGCGCGCGGTGTCGCGGACGTAGTCGAGGAAGGTGGCGAGCGAGGCGCGCTCGTCGGGCGCGGGAGGCATATCGGTTCGTGTCATCGGGGTGAATGTTCTTTGCCCGTACGCCCGCTGTCGAGCGATTTTGAGTCACCGCAGGCTCCAGGGGTGACTCTTGAGAAGGTCCGGCACTACGCCGAGACCAGCGATACGGCGAGAAGGAGCAGCACACGTGACAGCACACGTGACACACGAAAACGGCGGTGGCGACGGCATCGGTACGAGTGCGGTCAAGCTCAGCCCCAGCGGCTGGGTGGCCGAGCAGGCCGAGCTGTACGAGGAGTCCGGCGGCACCAAGGGCACCACCATGCAGGGCGCGCCCTGC
>NZ_JAGGOK010000014.1:324-14148 GCF_018614615.1 Streptomyces sp. ISL-100 | reverse complement strand
GGCGTCAGCCGGTGGGGGCTGCGGATGAGCGGGTCCTCCTGGACGTGGCGCAGAAGTGGGAACCGCGCAGGTCAGAGGGGGTAAAACCGGTTCCCACTTTCGGCCCGGTTCCCACAACAAAGTGGGAACCGGGGCGCGATGGCGCCCGACCGAGGGGGCGTCAGCCGGTCGGGGCTGCGGATGAGCGGGTCCTCCTGGACGTGGCGCAGAAGTGGGAACCGCGCAGGTCAGAGGCGGTAAGGGAGGTTCCGGCCCTCGGGAGGCCCCGGACGAGCGGGTCCTCGGGGAAGTGGGAACCGGGCGGACGAGCCGGACCTCCCCGAGGGTGCGCGGTACGTCAACGGGATGACGTACGGCGGTGCGCGGTGACGTACCGGACGACAGAGGCCGGGGTGGGGCGGGACGGCCTGATCCTTCCGTGCCCGGATTTCGTCCGGGCAATTACCCGGGGCTATGCAGGTGGGAGCCGCTTACGTTGGGGGAAGCGGGTGTTGCCCGAGGGGAAGCGGCTCCCGGTTATCCGCCGGGGAATGCCTTGACCCCCGCACCGGGGGACAGTGCGGGGGCCGAGGTGTTCGGAGCCTACGGGTCAGCAGAGGGAACAGACCTCCCCCGAGTGCTCCATGTGAACGTGTCCCCCCGCGCAGAGCGGATGTCCGCACCTCTGGCACGTCCATTCCGCGTTCCCCGGAGTCGGGTTCTGGCACGGGCCCGGGAGCCGGTACTCGGCAGGCTGGTTATCTGGCATGTCTTCTCTCCATCGTGCTGGCCGACCGCGCCTTATTCGGTGCGGTGTCGGGGGTGTCTCTCTCCGGGGCGGTTTGCTGGTTGCTGGCGCGGTGTCTCGCGACTTTCGTGCACGGCGGTATTTCGAGATAACGCGTTGCTGGTCTGGCGCGGTGCGGTGAAAAAGCGATCTACCGCAGGTTGCGGATCGTGGCGCGGATGTATTGCGAGTGGTCGGCGGTCGCGGCCAGGGGCCGGGCGTGGGCTGGGCATGTGAGGGCGTGCGTCACGGTCACGTCCCGCTCGAACTGCACGGCGTGCGTGGCCGTGGCAGGGCACCTCTGGCGGTCGCGCGGCTGTGTGGTGTCCATGGCTTCGCAGAGGCCGGGCGGCTGGTTGTACCAGACCATGAGCGGGGCCGAGAGGGACCGGGAGATCTGGCACACGTCGTCACGGCGCCGGAGCTCCCGCTCAGGGAGCTGCTGCGGGTCGATGGGCTGGACCCCGGCACCGACCGGGATTCGGGAAGCCGCGGGGAGTGCCGGCGGACGGGGCGCGGCCGGACGAGCGGCCCGGGGAGCTGCCGGAGCGGGGACCAATCCGGGGCGGCTCTGGAACGCGGCCAGGATCGCGGAGAGGCCACCGAGGGCCGTCTCCTGGCCCTGGGGCTCCCACTCGTCCTCGGGGTCCGGCTCGGGCTCCCAATCGGGCGTAGAGCGGTTGTTGCGGGGCGCCCTCGGGAGCGGCGCCGGGTGGTGGCCCTCGGGGACGGCTCCGGTGTTGTCGTGGGTCCGGTGGGGGACCCTCTGGCCGGTGCCGCACTCGGGGCACCGGATCGTCATGCGGTCCTTTGCTCTGGACTGCCATTCGTGGCCGCAGCGGCATTCGACCCATACGGCGGGCCGGGTGGTCACCTGTGCGGCCCGAGTGGCCGCTCCGGAGAATTCCGGGGATACCGGCCCTTCCCATTCCTGATCTATGCGGACGTGCCGGGAGGTCCGGCATTCGGGGCAGCGGGTATTTCCGCCTCGGACCGTGGTCCGGTAGGGGTTGGTGCAGCGTCGGCAGACGATTTGAACGGGGACTGTTCGCACGGTCATCCCTCCTTTTGCTGGTTCCTGGCGCGGTCTCACATTCGATGATCACACGGTTAGTTGGCGAAAAGAACCGGAAAATGAGAACGGCCCTCGGGTCCGATATGGACCGAGGGCCGCCGGGGTCGGCGCGGGTGGCTGTTGGGAATCTGGCGACTCCTGCTCATCAGCTCAGGGGCGTGGACCACTTCAGCACTGTGGAGCCGTGGCAGACCTTGACGGCGACTTCCACAATTCGCCCGTCTGTGAGGAACACGGTTCGCACCACCTGAGTCACGATCACGGAGCCGGTGAGCCCCAGAGCCTCCTTTTCCGGCTCGGTCGCGTGTCGGGAGGTCACCTCTTCGAGTACCTGCTCCTGAGCAACCCCGAGGCGTTCGGCGGCCAGTTCGCGGGACGCGCCGGTGGAGACCGGTTCCGCGAGTTCGGGGGTGACTTCCACGACGAACGCCGCGTAGTACGACGACGACAGGTGTACGGGCGCCCCGTCTCGACTGACGATCCGTCGGCGGACGTGCACGGGGGTGCCCGGCTCGACTTCCAATCGGGCCGCCACGGTCTCATCTGCCCCGACCGTGCCGACTTCGAGGATTCGGGAGGTCTCCCCAGTGGCCAGAGCCTTGCCCGTGGCCGCGTGGTTGCGGATGCGCGCCGCGATGTTGTCGCTGCTGGGTCGAGTGACCACTGTTCCGGTGCCTGTAGTGGCGCGGGTCAGACCTTCGGCTTTGAGCGTCTTGTAAGCCCGGGAGGCGGTCGCGCTCGACACGCCCCAGGTGTCCATCACCTCTCGGATCGGAGGCATCCGGTCCCCAGGGTTCAGGACGCCCCTGCGGATCAGGTCGCGGAAGTGTTCTGCGATGTCGGCGTACCCGGTGGTCCCGGCCATGCCCTCACCCTTTCGATGTCGAGTGTTCTACGGTGTCTTGCCTTGCTCTACTTCGTGTTCTACATTGCCTGACAGAGCGCAGCAATACAACGGAAGCACATCACCCGCAGGGATCGGAGATCAGCCGGTGTGTACGTCGAGCGGAAGCAGCAGCGAACCCCCCACCCGCCCTCTGATGACCCTTCGAGTGAGCCGGGACAGCGGTCGTACGTGGACCGACCGCCGGGAGATCTGGCCGAACGAGTCGGGACTCCACCCGGACGTGCTGTCCGCGTGGCCGCCCTGCCTCTGCCCCCGTCACCGCAGTGGATCGGAGATCAGTCGATGACTACGCCGACCGGCGCCCCCAGCGGCGCCAAGGCAAAGAACGACTCCGCGAAATTCGGAGCGTCGTTCGCCCCCGCCTTCACCCTGAACATGACGCAGAGCAAGAACACGACGAACGGCGCGGGCGTCCCGGCGCAGGGAGGGCGCGGCGGATCACATTCCGAGTCGTCGCTCCCAGCGCCGGAGTTCACCTCTCCCGCAGACGTGCGGAACTACTGCAACGCGCTGCGGGCCCTCATGGTCGGCATCTCCTTCGAGGTGGCCATGGGCGCGGAGATCATGAAAGGCGTGCTGTCCACGGTCCCGGACCCCGAGGGCCGCCTCGGGGGCTCCAAGGCCCGTGCCTGGCGCGTCTCGCGGAAGCTGACCAAGGCCGCAGATTCCGCCGCCGCCGCAGCGAAGAACGCCGCTGCCTGCTACGCGCAGTTCCAGCAGCAGTACGAGGAAGAGATCAACCGCGTCAAGCACCGTGCCCGGAAGCCCTCGGCTCCGCGCATGGACTGGGCCCGGCAGTAGAGGGGGCGGGGTCATGGGCGAGAAGGACATCGAGCAGCAGCACGAGGACCAGCTCAAGGGCGAGTCCGCATGGTCCGGAGTCGGGCGCTACCTCCTGCACCGGGCAAAGCCGCACCTTCCCCCGTGGGTCGGGATGGGTGCGGTCGGCCTGGCGGGCGGCGGCGCGAACTTCCTGTGGGAGGACTCGGCATGGGCGGGGGTCGGCCTGACGCTTTCGGCCGGCGCTTTGACCGCCGCAACGTGGTGGGCGGGCCGGGGCACGAGCGCACAGCGCCGGTTGCACTCCGCGATCACGGTTGCGGCCGGGGCCGCGTGGTTCACCGGGGCCGCGCTCTCCGGCCCGCTCACGGGTCCGCTTCCGGACCTGTACCTGATGGGCGGAACGGTCACGGCCCTGTCGTGGAACGTGCGCATGGTCATGCGCCGTAACCCTGACGCGGTCGGGGAGTCCTCGGACAAGGGCCTGTTGGAAAAGGTCGGCCTGGCCCGTACGAAGTTGGGTGTGGCCAAGGTCGAGGCGAACAAGGTCACCGTGCCGTACGCGCTCCCGGCGGGGGAGGCGACCAACGCGGACGTGTCCAAGAGCCTGCCGAGGATCGCGTCCGCGCTGGACGTGCCGACCACGGCCGTGCGCTACCGGCCGGACCCGGACTCGGCTCGCAAGGGCGAGCTGGTCATCGTCCCCAACGACATGCTGAAAGAGATCATCTGGTACCCGGGCCCGTCTGCCCCGGGCGGATCGATCGCGGAACCGCTCGTCATCGGCGTGTACGACGACGGCCGGGAGCTGCGGCTCACGCTCCCGCAGGCAATCCACTTGCTCGTCATGGGCGTGACCGGCTCGGGCAAGACAGAGGCGGCCATGGACGTGATGGTGGAGGTCCTGACCCGCCGGGACGTGGTCGTGTGGCTGTCGGACCCGAAGCGCGGCCAGGACCTCGGAGAGGCGTTCGGCGCGTGCGACTGGGTCGTCACCACGCAGGACGGCGCGGCGGTGATGATCGAGGCGTTCAAGGCGGTCATCCCGGCGCGGCAACTGTGGCTCGGTCAGCACAGCTACCGGTCGTGGGAGCCTGCCGCCGCGACCCGCCAGGACGACGCGGCGCACACCTGCCGGGAGGACGGCACGGCGTGCGGGTGCCCCGGCATGGCGTACCTGATCGGCTGGTTCGAGGAAGCCGCGAACACGCTGCGGGCCGTCGATGACGACGCGTTCACCGGCATCGCGCAGGAAGCCCGGTCCGCCGGCGCTTCCCTGGTCGTCTCGATGCAGCGCGCATCCGGCTACCAGATCAGCACCGACACCCGCGCGTCCCTCCCGTCCGCGCTGTGCATGGGCGTGGACGAGCGCGACGCCGGTTTCGCCCTCCCGTCCGAAGTGCTGGACGCGGGCGCCAACCCCGGGGCATGGGGCAACAAGCGGCCCGGCTACTGCTACCTGGTCACGGCCGGAATCGACGAGGAACTGTGGTCCACCCCGTCCCGGACGTTCCGCAACAACCCCGTGACGCTGGAGTGGGCCAGCCGGGAGTTCGCCCCCGTCCGCATGGGCGTGGACGAGGTGACCGCCACGGCGGCGGCCACCGTCGCCGGACAGCTCTACACCGACCGCCAGGGCCCGGCAACGGCCCCCGCGACCGAGGGCGGCCCGCAGCGCGCCGCCGGGACGGACGACGACGACATGACGAACGGCGAGCCTCTGGTGGACCCCGAGGACGAGGAGATCAACCCCGAGGCGGACCTCCCCGAGACGACCGACGCGCCGATGTTCGGAGCCCCGGCCGGGACAACCCCGGACGACCCGAAGGCCGCGATGGAGGAGATCCTGCGGCACTTCGAGGCGAACGGACAGATGGTCATCCAGACCAAGGACGTGATGGAGCACTGCGACCGGATCGGACGGTCCCGCCCGTGGGTCGCGGCCGAGCTGGGCCGCCTCGGTCGGGAGGGCCGACTCGTCCCGGCGGGCGGCCACAAGTACCGCATCGTCCCGGCCCTGACGTCAGCCTGACGGCCTGACACCTGACACCAAACCCCCAGGTAAACGCGCTGTCAGAGCGGATGACACCCCGCCCTGACAGCGCCTGACAGGGGCCCTGACAGCGGGCCCCGACACCCACGAAGGAGAACCCCGTGAGCAGCAACAACGAGTATTCCGCACCCGGCCGGGACGTCACGCCGGACGACATGGCGCGCTTCCTGATCCCGGACACCCCGGCATCCCTGATCACCCCGTCCCCGGCACCGGAGACGGCTCCCGAGCGGCCCGAGATCCCGTCCACGGCGGACCTGATCGCGGCGTGGGAGAGGGCGAGCGCGGCCGGTGTCGTCGTCCAGTCGGCCCCCGTGCCGGCCCCGGACACCGCGCCGATCGTGCCGCGCTGGGTGTGGCGCACGTCCGCCGTGACGGCGGCGGTGTCCGCCATGGTCGGACTGATCGCGTTCGTCGTCTGGGGCGTCGCGCAGGCTCTGGGAGCCGCAGCGGCGGCCCTGGAGGGCTCCCTCCCGTACCTGGTTGGAGCTGCGGTTTTCATCCTCGCGGCGGTGATTGCGACGCGGGGGAAGTCCGAGCGAGGCAGTCTCTCCCTGACGGTTTCGCAGACGCAGCACATCACGATGACGAAGAAGTGAGACAGAACATGCCGAACATGACTCGCACCAAGGCCGCGACGCTCGGTCTGCTCGTCCCGGGTCTGATGACCTTGGGCGTATCTGCTGACACTTCGTATCGGTTCCTCGGGACCGCTCTGGCCATCACGAACGATTGGGAGCGCTTGCTCCTCTGCGGTGTCGCGGAAGCGCTGATCATTGCGCTCACGATCTACGCATGGGCCACGCGCACGAAGGGGCCCGCCTACCTTGCGTACGCCGCAGTTCTCGTCCAAGCGGTCCCGGCCTTTCAGGTGGGGGGAGGTCCCGGAGGAATCTTCCGCGTGATGATCGGCCCCGTGGCCCTGGCCGTGATCCTGCACCTGCTGTTGGGGCTCGAACTGCGGATGTCCGAAGAGAAGTCGGACGGCATCCTGGGGGCCGCGCTGCGGGAGGCTCGGGAGCGGCTGACCGCCTCCCTCGGGATTGGCCGGCGGGGCGCGGACTCCGCAGCCATCGCCCGAAGCCGGGCGGCGGACCGCGCGGTGGACCTGGCCGACCGGGTGGCCGCCGCGACCCCCGGGAGCCGAAAGCACTCCCGGCGCGCGGCTCGTCTGGCAACCGCCATCGATGACGCGCGTCACGACCTGGACCCTGTCGCGGCTGACGCGGCGGAAGCCGCCATCGTGTCGCGGGTCGTGCGCCGCAAGTCTGTCGCGGGTCTCGCCACGATCGCGACGCGTCACGACTGGACCGCGACAACGACGACCGCGACACCGCGACACGACACCGACCGCGACACCGCGACGGCCCCCGCCGCGACCGACCGCGACACCGCGACAACGGCCGCGACACCGGGCCGCGACACCGACCGCGACACCGCGACGACCCCTGTCGCGACCGACCGCGACACCGACGCGGTACCGGCCGACGCGACACCGACCGCTCCCCTTGTCCCGATCGACATCATGTCCAAGCGTCAGGAAGCGCTGTCGCTCCGGCAGTCCACTGACCTCGGGCAGAACCGGCCGGTTGTCGCGCCGGACACCGCACCTGACGCCCCCCTCCCGGCTCCGGCCGCTGTGTCCGCCGCGACAACCGCGACAACTGACGCGGTCCCGAGCGTCGCGCAGATCGTCCGGGAGGCGATGACTGCCGGAGTGACCGACCGCGACATGGTCGTGTCGCGAGTCCAGCAGTACCGGCCGGGCACGACCCGCGCGACTGTCGCGCGCGCCATGCAGCGACAGGGGAGCAAGGCACAGCCTGCGGTCACCGGTCAGTACCTCTGACCGCGACACCGCGACACCGCGACAGGGACTGACCGCGACACCGGCCGGTCCCTGTCGCGGTACCGCGACACCGACCGCGACACCGCGACAGCGACCGCGACACCGTTCGCGACACCGCGACAGCGACCGCGACAGCACGCAGACCCGGGCCCGTTGTCGTACCCGACAACGAAGATCAGGCCAGGGCTTGAATTCAACGAATCCCCCGGCATAGTCGGAAGGGAGCTGCCGGAAACGGCGGCTCCCCTCATGGGCCGGGCTCACACGAACGGAAGACGAGACATGAGCAACGCAACGACCCCGGTCACGATCGTGGGCAACCTGACCGACGACCCCGAACTCCGCTTCACCCCGTCCGGTGCGGCGGTCGCCAAATTCAGCGTCGCGGTCAACCGCCGGCAGTTCGACCGGCAGACGAACGAGTGGCGTGAGTCGGGGACCGACTACCACCGGGTGACCGTGTGGCGGTCCCTGGCCGAGAACGTCGCCGAGACCCTGGCCAAGGGGATGCGGGTGATGGTCGTCGGCGATCTCAAGCAGCGTTCATGGACGGACGAGAAGACGAGCGAGAAGCGTTCGGCGTGGGAGGTCGAGGGGTCCGCGGTCGGCCCTGACCTGACGTTCGCCACGGCCAAGGTGTCCAAGGTGGCGAAGTCGCAGGGGGCGGCCCCTGGTGACGACGCGTGGGCCAGTTCCTCGCGTACCCGCCCCGCTGTCCCGGCCGGAGTTGGCGCGGGCGGCCAGGCGCCCGAGCAAGAGCCCCCGTTCTGATACGTGGAGGTATACGGGGGTTGCGCCGTACGGTGACCCCGCCGGGACGTGCACCCGTCCCGATGAACGCGGCATGGCCTCGCGGCCCGGTCCTCCCAGGGAGGAAACCGGGCCGCCTTCCGTACCCGGAGCCGGTCCTCGGTCCCGGCCGGGAAGACGAGCGGGTCCTCGGGGGCCGCTGTACGTCATCCAGTTGACGTACAGGCGGAAGCGATGACGTACGGGCCGACTGCGGCCGGGACGACACGCCGGATTCACCCGGCTCAGGAGTAGTGCTCGTCACCTGACGCCCCGTATGATCGCTCGCAACGGATTATTGAACGAGAGGGGTTGGAACGTTGAGCGCCACCGCGACCATCGACCCTGCGGCTCCATCGGTCCCCGAAGGCTGGAGGGTGACCCCCGAGGGCACCGTGCCTGTCTCGGATGTGGCCCGTACGACCGGCGACTACCCGGCGGTGAACTACACCGTCCGCCGCTGCGGCGTAACGATCGCTTCGTCGGGTGGTCACTGCCGGACCCGGTACATCCCGGTATCGGAGGCTCTGCTCCTGGTGGCCGCCGCCGCTCTGGCCCTGGCCGCCGGGGTCGCCCTGGCGCAGATGTACCGAGCCATCAAGGCGAGCGGGGCCACGGTCGGCCCGAACGCGCTCACCATCCCCCTGAACCTCGGGAAGTGACCACGATGCCGGATCAACCGAGAGGGGAGGCGGCCCCCATGGACCTCATGAACTTGAGCGAGGAGGACGCGCTCGTCCTCTGGTACTACGGCGGATACGGCAGCCGGGAGAGCTTTCCAGGTGCTCGCCTCGCGGCTCTGCTCATGCTCCGTGGCGTCAACGAATCCGGCCGCAAGACCCTGGCCCGGGTGTTCGCATCGCTGTCCCCGCACTCGGGCATCCGTGCCGTTCTCGCACTGCTCCGGTCCCTGGCCAATCAGCCGGCCCCGATAGCGCTCCCGGCTCCGGCCCTTCGAGTCCTGGCCCCTCAGAGGAGGTGCCACCGCTTTACCCCGACCCGCGCTCCGTGACCGTCTCACCCCGTCTCTGACGGGGGTCACGACCGCAGGTAACCGAATCCAGAAATGCCAAAAGCCCCGGGGTCTCACGCCCGAGGCTTGGCATCGATCCCCTGATGAGGAACCAAAGTGCAAGACCAGAGTACCCATGACGAGCCCGAGGGCACCACAGACCACCGTGTGATCCCGGTCGGCAGTACCGGCCGGGTGACGACCGTTACGGACGGAGCGACGACTTACCTGATCTGCCGGACCGTGCGCGGTCGCGGCGGATGGGGCGTGCACTGCGCGGCCGGTGAACTAATCACCTCGGGTTGGCCGACCCTGACCCGGGCCCGCGCGTACGCCGACCGCCTTCTGTCCAAGAAGGCGGGGGCCGCCGGATGACCGAAACGACTCCGCAGGCCACCCCGAGGACTCCCCGCCAGAGGACCGAGCGGCCCCTCCGTGTGGTCACCGGCTCCGATGGGGCGCGGGAAGAGATCACGACCGAGCGCATCGCGGACCGGTACGAGGCGGACGAGCGCGGGCACTATCGCGTCAGCCGGTCCTATGGCGAGAACGCGGCCGGGGACCGGATCACGAAGGTGTCCCGGAAAGAGATCCTGTCCGCCCGAGCGGAGATCACCGCCGCGTACGCCGATGACACCGGGGAGCCGTACCCGATCGCGGCCACCGAGACGACTGACCGCTCCCGGCCCGTGGTCACGTACTACGACCTGCGCGTCTCGCGGGAGGACGACGGCGCGGTCGTGCTCGATACCGTGTCTGCCGAAGACTTCGAGAAGCTGGCGTGGCTGGACCGGCACGAGCTGGCGGAAGTTCCCCAGGTGCTGGCCGCCACCGGCGCCACCGCCCGGGGCGATGTCGTGACGTCCATCAAACTCGGCTCCGACCGGTACCCGACCATCCCCGCCTACTCCCGTCTCGGGTGGCACTGCCGGGACGGCCGGTGGCTGTACGTCCACGGCGGCGGAGCCTGGACGGCCGAGGGCGCCCTCGATGTCCCGGTCTACGGTGACGGACTGGGGACGTTCACCATGGCGGCCCCGCCCGAGGACGAGACCGCCGGGCAGCGCGCGTTCGATGCACTGTGGCAGTTGTTCGGCATGACCCCCGACAAGTTCGCCGCAGTGGAGATCGGCGCCGCGTTCCGCGCGGCCATGGGGCGCCCCTCGGGCAGCTGCACGTACGTCGCGGTGAACCGGTCTGGGAAGTCCGGCCACATGGCGTTCGTGACGCAGTGCTGGGCACCCTCTGCCCGCTGGAACACGCTCCCCTTCAACGCGGGCAAGGCATTCGCCACCCCTGCCTACGTCGAGTACGTCCACCACACCTTCGGAGACATGTTCGTCGGATGGGACGACATGGCGCCCACCGGCTCCGCACGGGAGCGCACCGACTACTTCGACCTGTTCGCCCGCTCCCTGTTCAACGGCGCGTCCAAGGGCCGTATGGGCATCAAGGACAACAAGATCGTGGCCCGTGCCCGGCTCCGGCCCCGCGCGTTCGGCGGTCTGTCCGCAGAGGACGTGACGGCCGTCGAGTCGGCGCAGAACCGCACGCACCTGTTGCAGCTCAGCCGGGACGAGTTCGACCCCAAGGCGTTCGCCGCAGCAGACGCGAACGGCGGCCCCGCCGACCGGTCCGCGCTCATGTCCGCGTTCATCACGTGGTGGGCCGCGAAGATGCCCGCGCACGCCTACGTGTCCGAGCTGGAACACCGGTTCGCGGAAGAACTGACCACGGCCACCGAAGCGCCCGGCCGCTACGTCGAGTCGTCGGCCGACAAGGCCGCCGGCCTTTTCTGCGGGCTGGAGTTCGCGCTCTCGCGCGGATGGGTCACCGAGGAACGGTCCGCAGAGCTGTGGGAACGGGGCTGGGCCGGTCTGTGCGAGTCGCTGCGGGCGCAGGTTGATGCGGGCGTGGGCCAGTCCATGGCGGACCGCATCCGGGACTCGATCCTTGACGGCCTGGCGGTCGGCGCCGCCCACGTCCTGACCGCGCACGGCGAGATGCCGAAGCAAGGGCAGTCCCTCGGGTGGCGCGGGGAGTACGCGCAGGGCGCCGGTATCGGATGGGTGGACGGAGAGCGGCTGTACCTGCTCCCGTCCGCCGCCGCCGCGTTCGTCGTCCGCTACTCGGCAGAGGCCGGGGCACCCATCGAGATCACGTCCCGCGCCATGGGTGAGGCTCTGGAGACGGCCGGGTACATCACCGGCTCGGACGAGCGACAGGGCGGCCGGATCATCCACCGCCACACCACGGCCCGCAAAATCATGGGCCGGAAAAAGAACGTGTGGAGCATGGCTCTGCCGGTCGATACAGACGGCCCGGCCGGGGGCGGCCAGGGTGAGGGGCCCGAGACTCCCGGCGGCCCCGAGGGCGGCCCCCTGAACTGCCGTGGGTGCGGGCACCCGATGCCCGTGGACCTGTACGGCGATGGACTGCACGCCACGTGCACGGCTCCCAGCGCATGGCCCGAGGGCACCCTCGGAGCAGCCGCAGCGCCCGCGGCTCCCGTGGTCGTGGACGAGCCGGTCCTCCCCGAGCCGGAGCCGCAGCCCGAGCCCGAGCCGAGCACCCAGGCGCCGCGCAAGCCGCAAAGGGACCCCGAGATCTGCGCGAGCATCGCGGACCGCGTGGCCGCCGCGCTGGAAAAGGCCGGCGGGGACGTGGACAAGGCGACCGCCGCCCTGATCAAGACCGCGATCCCGGACGGGATGGAGCTGTTGGAGTCCACCCGGGTGTCCGCGCGGTACGACTTCACCGCGCACCCGCCCGAGCCGGAGATCCTGCGCAAGCCGTCCAAGAACGGCGCGAACGAGGTGTGGGAGGCCCGTCCGAAGTGGACCAACTCCGCGACCGAGGACGGCACCGAGGTGCAGCTCCTGGACGTGAACGCCGCCTACCTCTCCGCGCTGAACACTCACCTTCCGATCGGTGCGTTGCAGCACGCCAAGGGCTCGGAGTTCGACCGGCGCCGCTCGGGCCTGTACCTGATCACCCCGCCCGAGTGGACACACACCAACCTGCCCAACCCCCTCGGGGCGCGGGAACTGTCCGGGGACCTGTGGGTGACCCGGCCGACCCTGCAACTCCTGATGGACGCGGCCAGTGAGAAGTACGGGCGGCTGTGTGAGGCCCCGGTCATTCACGAGTCGTGGACGAGCGGGTCCTCGGAGAGCATCCTCCGGGCGTTCCGGATCATCCTCCGCGACGCTCGGGCGGTAGCCATCGAGACCGGCGACGAGGTGACCCTCGCCTACGTCAAGGCCATGTATTCCAAGTTCATTTCCACGTCCGCGAAGGCGTCGAAATTCAATCACCTCATTGAGCGCACGGACTGGTCACAGATCATCCGAGCGCAGGCTCACGGGAACCTGTGGCGCCGCGCATTGAAGGCACACAATGCCGGTCTCACCGTTCACCGGATCACCGGCACCGACGAATTGCACGTTGCCGGAGACTGGCAAGCGGTATTCGCAGAGGGCCGGGGACTCACCGAGATGAAGACAAAGGGCGCCTATGTTGTCGGCGCCCCGGTCGCGGAAATGGGGGCGTGACGACATGGCCGGAAAGATCACGGGTGAATTCGGGGCTCACGGAAAGCGTGGCGGAGAGGCCATTTCCGAACGGTTGACGGAACTTGCGGGTCTCGGTGGCCCAAAGGGATTCCATGCCAGGGTTGCGTACCTGACGAAATCCGCAGCAGGGCAAGCCGCGATGGTCGCGGCCGGAATCGACATCAACAACAAGAGCACCCGGGCCACCGTCCTTAAGTGGCTCGCAGACCCGGAAGCGACCACAACCGCCACCTACCGCCGCAAGCTTGACCAGGCATACGAGACGTACCGCCGCCGCAACATCGCGCGGTCCCTGAAAAAGCGGCTCAACAACAACGGGCGCGGTACCCGAGTGGAAGTCCACCCGCTCAATCAAGGTGGAGTCCTCCCCTCCCGACAAAGGGAGTTGGAAGTCCGCAAAATCAACATCCGCCCGTCCCACTGGGATCGGCTCGTTGACCAGTGGGCGGCCGGAGACATCGAGGGCATGAACTCCGAGTGGGACGAGATCGCAGAGGACACCCTCGGGTCCGACTGGGGCGCCTACACCGAAGTAGCAGCGATCGGGTTCGGCGCGTAACAGAAAGAGAGGGGACGTAAGTGGATATCGATCCTGAGATGCACATGTACGACTGTCCGGGGACGGGACCCGGTGGGCGAGGATGCGAGGTTTGCCAGGACTGGGAGGGGCGCAGCTTCGAGGACATCCGGGCCCAGCTCAACCCACCGGCGGCGGGGGCCGCTAAGACGCAGACGCAGCAGGTACCGGCCCCGGCGCCGGAATCACGCCGAGACAATCACGCTGACGACTGCGAGCGGCTGACGTACGAGGGCGGCACCTGCACGTGCGCGACCGTGGATGAGTACGACAGGGAACCGGCGAATATGGCTGACCTGGAAGACGGGGTCCGTTCCGACTGGTGACGTCCTGGCCGTGCGGCTCGTCCCGGGCCCCGTCCCAGCTCAACGCTGGGACGGGGCCCGGAGTGTGTCCCGGCCTCCGAGGGGCGGCTCGTCCCGCTCGTCCTGGCCGTGGCCG
>NZ_JAGGOK010000014.1:0-277 GCF_018614615.1 Streptomyces sp. ISL-100 | reverse complement strand
GGACCGGCTCGTCCCCCTCTCTCGGCCGGTCCCATATCAGCCTGACGGGAACTCACCGGGCCACCCATATACCCTGGTTGGGGAATTCCTCCGCTATGCTCGGGAGTCATTCCAACGGGAATCCGAACAGCGTTATCGGGCTTATGAGTTGGGATATGAGTTGGCACTCTGGACGAATTCGGGGAATTCGAGCAACCGAATTCGCGGGGAATTCCGGCGCCTCTCGCGCCGAACATGCAACCCCCCTCCAATTAGACTCAGTTGGGAATTCCGAAGG
>NZ_JAGGOK010000139.1 GCF_018614615.1 Streptomyces sp. ISL-100 | reverse complement strand
AATCTCCCGGCTTCAGCCGGGCGAGCACTTCAACACCAGCTCTCCACCAGGCAGATCCGCGAGAACCAAGCGGTTACTGTGGAGGACCTGGCGGTCAAGGGGCTCGCCCGTACGCGTCTGGCCAAGTCCGTGCACGACGCGGGATGGTCCGCGTTTGTTGCGATGCTGGAGTACAGGACCGTCAAGTTCGGCCACACGTTCCGTCGTTCGGGCGCTCGAGCCCACGTCTCAGGTGTGCTCGCAGTGTGGTGTCAACGACGGCCCCAAGCCGCTGCATGTCCGTGTGTGGGCGTGCGTTCGTTGCGGGGTTGTCCTCGACCGGGACATCAACGCGGCGGTCAACGTCGCCAAGGCCGCCGGACTGGCGGTGACAGCCTGTCGAGCACAGGTAAGACCAGGACTCGTCCCGGCGCAGCGCGGTGAAGCAGGAATTCACCGAGACGGTTTTTCACACAACCGTGGTAGGAATCCCCGGCCTTGAGGGCGCGGAGCGGAAGTCAACCAGGCGTCATTGCCGACAACATCTCGCTCCGCCACCGCGCCGCCGCCCTCAACCTTCGCCGACTGATCAAACACGGACTCACCCGCACCAACAACACCTGGCACGCCCCGACCACCCCACGACGAAGAAGGGGCCTCCCGGGCTACGCCCGGAAAGCCCCTCAACAAGATCTTCAGCAGTCTTCTAGCGGCCGACCTTGTTGTTGCAGCCCGCGGTCGAGCCCAGGGACGAGCTCTGCGCACCCGGGTTGCCCTCGCCGTTCAGCGCGTTGCCGCCCAGGCCGTTGCCGATGCCGACCTGGCCGAGGATGTCGACGTTGCTGTCGTGCGACCCGCAGGTGGTGCTCTGGATGATGCTGTAGCCGCCGTCGCCGCCCTGGCCGGCGTGTGCAGTGCCGGCGCCCAGGAGTCCTGCGCACCCGAATGCGGCGACGAGGACAGTGGCCGTGCGGAGCTTGTGCATGTCATCTCCGTGAAGTGAGGTAGAGAACGATCGACATTTGGTGCGGTAGTCAGGGCGGATGCGAAACACCCGATAACCAGCCAGTACTGCCGGGTCTTGGGTGGTTCCGGCTGCCCTCGCAGACCTGGCGGCACGCAAATGGTCCCGGCGCCCCTGTGCCGGGACCATTTGTAAGCCGGCGACTTGGCGCCGGCCGGAGCGTCAGAAGGCGCTGTTGTTGCAGCCCATGGTGGAACCGAGGTGGGTGGACTGGGCGCCGGGGTTGCCCTCACCGTTGAGCGCGTTGCCCAGCAGGCCGTCGAGGAGGCCGACCTGGCCGAGGATGTCCAGGTTCAGGTCGTGCGACTTGCACTGCGAGCTCTGCGTGATCTGGAACTTGTCGTTGCCGCCGCCCCTGCCCTGGTCGGCATGGGCCGTGCTGCCCATGAGACCGATGCTGCCGAGAGCGGCGACAAGGACGGCAACGTTGCGAAGCTTGGGCATGTCATCTCCGGTGGAGTAAGTGGGGTGCGATCCATGGCGGATCGACTTCTACCGTTACCGGAGACTAGTAAGAAATGCCGCAAAACGGGCAGTGGCGCGCCGGTCTTGTGATCGAGCAGTAGAAGTGCCCGAAAGCCGTATCGCAAGCGGACGGGCCCATCTGCCGCACATCCTGGAAGGGCCCGTGCCGGGCGTCGACGCGTCATCGCCCCGTAGCGCTACTGCGATTGCGCGCTGGCGAAGGAGTTCGCCTGGCTGTTGGCCTGGGTGCACTCCACCCCGTGGGTCTGGGAAGCGGCAAGCAGGGCGACGGGGACATTCGCGCCGACCAGGTTCTGCGGGCTGCACTCCTGGGACGGACGGAACAAGTTGGCCTGGCTCAGCGGGGCGCCGTGCCCGTTCTGCCCGGGCTGCGGGGGCTGCGGAGTGAGCTGCGGGCTGATCTGTGGGTTCAGTTGAGGGTTGACCTGCGGATTGACCTGGGTGCCCTGCTGCGGGGGCGCCTGCCGCGCAGCAGGCGGCCCGTATGTCTGCACGGACGCCTGCGAGGAGGACATCGAAGCGGCCTGGGCGTCCGGCTGTGAAACAGGAGGCGGCGCCCCGTTGTAGGCGGCCGGAGTCACGGCGGAGCTTGGGCCGGCCCCGACGGCGGACAGACCACCGGCTGCTGCGACGACGAGCGCGATGTGCTGAAACTTGCGCATTGAATACTCGGCCCTTCATTGACCTGTGCACTGGAACCCTGTGCACGGAACGCTGGTGAAAATGCAGATGAGGCAGTGCAGTGTCGCTGCTCTGCTGACTCGTGCGGCTACGACAGATCATCGTTGTTGCCCCGTGCGGAACGAGGTCAGCGCGGACTCAGATACGGGTGCCGGGCCGTGCTCACCCATTTGCCGCAAGAGCGTACGGGCCGCTCCAACACCCCTACAGACAGGGGCAAATGGGTGATGGACTGGTGCGTGCCGTGACCACACCGAGGAAAACCTCGTTCCACGGGAGGAGGGCAGCGACCGTCAACCTGAAGAAGGGGCGAGGGAATTCACTGCCGGCTCCAATGCGAAGTCCGCGTGCTGCTGAAGATTGACCGCTGCTGACGGTGCGGTGCGAGTATCGCGCCGACGGCACGCGTGACCGCACTGAATGCAATGGATCCATTTTCAGGTATCGAAGGGCCGAGGGTTTAATGCGCAAGCTTCATAAGGTCGCGCTCGTGGTAGCAGCGGCCAGCGGTCTGACCGCCGCCGGCGCCAGCGCCAGCCATGCCGACGCTCCCGTCGGACAAGGCGGTTACATTCCGGCGTCGGCTCCCGATTACCCGGCCCCGCAGGCCGCTTACCCGGCCCCGCAGGCCGCCCCGCCGGCGCCGCAGGCCGCTTACCCGGCCCCGCAGGCCGCCCCGCCGGCGCCGCAGGCCGCTTACCCGGCCCCGCAGGCCGCCCCGCCGGCGCCGCAGGCCGCTTACCCGGCCCCGCAGGCCGCCCCGCCGGTGCCACAGCACAACGGTGCCGTCGCCACGGCCTCGTCGGGGGGAACGGCACAAGCCGCCGCCACGCCGTACCAACAGCAGGCCGCCCCGATGCAGCCGGCCCAGGCCGCCCCGATGCAGCCGAGCCAGCCTGCCCCTGGGCAGCCGCAGGTCATGCCGCAGGTCGTGCCGCAGGTCATGCCACAAGTCGCCCCGCAGGTAGCCGTACCCCAGGCCTTCGGCCCGGAGCCCCCGATGCAGGTCGCCCCGCAGGTGAACCCGCAGTTCAACCCACAGGTGAATCCGAACATCAACCCGGTCCTCTCGCCGGCGAGCGCACCGCAGCTGTCACCGGTCGGCCTCGGACAGATCGCGGCACCCCCCGTCGGCCAACTGGGGCTTCCCCGACTCGGCTGACGGCCCCCCCGCAACCCCCACTCCATCTGCCAAAGACTCCATCTCGATTAACGGAGAACCAATGCGTAAGCTTCAGTCGGTAGTTCTCGTAGGCGCCATCATCGGCACCGTCGGATCCCTCAGCGGCGCCACCGCCTTTGCCAACGAGCGGGGCAACGATTTCGACATCACGCAGGGCATCGAGTGCCGCTCGCACGACATGAACATCGAGGTGATCGGCAGTGTCGGCGCCCTCACCGGCCTGGCAGGCAACCTGCTGAACGGCGAAGGATCCCCGGGCGCACAAAAGAGCCACCTCGGTTCAGACATGGGCTGCAACAGCCAGGCACTCTGACCCACCCCCGCCACCAACCGCACAGACCATCCTGTCAAGAGAACCTCACTGCCATCACACGTGAGGGGCCACTGATCGGGTGACCGGACCGGTGTCCGCAACGCATGAGGCTCGCGCCGGGTGCGCGGTCGCCGAGCAGGCCAAAACACCTGCCACGTCCGGGCCTTCGCCGCCATGCACAGGGGCCGCCAAGGCGAGCGCCTGCCGGACTGGCTCGACGCCGTCCGGCAGGACGACCGGCCCAGCCTCCACACTCTCGCCGCCGGCATCGAACGCGACCGCGGCGCCGTCATCGTCGGCCTCACCCTGCCCTGGAGCTCGGGTGTCGTCGAAGGCCATGGCAACCGGATCAAGATGCTCAAGCGCCAGATGTTCTGCCCGGGCAGGGTTCCAACTCCGCGGCAAACGAATCCTATTGGTGTGACGGAAAGCGGCCGCTGCACAGAAGGCTAGCCAGAACCGCTGGAAGTGAACGAAGCCAGACGCCCTTGCCTCGGCAGGCCCACCCGCCGGCCGCTGGCTTGCACACGCGTCCACCCGTCACGCCCCCGTCACGTCGCGCGGAGGGAAAGGCCGGCCTGAAGCCCCTCGGCCCAAAGCGGCGCCAGCCCGCCAGCGTTCCTCTCCTGACCGCTTCTTCGACAAACGGCACCGGCCCGGGGCAGCAGTACAACCAGCATCAGCGCCCTGCACACGCCCCGCCGCGAACACGGCCGTGTCCGGCTTCCTGCCTGACGCCCGTCCCGTCCACCGGGCCCCGATCCACACGCCGCCTCAGTTCCCCCCCTGCGATCAGCGCATGCACCCGTCGCCGTGCCAATCCCGACCACAAGCCCTGCGTACAGAAGAGGTGGTCCACCCCGGGCCGTGGCACCATCTCGCCAAAGAAGAAGCCGGGCGCCGCATTGACCAGGCCGGCACATACGGCGGCCGCCCCAACGGCCCACCACACCGGCGGGCCTGTGCCAGTAGCGGGCGCCACCCCGGAGGCAGCTTCAGGGCGGTTTCAAAGTGGGCCGATCACGGATTGTTGCTGGTCACGGCAGCGTGACGAATGCGCTGGCGGGCAGCCACGTATGCAACGAAGCCCCGGTTGATGCCAGTGACCCGTCAAGTGACCTGTATCGCCCGGAGTTTCGATGTGCCGCAACCCTGCCACTGTATGCCTGATCAAGTCGCCCTCGCGTCAGCACCGCGTGATCGCCAGCCTGCCGGCAGCGATTCTGAGAAGTGCTCTGACCCACAGGTTGGAGCGGGTGATGTTTCTGCTCGATGTGCTGACTGACAATCGACAGAGGAGCTCAGCCGACTGACCTGGCGAAGTAGGGGCCGGACCGCGGGCGTGGTGCCCGCCATAAGTGGTGGTCCATGCAGTGGATGTGGTTGTTCTCGCCGTTGAACTCCACCAGCGCGCATGCGAAGTCGACGCAGACGGCGTACATGATTTCCTGAATAACGAAAGAGCAGTGACGGCCTGTGCGATGTTCTGATACTCAGTCATAAGCCAACTGTTGTGAGTACGGTGATCCGCGTGCAGTTGAGGTACAGCTTGCGTCTGTATCCGAATGGCCCGCAGCGCTTGGCGCCGGCTCGGGCGTTCGGGTGTGCGCGTGTGGTCTACAACGATGCGCTGCGCGTGCGTGAGTCCGCCCGCGCTTCAGGTGATGCGTTCCCGAAGACCGGGGGGCTGTCCAAGCTGTTGACCACCGAGGCGAAGAAGACCGAGGCTCCAGCAGTCTCTTCGGGACCTGGACACCGCCTATCGCAACTTCTTCGACGGACTCAAGGGCAAGCGGTCGCGGATGGGCGCGCCCCGTTTGAAGTCCCGCAAGGACAGCCAGCAGGCCGTTCGGTTCACTGCCAACGCACGGTGGAAGATCACACCAGGCGGGGACTTGTCCCTCCCGAAGATCGGCGAGGTGCGGGTGAAATGGTCCCGTGTCCTGACCTCCGCTCCGTCTACCGTGACGGTGATCAAGGATGCGGCCGGAAAGCACTTCGCGAGCTTCATCGTGGTCATCGAGGTCGGAAGATCGACGCTCCGCGCTTTCTGCGTCGGGCCGGGAAGAAGCTGAAGCGCGGGAACAGCGGCGTCTGTCCCGTAAGGCGAAAGGCAGCAACAACAGGATCAAGGCCCGGCTCAAGGTCGCCCGCGCTCACGCGCAGGTGGCTGACGCGCGGTTCCACCACGAGCTCTCAACCAAGCTGATCCGCGAGACTCAAGAGGTTGCAGTGGAAGACCTGGCGGTCAAGGGGCTCACCCGGACACGTCTGGCCAAGTCTGTCACGATGCCGGCTGGTCCGCGTTTGTCGCGATGCTGGAGTGCAGGTCAAGGCCGGCCCCAAGCCCCTACACGTCCGTGCTTGGTAGTGCGGTGCGTGCGGGGCCGTCCTTGACCGGGACATCAACGCGGCGGTCAACGTCGCTAAGGCCGCCGGACTGGCGGTGACAGCCTGTGGACCGCAGGTAAGACCGGGACTCGATGCCGAAGCTGCTGCGTGGACTGACCTGTCCTGACAGAGCCTGAACAAGTAATGGGCCCCGGAAGAAGTTGCCACACTTCCGGGGCCCGTACCTCGACGCGGAACGACACCCTTCTAACGACACTGCGCCTCACAAGTCACGCAGCGCCCGCTCAGTGCCGGGCGCACAGCCCCTGCGGAGCCTGCTGCTGCCCCTGGGATCCGGCCCTGCCCGCGGTGGTACATCCGCAGCGCCCCGACTCCCTCACGGCCAGCGGGCGCCGCCTCGCGCAGCAGACCCGCCGAGGGCGTGCCCGGGTCTCTTCCTGGCGCAGACAGCCCTCAAGGGTGTCCG
Organism: Streptomyces sp. ISL-100; assembly: GCF_018614615.1. Taxonomy (GTDB): domain Bacteria; phylum Actinomycetota; class Actinomycetes; order Streptomycetales; family Streptomycetaceae; genus Streptomyces. Next base: position 3,749 of record NZ_JAGGOK010000139.1, on the reverse strand, counting down.
GCTCCAGGCCGGTGTGCCGGCAGTTCGCGGTGACCAGCATGGCGGCGCAGTCCACGCATCCGCCGCATCCATGGCCCGGCACAGCGGCATCCGCTCCCAGCCGCGCATGACGTCAGGGACCGGATAGTCCAAGATCTCTTGCAGCCAGCGTTCGACTGCCTCCGCAGCGCGCTCATGTACCGCGCAGGCACAGCGGCCCGGGCATCGCAGAGGGTTCCTTGACCGCACGCCGGAAGGGCCATCCCAGGCAGTCACAGCCTCTTGGCTCACCTGGACGGACCACGCTTCGCCCTGGCCCGGCGCCGGAATGGGATGCACGGGGCAAGTCCCGATCCCGTCGCTGGAACCCCGTACAGGCGCGGCCGCCACGAAGGTTGCCGTGGGCGGGCGGCGGGCGGCGGGCGGCGGGCGTCGAGGTGAGCTCCGGTCCTTGGCGCCGCACCCACCACACGCCGCCCGACGAACTACGGGCCCACGCCTACCAGCCCCCGCTGGACCAAGCCACCGAGGCGTACGCCTGCCACCAGCGCCGGAAAAGCACCGGCATCACCCGGCTCCGCGCGATCTGATCCGGCCTCATAGCCAGTGCCGCCGTCACCTTCGGCCTGCTCCACGCCCTGCGGAGCCGCCGCTCCGCCCGCGAACTGCTGCCGGCCACCGGCCCCAGAACCTGATGGCCGGACACGGCGGCCGCCGCCGTCCTGACGCTTCGGACAGCGAGAGTGACGGCGGCTTGACCCGGAAGGAGTCGATCGAGACGAATCTGCGGTTCAACTCCGGCGACCGAGGCCGGCCTTGCCAATATCGGGCTACCTGGACGCCCGCGCTCTGACCTCAGCGCCACGCACTGCGGTTCGGGGCCTCATAGTCGGCTCGCCGCCCTTGTCCAAAGGGGGGCACACCCAGTGGGGCCGTGCGGCGTCGGGTCAGCGGGTACGGACGGGGCGGAAGCGGCGGTACAGGACCGCACCCGCCAGGAGCGCGGCGCCGGCGGCAACGGCGGGGGCCGTGAGGTCCCCTCCGGTGTCGGCCAGCATGGGCGCCGCCGCGTCCGGGGTGTGCGGGCCGGGCTGGGACGGGACGAGGGCCGGAGGCTTCGAGGCCCGGGGCTTCGGGGCCGGGTCGTTCGAGGGCTGCGGGGCCCGGGGCTTCGAGGCCGGGGGCTTCGGCGCCGGGTCCTTCGAGTGCTGGCGGGGCTGGTCTCCGGGGCCGTTGACCGACTTGTTCCCGAAGGCCGGGTTGCCCAGGCCGACCACATTGACACTGTTCCCGGATACGTTCACCGGAAGGTCGACCGGCAGCTGGATGCCGTTGCCTGAGATCAGCCCGGGCGAATCTGCAGTGAGACCTTGAGCCGACGCTCCGCCGGAAGCGGCCGATCCGCCCCTGTTCTTCGAACCGCCGGCCTTCGAACCGCCGGTCTTCGCCGCGCCGCCCTTGTTCGCGCAGGTGTTGCCCGCGGCCGGGTTGAGCAGCCCCACGACGTTTACCGTGTTGCCGCAGATGTTCACCGGCACGTCCACCGGGATCTGAATGGCGTTGCCGGAGAGTACCCCGGGCGAGCCAGCCGTCGTAGCGCCGGCGCTGGCCCCGTCGGCCGCGAGGGCGGAGGACACCGGGAGCGCCATGGCCATCACGCCGGATGCGGCGGCGACGGCGAACACACCGTTTCGGTTAGCCCATTTCATAGGTTCCCTGCTTTCCTGACATCATCACGGGCACTCACCCGCACCTCATAAAACGCAAAGGAACCGCCAGAGTTATGGGTGCTGTCTTCGAAGCCACCCCGGGGCACTAGTCCTCAGCTTGTTCTTTAACCTCCGGCGTCGAAATGTGCCTCGAACTAGGCCACTCACCACGGCATTCTCCGGACGCTGAGGCGGCCTTCGTCTGATCTTGCGCTCCGACCAAGGTGCACCGATCAGAAAGCGATCAGAAAGCCGTGAGGGCGAGTCGGCTGCCTGATGCTCCAGCAGGGAAAGCATTTTGAGGAAGAGCCACGTTCTCGGGACGAGTGGTACGCCTGTCTGACCGTCCGGGGCGACGAGCTGTTCGAGCTGGCGGACGAGGTGTTGTGTGCGCCGGGTGCGGTGCACTCGACGGTGGAGCCTACGCTGCTGCCCGGACACCAGCGCGATCATGGCGCGATGTAACTCGTTCGTCGCGGTGCTGGAGATGGGTGCCACGTCATGGACGCAGATCCTGGACACGGGTCCGGCTCGGTCCCGCCGACGATGAGACAGCGGTCACCGCCACCTGGCTCCGCGATGTTGTTGAACGGCTCAACGCGGCGGGCCATTGGCGGCCCGGGGATCCGGACATCGTCCCCGCGCACGCGCGGATGGTCCCGCGGCCGCGACCGCCTTCGCGGCGGATGGGGCCTGCTCCCCGCGCACGCGGGACCATCGTCACGGACGCCGGATGCGACGTCACCCGCCTGGCCTGGGTCCTGCGAGACCTTCCCGTCGAGCTGGTCGGGCGGATCCGCGGCGACTGCGTGATGCGGTTACCCGCCTCTTCGACCCGAAAGGCGGACGGGGCCGTCGAATCACGGCCCGGAGTTCCGCTTCGCCAAAGCCGGAGACCCGGCCCGACCCCTCGGTCACCACCCGCATGGCCACGGCGAACAACGCAAGGCCGTCACGCGGGCATGGGACCGGGTCCATCCGCGGCCGACCCACCGGGCCGCCTGGCTAGATCATGAAGGTGAACTCCCTCTGGTCGAAGGAACGTTGGTCCGCCTGGAGGTCGAGCACCTGCCGAAGGACCGCGAGGCGCCGGCAGTATGGCTTTGGTCCTTGAAGACCGGCGTCACCGACGCGGACGTCGACCGGGCCTGGCAGGCGTTCCTCCGGCGCCCGACCTGGAGCACACCCCATCCGTAGTTAGCGACGTTCCGTAGGAGCGGGTGCTTGTCGGGATGTTCGAGTACCAGGTTGTGACATCTAGGGGCAGCCGGGCCGATCAGGCCTCAACGTAGACCGGGTGCGCGATCTTGGTACTCATGGTGGTGGCGGTCGCGTGGGCACTGGGTGGATGCCTGGAACACACCGGACTTCCACGCCTGGCGGAAGACCGAGCACCGCTCAGTGCCTTCGAGGCCGCCACCACCGCCAACACCCACCACCTTGACCACTCGTTGGTGTTGGTGGTGCGAGCCCACCGCGCGGTGACCCCGCGATACGCCCGAGTCGTCTGAGCTCCCGCTGAGACCGGGGCCCGTGGCGTGCGCCGGTGCCACGAACGGCTAACGCGGTGGAGGCACATCCGCGCGGCGGTTGGGCGTGAGACCGACCAGTCCGCAACATGAGGAACTCGCCGGCGTAGGGGGCGTGGAATGGTCGGACGGTTGTTCCTGGGAACTGGAGAGAGCCTCCCCGGCCCCGCGCATGCGGCGCGGGAAGCGCAAGGGGCTGCCCCCTCGCGCGGCCACACGCCATGGACCACCCCGGACGCTTGGCGGCCACGGCGCCCTGCGAACGGTCGAGGAAGTCCTACCGCTGACCTGACCGCTGAGTGCGCGTGCTGCGGTGCGCCCCTTCACCGTTCCTCGGTGGAGGGGGCATGGTGTGTTGCGTCGTTGCGTCGCGTTCTCTCGTCGCCGTCTGTCCGAGGGCCAGCTGCTAGTACTCCAGCAGTACTTCGTGGCTTGACCTGGGGAAACGTCGAGCGGTGGGAGTGTAGCGGGCAGAGTGCTGTCACGGACGGCTTCTGCCCGCCGGCCCCTCGAAGGAGTGCCCACGACTTCG
>NZ_JAGGOK010000138.1 GCF_018614615.1 Streptomyces sp. ISL-100 | reverse complement strand
GCAGGGCGTTGAACGCAACCAGCCAGAAGAACACGCAGTACCTCGGTGTTCGACGACCGAGGAGACGCCCCGGCGCGGCACTGACCCCACGGCCCCGCGAAAGGCCACCGCCCAACGCCCCCGCAAAAGCGCACCGCGCCTCCAGGAGTTCACCCTCATGCCCCCCACCACCCAGGCCGATCTGGTCCTTGTCAACGCCCGCATCCACACCGTCGACCCCCTTCTGCCCGAAGCCGAGGCACTCGCCGTACGCGACGGGCGTATCGCCTGGCTCGGCGCGGACTCCGAGGCAGCACAGTGGACCGGACCGGACACCGAGATCGTCGACGCGGGCGGCGGCCTCGTACTCCCCGGTTTCATCGACGCTCACAACCACGTCAGGCTCGGCTCCGACGACGCCTGCGTCCAGCTCGCCGGCGTCCGTACGCTCGACGGCATCCACGAGCGCATCCGCGCCTGGCACACCGCCCACCCCGACGCCGAGTGGATCGAGGCCGAGGCCTTCGACTACTCGGCGATCCCCGGTGGCCGGATGCCACGCGCCTCGGACCTCGACCCCGTCACCGGCGACACCCCCGCCTTCGTCCTCAGCTACGACGTGCACACCGCCTGGCTGAACACGGCGGCCCTGCGCCGCCTCGGCATCGACAAGGGCCGTACGAGCCTGCCCTTCGGCGAGGCCGAGACCGACCCCGCGACCGGCGAACCCACCGGATTCATCAAGGACTTCGCCGTCAAGGGCCTCTCCCGCGACGGCCATCGCGCTCTGCGCGCCCTCGGCGTGCCCTGGGCCTCGCCCGACCGGCAGTACGGGCGCCTCGCGCAGAGCCTCGACGACGCGATCTCGTACGGCATCACCACCGTCGTCGAGCCGCAGAACTCCCTCGACGACCTCGCCCTGTACGAGCGGGCGCGCACCGAGGGCAGGCTCCGCTCCCGGATCGTCGCGGCCCTCTTCCACCCGCGCGGCACCACTGAAGCCGACCTCGACGACTTCGCGGCGGCCGCCCGCACCTTCGACGACGACCGGCTGAACGTAGGCCCGCTCAAGCTCTACATCGACGACGTCGTCGAGCCCCGCACCGCCGCCCTCCTGGAGCCCTACACGGGCTGCGGCCACCACAGGGGCGACACCTTCTACCCGCCCGAGGAGTTCGCCGAGCTGCTGACCCGGCTGGACGCGCGCGGCTTCCAGTGCTTCGTCCACGCCACCGGCGACCGTGGCATCCGTACCGTCCTCGACGCGGTCGAGCGGGCCCGCACCAAGAACGGACCGCGCGACGCCCGCCACCAGGTCGTCCACGTCGAATGCCTCGACCCCGAGGGCACCCCCCGCTTCAAGGAGCTCGGCGTGGTCGCCTGCATGCAGCCGCGCCACTGCGCCCCCGAGATCGCCGGGCCCGGCAAGGACTGGGCGCAGAACGTCGGCGAGGAGCGCTGGCACAAGGCGTGGCCGATGCGCAGCCTGCACGAGGCCGGTGCGGTGCTCGCCTTCTCCAGCGACTGGAACGTCGCCGAGATGGACCCGATGGTGGGCATCTACACCGCCGTGACCCGGCGCCCCCTCAACAACGACGACGGCGGCGGCGAGCCGTGGATGCCCGGCGAGACGGTCGACGTGGCGACCGCCGTGCACGGCTACACCATGGGATCGGCGTACGCCAACTTCCTTGAGAACGAGCGGGGTTCGCTGACCGTCGGCAAGCTCGCCGACTTCGTCGTCCTCTCCCGCGACATCCTTCGGCTCGCGCCCGAGGACATCCCCGGCACCGTCGCCGAGACCGTCGTCGTGGGCGGCGAAGTGGTGGTCACAGCCAGCCGTTGCGCCGGAACGCCCGGTGGATCGTGAAGCAGGCGACCGCCATCACGGCGAGGGCGAGCGGATAGCCGTACGTCCAGCGGAGCTCGGGCATGTGGTCGAAGTTCATGCCGTAGACACCGCAGATCATGGTCGGTACGGCGACGATCGCCGCCCATGAGGTGATCTTGCGCATGTCCTCGTTCTGAGTGATCGTCACCTGCGCCAGATGGGCCTGCAGGATCGAGTCCAGCAGTCCCTCGAAGGCGGCGATCTGCTCGGCCGTCCTGGTCAGGTGCCCGGCGACGTCGCGGAAGTACGTGCGGATCTCCGGGCCGACGCTCGGCATGGGCTCGGTGGCCAGCACGTTCAGCGGCCGGGCCAGCGGCGCCACCGCCCGCTTCAGCTCCAGCAGTTCACGCTTGAGCTGGTAGATGCGGCCGGCGTCGCCACGCCCTGCCGGCTCACTGAAAACGGCCGTCTCGACCGCGTCTATGTCCTGCTGCACTGCCTCGGCGACCACGAGGTAGTCGTCGACGACGTGGTCGGCGACGGCGTGCAGTACGGCGGCGGGGCCCATGGAGAGCTGATCGGGCGCCGACTCCAGGGCCTCACGGAGCGGTCCGAGCGAGCCGCGGCCGCCGTGCCGGACGGTGATGACGAAATCGGGGCCCGTGAAGACCATCAGGTCACCGGTGTCCACGATCTCGCTGGTGGCGGTCAGCTCGGCGTGCTCGACGTAGTGGACGGTCTTGAAGACGGCGAACAGCACGTCGTCGTACCGCTCCACCTTCGGCCGCTGATGTGCCTGTACGGCGTCCTCCACGGCCAGCGGATGGAGCCCGAACAGGGCGGCAAGCCCGGCGAATTCCTCCTCCGACGGCTCGTGCAGGCCGATCCAGACGAAGCCCTGGCCCGTCTTGCGGACCTGGGCAAGGGCTTCCTGCGCCGGACAGTCGCCGGGCCGGCGTTCGCCGTCCTCGTACACCACGCAGTTGACGACGGCGCTGCCGAGCGGGGACCGGGTGGGGTGGCTGAGATCCACGTTCGGGCGGTAGGCGCGGCGTACCGCCCGGCTGAGCGTGCGGATCAACGGCATGGAGTGCTCCTTCGGCGAATCGGCGGCCAGTGTGCCACCGGCCCGCCGGCCGCCTTTCACAGGGGTGCTCAGGGCCTTCCCCGGGGCCGTACACTCCAGAGCATGAGTCGCAGCACACGTGGAGCCGGGGAGTGCCTGAGCCGGCCTCCTCATGCCCTGTGCCGGGCCCTGCACGGCCACGGCTAGCGACACTCCTCCCGGCAGAGTCCGGGTGCTGACCGCCGGTTTCTGATCCGGCTTTTCCGCCTGCGGCTCCTTCCCCACCCGCCCCTTCCCGACGCCGGGGCTCCGCTCCGGACCCCGCTCCGCAAACGCCGGAGGGGCTGGAAGCTGCCGGGTGGGTGCCGCTTTTGCCGCACCGCACGACCTGTCCGTCGCCGTACCCCGCATACCCTGTCCCCCCGAGAGGACCCCTGTGAAGTTGAGCGAGTTGCTGGCCGGCCATGACCACGAGGTCCTCCAGGGGGATCCGGACACGGTGATCACCGCAGGCACCTGCTTCGACGCCCACCGGGCGACACCGGGCACCCTGTTCATCGCCGTACCCGGGCACGTCGGCGGCGGACCCGAGGCGGTCGGCCCCGCGATCGCGCGCGGCGCGGTGGCGGTGCTCCTCGACGGTGACAGTGAGGCCGACGGCGCGGCCGCGGGTGTCTGCGTCGTACGCGTACCCGACACCCGGAAGGCAGCCGCGGCCGTAGCGTCCCGTTACTACCGTGAGCCCGGAAGGGCCATGGACATGGTGGCTGTCACCGGCACCAACGGGAAGACCTCCGTCTCGTACATGGTCGAGTCCCTGCTGCGGATCGCCGAGGGCGCCGAGGTGGGCGTCATCGGGACGGGCGGCAGCCGCATCGGGGACGAGATGATCCCCATGCCGAGGTCGGTCCTGACGACGCCGGAGTCGCCGGACTTCCAGTACCTGCTGGGCCGCATGCGGGACCGCGAGGTCTCCACCGTGGTTCTCGAAGCGACCTCGATGGGGCTGCTGACGCACCGGGTGGACGACGCGTTCATCGACGTCGGCGTCTTCACCAACCTCTCCCAGGACCACCTGGACGACCACGGCACCATGGAGAACTACCGGGACGCCAAACTGCGGCTCTTCCAAGGGCTCTGCCGGCGCGCGGTCGTCAACGTGGACGACGCGGTGGGTGCCTCGATCGTGGCCATGATGCCGGACGCGGTGACGACGTACGCCATCGACGCGGAGGCGGACTACCGGGCCACCGACCTCAGCACGGACGGCCACGGCACGCGGTTCACGCTCCACCACGACGGCCGCAAATACCCGGCGGCGATCCCCGTGCCCGGCCGCTTCTCGGTGGCCAACGCGCTCGCCACCGTGGCCGCCTGCCATGTGCTGGGACACGATCTGGCCGGCCTGGTCGCGGCCCTGGACCGGATGCCGACGGCCCCTGGCCGGTTCGAGCGCTTCGAGACGCCGGGCGGCACGTCCGTCATCGTGGACTACGCGCACTCGCCGGATTCGCTCGAGAAGGTCCTGACCACCATCCGCGGCTTCGCCAAGGGGCGGGTCGTCACCGTCTTCGGCTGCGGCGGTGACCGTGACATCACCAAGCGCGCCGAGATGGGCGAGATCGCCGGGACGCACTCCGACCTGTGCGTCCTGACCTCGGACAACCCGAGGAACGAGAACCCCGAGGAGATCCTGGACCAGATCACCCCGGGTCTCGCGGCGACGGGCACCCCCTTCGAGCGGTACGCCGACCGGCGCAGCGCCATTGAGTACGCGCTGTCCGCCGCCGGGCCGGACGACATCGTGCTGGTCGCCGGGAAGGGCAGCGAGCCGTACCAGATCGTCGGTGAGCAGCTGATCCCGTTCAGCGACATGGCAACGGTCCGCGAACTCAGCGGCCTGTAGCCGAAGTCGTGGGCTCCGCGCCGGTTTTGAGGCGTACGACGTTGGACTGCTCGCCGTAGACGATGGCGCGGATCCGGTAGGACGCCTTCTTCTCTTCGGGCAGCGTGATCAGGCCGAAGGAATTGACGTCGGGGTCGAGGACGGCGGCCGGCCGGAACGACCGGCTTCCCGCCGGCCTGGCTTCCAGCAGTTGGGCCTCCTCGTCGCCGGCGTGGTCGGTCCACGTGAAGCGGATGCCGTTGGCGTGCTTGACGGTCGCCTTCAGGCCGCTCGGTGCGGCGGCGTCGTCCCCTACGGGGTGCGTGGGTACGACGCGGCCGCCGACCGTGCGTGGCGACGCCCACTCGTGGTCGTTCCGCTGGTCCTTCTCCGTCAAGTCGCCCGGCGGCAGGGAGACTTGGACCGGCTGGGACGCCGGGCCGTAGTAGGGGCGAAGGCGGTAGTGGAACGGCGTCCGGGACATGAGGTCGGGATGCCGGTACGTCGACTGCGCGGGGGGCACGTACTGGAGGATCGTGTACGGGCCGTCCGCCTCCGTCGCGAACTCGACGACGCGGCCGGCCGCGCCCCTCTCCTCGCCCGTCCACCGCAGGGTGATGTCGACGGGCGAGTCGAGGACCGCGGTGAGGCGGATGGCCGTATCCGTGGCCGTATCCGTGGCCGTGGCCGTGGCCGTGGCCCTTGGACGGCGGAGAAGTGCAGGCGGCCAGTGCGAGGACGAGCGCCGCCGCCGAGGCCCTGGCCCATGCCCTGGCCGTCGCGGTCACTTGCGCCAGAACTTCACGTTGCTCCAGACCACCGTGGCCGGGCCGTTGCCGCTGCTCGTGCGGTACGCCCCGAACTTGTCGTAGAAGCTGCCGTCGGGGCTGTCGTACGAGTGCTTCAGGGAGCCGTTGACGTACGTCCGGTGCTCGTTGCCCACCTGGTGCACCGTGTTCACGCGGACCGTCGCTCCGACCGTCCCCGCGTTCGACAGCGTGGTGCCGCCGTGCACGGCGTACAGGCGGCCACCGCGCTCGGCCGCCAGCATGAAGTACGGGCCGGGAGCCGAGTCGTTGAAGGTCTGCTTGAGGCTGATCCGGGTGCCGCCCATGCTGGTGATCCGGAAGTAGCCCTCGAACTGACGGGTGCCTCCGCTGTACGTGGCATAGCGCCGCTCGGCGCGCTGATCACCACTGGCGGTGGAACACGTCAGCGTGAACGTCAGGTTGTCGACCCGGCCGCATCCCCTTTCCTGAACGTTGAACGACGGCGAGACCGAGGTCCAGCCGCCGGGCTCGACTTCCGCGTGGGCGCTGGGCGCCAGAGACAGGCCGCCGACAGCCGCGAGACCGGCTGCGGTGGCGAGGAGTTTGCTTCGCATGACTCACTTCCCCATATGTGAACGTTGTTCATGGGTGGGATCGTGTGAGCGTAGAGCTGTGCAAGTCGACTGGCAATGGGGCGCGTTGAAATCACGGATGGAACCCGGAACCCGCCGGGGATGCCCCGGCGGGTTCCGGTGATGGTGGTCGTCGCTCAGCCGCGGATCCGGCGGACGGCGGCAACCAGATGCTCGCAGGCCGGCCTGCCGGCAGCGTTCACCCCGGCCGGCACCTACTGGCCGTCGCTTCCCGGTCCCGGGCATCCGGGGCCAGTGCGTATGACGGCGGTCGTTCCCACTCACCGCTGCGGGGCAGTTCCGGATTCCCACCGGATTCCCTCTTACGACGCTTCCGTCCGGCTGACGGAGCGAACCAGCTGCAAGGACAACGCACTCCACGTCCGGAGGAAGATCCGCTACGCCAAGGATTTGGGGCCGTCGACGACCAGTTCGTGCTGGCGGCTCACCTGGCGGGGCGCGTGCCGGGTCCTGACGCTCGGCGCCACCGTTACTTGGCACGGGCGTCGGCTCGTCGGAGCCCGAATACACCGCCCTGGGCGTGCCGTTCGCCGAGCGCGGCCGGATCACCGACGAGCACCTGACCGCGATCCGGGCTTACCGGCGGCGCTCCCGGCGCTGGGCGCCGCCCACCTGCTGCAGCGTCTGCTGACTCAACCGCCCGCCCACTCGCCATCGTAGGCATAACCGGCTACCCACGTGATGTCGAGCTGCGCCGACGAACCGGGCGCGGCGGGCGGACCGTACAGAGCGCTCTCGTTCTGCAGGATCCAGGACAGCGGCCCCGACGGCACGCCGCGCGTGCTCGACCCGACGAGCACGCCGTCCAGGTAGTAGCGAATCTCCTGCGGCGTCCACTCGACGGACGTGGTGTGCCAGTCCGTCCAGCGGGCGCCGGTGGCGAACATGTCCTGCTGCCCGCCGTCGCACGGGTGCGTGAACGCGGTGATCGTGTCGGTCCAGTTCTGCTCCGGATAGTCGATCTCGCACCCGTCGCCGTACCAGAGGTGCGCCGACTTGTAGCCCGGCGCCGCCTGCACCACCCTGAAGCGTTCGCTGAACTTCCCGTAGGTCTGCTCCATCAGCTTCTTCGGTACGACGGCCGCCGCGTGGACGGGCCCGCCGTCGTCCGGCCGCCACATCCGGATGCTCATCCGGCCGTCACCGCTGTCCGCCGGGCCGACGCTGACGGTGTCCTCCGGGCGGTAGTTGCCGCCGACCGACCTGACCGCGTTGCCGTCGGCGCCGGACGTCGCGGTGTCCTGCCAGCCGCTCGGGTACGCCCACCAGTCCTCCCGGTAGCTGCCTCGCAGGCCGCCGCAGTACGCCTCCTTTGTATCGGCGTGGTGGTCGCAGTCGCTGAAGGAACCGAGCGGCACCGTCTCCCCGTTGAAGTCCTCCGCGAAGACCTGCCTGAACGGTCCGCAATTACCGCGCGGCATGCTGTCGCCGACGGTGCGGCAGCGTCCTGCGACGTCACGATCGCGCCCGACGCCGGCATGAGCCACGCGAACAGAAAGGAGACCGCGGCCAGAGCGAAAGCCAGAGCGGCTGGCAGAAGACGGCGTCGTGGGCGCCGGTGCGTGTGTACGGTTATAGGCCCGGTCCTCCGGATCAACCGATACCTGTTCCGGACGGTGCGCCCCATACCGTACGGCGCCTGGCCTCCGCCGTACACAGACAGGGGTCCACGTATGGCGGGCGCCACCGTGCGCGGAAGGGTCCGGGGACCGAGGGTGGGTGATATGTCTCATCACCTCAGCGGGCCGAATCTGCGGTCGCCCATGGACGACGCGCGGCTGGATCTGACGGACCTGTTCGCGTTCACGGTGCCGGGCGAGCGCACCGTCCTGATCATGAACGTGCACCCGGTCGCCCCGGCCGCGGGCGCGGCGTTCCACCCGGACGCGGTCTACCGCATCAATGTCGACATCGACGGCGACGAGCACGCCGACGCGGCGTTCAGCTTCGTCTTCTCCCCGCCCGTCGACGGCCGGCAGACGGCGACCGTGTACTGGGCCACGGGGGCGCAGGCCCGCAGCGAGGAGCCCGGCGGGCAGGAGATCTTCACCGACGCACCGGTGGCCCTCGGCGCGCAGGCGCAGGTGGTCGAGGCCGGTCCGTACCTCTTCTCGGCCGGTCTGCGCAGCGACCCGTTCTTCGCCGACCTGGACGGCATCGTCAAGGACTTCCAGTGGACCGGCGTGGACTGGGGAGCCGACAAGAACGTACTGGGCATCGTGCTGGAGGTTCCGAGCGACGAGCTCTGCCCGGACCCCGTCATCGGGGTATGGGCGCGGGTGAGCCTGCGCCAGAACGGCCGGCTGAAGTCCGTCGACCGCGGGGCGCACCCCTCGCTGACGGCGTACTTCAACCCCGAGGAGGCGAAGGAGGCCTACAACGAAGGCGAGCCCGCCGAGGACTGGGCGACGTACAGCGGGCCATGGACCGAGGTGCTCCGCCACACCGGCGGCTACGACGCACACGCCGCCGAAGAGGTCCTGCGTACGGTCCTGCCGGACATCCTGGTCTACGACCGCAACCGCCCCGCCGCCTACCCCAACGGCCGGGCTCTCACCGACGACGTCACCTCGACCCGGCTGGCCATGATCTCGGGCGGGAAAGTCGCCAGTGACCACATCGGCCCGCACACCGACCTGCTCCTCGACTTCCCCTATCTGGGCGCACCCCACCCGGGCTAGTCACGCTCCGGGGCGGGGGCGGGGGCGGGGGCGGGCGCGTGCTGGGCGGCGAGCCGGACCGGGGTGTTGGCCATGCCGAAGCCGCGGTAGCCGCCGACGCGCTGCACGATCTCGAAGAAGACCCGGCCGACGGTGACCGTATAGAGGTGCAGGAGCTCGCCGCCGTCGTCATCCCGGTCGTACAGCAGCCCGAGCTCACGCAGTTCCCGGTGGCGTGCCTCGCCCAGGTCGAAGCGGGCCCGCAGGTCGTCGTAGTAGTTGTCGGGAATCCGCAGCAGTACGTCGTCGGGCAGGGCCCGGAGCCGGCGCGCGGTCGCCACGATGTCGTCGTCGGCGAGGGCGATGTGCTGCCCGGGCAGCTCCCGCGACGCCGCGCCGACGTGCGCCATGTCGAGGGCGAGGCGGACCGTACCGGAGGTGTTGGACATGGCGCGGCTGCGCAACAGACCGTACGGATCGGCCACTTCAACGCTTTGGTGCGGCCGCAGCCCGAGGACCGAACGGTAGAACAGGGCCGCCTCGTCGAAGTGGTCCCACGGATGCCCCAGCGCCACGTGGTCGATGTGGCCGATGTGGCCCCGGGGCGGTTCGGTGGCATCGAAGGCGTCGCGCCAGCGCGGCTGTGCGGAGTCGCAGAAGAACAGCTCGGTGCCGTCCGGAGCCGCGACGGCGGCGAGCGGCGGCTCCTCGGCGGCGCGGTGACGGGGGAGTACGGGCGACAGCAGGGACTTGGCACGCTCGGTACAGAGCGCCGGGTCCGGCGACTCCACGCCGATGGCCACCAGCGAGGTGTCGGTGGGGCTGTCGGGGTGAATGCGGCTGAGGAGGATCCTGGCCCGGCCCTGTTCCCACAGCTCGACCGGCTTGGTCTCATGCTGTCCCGTACGGGCGAATCCCAGCGCACCGAGCAGTCCGCCCAGACGCTTGGGGTCCCGGGTTGCCAGCTCGGCGAAGGCGAACCCCTCGGGCTGCGCGGGCCGGGGGAGGGGCGAGCCGGTGCCGAGCACGTCGGCGACGGACTCCTCCAGCGCGATCAGGGACCGCATCGCGTCGACGGCCGTACGACCGGCGTCCGCCTGGCGGAAGCTGTCGTTGAAGATCTCCAGCGACAGGGGGCCCGCGTAGCCGGTACGCAGGACATGAGCGAGCAGCCCGGCGAGGTCGAAGCCGCCCTGGCCAGGGAAGCAGCGGTAGTGGCGGCTCAACTGGAGTACGTCCATGGCGAGCAGCGGGGCGTCGGCGAGCTGGAGAAAGAAGATCTTGTCGCCGGGGATGGCCTCGATGCCGCCGGGATCCGAACCGCGCGACAGGATGTGAAAGCTGTCCAGGCACGTACCCAGATTCGGATGGTCCGCCATCCGTACGATCCGCCAGGCATGCAGATACGTGTCGACGTGCCGGCCCCAGGCCGGCGCCTCGTACGCGATCTTGATGCCGTGTTCCGCGGCCCGCTCGGCGAGCAGGCGCAGCTGTTCGGCGGCGAGCGCGTCGTCGTCGACGGCGCCGGGGGAGACGTTCGAGCAGACCAGCAGCATGCCGGCGCCGAGCCGCTCCATCACCCGGAACTTGTGCTCGGCCCGCCGCAGATTGTCCGCGAGCCGGTCCGGGGTGACCGCCTCGAAGTCGCGGAAGGGCTGATAGAGGTCGATCCCCAGCCCCAGCCCTTGTGCTCGCTCGCGGATCTGCTCAGGCGTCAGCGGACAGCCCAGCAGATCGTTCTCGAAGATCTCCACGCCGTCGAACCCGGCTCGGGCGACGGCCTCCAGCTTCTCGGTCAGGGATCCGCTGACGGAGACGGTGGCGATGGACTTGCGCATATTGGGCTCCTGCCTGGGCGGCGACGAGGGCGGCCATGTGGGCGAGCATCCTGACCGGTTCGTGCTCGCACACGGCCATGCCGCCGCCGTCCAGGGTGCGGCAGCCCAGGGCGCGCGCCCGGCGCAGCAGCTCCGTGTCGAGCGGCCGGTAGACCACATCGGCGACCCATAGCCCCGGATGCAGCAATTCGGCGGGGAAGGGGCGCGGCGTACGCCCGGGTGTGTCTCAGCGACGCCGCGTGCGGGGCGCTGCCCCGAACCCCGCTCAATCGCCGGAGGGGAAAAATCCAGCCCGTCCGGCGTTTGAGGACACGCCCGTAGGGCGTCTGTGTTGTCTGGGGTCTGGGGGCTGCCCCCAGTTTCGGGAAGGGGCGGGTAGGGGAACAGCCCCGCAGGGCCCCCACCCGACGGGGAGTCAGCTACCAGCGCCTGCGAGGCCGAACGGATGGGTGACGCGTCGGTCGACCAGCCGCTGCCCACCCCAAACCCACACCAAGCCCTAACGTAATCGCGTCCGCCCCGCGCACCCCGCGTCACCTCACCGCCGCCGCACGTTCTCCCCGAGGCCCCCGTCAACCCCTGGTGCGTTGGAGCGCGCGCGGCAATGCTGTGGCGACAGCGCTTACTGCCCGCTGACCCGCACGCTCAACCAGCCGTCACCCAGGAGGACTTATGGGCCTTGGCGCAGTTGGTGGCTCCCTCAGGCGGCCCGTCGTGCTTCTCGCGACGGTCACCGCGCTGACGGCCGGGGCGATCGCCCCAGCGACCGCCGGTACGACCCCCGATCCCCGTCCCCGTAACGCGGCGGAAATCCTCAGACCCGTCGCGCCACCACCCGCGAGCGCCCCGGCGGGCAGCCCCAGATCCGTCGTCGACGGCGACGGCATCGAGACCGCCCGCAGCGCCCGCCCGGTCGCCCCGGGCATCCGCCTCACCTCGTACGACCGCCTCGAATCCGACAAGTGGCTCCGCGTGGACGCGCTCTCCGTCGACCTCGACGTCGACCCGGACCGGGACGACGGCAGCGGCGGCGTGCGAGCCGACTACCTCCACTCCGGCAAGGTCTCCGACCGCCGCTCGGTCTCCGATCTCGCCGCCGCGCACGATCCGGGCCCCGGCCGCCGTACCGTCGCCGCCATCAACGCCGACTTCTTCGACATCAACCAGACCGGCGCCCCCCAGGGCCCCGGCATCAAGGACGGCAAACCCGTCCACTCCCCGGCCCCCGGCCTCAACCGGGCCATCGGCATCGGCCCTGGCAGCGCCGGCCGCGTACTCCAGCTGTACTTCGAAGGCACGCTCACGCTCCCCACCGGGCCGCACCCCCTGGCGTCGTACAACGCGGCCAATGTGCCGGCCGGGGGAGTGGGGGCGTACAACTCCGGCTGGGGCGTGGCCGACCGGGCGCTGACCGTGGACGCCGCGACTCCCGTCGCCGAAGCGGTCGTACGGGACGGAAAGGTCGTCGAGGTCGGGGACCGGCCCGGCACAGGACTCATCCCCGAGGGCACAACGGTCCTCGTCGGCCGTGAGGCCGGGGCAGTTGCCCTCGCCTCGCTCAAGCCGGGCGATCCCGTAGCGATGGAATACAAGGCGCGCACCGACGGCGGCCCCGTGCCGCGCACCGCCGTCGGCGGACGCGAACTGCTGGTCGTGGACGGCGTACCGCAGAACCACGACGGCCAGAGCAACAACGCGGCCGCGCCCCGCACCGCCGTCGGCTTCTCCGAGGACGGCGGCGAGATGCAGGTGATCACCGTCGACGGCCGCCAGGCCGACAGCGGCGGCGTAACCCTCACCGAGCTCGCCGTGATGATGCGGCGCGCCGGATCGCACAGCGCGCTGAACCTCGACGGCGGCGGCTCGTCGACCCTGATCGCGCGCGAACCCGGCAGCGACGCGCTCCAGGTGGAGAACAGCCCGTCCGATGGCAGCGAACGCACCGTACCCAACGGCCTCGCCCTCACCGCCCCCGACGGCAGCGGTGAACTGCGCGGCTACTGGGTCGAGACGCGTACGCCCGCCGGCAGCGCACCCACCGCCGACCCGGTCAAAGGCGGCCACCCCGAACGGGTCTTCCCCGGTCTGACGCGGCAGCTCACGGCCGCCGGTTACGACGAGACGTACGGTCCGGCGCAGGGCGACCCGCACTGGCAGAGCGCCCGCGCGTCCGTGGGCCGCGTCGACGGCGACGGGCTGTTCACGGCGCGCGGCAGCGGCACGGTGAAGGTGCGCGCCCACCGCGGCCCCGCCGAGGGGGTCACGCGGCTGACCGTGCTCGACGAGCTCGCCCGCGTCGAACCCACCACGCGACGCGTGGGGCTCGCGGACGCGGCGGCGAGCGGCACGTTCGGCATCGTCGGGTACGACGCGCACGGCACCAGCGCCCCCGTGGAACCGCGTGATGTGAAGCTCGACTACGACCGTTCGCTCTTCGGCATCCGTGACGACGGCCGGGGCAACTTCACCGTCACCTCCCGCACGGGCAGCGGCGGCGCCGGCCAGGTCAAGGCCACCGTAAACGGCACGGTCACCGCGCTCGCCGTCAGCGTCGGCCTGACCGAGCAGGCGGTTTCGGCCTTCGACGACGCCGCGTCCTGGACCTTCACGCAGGCCCGCGCGAGTGGTTCGGTCGCGGCGACGCCCGAAGGCCACACCGGCACCGGGCTGAAACTCACGTACAACTTCACGCAGTCGACGGCGACCCGCGCCGCCTACGCCAACCCGCCCCGGCCCGCGGTCGCCGTGCCCGGCCAGCCGCAGTCGTTCAAGATGTGGATCAAGGGCGACGGGAAGGGCGCCTGGCCGACTCTGCACCTGAAGGACGCGGCAGGCTCCGACCAGCTCCTGCGCGGCCCGTTCATCACCTGGACCGGTTGGCGGCAGGTCACTTTCGCCGTACCGCCGGGCGCGGCGATGCCACTCGCAGTCCACCGCTTCTACCTGGCCGAGACGGCGGCCGCCAAGCAGTACACGGGCGAAGTCGTCATCGACACGCTGACCGCCCAGGTCCCACCCACCGTCGTACTCCCCGACCAGCCCGCGCCTGTCGACCCGCTCGTCGATCCGGCGGCCGAAACGGAGGGCAGGGACTGGCAGTTCGCGGTGATGTCCGACGCCCAGTTCGTCGCCCGCGACCCGGACAGTGCGATCGTGGCGCAGGCGCGCCGTACGCTGCGCGAGATCAAGGCGGCGAGGCCGGACTTCCTCGTCATCAACGGCGACCTCGTCGACGAGGGATCACCGGCCGATCTCGCCTTCGCCCGTCGTATCCTGACGGAGGAGCTCGGGGACGCCCTGCCCTGGTACTACGTGCCGGGCAACCACGAGGTGATGGGCGGCAAGATCGACAACTTTGTCGCCGAATTCGGCCCGGCACACCGGACGTTCGACCACGAAGGCACCCGCTTCATCACCCTCGACACGTCGAGCCTGAGCCTGCGCGGCGGTGGTTTCGCGCAGATCAGGAACATGCGCGCACAGCTGGAAGCGGCGACCGAGGACGACCGTATCGGCTCGGTCATGCTGATCGAACACGTCCCGCCGCGCGACCCGACCGCACAGAAGGGCAGCCAGCTGGGCGACCGCAAGGAAGCTGCACTGATCGAGGGCTGGCTGGCCGAATTCCGGCGTACGACCGGGAAGGGAGCCGGTCTCATCGGCAGCCACGTAGGGGTCTTCCACGCGGCGCACGTGGATGGTGTGCCGTACCTGATCAACGGCAACTCCGGGAAGACGCCGGCGGGCCCGGCGGCCGAGGGCGGCTTCACGGGCTGGTCGCTGGTGGGAGTCGACAAGGTCTCACGCACCGAACAGGCGGCGGCTCGGCAGCGCCCGTGGGCCGGCGCCCCGGACTGGATGTCGGTCCAGACGCGCGCCCACGTGGACGCCCTGGCGCTCGACGCCCCGTCAGTACTGCCTCCCGGCCGCAACGCGGTGGTGGAGGCAACCGTCACTCAGGGCACGCGACGGGTCCCGGTCGCCTTCCCGCTGAGCGCGGACTGGACGGGTTCCCCGAACCTCCACATCGGCTCGGCGAAGGACGCCCGGCCCCGGCACACGGCAACCTTCGACCCGGCGACACGCACCCTGACGGCACTGCGCCCAGGGACGATCACGCTCGCGGTGACGGTCAACGGCACGACACAGCGGACGGAAGTGCGCATCGCGGCAGAAGGGGGCGGCAGCACGGCGAAGGCCACGCAAAGCGCATAGTTCTCACGGCTCTTGCTTGCCGCGCACCGCAGGCAAGGGCCGTGAGCCGGGCGAGTTCACACGCCCGGCCCGCTCATCACACCTTGCGGTAGTCGTATGCCTCCCTGGCCGCGGCTTCCACCGCGTCCAGGTCCGCGCCCGCCGACGCGGTGACCACCGCGGCCACCGCACCCTCCACGAAGGGCGCGTCCACCAGCCGTGCCCCGTCCGGCAGTTCGTCGCCCTCGGCCAGCAGTGCCTTCACCGTGAGCACCGCACTGCCGAGGTCGACCAGGACGGCTACCCCCGCGCCCCCGTCGACCGACCTGGCGGCCTCCGTGATCAGCTCCGAACTGGTGCCGAGCCCACCGTCGGGCGTGCCGCCCGCGGCGGCCACCGGCGCGGTCTCCTTGCCACCCGCGAGGCCCTTCGCCAGCTCGGCGACGGAGGCCGCGACCGACGCGCTGTGCGAGACGAGCACGACCCCGACGAGCTTCTCCCCGCTCACGCGCCCGCCTCGCCGGCGTCCGCTGTGTCTCCTGTGTCTGCTGTGTCTGCCGTGTCGGCGAGCGTACTGATGAGCAGGGCCGACGACGTCGCCCCGGGGTCCTGGTGCCCGATGCTCCGTTCGCCCAGATAACTGGCCCTGCCCTTGCGCGCCTGCAGCGGTACCGTGGCGAGCGCCCCTTCGTCGGCCGCTGCCCGGGCCGCGCCGAACGACAGCGACTCGCCGAGCGCGCCGGCCGCCGGGATCAGGGCGTCCAGCATCGTCTTGTCCCCGGCCTTCGCCCCGCCCAGCTGCGCCACCGCGTCGACGCCCGCACGCAGCGCCTCGGCGAGCTGCGCAGGCGTCACCTCGCCCTCGTCGCCGAGCGCCTTGCCCGTACGCCGCAACAGCGTCCCGTACAGCGGCCCGGACGCCCCGCCCACGGTCGAGATCAACTGCCTGCCCGCGAGCGCCAGTACGGCGCCGGGCGTGCCGGGCGGCTCCTTCTCCAGCGCGGCGGTGACGGCCGCGAAACCGCGCTGCAGGTTGCTGCCGTGGTCGGCGTCGCCGATGGCCGAGTCCAGCTCGGTGAGGCGGCCGGCCTCGCGGTCCACGGCGGCTGCCATGGCCGACATCCAGCGACGGAAGAATTCGGCGTCGAGCACAAGATCTCCTTCACACGGTCGTTACGGATGTGAGTCTCAACGTCCCCAGCGGAGCGCGGGAGTCTCGACCGGCGCGTCCCACAGGCGCAGCAATTCCTCGTCCACCTGGCAGAGCGTCACCGAGCAGCCCGCCATGTCCAGCGAGGTGACGTAGTTACCGACGAGCGTACGGGCCACGGCGACCCCCCGCTCGGACAGCACACGCTGCACCTCGGCGTTGAAGCCGTACAGCTCCAGCAGCGGGGTGGCGCCCATCCCGTTGACGAGTACGAGCACGGGCCGCGTCGGCCGCAGGTCCTCCAGTACGGCGTCGACCGCGAAGTCCGCGATCTCGCCCGAGGTCATCATCGGCCGCCGCTCCCGCCCCGGCTCGCCGTGGATGCCGATGCCCAACTCCAGCTCACCGGCGGGCAGATCGAAGGTCGGCGTACCCTTCGCGGGCGTGGTGACGGCACTGAGCGCGACACCGAAGCTCCGGGAGGACTCGTTGACCTGCCGTGCGACGGCCTCCACGCGCTCCAGCGGCGCGCCCTCCTCGGCGGCGGCGCCCGCGATCTTCTCGACGAAGAGCGTGGCACCCGTACCGCGTCGGCCGGCGGTGAAGAGGCTGTCGGTCACGGCGACATCGTCATTGACTAGGACCTTGGCGACCTGGATGCCCTCGTCCTCGGCGAGCTCGGCGGCCATGTCGAAGTTGAGTACGTCGCCGGTGTAGTTCTTGACGACGAACAGAACTCCCTGGCCACTGTCGACCGCGGCCGCCGCCCGCACCATCTGGTCGGGAACAGGCGACGTGAACACTTCGCCCGGACAAGCGGCGGACAACATTCCGGGCCCGACGAACCCACCGTGCAGCGGCTCGTGCCCACTGCCCCCACCCGACACGAGCCCCACATGGCCCGCTACGGGCGCGTCGGACCGTACGACGACACGATTCTCGACATCGACCGTGAGCCGCGGGTGCGCGGCGGCCATCCCGCGCAACGCGTCCGCTACGACTGTCTCCGCCACGTTGATGAGCATCCTCATGGGTACCTCCCGGTGAGATTTGCGGCTGCTGACGGGCCGGCTGAGCCCAGTATCGGGGGAACGTCGTCGAGTACCGCGCTTTGTGTGCGGGATGGCTGCCGGCGTCCGGCGGCGACCAGCCGTGTTGTCGCCGGCTTCCGCGACAAGCGATCAGGCGGCCGGCTCCAGGCGTACGCAACACCGGCCGGGTTCAGGCGCGAGGCGTGCCTCGATCCCGCCCTCGCCCAGTCCGCCGAGGGCGCCGCGCAGCAGGTGGAGGTTCATGCCGCACACCGTCTCGGTGTGCTCGCGAGCCAGCGCGTGGAAGGGGCAATTGGCCAAAATGATGGCATCGCCCTCGTGCCGGGGCTCGAAACCGTACCGCTCCAGCAGGTCGAAGACGCCGGCGCCGGCCCGGGCGCCCAACTGTGCGCCCATTTCTTGGGCTTTGCGGTGCAGCACGGCTCGCACCGCTTCACCGGTCGCCTCGGCTTCCTCCATGGCCTGAGCGAGTAGCCGCCCGGCCAGCTCGTACTGGCGTTCCGGCAGGCTGACGGTGACCTGCTTCGTCGAGCGCCGGTAGAGCTTGGCGGACCTGCCGGCACCCGGTCCCGCGCGCCCGCTGCGGCGCTCGTAGATCACGTCGAGCAGTGATTCGTCGGCCAGACGGTCCAGATGGAATGCCGCGGTCGGCCGGGGCAGGCCGAGCGCCGCGGCCGCCTCGTCGCGGCTGACCGGGCCCGGCTGGCGCGCCACGTGGTCATAGAGGCGTCTGCGTGTCGGCTCGTCGAGAGAGGCGATGGCGGAGACGTCGGCGTCCGGTGCTTCCTTCGAGTGGTCCACGAACACCAGTGTAAAACCCACTGCCATTGACTAAAGAGAGAATCGGCGCTTCTATCGTTAATGAAAGTTATCGATAGAAGGAGGCGTCATGTCGTCCACAACCACTTCCACCACGTCCGTCACTCCCCGGCGGGCTGTACTCGGTGACCCGGGTTACCAGGCGTTCCTGATCCTGCGCACCGCCTTCACAGTGGCCCCGATCGTGTTCGGGCTGGACAAGTTCACCAACCTGCTCGTGGACTGGCCGACCTACCTCGCGCCGTGGATCGACGACATCGCTCCGGGCAGCGCCCAGGCCGCCATGTACGCGGTCGGTGTGATCGAGATCGTCGCCGGCGTCGCCGTGGCAGTCGCCCCGCGCTTCGGGGGCTGGCTGGTGGCCGGATGGCTCGCCGGCATCATCATCAACCTGCTGACCATCCCGGCCCACTACGACATCGCTCTGCGCGACTTCGGACTGCTCCTCGGCGCAGTCGCTCTCGCCCGGCTCGCCCAGCGATACCGCAGCGGGTCGCAACCTCGTTGAGGTTCTCCACCGCAGGGGCAGGGCCCCCCCGCGTGGGGCGGTTGCGGAAGCGGCTCACCAGGCCCGATGAGAAGGTGGTGCCAGAGGGTCTCTTCGCCCGCCGACAGGGGAAGGTGAGAGGCATGCGGGGAGCTGCGGAGTCTGCTGCTGCCGCTCGCTCCGACCTGGAACAGTTCGATTCCGCCGTGGCTCGCGTTGTGCGGGACACCGGTGCTTCGGTTGGCCTTGTGTACCTGCTGCCGCCGGGTGAGCGAGTGCTGCATCTGACGGTGGTCTCCGGGGCTTCCCGGCAGATCGCCGCTCCGTGGGCGCGGATCGCGCTGGGCGCCCCGATTCCGGTGGCTGACGCCGTGCGTGAACAGCGCCTGGTGTGGCTGGGCAGCCAGGAGGAGGTGGCACGCCGCTATCCCCGGCTCGGGCTCGTGCTGCCCTACGACTTCATGCTGACCGCAGCCCCGATCACCAGCGCCACCACCGTCTGGGGCGGCCTTGTGCTGTTGTGGCCCATCTGGCACCCACCGCAGCTGATCCCACGGGAACGCGACGCGGTCGGCACCTTCTGCCGCAACGCGGCTCTGCTTCTGCAACAGTGTGCTGACAGCGGTCACCCACTGCTGCCCGGACCCGAGCCGAGGGTGCTCCCACCACCCCGCTCCCGCAATCCCGATCCGGCGGAGGCACTGGCCGCAGTCGACTTCGCCGAGCGCCTTCCCCTGGGATGCTGCGCGCTGGACCTGGACGGCCGGATCACCTTCATCTCCGCCGTCGGCGCCGACCTCGTCGGCGCCGCCGCCACCACCCTGATGGGAACCCGGCCCTGGGAGGTGCTGCTCTGGCTCCACGACCCCGTCTTCGAAGAGCGCTACCGAGCGGCGGTGATCAGCCGTAAGCCCACGTCCTTCACCGCGCTGCGCCCACCGGATGAGTGGCTGTTCTTCCAGCTCTACCCGGACGCCTCCGGTATCAGTGTCCACATCACCCCCATCCCAACGGCGCACGCACCGACAACCGCACCCTGGCAGCACCCCTCACGTTCCGCAGAGCCGGTCGGGGCAACGGCCCTCTACCATCTGACGCACCTGGCAGCCACGCTCACCGAAGCCGTCGGCGTGGACGATGTGGTCGAGTTGGTCGCGGACCAGCTCGTGCCCGCCTTCGGCGCCCAAGCTCTGGCCCTGATGACGAAGGAAGAAGGCCGGCTGCGAATCATCGGCTACCGCGGCTACACCGCCGAGCTCATGGACCGCTTCGACGCCGTGCCCCTGACCTCCGACACCCCAGCCGTACGCGTCCTGACCACGGGCGTACCCAGTTTTTTCGCGACCTTCTCGGACCTCAAACGCGCCTACCCCCCGGCGGACCACCAGGACAACATGGCCGCGTGGGCCTTTCTGCCGCTGATCGCCTCAGGCCGCATCGTCGGCTCGCTCGTACTCGCATACGAGCGGCCCCGACCTTTTTCTCCGGCAGAACGCGCTGTCCTGACGTCATTGGCCGGACTCATCGCCCAGGCCCTGGACCGCGCGCGCCTCTACGACACCAAGCACCACCTCGCCCACACCGTGCAAGCCGGCTTGCTGCCCCAGACCCTCCCGCGCATCCACGGCCTGGACGTGGCCGCCCGCTACCTCCCCGCCGGACACGGCATGGAGATCGGCGGAGACTTCTACGACCTGATCCGCTGCGACGAGACCACCGCCGCCGCGGCGATCGGCGATGTCCAGGGCCACAACGTCACCGCCGCCGCACTCATGGGGCAAGTCCGCACCGCCGTCCACGCCCACGGCGCCGCCGGCGCGTTCCCCGGCGAAGTCCTCGCCCGCACCAACCGCCTCCTCACGGACCTCGACCCCGGCCTGTTCACCAGCTGCCTCTACGCCCGCCTCGACCTGGCACACCACCGCGCCCGCCTGGCCACCGCCGGACACCCCCCTCCCCTCCTGCGCCACCCCGACGGACAAACCGAAGTCCTCCACGTGCCCCCGGGCTCCTGCTCGGCATCGAACCCGACGCCCACTACCCGACCACCGAGATCCCCCTGCCACCCGGCACCGTGCTCGCCCTGTACACCGACGGACTCGTCGAGACTCCCGGCACCGACATCGGCGACGCCATCGCCGACTCGCCCAGCAACTCGCGCAGGCCCGGGACCAGACCATGGACGCCCTCGCCGACACCCTCGTCAGCCACGCCACGAAATCCGCACCGCGCAACGACAACATCGCCCTGCTGTTGATCCAGGCATCCCCCGGACGGTAACGAAGCCGACGCTGCCGAGGCTTCGTCGTCGTAGACGATGAGGCCGTCGGTCCGCAGGCGCACGCCCGGCGTCGGCGTGTGCGCCGCCAGGCGTCCGTCGTGCATCAGGTGACAGACGGCCACACCCCGTGCAAGGACAGCGAAATCCGCGATGAGGCGACGGTGACATCGCCACCACACCGCTTCGCTGCACATGACCGCTGTGCGCTCTCGTGCTGCCTGCTGCATGAGAGCGTCGATCGCGGTGATGAACTGCGGGGTACGGGTGTGAGCGGCGTAGCCGCGGAACGACGTATTGCGCCACACCGTGTCGGGTGAGTCCGGCGACGGCTTACGGAATCCGCCCAGGCGCTGGTCCCATCGGTAGGTGATGCCTTCCTCGGGCATCCACCGGGCAAGCCGCTGTCGAGACAGGTCCGGGTCGCGACGGCTCCCAGGAGCGGTCCGCACATCCACCACGGCGACGATGCCGGCCCGGCGTAGTAGCTCTGCCAGTGCAGCCCGACCGGCGGTACTGTGACCAAAAGTGATCAACTCGAACTGGGGCATCGGGCGCCCTACCGGGGGTTTTTTCCGTACAGGCCGTGCACCGCGACCGCGACCGCGACCGTCGCCGTCAGCACGGTCGGGATGGCACCTCAGTCAATTCTGCCCGCCAACCCCGCCGTCGACCAGGATCACCTCAAGCGTGCGCGGGCCGTGGACGCCTTCGACCCGGTTCAGCTCGATGTCGCTGGTGGCCGAAGGACCCGAGATCCAGGTCTGCGGCTGCCCGGGGTCCAGCCGTTCGAGCGCTTCCGGTACGGACCCGACGACCTGGTCCGGCACCCGTACGACGCAGATGTGGTGGTCGGGCACCAGAGTGATCCGGCGCCTGCCCGAGTCGGGCCCGCCGTCCAGGACGATCGTGCCGGTCTCGGAGATCGCGACCGCGCAGCCCGTCACCACGCTGTCCACGGTGTCGAGTTCGTACGCCGTGTCCGCCTCCCGGTCGCGCACCAGGGCCGGGTCGGCGGCGGCCAGCCACCGGGGCGGGAGCCCCGGCGGTACGAGCACCGACCGCGAGCCGTGTGCGGCCAGGAGCCGCTTCAGCAGTTGGGGCAGCCCTGCGGCGTCCACCCGGTGCACGAGCGCCCGGTAGTCCGCCAGGTTCTCCGCGAGCAGGTCGACCGTCTGCTCGGTCGTCCGGTCGCCGTGCACGCGCAGATAGCCGCGCTCCACCCGGACATCCCGCGGCCGCTCGTCGCGCGGCACATCCGCCAGTGCCCGGCGCACCCGCGCCAGCACCCGTTCCCTGCTACTGCTCATCGGGCTCCTCCACGCGTGCGCTGCCACCAGTCCCTGAACGACTCCGCGGGCATCTCGGGCAGCGCGCGCGTGTCGCTCCACGCCCGCCCCGGACCCGGCAGCCGCTTCGGATGGAGGCGGCGGGTACGGGACGCCAGCCGCTGCCCGGCCCGCAGCGCGCCGGGGTGGTCCAGCGCCCAGCGTGCCGCGCGCATCGCCGCACGCTCGCCTGCGTGCCCCTTCGCGGGCTTGATGGTGACCCGCTCCCCGTTCCTGGTCACCTCGCCGCCCTCCACCACCCGTTCCCGCAGGTGCACGAGCACCTCCGGGATGTCGATGGCGACAGGACACACGTCGTAGCAGGCCCCGCACAGCGAGGACGCATATGGCAGCGAGGCGTCGACCTCGCTCCCCATGCCGCGCAGCTGCGGGCTGAGGATCGCGCCGATGGGCCCCGGGTACACCGAGCCGTACGCGTGGCCGCCGGCCCGCTCGTACACCGGGCACACATTCAGGCAGGCCGAGCAGCGGATGCAGCGCAGCGCCTGGCGCCCCACCTCGTCCGCGAGCGTGTCCGTACGGCCGTTGTCCAGCATCTCGCCCACCACTGTCGGCATCGCGGCCGCCGCCCGCTACATCAGCTCCTCCTCGTACAAGGGCAAGGTCGTCATCAATGGTCTCGGCACGCCCAACCAGATGCGCAAGTACGTCAAGGACGGCACGGTCGAACAGTTCGCGCTGTGGAACCCGAAGGACCTCGGCTACCTCGGCGCGTACGCCGCGGCCGCGCTGGCATCCGGGCAGATCACCGGCGCCGAGGGAGAGAAGTTCAAGGCCGGCAGGCTCGGCGAGTACGAGGTCGGCAAGGACGGCGAGGTCATCCTCGGTTCGCCGGCCGTCTTCGACAAGAAGAACATCGACGAGTTCGACTTCTAGAAGACTCATGAAGATC
>NZ_JAGGOK010000137.1 GCF_018614615.1 Streptomyces sp. ISL-100 | reverse complement strand
TTCATGAGTCTTCTAGCCGAGTACATGACCGCAGTGCGCAGTCACACCGCCGCGCTCCCGCCCGGCCAGGAGAAGGCCGAGATCGAGGCGTGGCTCGCGTTCGCAACCACGCACCTCCAGCGCCTCACCGAAACCGCCTCAGCGCCAAAGCTCCCCACGCCGCCCAAACCCGGCGCCGCCGACCTTGAACCCTTCCTCCGCGGCTGGAGTCCGTACGGGCCCCACTCGTACTGAGCCCCACTGCGGCTCACAACTCACGCACTCTCTCCGAAAGTGGGCAAAGCCGGACCTATCACCCGCAACTCACCCAGCACCGGTCCGCGACCCAGCACGGGCGTTCGCATCCCATCCCAGCACGATCCCAGCACGGTAGGGATGAGCAGGGGTGATGACAGGTGACGAGGGGTCAGTTATCCCAGCACCATCCCAGCACGGGAAAAAACCAGGGGCCCGACTCCGAAGAGTCGGACCCCTTCTGACCTGCATGTTTGCCAAATCAGCGACGTGGTGATAAGTCACCCGCTACACATTGAAGCGAAACGTTGAGTGTGGCGCTCCCACCTGCGAAAACGACCTTCCGTGTGGCCTCATCCAGCACCGATCCAGCACCGTCGGGCCTCATTCAGCACATCCAGCACCACATGCAACATGGTCTTGCGCCGACAGGCCCTGGGCACCGGCCGCATGGCGCTCTGCAGGATCTCCCGGCATCGGCTCCAGGCCGGGGGCACGAGGTGTCCGTAGATGTCGACAGTGACCTTGATGGACCGATGCCCAAACCAGCGGGAGACCTCGTGGATGGGGATGCCGTTGGCGAGCGCCGTCGAGGCGAAGAAGTCCCGCAGGGTACGCGGCGTGTACTTCGGCCGCCCTTGGCTGCCCACCAGCCCTGCGGCGAGGCATCCCTTCCTGAAGTGGTAGTCGTACGTCGACGCAGCGGCTATCACGCCCTTGTTGTACCTGCGGGGGGTGAAGAACCCTGTCAGTGGGCGGCCAGGGAGATGGCGATGTAGTGCGCGGTGAAGGCTGCCACGGTCAGCGCGTGGAACACCTCGTGGAAGCCGAACCAGCGGGGTGAGGGGTCGGGGCGCTGGAGGGCGTAGACAATCGCGCCCGCGCTGTAGAGGAGACCGCCGGCCACGATCAGGGTGAGTACGGCTGCTCCGCCGGTGTGCAGGAAGTCGGGCAGGTAGCGCACCGGTGCCCATCCCAGGGCCAGGTAGCACGGCGTGTACAGCCAGCGCGGGGCCCCGACCCACAGGACCCGGAACGCGATACCGGCCAACGCGCCCAGCCACACGATCCACAAGAGCACGGACCTCTGGTCCGGCGGCAGGAGGAGCACGGCCAGGGGGGTGCAGGTGCCGGCGATGATCAGGAGGATATTGGCGTGGTCGAGGCGTCGCAGAAGAGCCTCGCCGTGCGGCCCCCAGGTGCCGCGGTGGTAAATGGCGCTTGTCGCGAAGAGCAGCCAGGCGGTGACCGAGTAGACGGCGCAGGCCATGGTTGCCTGCGGGGTGCGAGCCAGGCAGATGAGAACGAGGCCGGCGATCAGCGCGGCGGGGACCATTCCGGCGTGGAGCCAGCCACGCAGCCTCGGTTTGATCGGTTCCACCAAGTCGGCCGCGTGCTCCACCAGAGCGGCAACCGGGTGACCATTTTCTGCGGCACCGTTACCTTGTGGTTCTCGGAGCATCCCGAATTCGCGGCGCTCCCCACGCTCCGAGGCGACGTGGACACATTCAGCCTCAGCGGCGTCAAGGGGCACGGCTTCCCGTCCTCCCCCGGACTCCTGGGCGTCACTGGCAATCATGCGTTCATGCTATGAGAGCTCGCAGGAAAGTCTGTCGAGAGGTCGGTTGTAATGCCCATCCCATGTCGCCGGGTGTGGACTCTCCCGCTGTGCGGCCCCTTGCTCCCGTCACCGATGGAACATTCAAAGCCGAGTAGATCGGCTGGTCACGGGGAACGATCAGGGCTTCCGAACGGGCACCACCGCTCGCCTACCCGCAAGGACCACCGATGCTTCCTGAGGTCCACCCTCACGTATCCGCCTCCCTCAGGGGCCAGTTGGAACACCAATTGGTCCTGGCTCCAGACCTCGGAGCCAGCCATCTCGATGTGGAGCGCGTCGCCGGCATCGCAGTCGTCGCGGCTGCGCACTCTGGTGGCTATGCGGCCACCGGCCACCTCCTCGGACTGCTGGCCGCGCTCCCCGCCCCCACCGAGACCGGCGAACGCTTCTGGTCGGACTTGTGGAGGTCCTCTGGCACCGCCTACCTGCTACCCGCCACCATCAAGGCCGACGTGTTGCAAGCCCTGGCAGGCAAAGGGACCGCTCTGGCCCGGCAAATCCTCTCCGCTGTCGATGAGATGACCCCGCCACAGCGCGTCGCAGCCGGGGAGGTCATCGGCCAAGCCCTCGCCGAATCCGACCATTTCCCCGACCTTAAAGACACAGGTCATCGGAGAACTGTGGCTTCGAGATCTCGAACTCACCGCCTGGCACGTCCTGCACGCCGACCGCAGGGCGGACGATCCCACTGGCCGGAAAGCCTTCCTCGAATCCTGGACGAACGTCTGAAGGTCCGCTCCTCTACCTGCACGACAACAGCCTCACAGGGCATGCGGCTCCCGAGCCGCCGCGCGGCGCACAACCACGGCCTCCGTCATATGCGGGTAAGCGCGGGCTCCCCCGTGGCGCATCGGCTGGGGGTGGGCGGCGTCAGCCAGGCAGCTTGTTGAACTTGCGGATCTGCTGGTCGAAGATCCGGGCGGGGGCGAGGCGACGCGCCAGGCTCATGCGCTTGGCGAACGGTCCCGCGGGGGAGCGCAGCCGGTCGAGCGCTTTCCCGCCATGGCCTTCTGGAATCCGCCTCAGACGGTCATGCGCTTTCGATCTCCGCTACTGGTGACAGAAAGGCTGCCGCATGGGCGTTTGTGACGAGCCGGGTGCCTCATTACGTTCCCGCAGTGGGGTAGCTTGCCTTCTCGTGCTCGCCAGAAAAGTCGTGTCACCGGGTACGTACTGGGGCGAGCACGAGAGCGGGAAGGGCTCCCCCATGCGAGACATCGGAACGGACGGACTGGGTGAGGCCCTGGCCGCAGCTGAGGCCGCACCGCCGGTGGAGTCCGTCGACGTCATAGCCGCAACGTTGCGAATACAGCTCGGGGCCAGGTCCGTGTCGTTCCTGATCACCGACTTCACCGGCGCCTCCGTCGTCCGCCTGGGCACCGCGGACGACCTCGACGTGGAGCGTCCCGCAGATCCGATCGCCGTCTCCGGCACTGTCTACGACGAGGTGATACGGACGCAACGGCCGCATGTGGAGGCCGTAGGGGGCGGTGCTTGGACGCGGGTGATCGCACCGGTCACCAATCGCGGGGATGCGCTCGGGCTGCTGGAGCTCCATCTGCCCCACCACCCCGGCCCGGCCACCCTGCTGAAGATCAGCCGGAGCGCCCACGCCTTGTCCTACATCATCATCGCGAACCGGCCCTTCACCGACCTGTACCAGTGGGGCCGGCGCACCAGCCCGCTGAGCCTGGCCGCCGAGATCCAGCACCGGCTGCTGCCCACGTCACTGGCCTGCGAAGCCGCCCAGTTCGCAGTTGCCGGCGCCTTGGAGCCGGCCGAGTTCGTTGGCGGCGACACCTTCGACTACGTCATAGACCGCGACCATGTCCAACTGTCTGTCACCGATGCCATGGGGCATGACGTGGACGCCGCCCTCTTGGCCACCCTCCTCGTCGGCGCACTGCGCCGCGCCCGCAGG
The DNA here is from genome assembly GCF_018614615.1 of Streptomyces sp. ISL-100. Classification (GTDB taxonomy): domain Bacteria; phylum Actinomycetota; class Actinomycetes; order Streptomycetales; family Streptomycetaceae; genus Streptomyces. Next base: position 12,554 of record NZ_JAGGOK010000137.1, on the reverse strand, counting down.
CAGGGAGCCGACCTCCGGGAACAAGCACAGACCGCCGACCAGGCCGTGGCCAAGCACAGCGGCGGCCGCTACGTCACCGGACAACTGCTGCGTATCAGCCTGCACGACGGACGAACCGAGTTCATCAACGCCGGCCACCCCTGGCCTGTGCGCCTGCGCGGCGGCAAAGTCGAGGAGATCGCGCCGACCATCGACATGCCCTTCGGCTTCCTGGCCCCGCACACCTACACGGTCCAGCACCTGGACCTGCGGGCAGGGGACCGGCTGATCATGCTCACCGACGGGATGCAGGAGCGCAGAGCCGCGGACCTCGATCTGCCTGCCCTCATCGAGAACACTCAAGACCTGCACCCCCGGGAGGCCGCCCGTGTCCTGATCGAACACGTCGTCCATGCCCATGACGGGCTTCTACAGGACGACGCCACCGTGATGTGCCTGGACTGGTACGGCACCGATTCCACCCGCCGCGACGCCGACCACGGCGCCGACCTCGCCGAAGCCTCCCCCACGGTCGGACAGCACACCGCACCCCCAGGGACCGCAGACCCCCGAAGTTGAAGTTGCCCAGCCAGCCTCAACCCAGGACAAGAGTCCGCGCCTAGTCCAGGGACCGACTCGACGCGGATGTGCTCCGACTTGCGCCCCCTCGGACCTGCTGCCGGACTAGAATCTCAGAGAGTGACCTGAGGGTGGGGAATCCACATGGTCGCATATGGGGACATCCTGTTTGCCGCCCACAGGCACCCCCCCGTGCCTTCAGCGACAAGACCTCAGCGCCGTCCTGCCCGAAACCGGCACCGCAAAAAAGCAGCCCTCTGGTCGACGAATATAATCGGTCCCATGTCGAAGCCTGACGCGCTGCTTGTTGACGTTGCCGCCCTGGTGGAGTCCGGGCACAGCAATCAGATGCCTCTGACCGTGGTCGCCGGTGGTGCTGTCATCACGGGCCGACTGGCTCCCGAAGCCGTCTGGAGGCAGCGGGTGTCGGAGGTCCTGGCGGACTCGGCCCGCCTGAGCGGCTTTTCCGCCATGTTCACCACTGCGGCACGCGAGGACGGACCGCCCGCGCATCTGCACTTCCATGTGGCTCGGATTCTCCAGGGCACGGTGGGGATCCCGGAGACAGGCGGGATGTACCGGGTGGCGATCGAAGACGTCAGCGCATGGACCATGGGCGACTTCAGCTACTCCGAGCACTGACACACTGCCGCGCCGAGAACCTCGGTACGCGGTGAGGGTCCGACCGGCGCACCCCGGTCGGACCCTCACCGCTGCTCTGCTGACGGCTCGCGCCTGCCCGTCGGTCAGGCTGCCGCAGGGGCGCCGAGCATCGCGGAAGCCTGCTGTATCGGGGTGCGAGCCCTCGTGAGTGCGGCGGCCTGGGGAAGTTCGCGGCAGGTGAAGCCGAGCTGGGTCATGGCCCGCAGGACTTCGCCGGCACTGAAGTCACGGCGGTCCTGGCGTGTGACGACCTGGCCGACCTGTTTGACGGGGTAGGTGCGTCGGCCGATGATCACGGACTCGCCGGAAGCCTGCTCGGGCTTGACGCCCTTCATCGATTCCAGGACGCCGCTCCTGGTGAGGTCGAACGGAAAGCGGGCGATGACACAGCGCATGATGCCTCACAGGGAGAGGAACGAAGAGGGAGTGGTTCTGCCGCAGTGGAGACGGCTCAGCGGGCAAGGGCGAGGACGCCCAAGGCACTGCCGTGTTCGTCGACCACAGGCAGGGCATCAACCTGGCTGTAGCGCATCATGTGCCCAGCTTCGGCCATCGTGGTCACAGGCGAGGTGAACGGCCCGCGGTCGCCGAGGATGTCCCGCAGCTGGACCCTGTCCGAGTACGCGGAGCCGTCACGGGCTGCTGTGAGATGAGCCTGGGTGACCAGTCCGATACACAGGCCGCTGTCGTCGCAGACAAGCAGATGCCCGGTACGGGCACTGGCCATGACGGACAGGGCCACCTCGACGGTCATGTCGTCACAGACCTGCGGTCCGGCGGTGTCCATGACGTCGGCCACCGTGCTGTGTACGGCAGTGGCATTCGTCGAGCGGGGCTGCACCTGAACCAGCGTCAAAAGGTGCCTCCTGCATGAGTGGGTCAGCTTCCGGATCACGAAGTTCTCAGGCCGCCGCGTCGAAGGAGGACTGCCGCACGGTCACGCGCCGGGCGGCCGAGGCGGGGCTGCGCCGGCCGCGTGAGGACGCGCTGCGCTGACGCCGCTCGGCCACCGGCGCGGTGATCGTCACGGGGATGCCGGAGGGGGTCTGGGCGCCGGTGATCCGGCCGAGTGCCTCTTCGCCGGAGCGGACCTGGGTGGTCTGGGGCACGATGCCGGCGGCGGTCATGAGGCGGGTCATGTCGCGGCGCTGGTTGGGGGTGACCAGGGTGACGACACTGCCGGACTCCCCTGCCCGCGCGGTACGGCCGCCGCGGTGGAGGTAGTCCTTGTGGTCGGTCGGCGGGTCGACGTTGACGACGAGGTCGAGGTTGTCGATGTGGATGCCGCGGGCGGCGACGTTCGTGGCCACGAGCACGGTGACATGCCCGGTCTTGAACTGAGTCAGAGTCCGGGTGCGCTGCGACTGCGCCTTCCCGCCGTGCAGGGCGGCGGCCCGCACCCCGCTGGCCAGCAGGTGGTCGGTGAGCTTGTCCACGGCCCGCTTGGTGTCCAGGAACATGATCACCCGGCCTTCGCGTGCCGCGATCTGCGTCGTCGTGCGGTGCTTGTCGGTGCCGTGGACGTGCAGCACGTGATGTTCCATCGTCGTCACCGCGCCTGCGGACGGGTCGACGGAGTGGACGACCGGGTCGGTGAGGTAGCGGCGGACCAGGCGGTCGACGTTGCGGTCCAGGGTCGCGGAGAACAGCATGCGCTGGCCCTCGGGGCGGACCTGGTCCAAAAGCGCTGTGACCTGGGGCATGAAGCCCATGTCGGCCATCTGGTCGGCCTCGTCCAGGACAGTGATCGCGACCTGGTTCAGCCGGCAGTCACCGCGGTCAATGAGGTCCTTGAGCCGACCCGGCGTCGCGACGACGACCTCTGCGCCACCACGCAGCGCGTTGGCCTGCCTCCCGATCGACATTCCGCCGACAACGGTGGCCAGGCGCAGCCTCACCGAGCGGGCATAGGGGGTGAGCGCGTCGGTCACCTGCTGGGCCAGCTCACGCGTCGGCACGAGAACCAGGGCCAGCGGCTGACGGGGCTCGGCGCGCTGACCGGCGGTGCGGGCCAACAGCGCCAGGCCGAAAGCGAGAGTCTTGCCGGAGCCGGTGCGCCCGCGCCCCAGGGCATCACGGCCCGCCAGGGTGTTGGGCAGGGTCGCACCCTGAATCGGGAACGGAACGCTCACGCCCTGCGCGGTCAGCGCCGCCAGCAGCTGCCCCGGCATGTCGAGGTCGGCGAACGCCTCGACCGCGGGCAGCGCGGGAGTGACCGTCTTCGGCAGAGCGAACTCTCCCTGCACCGCCGCGGGCCGCCGACCATGTCCGCTCGACCGGCTCGGACCCCCTGCACGGCTCGGGGCGGACGAGCCGAGGCGTGCGCCCCGCCGCGAACCGGCGTCGGAGCCGAAAGCGAGAGAGTCGGTCCGGTTGCGGCTGGAGGAACGGCTGTTCGTACGTGTGGGGTTCATCGAGAACCTTCCTTGATACACGGCACGTACCAAGGAATTCCCGCAACGGAAAAGCAGTGCAGGGAATCACAAGAAACGGGCCGAATGGGAATGCGAAAAAGGATCTGGTGTGTCGTGAATCTGGCGCGGGACGAAGGCGATGAAATGAGCGAGTCACACGGGACGTGAAATCCCGGACGTCGACCGGTTTCAGCTCCGAAGAAGCACGGACCCCTGGAGAAGAAATGCAGGCGATGCTCAGGGGAGACCACTGCGGGAAATGTCCGTAGCTGGGGCCCGCACCCCGAGGGATGCGGGCCCCAGCTACGAAGTACGCGACAGCGTCAGGCCGGAACGATGTTCTCGGCCATCGGGCCCTTCTGGCCCGGCGCAATGTCGAAGATGACCTTCTGGCCTTCGAGCAGCTCACGGAAACCCTGGGCGGCAATGTTCGAGAAGTGGGCGAACACGTCAGCGCCGCCACCATCCTGCTCGATGAAGCCGAAACCCTTGGCCGCGTTGAACCACTTCACAGTGCCTGATGCCACGTCATGTCTCCTTTGGGGCAGTACGCCGGGATCCGCGATGCCAGGTACCCGGGTCGCCGCGATGATGCCCCGACCGGAAAATGACCGGCAATAAAAGCGCTTCCAGTGGCCGACAATTCCGGCGAAGGCGCTTGAAGTTTTGGGAACCACAACTGCAACTGAGATCGACAGTAGCATGAAGTAACGGCCCGGGCACGGCAAATAATTTCGCTCTGTTAGTTGCGGTACAAACACTCCCCGCATGGCACGTTAAACTCTGACCTCACGGTCATAGATATTGCCCCACCCGGAACGCACGGTTTCATGAAGAGCGGTCGCTGTACGCGGCTGGGAGAGCACCATTTCCCGGTGGCATCCTCCTGCCAGCCGGCGCCACCATCAGCCAACACGCCGATTTCGCCGGCCACCGCCGGCTGAAGGTCGGCGCACATGGTTGGGGTGAACAGTCGGACGGCAGAACCCGCCCGGGGCAGCCGTATGCTCCGAGCGTGGGCGGGAAGGCCAGGCGGGGTTGATGTCCTCGGCCGTGGGGGCACTTCGGGCCCGGGCGGTATCGAACGGGGCTTGACCTCCGGGAGCTCACGGAAACCCGAGGCGTTGATCGCGGAGTAATGGGCGTAAGCGTCCGGCGTCTCCCGCAACGTGCCGGAAGGCGGAGGGTATCGCCCTGGTTCCTGCGGCACAGCAGATCACCCACGCCGAAGTCGTGGGCGAAGGGGACTTTCGAACCACGACAGTTGACGCAGACGCCCACACACCCTGGCACCACAGGAAACGATCCAGACGTCACGCCCCGACACGTGCGTGCGGCGACCCGCCGGTGCCCGGCGGGCGCACTGCTTCAGGCCACGGGCGGACTGAACGATCCAGCGGCGCGGTGGTGTTCGGCGTTGATGCGCTGGGCTTCTTCGAGCTGGTCTTCGAGGATGACGATGCGGCAGGCGGCCTCGATGGGGGTTCCGGCATCGACGAGTTCGCGGGCGCGGGCGGCGATGCGCAACTGGTAGCGGGAGTACCGGCGGTGACCGCCCACTGAGCGGAGCGGGGTAATGAGGCGGGCTTCGCCGATGGCGCGCAGGAAACCCTGGGTGGCGCCGATCATCTCGGCGGCCCGGCCCATCGTGTAGGCGGGGTAATCGTCGTCATCGAGACGGCTAAACGAGTCGTCTGCTGTCACTTGCACCTCTCTGCGGAACACGTTGGAGGGGCCCTGGTGCCATGTGGCACCAGGGCCCCGAAGGAACTGCTACACCATCCGCCGGCCCTGTTACTGCGCCGACCTTTTGTTTCCGCTGACCCGACCGGAATGCTGTCGGGGATACGGGGATCGCGGTTGCTTGACCGGAGACCACCTCACTATCGATGTCCTGCGGTACCCGGGCCCATTGATTCCGCCCGGGCGATCCTGATGGTGCTCAACTCCTCCGTTCTTTCCCTCTGGACGAACTACTTACCAAGCGGGAACTGCGTACTGCTGATCTTGCGAACCGCTGGTGGCCTCCACTGCGCCACTCTTCGGCAGCCAGCCCCGTCGCCCGTCCTGCATCTGCTCTGGCTTAGAACCCCACTGCCGAACCTCTCGGCACGCGCGCCCGCAGCCCGACGCCTTTACCGAGGAACCGCTGACAAATTCACTGCTAGTCCTGCGAACTACATCTTCTGAACTGCTCTTGCGGTATCGCTCACGGCGGCCCCTGATCACTGCGGGCCACCCGGTCCGGCCGCCAGTCCCGTCGCCGTCCCTGCAACAACCCTGGCTTCGAAACTCCGCCACCGCACCGTCCTGCGAACTGCCTGTACTGCGGTACTGCTGCCCGGCAGTTCATCTCTGCCGGGCCTTGCTTAATCTCGGCTACGAGAGAAACCATAACCACACCAGCATCCAATGTCTACTCCAGCCACCACAGATTTTCGTTCGCCAGTAAGAGAGATGGTCGACCTCGACCGCAGAGGGGGCACGCGGCGGTCCCACGCCGGCCGGGGAACACCTGCTCTGAGCAGCGCCGGTATGCAGCCTCGACGCCGTGAGCGCCGCAGCTTCCCCGTCCGGCTGCGGGGATGTTCGGCCGGACACGTTCCATAGCCGGGGGGTTTATGCGGTTTACGCGTGCAGGGCGGGGCACAAGCACCGGGCAGGCAGGACCCGGCATTGACGACCAGAGACCAGGGTGACCTGATGGACACGATGAGCGTCAACGTTGCACCCGTCCGTTCCGCGACGTCCGTCGCCGAAGCTCGCGAAAGCGCCCGGGACTTCCTCGAAGGTCTCGCGCAGCCGACGGTCGCAGCCGAGGATGCCGACACCGTGGTCCTGGTCGTCTCGGAACTCGTCACCAACGCCCTGCGCCACGGCGGCGGTACCCGCACCCTGGATCTGACCGCGCCCCCGGACAGCATCGAGGTGGCCGTGCACGACAGCAGCCCGCAGGCGCCGCGCATGCGCACCCCCGATCTGAACGGCGGCACCGGAGGATTCGGTTGGCCCATGGTCAACCGCCTCGCCCGCGCCACCGCGGTTACCCCCCGGCCCTCCGGCGGCAAGACCGTAAGTGCCCTTCTCAGCCGGTAGCGCCAACGCACCTGTGCCCGCCAGCGTGACGGGTGCGCGTCCCGGCCCCTGTCCGTACGGGCAGGGGATCGGAAGATCTCCGCACCGCCGCGCGACCTCTTCCATCACCTCGGTACGCGGGGCAGCACGTGCAGCGAACCGGCTCCTCCTCTGGTTGACGTGGGCGACGGGCCTCGGCAGAGCCTGGACCGTCTCCGGCTGCGGCCGCGCTGTTGATCACACCGTGCCTTCCCGGTCTCGGGGTGTGCACGCCAGGGAGAGGAGCTCGGCAGCCGACGTCCGCAATCGCGTCTGCCCTCGCGGCCTGCTGCGCGTTCCTCACCGCGAACGCGGTTGCCTCACCGACAATGGGTGAACAAGATTCCAGACGCTTTCCCGCCTGCGATCCCATCAGGCGGCGTTCGAGAGGCTGGCACATCGTGGACAAGCCAGTGACAGGGTGGACCTTCTTCACCAACCACGCCCGTGTACTCGTGGCCATCGCCCGCGAGCCCGGGGTGCGGATCCGCGACATCGCGGCCTGCCGCATTTCCGAACGCACCGTGCAGAGCGCCGTCGCCGACCTTGAAAAGGGTGGTTACCTCAGCCGGAAACGGCACGGGCGACGCACGCACTACACCGTCCACCTGGACGGCACGTTCCGCCACCCTGCCGAAGCCCATCTGCCCGTCAGGGCACTGCTGGCCCTGTCGCCGGACAGAAACCCCGGTCGAGGAGTCACACGCCAGCCATGGGGAGACTGATCTCCTCATCCCTTGACCGGGCGCACTGGAGGCTGGGGCGGAAGGCGATCTGTCCCGGGGGTGAGGGGCAGGCGAAGACAGAGGCCGCTGCGGTCGAGCGCGCGGCGGATGGCGGAACTCGCCGCCGAGAGGGTGAGGCTGCCGTCGGCGTGCTGAAGGGCGCTGCGGATACCGAGCAAGGTGTAGAGACTGGCGTTGTCGCACCAGGTGATGGCGGACAGGTCCAGGACGAGATGCCGCTTGCCATCGGCCATGACGTCCACGACCGTGTCACAGAGCCTCGGGACGGTGGCGCCGTCCAGCTCCCTGGCCAGAAGGAGGCGGACCTCATGACAGCCAGCGGTAGACATGTCCTCAATAGCCAGCCGCTGTTGGGCATCGGTGGTGTCGTACGTGCCCATCATCTGGCCCGTTCTGGTGCACTGAGGGGAAACGTCAGGGAGCGCACGATGATGCCATGGGCGGCGCCGGTCCGGGCAGACGCTGTGGCCACCGTGGCCACAGCCGGCATCCCGCTGAGTTCGGCGTGAAGGCCGCCGCGCTGCTGGAGGTAGGGCGGCGGCCGTGTGCGCGGGGACCGGAGCACCCCACTCGCCGGCCTCGCGCGGCGTGTCCACGCCGGTCGCAGTGGGGGTCGGCGTGTCGAGACAAGCGCGAAAGCCCGCGAGTTGTTGATCTTGAAGTCCTGAAAGGTGAGGGAGTTGGCTGTCCTGCGGAGTACCGGATAAGTTCTGCGGCACGAACAGATGCGGGTACGTCGGTATCTCCAGGCAGATCACGCATCGGTGAGAGGGGCGTGCCGCCCCGGGTGACGTACGAACAGCTCGCCGGGGAAGTCTGCCAACAGGAGTCAGACGACGGCTTATGGCACGAGGGGGAGGCGCCTGCCTGATGAGCAGCTCGCCGGCGCTCGAGCCGGGCGGTGCCGACCGCGCACCGCTGCCCCGCTCCAAAACAGAGTCCCCCGCACACCACTTGCAGACCCGCCGGGCAACCGCACCGCCCTTGCCGCCCCCGACGTACGCGCGCGACCTGCCGGGCTGGCAGCACATCGGCACCGCGCTGCGCCGGACCCCCGCCTCGGTGTGGAACGACAACGTGACCGACTTCGCTGCCGCCCTCACCTACTACGCGGTGCTCGCGCTCTTCCCGACGCTTCTTGTCACGGTCTCGCTGTTGGGAATCGTCGGCGCCTCGACCACCGACAACCTGATCAGTAATGTGATCGCTGTCGTGCCGGCCGAGTCCCGCCCCGTCATGCAGAGCACGTTGCGGGGCATGGCGGAGCAGCACACGGCTGCGTGGACGCTGGCTGTCTTCGGCATGATCGGCGCCCTGTGGTCCGCCTCCAGCTATCTGGGGGTCTTCCGCCGAGCCCTGCATGTCATGCACGGCGTTGAGGATCTGCGCCCGGCGTGGAGGACGGCACCACGGCTGGTGATGACCGCTCTGGTGCTGCTGATGCTTCTGGTTTCCAGTGCCCTGGTGCTCATCCTGACCGGTGAAGCGGCCCACACCGTCGGCCGGCTCGTGGGCATGGGCAGCATGGCCGGTAGCGCCTGGAACGCGCTGAAATGGCCGTTCCTGCTGTGCCTGGTCGCGATCTTGGTGCTGGTGCTGTTCCGCTCGGGTCCGGCCGGGACACGTGGGGTGCGGCAGAGGCTTGTGGGAGACGCTCTGGCTGTGGCCCTGTGGCTCGTCGCCTCCGCGAGCTTCGCCCTCTACGTCTCGCACGTCGACACCTACAGCCGGCTGTACGGGTCGCTCGCCGGGATCATCGTCTTTCTGGTGTGGCTGTGGCTGTCCAACCTGGCCCTCCTCGCCGGCGCCCAGTTCAACGCCGAACTGGCCAAACTCCGCCGTCGGTGACCAACAGGGCACAGGCTGGGCAGCCTTCGTCCCGGCCGGCCACTCCATTCCCTCGCGCCCAGCCCCCCAGGAAAAGCGACGACCCGTACGCCAGGCGCCGTAGCCAGTGCCACTGACAACCGCTGCCCGTCCCGTCACGCCGCATGCCACAGAAGACCCGCATCGGCACGGGTGAGGTTGGAAAAGGGTGAGAGCGTGACACACTCAACTGGTCTGTCGGTGACCAGTGGCCGCCCCGGTCGTTGAGGAGCCTGACGACGCGCTGCTACGCCGCATGCCCTGCCTGCGTGCACGCCGACATCTTCGGACCGGGACGAACCCCCGCGCAGCGCCTGCCGCTTCACGACGCGGATACCGGAACGTCCAAGCGAACCAATGTGGGGCTAGGAGCTTGTAATGGCGCGGATGGTCCTGCGTGATAAGACCGCGACGGAACCCGGAGACCGGGTTTCCGGAAAACCTCCCATGTCTGTGCTCGGCCGGGTACTGGCCATGCTGTTGGCCTTCGCGGCGATGGTGGGATTCGCGGTGGTGCTCGCCCGGCTGACGCTGGACCCCTCGGCGGCCTCCGTGCCATTGACGCACAGTAATCTACGCCCTGGTGACTCCATCCGTGCCTATCTCGCCAAGCCCGCGTCCCTTGACACGGTCAAGCAGCTCGGCGGCAATATCGTGATGGGTGTGCCGTTCGGTGTGCTGCTGCCGGTGCTGGTGCCCCGAACGCGAGGGCTGGTCCGGGTGGCGGTGGTCACCGCTTGCGTGATGCTCCTCGTGGAACTCGTTCAAGGCGCCCTGATCGTCGGGCGTACCTTCGACATCGATGACGTTCTGCTCAACACCACAGGTGCTCTTCTGGGTTACTTGCTGATCGGCCTCTGGTTGGGCCGTGCAGTGCATCCCCGGCGCCGCCACTGGTGGCACCGATTCACCAAACGCCCGGTAACTGCTACGGATCCGGCATAACTGAGCCTTTTCAGCCGCCCCTCCGGCGAGTGAGGTATCGCGCGGTGTTGACGAGGTCGGCGAGCAGGGCGGTCACGACAGTGCTGTCCGAGCCGTCATCCATGACATCAGTGGTGATGCTGGAGCCGCCCGGGCCGCCTGACCCGCTGCCGCCGGTCGATGAGGCGGCGACGGCCCGGGCCCCGGCTGCGACCGAGGCCCTGGTCCGGCAGGGGAAGGTTTCCGGGTCAGTCGGCGCGATGGTGATTCCTTCACAGCGCGGGGCGCTGGTGGCGGTCGGTAGCGGCGCCGGGGAACGGTACGTCAACGGCCAGGCACTGACCGAACAGTGGGCGGCCCGGCTGCGAACAGAGCTACCGGACGCCGCCTCGGACGTGGCCAGGCTCCAGACGATGCGGGCGCAGTGACAGGACGCGCCGGCGGCGGACCGCTCCTTCGAGCTGGGCGGGTGCACCGATCCGAACTGCCACGACGTCCACTGACCCCGGGGCCGTCCGCGGCCGGGGTACGGGTCGGTGCCGCGCGCGGCAGCGTGCGGACGGGGCGTTGGGGGAGCCGGTTTCGGGGCACCCTTCACGGGGTGAGCGAGAACGACCGGAACAGGCAGGACGCCGAGAGCCCGTCCGCTGCGGCGGCGGGGCCAGAGGATGTGGGCAGGCTGCGTGACCAGCTCGCCGAAGCAATCACCGCGATCCGTTCCCAGGGGCCATGCTGATAGGGCTGAAGCCTGCCCCTGCAGGCGAGGGCGAGGGTGACGAGGCTGTGCTGACCGAATCAGACGACAGAGCAGAGTGAGACGGACAGACCATGATCCATGCAGCCGATATCCGTGAGTGGCGCAACCACAGCGTCGTCGACCCCAAGGGCCGCAAGATCGGCGTGCTCGAAGCCATCTACGTGGACACCACCACCGACGAACCTGCCATGGCCACGGTCCGTATCGGACTTCCCACCCGTCACCAGCTGGCTTTCGTGCCCCTCGACGAGGCGATCCTGGGACCGGACTACGTCAAGGTCTCCTACGACAAGGCGCTGGTGAAGAAGGCGCCCACGGTCGGCATGGACGATATCCTGCCCGCTGAGGCAGAGGAAGCGATCTTCCAGCACTACGACCTGACCTACCAGCCGGGCGCGGGCGGCGAGAGGCAACTCGCGCGCCGTTGACCGCCCCGCGCTCATCCCGAAGGAGGTGTTCGTGTCATGGCTCTGTTCCTGTTTCTCGTTCTGGTCGCCGTCGTGCTGGGAATCGTCGGCGTGGCGGTGGAGGGGCTGGGCTACCTGCTGATCATCGGCATCGTGGTCCTCGTGGCCGCTGTGGCCTTCATCGCGGTGCGATGGTCCCGGCGCTCCGGCCGCCGCCCCATCCGATAGCGCCGGATAGCCCAGGGTCCCACCTGCCGCGGCGTTCACCGACCTCGCCCCCGGCGGCGTGACCTTCCCGCTCGTGGGCGCGTTGGACAAGCGACACGCGCCCGCGACGGGTCGCCCATCACGTCGACAACCATCAACTCGTGCGCCCACAGCAGGTGGAAAAGCACCGGCAGCACCGTCACCGGCTCGCCCACCGCTCAGGCTCCGTCCATCAGCGCCTGCGGCTCGATGAAAGCCTCCAGCAGGCGCGAGGACAACGGCTCCACCCTGTGTCGGGGATGGCGGTAGCCGGCCAATCACCGCACGTTCCGCACCAGCACCGGATCCGCAGTCGAAGGCCAGCAGCATCACGTGGTCCCGCTCCAGCCAGGACCCGTACCCGACGTGCCCACCCGCCGTCGCCGACCACCACAAACCCGGCAAGTTCCACTGGCCGCGGTACGACGCGAACGCGCGTACAGTGCAAGATCACGCTGGCCTATGCAAGGTCGCATGCAGCTTAGAGCTGACGCATGCAGGGTCAAGCCGTACCGGACAGCGGGTGCAGATTTGTTTCCGCATGAGGCCACGAAGCCGTGAAGAAAGCGTGTAGACGGAGCCTCTACCCGGCCGCCTCTCGCACAGGGCAGCGCGCTGTGCGAAACCCAGCACGGGCGTTCTCATCCCATCCCAGCACGATCCCAGCACGGTACGGATGACCAGGAGTGATGACAGGTGACGAGGGGTCAGCTATCCCAGCACCATCCCAGCACGGGAAAAAACAAGGGGCCGGCTCCCGGAAGAGCCGGCCCCAATTGACCTGCATGTTTGCCACGCCGTCAAACGTGGTGTTATTTCACCCGCTCACACATTGAAGCGGAACTCCACGAGTCGGTGT
>NZ_JAGGOK010000136.1 GCF_018614615.1 Streptomyces sp. ISL-100 | reverse complement strand
CACGCACTGCGCCCCGCACAGGCCGTTCTGTGCGGGGCGCAGTGCGTGTGCGGGTGTGCTGTCGCGGGGCACTAAGGAAGCTGGGTGTCGATCGCCGCTCGGCCCTCCTTCTCCAGCCGGCGCCGCGCCCACTCCAACGTCGCCGGAGTCACATCACGCCCGGAGGAGTGCACCAGGTCCTCAGGCGTTACGTCGTCGGTGGCGCCGGTGTGCAGCAGGCTGTCGGGCGTCACCTCCGACGGCTTCGGCCTCGCAACGGATGATTCCTCGCTCATACCGCCTCCTTGTTTCGTCGCACAGTCGGCATTCTGGTTCTCGCGTACCCGCACCGCATCCGGTGAACATCCCACGGCCCTGTTGTCTTCTTCCGTTCCGGATGCGAGGGGCGCCCGCCTGCGGGAGCGTGGGCAATGTGGGCAGCCCAATCGGGCCGAACGAGGCACGGAGTGGGACACATGAGCGAAGACAACACCATTCCTCCCGAGGACGACGGGGTCCTGGACGCGCAGGACACGCTCGAGAGCGACGATCTGGAGTACGACCCGCTCGACGCGGGCATCGCACCCCCCGAGCACTGGTCCCCCGCGGAATCCTTCGGCAACACGGCGGAGGAGGCACATCGGGGCGAGTCGCTGGACCAGCTTCTCTCCGAGGAGGAGCCGGACATCGATCCGGACGCCCTCGACCAGGAGGAAGAGGACGACGAACTCAGAGGTCTGGACAACGAGCTCGAGGATCTCGACGAGAAACTGGAAGGCATGTAGCCGACCGCTATCCGGGCGACGACTGACCCTCACCGGTCGGACCGCCCGAGCCGCTCTGCCCGCCCCGCCCGCTCTGCCCTTCTTGTCCCTCCTGACCGTACCGCCGCTCGAACGCCGCGACCCGCCCCTCCGTGTCCACTGTCCGGGCCTTGCCGGTGTAGAAGGGGTGGCTCTCGGAGGAGATCTCGACATCGACAACGGGGTACGTTTTGCCGTCGTCCCACTCGATGGTGTTCTCGCTGGTGGCCGTCGACCGGGTGAGGAACGCGTATCCCGCGGCCCGGTCCCTGAAGACGACCTCCTGGTAGGAGATGCTGGCGTCCGGCTTCACATCTGGCTCCTCGCCTCGTTGTACGGGAGTACGCGCGTACGAGCCTTCCCAGGCTAAGCCGGACGGCGCTGGTCGGCATCCGTCGCAGCCACGGTCCCCGTGCCCGCCCCGCCGGCCGCGCCCCGGAACGTGGAGCGGTAGGCGCTCGGCGAGACTCCCAGCGCGGCGTGCAGGTGCTGGCGCAGCGACACCGCCGTGCCGAAGCCGACCGCGGCCGCGACCCGGTCGACCGGCAGGTCCGTCTCCTCCAGCAGGTGCCGGGCCCGGTCGACGCGCTGTCCCGTGAGCCACTGGACCGGTGTCTGCCCGGCCTCCTCGCAGAAGCGGCGCGAGAAGGTGCGGGTGCTCATCGCGGCGCGCTCGGCGAGCTCACGCAGGCTGATGGGGCGGTCCAGGTACGCCAGGGCCCACGTGCGGGCGGGTTCCGTGGACGACTGGCGCGGGGCGGTGACAGGTCGCGGGATGTACTGCGCCTGGCCGCCGTCGCGGTGCGGCGGGACGACCGTGCTGCGGGCCACCTCATTGGCCACCCGTGAGCCGTGGTCGCTGCGGATCATGTGCAGGCACAGGTCGATGCCGGAGGCGACGCCCGCGGCGGTGAGTACGCCACCGTCGTCGGTGTAGAGCACGTCCGGGTCGACGCGGACCCGCGGGTGAAGGCGCTGGAGGTCGGCGGCGGAGCGCCAGTGCGTCGTGGCGCGCTTGCCGTCGAGCAGCCCGGCGGCCGCGAGGACGAAAGCCCCGGTGCAGATGGAGGCGATGCGCGCGCCGGGGCGGATCCGGCCCAGCGCCTTCGCCAGTCCGGCCGGCAGGTGGGGTGCGGCGCGGGGCGTGTAGTCCTCGTCGGAGGCCGGGACGATCACGGTGTCGGCCTCGGCGAGAATGTCCGTACCGTGCGCGACCTGGACGGTGACGTCGGCGTCCGTGCGTACGTCGCCGGGCTCGGGCGTACAGGTCAGGACTTCGTAGAGGGGTTCCCCCGTGGACGAGAGTGCCTGTCTGAACAGCCGGTGGACGATGCCCAGTTCCATGGTGAGCAGCCCGTCGCGCACAAGGACTGCCACGCGGTGCGGGTTTCCTGACTGACTGGGGAAGCCGTGGAACGCCGTCTTGGTGGGCATGGCGAGATTCTTTCACACCATGACTTTCTCGCCACTGGTTCGGCGGCAGCCGTCGGGCGGATGGTCGGACGCATGGTTCAGATGCGGATCACGGAGAGTTCGGACAAGCGGCTGCCGGTACGGACACGGGTGCACCGGGCCTGGCTGGTCGCCGGGGTCGCCGCCCTGGCGATCGTCGCGGCAGGAGCCTTCACGACCATGGCCGGGCTGCTCGTGGGCCCGCTCCACCGGGAGTTCGGGTGGTCGCGCTCGACGATCGGTTTCGGCGCGTCCGTGAACATGGTCCTGTACGGCCTGACCGCGCCGTTCGCGGCCGCCCTGATGGACCGTTTCGGGATGCGCCGGGTTGTCGGCGGCGCGCTGGCGGCCGTCGCGACGGGCGCACTGTTCACCACAGTGATGACCGAGCCGTGGCAGTTCGTGCTCGCCTGGGGCGTCCTCGTCGGTACGGGCAGCGGCTCTATGGCGATGGCGTTCGCCGCGACCGTCACGGACCGCTGGTTCGTACGCCGCCGGGGGCTGGTCACCGGTGCGCTCACCGCGGCCGGCGTGTTCGGGCAGTTCGCGTTCCTGCCGCTGCTGTCCTGGATTGTCGAGCGGTACGCGTGGCGCGCCGGGACGGTGACGCTCGTGGTAGCGGCGCTGGTCGCGCTGCCGCTCGTACTCCTGTTGCTGCGTGACAGTCCGACGGATGTCGGACTACGGCCGTACGGGGCTCCGGAGAACGCCGCGAGTGCTTCCCGGGAACGGTCCGCGACCGTTCCCGGGGCGGCCGCCCTGCGGAGCGTTCACGTGCTCGCACGGTCGGCGCGCACCGGTCCCTTCTGGCTGCTCGCGGGAACGTTCGCGATCTGCGGCGCGTCGACGAACGGCGTCATGTGGACCCACTTCACCCCGGCCGCGCACGACCACGGCATGCCCGCCACGCTCGCCTCGTCACTGCTCGCGACGATCGGCGTCTTCAACGTCGCGGGAACCGTCGCCTCGGGCTGGCTGACCGACCGCCTCGACCCCCGGCGCCTGCTCGCCGCCTACTACGCGCTGCGCGGCCTCACCCTGCTCGCCCTGCCCCTCCTGCTGTCGGCTCACATCGGGGCGCCCCTCGTCGCGTTCGTCGTCCTGTTCGGGCTGCTCGACGTCGCCACGGTTCCGCCGACGCTCGCGCTGTGCCGGGAGCTGTACGGCAAGGACAGCTCCATCGTCTTCGGATGGGTCGCGGCGACGCACCAACTGGGCGCCGGGCTGGCGGCGTTCGCGGGCGGCGCTACCCGGGACGCGTTCGGTTCGTACGACCCGTTGTGGGTCGGCGTCGGCGCGCTGTGCGGGGCGGGCGCGCTGCTGGCGCTGATGGTCGTCACGCCGCGAGCAGCGGCGTGAGGAGGACCCGGCCACCTACCCCGCACCCGCGTCGAACAAGCCACACCCGCGAGAATTCAGGCAAAAGCGTTACTACGTTAGGAAACTGACAGTAATCGGCCTGTACGGTGCCCCGCATGGACGGGGTTCGGGGCGCATGCTCCTTCGGGGAAGAACTACGGCGTCTGCGGAGCGAGCGCGGCATCTCGCTCACGGCGCTGGCCCGGTCGATCCACTACAGCAAGGGCTACCTGAGCAAGATCGAGAACGGTGGCAAGCCGCCGACACCCGACGTGGCCAGGCGTTGCGACGAGGCGCTGGGAGCGGGTGGTTCCCTGGTGCGGCTGGTCGCCGACGTACCGCCCGCGCGCCGGCCGCTTCCGCCGCAACTCCCCGGCCCGGCCGACGCGGTGTGCCCGTACCGTGGCCTCGCGGCCTTCGGCCCCGAACACGCGCAATGGTTCTTCGGCCGGGAGCGGGCGACGGCCGAGCTGGTCGGCCGGCTCGCCGAACGGGCGGGCAACGGCCCCCTCGCGGTGGTCGCTTCGTCCGGTGCGGGAAAGTCCTCGCTGCTGCGGGCCGGTCTGGTGCCGGCGCTTCGGCGCGGCGCGCTGCCCGTCGAGGGGTCGAGCGGCTGGCCGGTGGTCGTGTGCACCCCCACCGCGCATCCGCTGAAGGAGCTGCTGCGGTGCGTGACCGAGGTGCTGGGGGCGGGCGTCGAGGTCAGCCCGGAGTCGTTGCGGGTGCGGCCGCGGCGGCTTGCCGACGCCGTACGGCCGCTGCTGGCGGCGGGACCGGGGCGGCTGATGCTGCTGGTGGACCAGTTCGAGGAGACGTTCACGCTGTGCGCGGACGAGGCGGAGCGGCGCGCCTTCGTCGCGGTACTCTCCGCCCTCGCCACCCCCGCCGAGGGGGACGACGACCGGCCGCCCGGCGTCGTGGTCCTGGGCGTACGGGCCGACTTCAGCGGCCGGTGCCTCGACCACCCCGAGCTGGCGGCCGTCTTCTCGCACGGTCTGTTCGCGCTCGGCCCGATGACCGGCGCCGAACTGCGCGAGTCCATCACGCTTCCCGCCCAGCGCGCGGGGCTGACCCTGGAGCCCGGTCTCGTCGGGCTGCTGCTGCGCGACGTGGGAGCCAGGAGTACCGGGCAGGGCAGCCCGGACGACCTCACCGCGGCCTCGCCCGGCGCGCTGCCCCTGCTCGCCCACGCGCTGCTGGTCACCTGGCAGCAGCGTACCGACCACACGCTGACCGTCGCGGGTTACGAGACGACGGGCGGCATCCACGGCGCGATCGCGCGGACGGCCGAAGCCGTGTTCACCCGGCTCCAGCCCGCCGAACAGGAGATGGCGCGGCGGGTGCTGGTGCGGCTGGTCCAGGTCGGCGCCGGGGTCGCCGGCGGCAACGGGGGCGGGGACAGCGACGCGGCGACCCGGCGCAGGGCGAGCCTCGAGCTGCTGCTGGAGCAACTGCCCGACCGGCGCGGCGTGGAGGCGGCGCTCGACGCGTTCGTACGGGCCCGGCTCGTCACCGCGGACAGCGACGCGGTCGAGATCACCCACGAGGCGCTGCTGCGCGCCTGGCCCCGGCTGCGCGGCTGGATCGGCACCGACCGGGCCGGCCTGCTCATCCACCAACAGCTCGCCGAGGCGGCCGCCGAGTGGGTGCGTGCGGGCCGCGATCCCGGGCTCCTCTACCGGGGGACGCGGCTCGCCGCCGTACAGGAATGGGCGGAGCAGACCGACGGACGAACCGACCTCGGCCCGTACGAAACCGACTTCCTCGACGCGAGCCGGGCGCAGGAGGTGGCCGGGCATCAGGCCGAGCGGCGTCGGGTGCGCACCCGTCGCAGGCTGTTGGTGCTGTTGGTGGCGCTGCTCGTACTGGCGCTCCTCGGGGGCGCGACGGCGTTCCACCAGCGCTCACGGGCCATCGACGAGCGCCGGGTCGCCCAGTCCCAGGCGATGGCGGTACGTTCCGGCGCGCTGGCGTCGGGGCAGCCCGAGGCGTCGATGCGCCTGGCGGCCGAGGCGTACCGCACGGCGCCGACCACCGAGGCGCGCGGCGCGCTGCTCAGCACGCAGGCGCGGTACTTCGCGGGCCGCCTCGGCGGGCACACGGGACCGGTCAACGGCGTGGCGTTCAGCCCTGACGACAAGCTGCTGGCGTCGGCCAGTTCGGACAGCACCGTGCGGCTGTGGGGCGGGGCGGACCATCGCAGCCCCGTGGATACGCTCACGGGCCACGGCGGTCCGGTGATCGCCGTGGCGTTCAGTCCCGACGGGCGGCTGATCGCGTCGGCGGGCTCCGACGGCACGGTGCGGCTCTGGGGCGTGGCGGACCGTCAGCCGGCCGGAACGCTGCTCGGCCACGGAGGCGCCGTACGCTCGGTCGCCTTCGGCCCGGGCGGGCGGAGCCTCGTATCGGGCGGCGCGGACCGCACGGTGCGCCTGTGGGACGTGCCGCGCCGACGCGTGCGGGCGACGCTGCGGGGCCACAGCGACAGCGTGCACGGGGTCGCCTTCAGCGCCGACGGACGCAGCGTCGTCTCGGGGGCGTTGGACCGTACGGTCCGGATTTGGGACGTTGCCGCGCGCAGCGTGCGGGCGACGCTGAGGGGGCACAGCGACGGCGTGCTGGGGGTGGCCTTCAGCCCGGACGGGCGCAGCGCCGCTTCGGGCAGTGCGGACCGTACGGTCAAGATCTGGGACGTACGCCGCCAACGGATCCGGGCCACGCTCACCGGCCACAGCGACGACGTCAACGCGGTGGCGTACGGCGCGGACGGGGCGAGTGTCGTCAGCGCGGGCGGGGACGGCGCCGCGAAGGTGTGGGACACGGCGAGTCACCGGGTGACCGCCGCGTTGTCCGGGCACACCGACTACGTGCTCGGGGCCGCCGTCAGCGGCGGCAATGTGGTGGCGACGGCGGGCTTCGACCAGTCGGCGGTGCTGTGGGATCTGGACAGGACGGCGCTGACCGCGCGCCCCTTCGCGGAGGCCTGGCAGTCGGCGGTCGCGCCGGACGGGCGGCTGGTGGCGTCGGCGAGTGTGGACCGTACGGTCAAGTTGTGGGACGTACGCCGCCACAGGCTCCTCACCACCCTCACCGGACACACCGGTTCCGTCTTCAGCGTCGCCTTCTCCCCCGACGGAGACCTGCTCGCCTCCGCGGGGGCCGACCATACGGTCAGACTCTGGGACGTACGCCGTCACAGGCTCCTCATCACCCTCACCGGACACACCGGTTCGGTCTTCGGCATCGCCTTTTCCCCCGACGGACGCCTCCTCGCCTCGGCGAGCGCCGACCGTACGGTCATGCTCTGGGACGTACGCCGACGGCGGTCCCTCACCACGCTCACGGGCCATCAGGACTTCGCGAACGCGGTCGCTTTCAGCCCGGACGGCGGGACGCTGGCGGCGGGCGGTGACGATCTGACGGTACGGCTGTGGGGGGTGGCGGACCACAGGACGCGTGCTGTGCTGCGCGGTCACAAGGGTTCGGTGCGCGGTGTGGCGTACAGCCGGGACGGGCGGACGCTGGCGAGCAGCGGCAACGACGGGACGGTGCGCCTGTGGGACACGGCGCATCACCGGCCCACCGCCACCCTTACGGGCCACAGCGGCGCGGTGCGGGCGGTCGCGTTCGACACCGGCAGCGGTGCGGACGGCTTGACGCTCGCGAGCAGCGGCAGTGACGGCACCGTCCGCCTCTGGGACACCACGCGCCACCGGCTCACCGCCACCCTCACCGGTCACAGCGGCGCGGTGTGGGGTGTCGCCTTCAACCCGCGGACGCGCGCGCTGGTGAGCAGCAGCAATGACGGCACCGTACGGCTCTGGAACACCGACGTGAGGGCCGTTTCCCAGGATGTTTCCCGTTTCCTGTCGCGCCAGGAGACAGCTGGAACCTCGACAGCCGCCGGCTTCACGGCCCAGGCTCGAAGGGCCGGACCGGGTGGACCGAACGAACCGAACCCGGAGAGCCGGAAGTCCGACGGAAGATGAACGGGGATCAGCAATGCGCAACCGATGGAGAGCGGCAGCCGCGGCAGCGGCCGTCGGACTGTCGCTCATCGCCTGGCCGGCGCAGGCCGGGCAGCCGGCCCGGGCAACGACTGCGGGGACGGCGGGGACGGCGGGGACGGCGGCCGCCGAAGGGTGCGACGTCCTCGCACCCGGAGCCTCGGCGGCGGCCGAAAAGGCGGTACGGGCCGCCTGTTCGCAGATCGGCGTCTGGTACTCGTGGGGCGGCGGCCACGGCCCGGCGCCGGGACCCACGTACGGGGTGGTGGACCCCACCGACCCGGCCAGCGAACACGACCCGGAGCGGCGCGGCTTCGACTGCTCGGGCCTGGTCAGGTACGCCTACGCCGAAGCGACCGGCCAGGACATCCTGAACGGCACGGCCCACAGCCAGTACAACACCGCGCACGCGACAGCCCGATTCGGCCCGTCGGAGGGGACCGGGCCGCTGGTCCCCGGCGATCTGCTGGTCTACGGGAACGCCCGCAAGGTGCATCACATCGCGATCTACCTCGGCGCCGGGAAGATGGTCGAGGCGAAGCAGTCAGGCACCCGGATCATGGTCAGCGATGTGCGCCTGGCCGGTGACTACTTCGGAGCTGTACGCATCAACGGCACGCCGGGGCAAGGGACGTTCAGCACCTGGGGCACGGACGTGTGGACGCATGCCGAGGCGTCCACGACGAGCGCGCGGGTGATCAAGTTCGCCGGCCCGACGTCCGTGCGCATCGAGTGCCAGAAGCATGCCCAGTCCGTCACCGCCGAGGGCATCACCAACGACGCCTGGTCCTATCTGCCGGACCACAGGGCGTGGATCACCAACATCTACATCAAGGGCCCGGCCTGGCTCGACGGCGTGCCCACCTGTTCGTAATCCGCACCACACCTCAAGGAGAAACCATGAACCTGAACCTGAACCTTGGCAAGAAGCTCGCGATCACCCTCGCCGCGACCGCTCTGACGGCGGGCCTGGCCGGCGTCACGGCACCCGCCACCGCCGCACCGGCCGGACCCGCCGCCGAATGCGGAGTCCGTTCGGACGGCAAGCTGTACTGCGGCAACCGGGCCGGCGCGAAGGGCTACGAGCACCGGTCGTACGCCTCGGCGGTGCGCGGACAGATGAACACGACGTTCAGCTGGTTCTCGTGCTGGGGCCGTGGCGACAGCCACCCGGGCGGCAACAACATCTGGTACTGGACCCAGCTGGACAACGGCCAGTGGGGCAACATGGCCGCCGTGGACGTCCACACCTCGGTGGACCCGGCGCCCGGCCTGCGCGAGTGCTGACCGACGCACGCGCGCATTGAGGAGTGGGCCGCCCCTACGGACGAGGGGCGGCCCACTCACGCACGTCCGGCTCACGCGCGGGCGGCGGCCGGTGGCGGCGCGAGGCAGGCGTTGCGGGCGCGCAGGAAGATCTGGCGGTCACCCCCCTCGTCGAGGGGCATGCGCCTCTCGCCTCTCCTCCTACCAAATGCGAACGAATCAGGCCGCGATGACCACGGCCGCCCTGCTGAGCGCCGCCCCGGCCGGCACCGGGCGTTCGGCGAAGACTACGAGCCGCAGGACCGCGAAGCGGCCGATTCCCGCCAGCGCCGAAGCCGAGAGGTAGACCGCCTGCTCGGTCAGGACCGAGGGTGCGGACTGGACGGCGTACAGACCGAGCAGCGCGCCCGTCGTGAACGCGTAGCTCACCAGGACCGTGAGGCCCGACTGCAGATGCACCCCCCAGCCGCCGCGCTCGCTGCGGAAGGACACCCGGCCGTGCAACTCGGTCGCGATCAGGGTGGATACGACGGTGACCAGAGCGTTGGCCACAGCCAGCGGCATCCGGTCGTGGAGCAGCACGAGCACACCGCTCGACGCCAGCCCGACGCCGCCGCCGCAGACGACGAAGCGTACGAATGCCGCGATCATCGGGCGGAGCGGACGCTTGTGGGCGCGGGTGGTCACGGGGAGCCTCCGGGGAGCGGTTGAACCGATGCTGCGATTCCACTCCACAACCCGGCGATCACGCGTCCCCCGAACGACCGGGCCCACCCCCGACTCTTGTAAGGGTTGACCCCACTGCGGGCCCTAGGGCGGATCCCCGGGCCGGGGGTGTGCCCTGCCCCCGTGCCCGGCGGTTGTCGCCGGTCTGCGCGACGTCCGAATTCCGCCGGTGATCGTGCGGGTTGGGCGTCATTCCCGGAGGTGAAACCGGATGCACACCGGAGGAACCAGAACCATGAACCCGACCATCCAGCGGGCAGACCGCACGGCCGGCGGCACGGCCGGCCGCGTCGCCGCAGGCGACTGGCAGGCCCCCGTTACGCGCCCCTCGCTCGACCGGCGGTGGCGGCGGCGGCGGCGGTCGGCCGGGCGCCGCCGCGGAAGGTGCGGCGGTACGCGGCCGGGGTGGTGCCCAGGGCACGGCGGAAGTGCTGGCGCAGCCCGTCGCCCGTGCCCAGACCGCTGCGCTCGGCGACGGTGTCGACCGGCAGGTCGGTGGTCTCCAGGAGTACGCGGGCCTGGACGACGCGCTGCTGATTGAGCCACTTCAGCGGGGTGGTGCCGACCTCGCGGGCGAAGTGCCGTTCGAAGGTACGCAGGCCGAGGCCGGCCCGGGCCGCGAGTTCGGCGACGGTGAGGGGCCGGTCCAGGCGGGCGACGGCCCAGTCCAGCACGGCGGCGAGGCCCTTGGCGGTGGGTGTGGCCGGCCTCTCCGGCCCCTTCGGCCGTGCGTACTGCGACTGGTCGCCCTCGCGGTGCGGGGCCACGACCATGCGCCGCCCGACCTCGGCGGCGGCAGCAGTGCCGTAGTCGCCGCGGACGATGTGCAGGCACAGGTCGATGGCGGCGGCGGTGCCCGCGCTGGTGAGGATGTCACCGCCGTCGACGTACAGGGCGTGCTCGTTGACGTCGACGCGCGGATGACGGCGCCGCAGCTCGTCGGCGTACATCCAGTGCGTGGCGGCTTCGCGGCCGTCCAGCAGGCCGGCAGCGGCCAGCACGAAGGCGCCGGAGCACAGGGAAGCGATGCGGGCGCCGCGTGTGTGGGCGGCGCGCAGTGCGTCGAGGAGTGCGGCCGGGGGCTCGTACCCGTTCATGAGGCAGGCCGGGACGATGACGAGGTCCGCGGCGTCGAGCGCCTCGATGCCCTGCTCGGCCTCCAGCCGCAGGCCGCCCGGGCCGCGCTGCACACCGGGGGCGGTCGCGCACAGCGTGAGCTCGTACCACGGCGGTGTGGCTTCGTCGCCGCCCTGGCCGAACACCGCGCACGGCACGGCCAGTTCGAAGAGCGAGGACTCGGCGAGCAGCACGACGGCGACGCGGATCGCAGACGCTGAAGGGGTAGCCATGTCGTAAATCTACGGGACCCTGACGTTTACGTCACTGGTACGCCCTCTTCGCACGTCGGAGGCTGAGGGCGTGAGCGACGGCGTACACGATCGGAAGGCATCAGACATGGGCTACGGACAGCGGATGCGGAGGCTGCCGCCCCGGTGGCAGGTGAGCCTCGCCGGGGTGACGGCGATCGGCGTCACCTTCGGGTTCGCCCGCTACGGCTACGGGCTGTTCCTGCCGGAGTTCCGGCGGGAGTTCGGGCTTTCGGTGGCGCAGGTGGGGCTGATCGGCAGCGCTACGTACGTCGGTTACATGGCGGCGCTGATGCTGGTCGGCGCGCTGGTCTCACGCTTCGGCCCGCGTCCGCCGGTCGTCGTCGGCGGGCTGTCGGCGACCGTCGGTATGGCTTTGGTGGCCTTCGCGGGCGGGCCGGGGGTTCTGACGGCGGGGTTGATCCTGGCAGGTACGAGCTCGGGGTGGGCCTGGGCGCCGTACTCGGACGCGGTGGACCGGATGGTTCCGGCGGGGCTGCGCGAGCGTGTCATGGGGACGATCGCGAGCGGCACGGCCTTCGCCGTCGTCGTCGCCGGTCCGCTGGCGCTGATCGCCCGGGGAACGCAATGGCGGTACGCCTGGCTGGTGTTCGCGGCGGCGGCCCTGCTGACGACCGTGTACAACGCGCGCGTCCTGCCCACCGGAGCGCACCCCGCGACCGGCGCGGGTGGCAAGCGCGCCGGGCTGGGCCTTCGGTCGTTCGCCCGCCGCCCGGCCGTCCCGCTCTACCTCACAGCCCTGTCGTACGGTCTGGTCGGCGCCGTGTACTGGGCGTTCGCCGTGGAGTCGGTCTCCAGGGAGGCGGGGCGTGACGCACCCACGGCTGCGCTGTTCTGGACGGTGATGGGCCTGGCGGGCACCGCGGGCGCCCTGACGGGCAGCGCTATCGCGCGGCACGGTCTGCGCCGGGTCCACGGCCTGCTGTTCGCGGGCATCGCGATGGCGGTCGCGCTGCTCGGCGTGGCGCCGGGCGCGCCGGTGGCCGTGATGCTGTCGGCGGTGCTCTACGGGCCGTGCTTCATGGCGGGCTCGGGCGTTCTCGCGGTGTGGAGCTACCGGGTCTTCCCCGACCGGCCGTCGACCGGGTTCAGCGTCACCGTCCTGTTCCTCGGCCTGGGTACGGTCGCGGGCCCGGCCGCGCTGGGGCTCTTCAGCGACGAGTACGGTCTGCGCGCGGCGTTCCTGGTCACGGCGGCCGCGGCGGCGCTGACGCTCCTCGTGCGGCCGCCGCACCGGCAGCCGCGAAGCAAGCCGACGCGCGCACAGGCGGCCGGGGCGGTGCACGAGATCCGCGACTCTCTGCGCCAGGATTGACCGAGCGAACAACCCACGAGGAGAACCCGCCGATGGCCAGGTCAGCGTCCCCGTCGTGGCGCCGGTGCGGGGCGCGACGGCGGTGATCAGCTGACTGCCCCCGCCGGTGTCGGCCAGCCGGTCCGGCAGCGGCGGACCGCTGCCGTCCGGGGTCAGGGCGAACAGGACGGCAGAGAGCGCGACACCGGCCACTACGACGGCCACGGCAACCCCCGAAGGGAGAGGGACGGTTGCTCAGAAGTTACTGGGCGGCAGCGGAAGAGGCAGCCCGGGCAGGCCGTCGATGCTCTGTGCGATGTGGTCCTTCTTGGCGAAGTACGCGCTCAGCGAGGCGTCGTCCTCACGCGAGAAGCGCTTGCCGTGCAGGTCGCGATCTTCGTCGTACGACATGAAGGGCACCCCGTATCCGCAGGAGTCACGCACGAGTTCGGCCGTCACCACGATGATCGCGCGCAGCCCGTGCAGGGCCGGGTCGATGCCCGGGAAGTGTGCGAGCAGTTCCTTGAAGCGCGGGTCGTCACGGAAGACGGGCTCGCCCCGGCCGTGCACCCGAACGATGTTGGGCGGCCCCTGGAAGGCGCACCACATCACCGTGATCCGGCCGTTCTCCCGCAGGTGCGCGATGGTCTCCGCAGTGCTGCCGGCGAAGTCGAGATAGGCGACCCGCTCCTCGTCGAGCACCGCGAAGGAGCCCTTGAGGCCCTTGGGGGAGAGGTTGACCGTGCCGTCGCCGTCCAGCGGGGCGGTCGCGGTGAAGAATATCGGCTGCTGCTCTATGAAGGTGCGCAGCCGACCGTCGATGCGTTCGTAAGTCTTTCCCATGCCTAAGGATTATGTAAGGAAACTCTTCGCCTGTCTAACGAAACCGTCCGGTCCAGTCGCAACCCTTGGCATCCTCGTCCACCAACAGGGCTTTCAGGGCCTGGAGTTGACGGAGCTCACCCTGTGCGGCGAGTTCAAGCAACCTCCGTGCACGACACCTGTCGCGTGACCATGTCGCCGTGGGACCACGCGCCGGGCGCCCCCCCTCCTCGCCGAAGCGGCCGGCGTCGTACGACGTCACGACCGCAGCCCCCACCGGCCCGACGACGCCAGGAGCGGGCTGCTCGGCGCTGCCGATCCGCGCTGCTTGGCGGACGGTGCGCTCGATCCTGGCTGCCCGCGCCTGAGCGGCGTAACTCACTGATCCAATTCGAGCTGTCATCCCCGGCTCCGGCGGTCGTCGTCACCCCCGGCTTGGTGACGAAATAGACCCGCAGCCTCAAACCGGCAGAAACAGGGAATCAACCAAGGAGCACGTCCGAACGGCGGGCCGCCGGCCGTCCCCGATTGAGCCCGGGACAGTCGGCAGACTGGTCAAAAGGAGCCGGAGTCATGACGACGAACGACAACCGCACCATCACCGCGGACAGCGAGGCTCCCGCGCACCGGGAACACGACGACCAGTCCTGGCAGGCGTCGGACGCGGCGCAGTACCACGCCGCCCAGGCCGCCCTGGAAGCAGTCCGTCCCCCGGCGCCGGTAGCCGCGGAGCGGGCGCTGAAGCAGGAACTCAACCAGCTCTGGCACCTCCTCGAAACCCGCCCGGTGATCGGCCTCGCCCGCAGCATTGTCATGACCCTGGGAGGCTGCACCCACGAGGAAGCGTTCCAGGTCCTGGTGGACGTCTCACGGCACACCAACATCGAGCTCCGCGAGATCGCCCAGCGCCTCGTGGACAGCGTCGACGGGCCGCCCCCCAGCGGACCCCTGCGTACGGCCCTGCACAACGCCTTCGAACGGCTCCACACCAACACCGCCTGACACGATGAGGAGATGAGTAAAGGCGCCCGCCTGTGTCTGCGGACGTCAGGCGGGCCTCCCCGTACATGCTTCAAGAATCCTGGACGACGGAGGGCGACGATGGCACGAACTCTTCCCCTGCTGGGCCGCACCGCGGTGGTCACCGGCGCCGCCCGGGGCCTCGGGGAAGGCATGGCGCGCGCTCTTGTACGGCGCGGAGCCGACGTGGCCCTGCTCGGTCACGAGGAATCGGAACTCGCCCGCGTCGCGGCCGCACTCCCGGGCAGAGCCGCTCACTGGCAGGTCGACGTGACCGACGAGGCCGCGATGGCGCGTACCGCCTCCGAGGTGGAGCGGCGCTTCGGGCCGCCGTCCGTGCTGGTGGCCAATGCCGGTGTGTCCTCGGGCGGCCTGTTCCTCGGCGACGACCCGGCCACCTGGCGACGCGTCGTGGAAGTCAACCTGATCGGCAGCGCGGTCACCGCCCGGGCCTTCCTGCCCGGCCTTCTGGTGACGCGCGGTTACTACCTCCAGGTCACCTCGCTCGCGGCCATCGCCCCGGCTCCGCTCATGTCGGCGTACTGCGCCTCCAAGTCGGGTGTGGAGGCCTTCGCCCACTGTGTACGTGCCGAGTTGGCGCACCGCGGCGTGGCCGTGGGCGTCGCGTACCTCAGCTGGACCGACACGGACATGATCCGGGGCGCCCAGCACCACGACTCCTTGCGTGCGCTGCGCGCCCGCATCCCCTGGCCCGCCGACCGGACTTATGCGGCGCAGCCGGTGGTCGATCGCCTCGTCCGCGGTATCGAGCGACGTTCTCCCGCCATCTACGCCCAGCCGTGGCTGCGCGCCGCGCAGGCGGCGCGCGCCTGCCTGCCGGCAGTCGTCGCCCACCGCGCCCGGCGCGAGCTCGGCCGGCTCGAGGGACGAGCCGACCTCTCGGCGACGGGCCTGCTGGGGGCGGGCGGAGAGGCCGACGCCGAGGCCGCCGGCCTGAGGTGAAGGGTGGTCACATATGTTCGCCGCTCCGGTCGCGGCGGCTGAGAGCCCGTTGCGTACGGCTGAGTACGCCGCCCAGGGAGCGACTGCACAGCGCCGCCCGGGCCGCGTTCGCTCCCGGAGCGCCGTGGACGCCGCCGCCCGGGTGCGCGCCGGCCGAGGCCAGGTAGAGGCCCTTGACGGGCGTTTCCGGGCGGCCTGTGCCGGGGACCGGGCGGAAGACGAGCTGCTGGTGCACGGCGGTTGTGCCGCCGTTGATAGCGCCCCCGTGGAGGTTCGCGTCCATCGATTGCAGTGTCGCGGGAGCGAGGATACGGCGGGCCAGGATCCGGGAGCGGAAGCCGGGCGCGTACCGCTCGGCCTGGGCCTCCACGCGGTCCGCCATCGCTTCCTGCTCGCGCTTGTCCCAGGCGCCCGTAAGGCCGTCGTCGCCCGCGTCACCCTTGATCCCGTGCGGGACGTGGGTGTACGCCCAGGCCGATTCGGTGCCGGCCGGTGAGCGGGAGGCGTCGGCGGTGGTCATCTGGCCGAACAGTGCGAAGGGCCGGTCGGGAACCTGACCCATCGCGACCTGTGCGGCGAAGCGTGTCAGGTCGTCGACCCCGTCGGCCAGGTGCACCGTGCCCGCCGTCGAGGCCTCCGCGGCGGTCCACGGAACCCGGCCGTCCAGCGCCCAGTCGACCTTGAACGTGGCGAAGTCCCACTGGAAGCCGCGCAGGTCGCGCAGGAAGCGGCCGGGCAGATGCCGTACGTCGACCAGTCCGCCGTAGAGGTCCGGCACGGCCACGTCCGCCAGCACGGCCCGGCCCGCCGGCACCGTCTCGCCGCCCGCGATGCGCACGGCCACCGCCCGCCCCGCCCGCACGACGACCTCGACGACGCGTTCGCCGCACCGCAAAGCGCCCCCGCGCCGTTCCAGCCGCCGTACGAGCGCCGCGGTGAGCGCGCCCGCGCCGCCGACCGGCACGGGAAATCCGTACCTCTGGCCGAGCATGGACAGGAGCCAGCCGAAGCCGCCGCTGCCCGCCGCTTCCGGGGCGAGGTCCGCGTGCAGGGCGTTGCCCGCGAGCAGCAGCCTGCCGCCCTCGCCGCGGAACTCCTCCTCGCCCAGGCGGCGTACCGGCAACAGCATCGTCCGGGCAAGCCGCAGTCCGCCCGCGCCGCGCAGCCGGGCCGCGAGCCGGGCGGCTGGACGTACGGGCGGAAAGGGGGTGAAGAGGCAGCCGAGAATGTCCTGACCGAGCCGGTCCCAGGTCCCGCACAGAGCGTGCCAGGCCGCGCCGTCGCCCGCGGCGAAGCCGTCCAGGCCGGCGGCGGTGTCGGCCGCGCGGCGTTCCAGGACCGCGCACCGGCCGTCGGACAGGGGGTGCGCCAGCACGCTGGGGGCGTGGCTCCAGCGCAGCCCGTGTTCGTGGAGAGCGAGGCGCGCCAGTACGGGGGACGCGGCGGCCAGCGGGTAGAAGGCGCTGAAGAGATCGCTGATGTAATCGGGGTGTACGCCCCGGTCGCTGCGGACGGCGCCGCCGGGCTGGGGCTGGGCCTCGAGGACTTCCACACTCCAGCCGGCGTCGGCCAGCACGTTCGCGGCGACGAGCCCGTTGGGACCCGCGCCGATCACTACAGCGTCCGGCATCACTGCCTCCTGTTCACCCTGGCCACCCCCGCCACACGGGTTCAGGGCTGTGCGCCGGCGGCGGCGTGCCGCGAACCGCGCTCGACGACTTTGGCAAGCCTGCCGAGCATGGTGCGGTGGCGCAGTTGCAGTACGGCGTCGAGTGCAACGTTGTGCAGCGCGCCGCCCACTCCGCGCAGGGGATGCTCGTCGAGGATGACCAGCGCGTGGTCCCCCCAGGGGCGGACCTCGATGGCGATCCTGGCCGTACCGAGCGGGCCGCTGTCGACCTCCAGTTCGAGCTCGCGCGGCGGTTCGCTCCGGCGGACGATCGTCTCGCCCGTCAGCGTCCGCGGACCGAGCCGCACCGTGTAGTCGATCGTCGCGCCGACCTCCGGCCAATGACCTTTGCCGGGCTGCGAATCAGAGGTGCCGACGACCCAGTCGCTGTACCGCGACCCCTCCGCCAGAACCTCCCACACCGCCTCGGGCGCACTGCGGATCAGCTGATGCCGTACTGCCATGGGTCCTCCAACGCCTCGACAGAAACGATCGCCGGCCCCCGAGTGCCCAGCCTAGGGTGCGCAACCCTCATCGACCTCTCGGAGACGTCGCACGGCCCGGCAGACGGGCTCCGCACGGTCTACGCGACCCGCGACCGCATCGTGCGCGCCGGTGTCGCGATCGCCGACACCGAGGGGCTGGCCGCACTCTCCATGCGCGGCGTCGCGGCACGGCTCGGCGTTGCGGCCATGTCGCCGTACCGCTATGTGACCAGCAAGGACGACCTCGTCCTGCTCATGGCCGATGCCGTGTACGGAGAGCTGTCCTACCCCTCACGCGCCGATGCCCCCGAGGGCTGGCGGCCCCGGCTGGAGCTGAGCTCCCGCACACTGTGGTCGCTCTGTCGCCGCCACCCGTGGCTCGCCCACATCAGCACCCTCACCCGGCCGTTGATGCTGCCGAACCTGATGGTCCACGCCGAGTGGGCGCTGAGCTCCCTGGACGGTCTCGGCCTCGCTCCGCAGACCATGATGAACCTGCACGTGCTGGGCTACAGCTTCGTGCACGGCATCGCGGTCCACCTGGAACGGGAGGCCCAGGCCGAGGCGGCCACGGGCCTTTCGGAGGACGACTGGATGGACCACCAGACACCCGCACTGGAGGCGTTCGCCGCCTCCGGCGACTATCCGACGTTCGCCAAGGTCACGGGTGCCCTGGCCGGCGGCTACGACCTGGACTTGGACATGCTGTTCGAGCTGGGCCTTACCGCGCTGCTGGACGGATTCGCCGTGATCATCGAGGGCCGCACCGCCTGAACCGCGCCGCCGGGTGCGTCAGCCCACGATTTCTTCGCGCGACAGCGCCGACAGCGCTCGCACCGCGCGAAGAAAGCCCCGCCGGTCCGCCGGCGGCAGCATGGCGAGCAGGCGGTCCTCGTTCGCCCGGATGCCGGCTTGCGCGGACCTGCGGACCTTGCGGCCGGCCTCGGTGATCGAGAGCAGCCGGGCGCGGCGATCGGCGGGGTCGGGCGTACGGGAGATCAGACCGGATTCCTGGAGTTGGTCCAAGGTGGCGATGATCCGCGTCTTGTCGGTGCCGATCGCCTCCGCGAGCGCGGCCTGCGTACGCACCGGGCCGTCATCGAGGGCGCTGAGTACGACGTAGCCCCACATGGAGAGGTCATGCGCGGCCAGTACGGGCAGCTCAGCGGCGATGAGCGAGCGCACGAGCGGCTGCAGCACAGCGGCGAGGTCGCGGCGTTCACCGTCCTGAACTGTCATGCGCTCACGATACCGATCGCTGCCGCGTCAGCCCCGGCTCCCCTCCAGGTAGTGGAAGCCCGGCCGGGGGTGCATCAGGAAGTCGTGGTGCGAGATGTTCCAGGCGTACGCGCCGGCGAGCGAGAAGGCCACTCGGTCGCCCGCCCGCAGCCCCGCCGCCGGGACCCGCCGTGCCAGCACGTCCTTCGGCGTACACAGCTGGCCGGTGAGAGTGACCCGGTCCTGACCGGCCTCCGAGCGCGGCCAGGGGTGGGGCCAGTGGTCCACCGGCAGTATGGAACACGGCTGGTCGTGCCCCTTCGTCGCCGGGGTGCGCAGATGGTGCGTACCGCCGCGGACGACCGCGAACTCCTCCCCCTGGCTGTGCTTCACATCCAGTACCTCGGTGGCGTACCAGCCGCAGTACGCGGTGAGTGCGCGCCCCGGCTCGATACGGATCGTCAGGTCGGGGTTCCTGTCCGCCAGTTCACCGAGCCCCTTGCCGTACGCCGCCCAGTCGAAGCGGCGCTCCGGCTCGGTGTAGTCCACCGTCATGCCGCCGCCGACGTTCACCTCGGACAGGCGCTGTCCGTGCCGGTCGGCCAGAGCGACCGCCCAGCCCACCACGGACTCCGCCACCGCCAGCTGCTCCCCCGCCCCCAGGCCGCTGGCCAGGTGGGCGTGGACGCCGACCAGCTCCAGTCTGCGGGTACGTGCCGTCGGTGACCAGTCGCACAGCCTCGTCGGCCTCCGCCCGGTCGAGGCCGAACGGCGTCGGGCGGCCGCCCATCGCGAGCGAACTGTTCTCCAGCGAGCCGTCCGGCAGCGGCAGATTGAAGCGCAGCAGCACCGCCACCCGCTCGTCCGGGACCGTGCGCCCGGTCAGTTCGGCCAGCATCCGCAGCTCGTAGGCGCTTTCCACGTGGAAGCGGCGTACGCCCAGCTCCAGCGCGGTCGTGATCTCCGCAGGAGTCTTGCCGGGGCCGCCAAACGCGAGTGGGTGTCCGGGAACGGCCCGGTGGACGTGGGTGAGTTCGCCTCCGGAGGAGACCTCGTAGCCGTCCACGTGCGGGGCGAGCGCGGCCAGGATCTCCGGGTCCGGGTTGGCCTTTGCGGCGTAGTACAGCTCGACGCGCCCGGGCAGGGCCGCCCGTACCGCTGCGGCGTGCTCGCGCAGCGCCGCCAGGTCGTATATGTAGGCGGGGAGTTCGGCGGCGGGGAGAGAAAGAGCGCGGTCGCGCACGGCAGGAGTGGGGTTCGTCATCGGGCGTTCCAGGGGGTGTCGGTGCCGGTCGCCCCGGACAGGACGTCCTCGGCGAGCGGCGAGGGGAGCCGTACGTAGCCGGCCTCGCGGTCGGCCTTGCGCTCCCAGCGGGTGAGCAGGTTGGCCTTGGCGGGCAGCGGAACCCCTGCGAGCAGGGCCGCGAGTCGCGGCGGGCAGCCGAAGCGGTCGGCGTAGTTCTGGAGCGTGGCGCGGACCTTGGCCCACAGGGCGGGCTCGGTTTCGGGGTGCAGGTCGGCCAGGGCGGCGAGCATCTCGGCGACGTGGTTGACCAGCAGGCAGTACACCACCCGGTCCCAGCCGCGCTCCGCGTCGTACGTCATGGGACCGGCGACCTCGGCCGGGAGCGCCGCCAGCGCGTCCGCGTGGTGCTCCGGAAGGAGCTTCGTGCCCTCCAGGTCGCGAAGGAGCACCTGGGCCGGCATGCCGTCGTCGTCGACGCAGACGACGACGTTCTGGAGGTGCGGCTCCAGCACCAGGCCGTGGTCGAAGTAGGCGGCGAGGACGGGCGCAAGGAGCAGTTCCAGATACGCCTCCCACCAGTCCAGCGCGACCTGCGGGCCGGCCCCGTCGATGAGGTGGGAAATGTGCCCGGGCCCCGTCGGGTACTCGTCGGCGACGGCTGCGGCGAGCAGCGCCGTGGTGCCGGGCAGCTGGCGCCGGGACAGGCCCTCGCGGACGATCACGCCGAAGCCTTCGAGCAGGGCGAGATCCGGTACGCCGTCGGGGCCGGGGAGGGCGAGACTGCGGTAGGCGGGCTCGCGGAGCATGGCACTGCCGGGGAACCGCACCGCCAGATCGGTCAGGGCCGGGCGCAGCAGGCGGGTCAGGGCGACAGCTCCGGCCAGCTCGTAACTGGCGTTCTTGCGCACGCAGTTGGTGATGCGGATGTTCAGGCTGAACTTCAGGAACATCTCGCCGTCGTACAGCGTGCGCACCGACGCGGTGGCGGCGAACGGCGTGCGGCCCTCGCCGAGGTCGATGACGTCGCCGCGCGCCAGCGCCTCGCGGAGCGCGGGGTGCTCGCGCAGCAGCTCGTACTGCCAGGGGTGCGCGGGCAGCAGCCGGTAGCCGGCGGGCACGGCAGGACCATCGTCATGGTTCAGCCGGTCCAGCAGGTCCAGGGGGTGCGCCGCGCCAGGCTCGGCGGTCTCCTCGGCGATCAGTTCCTCGCGTACGGCGAGATGGCGCAGCGGGAAGGAGGCCCCGGCCTCGGGAGCGTACGACGACCAGGAGTCCCCGTCCCCGGTGCGGGCCTTGGGGGTCGGGTGGAAGCGGTGGCCGAGGGCGAGGGACTGCTCGGAGGCCAGGTACGAGAGGTGGCGGTCGGCGGCCGCCGGGCGGGGACCGGCCGCGAGCGCGGCGCTTACCCCCTGGTGGCTTGAGGTGATCTGCTCCAGGAACTCCTCGTTGCGTATGCCCGTACGGAGCGAGAGTTCGGCTTGCGCGTAATCGGCGAGCCGGCGCCAGCCGACCTCCGCCCAGGTGTCGCCGTCACGCTGCTCGGTCACCGGCCCGGTGAAGCGGTGCGCGCCCAGCAGCGAGGTTCGGTGCAGCGCGATGCGCAGGAGTACGCCGCATCGCGGGAGCCGCAGCAGCAGCCGGCCGTCGGTGACGGCGGTCTGGTGCTCGGGGCCCGAGACCTCGCGCAGCAGACAGTTCAGGAGGGTGTGTGCCACGGCCTCGTCGGCGGTGGGCAGACCGCGCGGGGCGGACGCATGACGGGGGGCGGTGCCGGTTGGCAGTGTCATCAACGGCTCCTGCGAGGACGGAACGAACGGCGGATCATAGCGGGGAGGGCGACGAGGAAGGCGGCGGCCACGGCGGCGGCGGTGCCGGTCAGTACGGGCGCGCCGGGCCCGAACCACTCGTTGTCGGCCGCGGCCGCCAGGCCGGCGGCGACGGCCCCGGCCTTGGAGAACAACTCCAGCGAGCCGAACATCCCGCCGGGCGCCCGGCCCTCGGCGCAGCCGACGGCCAACAGCGGCAGAAAGACCAGTCCGAGGGTAAGGCCGGCGCCGAGCAGCAACCGGGCGCCTGCGAAGGCCTCGATCGTACCGGCCACTTCGTGGGCGGCGAGGCCAAGGGCGATACAGCCGAGTCCGGCAGGATCTGGGTGCGGTACGGCGGCAGTCCGAGGGCTGCGAAGGACGCCGCGAAGTAGCAGCCCGCGACGGCGGAACCGCAGGTCGCGGCCGGTGCCGACGCGCTCATCGTGCGTCCCCCGTGCGCAGGAGGTAGTTGGGGCCGTCGGTGTAGTGCTTGTTGATGTCGGCGGCGCCAGAGCGCTCCTTGCTGAGCAGGGTGCCCGCGGTGACCATCGCCTTGACCGGGAGGCTCGGCGCGTCCAGCACGTGGGCGCGCAGCACTGCTCCGGGCTCGCCGGGCGCCGTACCGAGCCGTTCCACTGCCTCGGCGAGCCGGTCGCGTACGAGCTTCAGCAGCGCGTCGAGAGGCGCCCGGACGTGCCGGGCGAGCCCGAAGGCGTACGCGCCCGCGCAGAGGTGGACCGTGATGGTGGTGAACAGGTCGGTGAGCTGCCGGTCGTCGTCCGTGAAGATCCGCGGGTCTGCGAAGTCGGACGGGTCGGGGGCGTCGGCGCCGAGGGTCTCGCGCAGCCGGGCGGTGTGGATGCGCGGCCCGTCGTTGTCCTTCAGCAGGAGTCGCAGCCGGGTCTGGCCGCCCTCGGCGTCCAGCACCAGGGAGATATTCTGCTGGTGGGATTCCAGCGCGATGCCGTACCCGAAGAGCGTGGTCTGCCAGTCGAAGAGGAGGGTGAGGCAGGCGTCGAGCAGGGCGACGGTGTCGCCGCCGTAGAACCGGTCCGCGAGGTGGTCGATCACGAGCCGGCCGTCGGGTGCCTCGCTGAGCAGAGCCGCCATGGGGACGACGGCCGACGAGTCGAGCCCCGCCGGATAACGGCGGCAGAGTACGGCGAGGAGCTCGTGCCCGGCATGAGCGTACGTCGCCTCGTCGGCATGCAGGACCGTATCCGCGAACCGCTCCTCGCGGGCGATCACGCACTCCAGCAGCCGCTGCCCCGCCGCGCCGTCGACGAGCGTGCCGGGCTTGATGGTGCGGCGGTTGCGCAGCCCCAGGGACGCGGTGGCGAGGGGCACCTTGAGATGGAGCGCGCGGTCCGCCGCGAGTGCGACCGTACGCATCGACAGGGTGGGTACGGCTTCGAGGTACGGCCGGTCGGCCAGGACCGTACGGTCCGTGAGCCCGCTCTCGCGCAGAGCCTCGCGCAGTGGCGCGCCGATCGACAGCGGGTGGACGGGGAGCGCGAGATGGCTGCGGTGGAGCTCGGGCAGGCCCAGGATCGCGGGGGTGGGCCAGCAGCCGGGCAGGGACGAGGGGCCGCCCGGCAGGGTGACCGCGTCCTGCGGTACGGCGATCCAGCGCAGCGCGAAGCGCGGGTGGAACTCCGGTGCGTACGCCCGGAGTTGGTCGCGACCGAGGCCGTACCGGCCGCGTGCGGTCGGGTAGACGGGGTGGTCGAGGTGAGCGGCGAGGGTGTCGTGGGCGAGGCCTCCGGCCGGGCCGGTCCAGTCGGCGGGTATGGCGCCGTACCGGGCGGTGAGGGCTTCGGTGACGTCGTCGCGGGCCTCGGTGTGCAGACGGACGGTGTCGAGGGTCTGCCGGCATTCCTCGGCGAAGTCGTCGAATCCGCCCCGGTCGGCGGGGTCGGCAAGCGCGCGCAGCGCCGTGACGACCTCGGCGAGGGTGGTCAGTTCGGCCCTGTCGGATTCCCGGCGCAGCAGCGGCAGCCGGGCGGCGTCGGCGCACTGGAAGCCGTCATCGGCGACCGGGAGCAACAGCGCGTCCCCGTCACCGACGGCAAGCCGCAGCCAGCGGCCGTCGGGCAGCTGTACGGATGTGCTGCTCGTCCGCAGGCCGGCGACGTCTTCGCGCAGCAGCGCGCTGAGGACCCGCAGCAGCAGTCCGGCCTCGGCGGTGTCGGGCTTCGTGGCGGCGGTCGTGGCGGCGGTCGTGGCAGCAGTCACGGCGTCGGTCACGGCGTGAACTCCCACCGCTGCTCGGCGAGGAAACCGGTCACGGCCCGGTCGACGGCCTCCTGGTCGGTCCCG
The DNA here is from genome assembly GCF_018614615.1 of Streptomyces sp. ISL-100. Taxonomy (GTDB): domain Bacteria; phylum Actinomycetota; class Actinomycetes; order Streptomycetales; family Streptomycetaceae; genus Streptomyces. The sequence goes on along the minus strand of NZ_JAGGOK010000136.1, from coordinate 7,831 downwards.
ATGCCGCGCAGCACACCGACGAAGTCGCGGTTGGTGTGGTGGATTTCGTGCCGCTCGCCGATCTCGCGCAGCGGGCGGTAGGTCAGCCGTACGCCGTCCACGGTCAGGTCGGCGGCCGCCGGGGCGGCCGTGAGTGTCCCCGCTCTCTCGGCGCACGGGTAGTCCATGCGGGCCCGTCCGTCGGAGCGTGCCCCGAGGTCTGCCGGGAGCGGCTCGCCCAGGTGTGTACGCAGGATGTGCTCGAACAGCGGGATGCCGAGCAGCTCTTGCAGCACCAGGTCGCACTGGTCGCCGATCACCCGGTAGTTCACCTCGATGATCCGTGCGCGTCCGTCGTGCACCACGAACTCGGTGTGGCAGGCGCCGAATCCCACACCCAGCGCGTCGAGCCGGCTGAGCACCTGGGCTACGACGGACTCGGGGTGCTCGGGAACGTACGTCAGACGCGTCTCGATGAAGTACGGCGGCGGGGAGAGCTCAGTGTGGAAGCCGCCCAGCACATGACGCAGCCGGCCGTCGCCGAGGGTCTCCAGCGTGTACAGCTCGCCGGCCAGGTACTCCTCGACGACGAGGGCCACTTCCGGCCGCCGCACCTGGATCTCCTTGCAGCGCAGCACCAGTTCGTCGTCCGTGCCTGCCAGCACGACGTCCTCGCTGGCCACACCTTCCCGCGGTTTGACCACGCAGGGGTACGGAACAGAGCGCGCCAGCAGCTCAACAGGGTCCTGCCCCGCCGCGACTTCGGCCGACCACACGGCGTCGGCCCCTGCGGCGGCGAGGTGCCTGCGCATCTCGGCCTTGTCCTTGGTGCGCAGGGTCGCCCGCCAGTCCTTGCCGGGGAGGCCGAAGTACGCGGCGGCCAGCGCGGCCTGGGTCTGGAGGTGGTCGCTGTTGGTGAAGACCGCGTCGGCCGGGTGGTGAGTGGCGATCCGGGTGATGACGGCGCGGTAGTCGCGTACGTCGCACTCCAGGATCTCGATGCCCGGAGCGCGGCGCCGGTGGGCCTCGGGCTGGTCGGTGAGCAGCGTGATGTCGATGCCGAGCCGGCGGGCGGCGGGGAGGAAGCCCTCGGAGACGGAGTCGGTCTGGTTGAGGGCGAGCAGGTACATCCGCATGGGGTGAGCCCCTTCCGGGCCGTGGCGATGGGGCGAAACGGTGGCGCAGGGCGGGGCGGACCGCCTGCGGCCCGCCCCGACAGTGGTTACCTCTCGGGGAGTTCCACGCCGGTGGCCCTGGCCACGTCGGCGAGCATGTGCGCGGCGGCCTGAACGCCGATGCGAGACGCCTCAGCAGTAGCGGTCATCACAGAGCCGCCTCCCGGGCGAGCAGGGCCGGCAGCGGGGCGCCGAGGAACGCGCTGACGATACCGACCTCCAGCTCGGAGGGGCGCATGCCGGCGAGCGGGATCACGGCGATGCCGCCTGCCGGCCGGACCTCGGCACCGGCCGTGAACCCATGGCAAGGGTCAGCGCCGCGCACAGCGCCGGCGCGTACGCGCCGACGACAAGGAGCTGAATCCGCCGGGCAGTTGTGCGGGAAGGAGCACCCGTAGGGGTCCCCGGATCGATCTTGGACACGAGGCGACAGGTTAGGTTAGGTGTACCTAAGTCTGTCAACTCGCGGGGTGAACTTCTCGCCATGTGATCCATCTCCTGATCACGGCGGCGCACACCTGGGACTAAGGTGAGGCTCACCTTAGTCTAGTGATGTTGGAGGGGAGTTGATGATGCCTGCCCAGGCACCCACCGCACCTGCCCCCGAGGCGAGTTGGCCCGTACCTCTGGCTGAGACGTATCAACGCCTCGCCCGCATCTGCGAATCGCTGGACGTGGAAGTCGCACCGGCGGCGCATCCGGCCGACGGATGGACCGACGGCGCGCACCTGGTGGCCGGTCCCGGGCAGCTCGACGAATTCGTCGGCGCGGAGTCCCTGCGCATCCAAGCCGCGCACGGCCACACCGCCCGCCCGGACGTCGCCGCCTCCAGGGCGCTGCACCAGTACCTGTGGTCGGTCTGCCTGCTGATGAGCGGCCCCTGGTACCTGGAGCGGCGAGTGCCTCATCTGCGGCCGCAGGACGTGCACATCGAGCGCCGCGGCGGAGACTTCGCCGTCGTTCCCGGCGCCTTCACGTGCCTCCCTGACGATCCCGCGGCCGCGGCCCCCGGCGTTCGGGTCGTACCCGACGAGGAGACACTGCGCGGCGAGCTGCGGAGCGTCGTGGTGGAGCACGTACGCCCACTGCTGAGCGCGCTGGCACCCCAACTGCGTCGGCGGCCAAGGGCGTTGTGGGGCATGACTGGCGACGACCTGATCTCCGGAATCTGGTATCTCGGCCGTACGCTCGGCGAGGAGGACCGGTCGGTCCGCGCCGCCACCGAACTGCTCCCCGGCCCGATCGCACCGTTCCCCGGCGGCGCAGACTTCCGCCGGCTGCGCGACAGCGCCGGCCTGCCGCACACGACCCGTACCCGGCTCGGCTGCTGCCTGTACTACACGATCCGTCCGGACAACGCGTGCCTGACCTGCCCGCGCGTCTGCGACAGCGAGCGTGCCCAGAGGCTCACCACGCCGCCTTGAGTTACTGCCGCGTCTCCGGCCCCCAGTACTCCGGGCCGCCGCCCCGCCAGTCGATCAACGGGGACACCACGACTTCGGTGTCCTCCATGTCCAGCCCGGCACGGCTCAGGAACTCGACCAGATCAGGAAGGTCCGACGCGAGGCCGAGGTCCTCACCGCGTACGGTCACGCGACGGCCCCCCTGACCGAGCGGCGGATGAACGATCACAGGCAGGTGTCCGGACATGGAACCAGCGTCCCCCCGGAAGGCCCGGGACGCACCCGGGCGCATCCGGACGGGCTACGGGTGCACGCGTCCGGTGCGGGATAATGCGGGCATGCGGATTTCAGCCAAGGCGGACTACGCGGTACGGGCCGCACTGCAGCTCGCCGCTTCGGAGGAATCCGAGCCACTCAAGGCCGAGGCCATCGCCGACGCTCAGGACATTCCACACAAGTTCCTCGAAGGCATCCTCAACGACATGCGCCGCGGCGGGCTGGTGGTCAGCCGGCGTGGCGGCAACGGCGGCTACCGGCTTGCCAAACCCGCGGACTCCATCAGCGTCGCCGACGTCATACGCGTCGTTGACGGACCACTCGTCTCGGTGCGCGGGGTGCGCCCGCCGGAACTGTCGTACACCGGCCCGGCGGAGTCACTGCTGCCGCTGTGGATCGCGCTTCGGGCCAACGTGCGCGAGGTCCTCGACGGCGTGACACTGGCCGACCTCGCGTCGGCCAAACTGCCTGCAGACGTGTCCGCCCTGGCGGAGAACCCCGAAGCCTGGACCAACCCCTGACCACCGGCGCCGGCTGATCCGCCGTACCGGAATCCGGAACCGGGCATCCACCCCTTGGTCACACTCTTGGGGTGAGGCACGACCTCTGCGAGAATCCCTAGTAATTCAATGGGAATACTAGGGATATCCGAGGGGAGCGGCGGAGTGCCGAGAAAAACTGCCGACAAGAAGGCATCCACACGGGCGGACCAACCGGTCGGCGAAGCGATATGGCCACGCGTCACCCGTGAGCTGGCGGACGACCTTGCCGTCGACGCCATCACCCGCGACCGGGCGGGCAAGCCGCCGTTCGACGAGGTGTCGCGGTTGCGCGAAGCCGGCCTGCCGGCGCTGCTGACCCCGCCCGGCGCCGCACATCCGGGCGCCGACTGGCGCACCGCCTGTGCCGTCATACGGGAGATCGCTGCGGCCGACAGCTCCATCGGCGAACTGCTCGCGCATCACTATGTGTTGTCCTGGAGCGCGCGCTTCTTCGGTCCCCCGGAAAAGCCGGTTGCGTTCGAGGGCCGGGCAGCCGCGGAACATTGGCTCCTCGGCGGCAGCACGCACCCTGCCGGTCGGGATGCGGGGCCGGATCTCACTCTCGCACCGGCCGGCGGAGGATACGTCCTCAACGGCCGGCGGGACTTTCAAGCAGGCGTCACCGTGGCCGACCGGCTGGTCCTCGGCGCGACATGTACGAAGACCGGTGAGTTACTGATCGCCCTCGTGGACCCCTCCCACGCCGGTGTCCACGCCGACCCGGCGAATGAACGCCTCGGCCAGCGGCTCACCGGAGCCGGTGGCGTCAGTTTCGACAACGTACCGGTGAGCGAGGACGGCGTGCTCGGCGCCGTCGCACGCGACGAGCACGCCGTCTCCCCCTTCGCCTCACTCGCCCCTCTCGCGCTCAGCCTTCTGCTCGTCCACGTCGGCCTGGGAATCGCCGAAGGGGCCCTGGCGGAGGCGAGGGACGTCAGCCGGGCCGCGCCGCACACGCATCCGTCCGCGAACGGGGGCGACGCATACGCGGAGCACCCCAGCGGCGATCCGTACCTGTCCCTCGCCTACGGGGAAATGGCAACCTCAGCCCACACCGCCGCGGCGGTCGTCGAGCGAGCCACCGAGGCGCTGGCAGGAGGACTTCGCACGGGGCACCAACTCGGCGTCGACGCCCGCGCCGAGATCGCGGTCCTCGTGGCCGCCGCCGAAGCCGTGACCAGCAGGTCCGCTGCGCACATCACCACGCGCGTCCTCGAACTCACCGGTGACGCCGGCTCCCTCGACGGCGGCACGGGGCTCGACCGGTTCTGGCGCAACGCACACGTCCTGACAGCGCGGAGCTCCCCCACCCGCAGACTGCGCGACATCGGCGACCACTACCTCAACGGAGCCCATCCTCCCCTGTAGGTCAGGCCGTGGCGGGCTCGGACCGAGCGACGGCCGCCGGGCCTGCGAGGCGGCCGGCGCGCTCCAGCCCGTGCAACGCCCCGGCGCAGCCAAGACCCAGCAGGAGCAGGGCAGTCCACGGCAGCGCGGGTACTCCGGCTTCGCGGGCCGCGTCCAGCGCTGCGCCGGTCAGGAGGTTGCCCAAGGTGATACCGACGCCGCAGATGGTGTTGTACAGGCCGTAGTGCGTGGCGACGAGGCGATTACCGGAGAGACGGACGATGGTGTCCATCTCGAACGGATAGGCGATCATCGTGCCGACGGCCAGCAACAGCGCGGACAGCGCCGGCGGCACCGCCGCGAGCAGCCACAGCCCGACTCCGCCGTCCGGTACCGGAAGGGCGGTGGCGAGCAGCAGCGGCAGGAAGGCGGCTCCCATCGTCAGCAGGCCCCAGGTGAGAGCACGTCCTGGTGCCATGCGGGCCTTGCACCAGGCGGTCACCTTGGTCTGGCCGAGGATCGTGCTCAGGCCGGAGACGGCGAACAGCACCGCCACCGCCGCTGCGGCGAACTGTCCTTCGCCGCCCAGGCGCCGTACCTCAAGTGGCAGCGCGAGGTAGACCTGGAAGGTCATGACGTACGAGCCGATCATGGCGAGCGAGAACAGCATGAACGGCCGGTTGGCCAGGATGCTCCGCCATTGCGACCAGACGCTCTCCCGTCGGCCGTCCGGGCGGGTCTTCGTGTCGTCGTCGGCCCGGCGCGCGGGCAGTGCGCGGATCTGTACGACGCTCAGCACAGCGAAGATACCGGCCGCCGCAAGGCACGTAACGCGGAAACCGACGCCGGTCAGCACCATGCCGACCAGCGGGCCGAGCAGGATGCCGGCCTGGTAGAAGACGTTGAACAGCGCGAACGCCTCCACCCGGCGTTCCCCCGCGTCCGCGGCCAGGTAGGCGCGGGTGGCCGGATTGAACAGGGCACCCGCCAGGCCTGTGGCGGCGGATGCGGCGATCAGCGCGGGCACCGAGTCGACGAGCCCGAGGGTCGCGAAGCCGACAATGCGCAGGGCAAGTCCGGTGATGATCATCGGCTTGTAGCCGAGCCGGTCGGCCAGCGTTCCGCCGACCAGGAACATGCCCTGCTGACTGAAGTTGCGTACGCCGAGGATCAGCCCGACGAGCCATCCGGCCAGACCCAGCGGCCCGGCCAGGTGCGTGGCCAGGTACGGCATCAGCATGTAGAAGCCGAGGTTGATGGTGAACTGATTAACCATCAGCAGCTGGACGCTGCGGTCGTAGCTGCGGACCTGCGCGAAGGTGCTCTTCACCGGCCCTCCTCCACGTCTTTCCCGGCGTCGGGGGCAACGGTGAGCGGGTCGACAACGCCGGCGCACCGGGTCCAGCGGGTGACTTCCTTCTCGTCCAGGCGGCCGATCGTCTCCGGTTCGGGTGCCGGCGGGGAGTCGAGCAGGCCGTGGGCGGCGCAGTAGTCGTCGTCGTAGACGGTGCCGAGATAGCGTTGCGGCCCGTCGGGGAAGATCGCCGCGATCCGGGTGTCCTCGGGCATCGTACGGGCGAGCCATCCGGCGACCAGGGCTACGGCGCCGACGCTCCATCCGCCGGTGGCGTAGTGCGAGGCTGCCAGCTGCCGGCAGGACCACACCGCTTCGGCCGGGGCGATCCAGTGCACCTCGGAGAAGTTGCCGTACGCCACGTTGCGGGGGTAGATGCTCGATCCGAGCCCGCGCATCAGGCGGGGACGGGCGGGCTGGCCGAAGATGGTGGAGCCGATGGTGTCCACGCCGACGAGCTTGAGGTCGGGGTAGAGCTGCTGCAGGACCCGGGAGACGCCTGCCGAGTGTCCTCCGGTTCCGACGCTGCACACCAGCACGTCGATGTGGGCAAGTTCGATGGCCAGTTCCAGCGCGAGCGGGGTGTAAGCCGTGGTGTTGTCGGGGTTGTTGTACTGATCCGGGCACCAGGAATCCGGGTGCTGCCGCATCAGCTGGGTGACGCGGTCGCGGCGGGCCTGCTGCCAGCCGCCGGTGGCATGCGGTTCGGAGACGACGTTGACCTGGGCGCCGTAGGCGGTCAGGAGCCTGGTCATGGACATCTCCAGGCCGGGGTCGGTGACCAGGGTGACCGGGTGGCCGTAGACCATCCCCGCGAGGGCCAGGCCCAGGCCGAGGGTACCGCTGGTGGACTCGATGATTCTCGCGCCGGGCTTCAATTCGTCGCGGGCGCGGGCCCGTTCGACCATGTGCAGACCGGGCCGGTCCTTTATGCCGCCGGGGTTGAAGCCTTCCAGCTTCGCCCAGAATCCCCGTCCGGCGGGTGCGAAGGGCTCGCTGACGTGCAGGAGGGGCGTGTTGCCGACCAGGCCGGACAGTGCGGCGTGGCCGGCTTTAGAAAGATGGGTGGTGTTCGAAGCGTGCATCAGTGGGCTCTCATCTTTTCGTTCGACAAGTGGCGCATGAGGTGCTGATCTTTCGCATGCCGTCCATCCCGGGCCGGTGGCCCGGTCTCAGGGCATGGCGGGGGTACCCGACGCGAAAATCGCAGCGGGAAGTGTCGGGGCAGGAGGTGTCGGGACAACGCGGCAGGGAATCTGATCACCACGCGCCGTGGCACGTACGGGCGAGGCCGGTTGCGTCGACAGACTGCCGGCGGCAAAGAGCCGCCGGATCCTAGATCTGCAGAACTGTGGCTCTTATCGACGTACTCGGCAAATGCTTGACGGACGCGACGTCACCGAAGGCGACCAGAACAGGTCCCGAAGGGGATGAGTCTTTCTCGACGAGGGCACAGACGCCGGGGGCATCCAGAGCAGGCGTTTGCTGCGGCTGGCCCGGCACGCACTCCTGAGCCGGATGCGACTGGTCGTGACCGCCACCGTGGTGGTCTACCGGCACGTCGGGGGCGGCGTGGTCGTGAAAGCCCGCTGTCACAGGGGCGATTGCCGATGCGTCGAGATGGCCGGTGACACCTTCGGTGCTCACGCCGTGCGCGTACACAAAGGCGAACAGCGTCATGGCCACCCACAGCACGCGCAGCGGACCCGTTGACGTGCGGGCCCGCGACATGCGGGAGGACGACCAGGCCGTGAC
>NZ_JAGGOK010000135.1 GCF_018614615.1 Streptomyces sp. ISL-100 | reverse complement strand
CATTTTCAGTGCACTTCTAGATGCCGTTCTCCCCGTGCCGCGCATCCGCTTCCGCCTTGCCTGTGCTTCTCGCACCCCTGCCCAGCCGCCTGTGCCTGGCGCACCATGGAGACATGGCGTCAATGAGAGAGCCGGAACAGGGTGGGGCGCTGGAGCCGGTCGGCCGGGATGATGCGTTGCGGCTGACCGAGCAGTTGCGTGCGGCGATCGACGACGCGCGGCGGGCCGCGATGGTCCTGGCCCAGCGGGTCCGGGAAGCCCACCGGGCGCGGGTATGGGGCGCGCTCGGGCACTCGGGGTGGGGTGCGTACGCGCAGGATGAGCTGGGGATCAGCAGGGCGCAGGCGTACCGGCTGATCGACATTGCCGAGTCGGCCGGCGCGCTGAACCGGGCGATCGGCGCGGCCGGTGTCCTGGCTGATGTGTCACCCGCGGGAGACACGGACGCGGCCGGGCTGGTGGACATGGGGTTGTCGCAGCGGGCGCTGCGCGAGGTCCATGGCCAACTCGATGAACTCACTACCGTCGTCACCGAACGGCTCACTGCCGCTGCCCAGGCCGGGCAGCTCGAGTGGTCCGCGGTCCGTGCCATCGTGGGCCAGGCCGTCGACGAGCTCCGCCGCGATCCACTCCCCGCGGCCGGTGACACCGCTGCCGACGACGACGCTCTGGAGCGGGCACTCGCTGACGCGGAGCGACACCCGGATGACACGACGGTGGTACGGCGCCTGGTCGACGAGATGGCCGTAGTCGGCGGCCGGCTGGGGCAGAGCGCACTCGAACTCGCCCCGGCGTTCTGGTCCGAGCAGGAAGCCGTCGACAAGATCCTCGCCCGGTACGCGAACGACATCGGCTGCGACGTCGAAACCGTCCTCGCCGCACGCCGCTACGCGCTCACTGGCGACCGCCGCGCCCTGGAAGGCACCTGGCTCTGACCGCTGGCACCGCCCCCTGGGTGAATGCGGCGTCGCGTGCGTGACCCGACCGGCGCCCGCTCGGTTGCCCGGTGGCGTATGAAATCCGCCCCACGGATGCGCGCCCCGGGCGGGGCCCTGCCCCGTCCGGCCAGGGCCCCACCCCTCCGGTACACCGCACCCAAGACCGGCAGAGCTCCGGTGTGTCAGCGGCGGAGAAAGCCGAAGATGCCGTTCTCCTTGCGCCACGCCTCCGCTTCCGCCTTCGCCTGCGCCTCTTCAGCCGCCCGCTCCTCGGCCTTCTGGCGCTCGCTCTCCTTGGCGTGGGTACACACGGTGCAGTCACTGCCAGGCGGTACGGATTGCCAGCCGTCGCTCGGGTAGACGTCACGGCCGCAGGTCGGACACGCCCACGCGGTGGCCTTCCGCCGCCGCTTGGCCTCTTCCCGCTCGCGCTGCTCGCGCTCCTCCTGGGCGCGGCGCTCGGCGCGGCGTTCCTCTTCCCGGGCGTGGAAAGCGCGGTAGTCGTCAGGGTTGTCCAGAGCCGCTTCGAGGGTCTCCCACGAGGAACGCCCGTAGCGCCACCAGATGGGTCCGTGCGGGCCGTGCTGGTGCAGGCGGGCGAGGGTGGTGACGATGACGGGGACGGTTCCGTCGTAGTCGCGGTAGCCGTCCTTCACGTCCGCTCCGTAGATGCTGCCGCTGTGCCAGTGGCCTTTCCAGCACTCCGTGGAGAGATCCCGGACGGCCTTCATACGGTTCGTCATCGCCTCGGGCCCGACCTGCTTGGTGAACACGATCGCCAGCGGCGGATACCCCGCCCTGCGGCCGTGGTCGCTGTAGAGCGTTTGCCACATCGGGATGTCGTGGCCATTGGTGTCCTTGACGGTGCGGCGCAAGAACCTGCGGTACTTGAGAATCTTGTCCGCGACGATCTGCGGGCCTTCGGTGCCGTTGTCGACCTCCACGAACAGCACCGGCACACCGGCCTGCGGAGCGGTCAGGACGGCGTCCGGGCGGGGGCTGCCCTTGCTCGGGGTGGTCAACGTCCCGCTCACCGGCAGCACGACCTCGGTCTCCCACCCGGCCAGCGTGCCCAGCCCCGCCGGCCGGACCGGTGCCCCAGCCTGCGGCGGGACCGTCCGCGCCGGCTTGTTCTTGCGGACGACCGGGCGGGTCGGCTCCGGAACCGGCTGGAGGAACGCGGTGATCGTGTCCGTGACCCTCCTGGCGTGTGGAGCACCCGAGGGCACCGACGCCTTCGCCGTGCCACCCATCTCCCTGACCGGACGGTCTGGGGAGCGCTGTCTCACGCTGCCAGTGCTACGGAGGAGCTGGGGTACTCCAACAGCATCGGCGCTACTTTCAGTACCGACTCGAGCAGTGCCTGAGTGCCCAGGACCAGCTGTTCATCGGGTGTGTGTTCCTTGTTGGAGTGGGAAAACCCGCCGGTGGAGGGCACGAACATCATCGCGGTGGGAAGGCGCGTGGAGATCACTGATGCGTCGTGTCCGGCATAGGAGAGCAGCTGATCCGTGCGTCCCTTCTCCCGGCAGGTCTCATCGACGGCGTCCAGGACGCGCTTGTCGAAGTGTGCGGCGGGCTTGGCTGAGATACGGGCCAGTTCCGCGGCGCAGTTCTCCTCGGCAGCGATACGTGACAGGGTCTGGTCCAGTTCGGCTTCGATGTCGTCCAGGGCGGTGTCGGAGGAGGCGCGGATCTCCAGCTCGGTGCTCGCGGTGCCGGGCACGACGTTGGCCGCTCCGGGGCCGAAGCTGATGACGCCGGCGTTGCCGATCCCCATCGGGTCGGTGGCCAGGATGATGTTCTTCAGCTCGGCGACGATGCGGGCGGCCACGCGTCCGGCGTCTTGCCGGTCCGCCCACATGGTGGTGCCTGCGTGGTTCTCTTGCCCAGATACCGATACCTGGTAGCGGCGTACTCCGACGATGCCGGTGACGGGTGCCAGATCGAGGCCGGCCTTCTCCATGCGCAGGCCCTGCTCGATGTGGATTTCCAGGTAGCCCACCAGGTCATGGGCGTGAGCAGAGTTCGCGAGCGCGGTGGAGCCCACCAGGCCGCCGGCCGACTCCGGGCGTACGCCTTCCTCGTCGAACCAGGCCACGCTCTCCACGTGGTCGGCCAGCGGGTGGTTCTGCTCGTGGAGGGTGCGCAGGACTTCCATGGCGGCGATGACTCCGTAGGCACCGTCCAGGTGGCCTCCGGCGGGCACTGTGTCGGCGTGTGAGCCGATGAGCAGCCAGGGGCCGGATGTGTTCTTGCGGCGGGAGAAGACGTTGCCTGTCTGGTCGTAGTAGGTGTGCAGGCCTTCCACGCGCATGGTCTTGTCCAACCAGTCCCGCCCGGCCCAGTCGGCCTTGGTGCCGGCGATGCGCCACAGGGCACCGTCCTGGCCGGCCCCGATCTGGGACAGGTGGGTGAGGTCGGAGAGCAGGCGGGCGGCGTTGATGTGAAGCGACATGAGCTGTTCCTTCAGTGGTGGTTCAGGGGTGGTTTCAGCGCTTGGCACCCAGGGCGACGCCGGTGATGATGGCGGCCATGCAGAGGATCTGGATGAGCGTGATGTGTTCGCCGATGGCGAGGTAGGCCACGCAGGCGACGAATACGGGCTGGAGGTAGTAAATGACCCCGGCGCGGGTGGCGCCGATGAGCAAGACGGCTTTGTTCCAGGTGTAGAAGGCGATCGCGGAGGAGGCGATGCCGATGTAGAGCAAGGGACCGACGGTGGCACCGCTAGGTGCGAAGGCTCCCTGAAGTGCGAGAGAAACGGCGTAGACGGGAGCGAGCATCACGGCGCCTGCGGCGAAGGTGGCCAGGAGGAAGCTGGGGCCGGAGATCGTGGACGGCTTGCGCTTGAGGAGCGCGGAGTAGCCGGCGAACGTCGCCATCGCGGCGAGCATCCACAGGTCGCCGGCCCGGAAGTCCATCGAGAGCAGCGCGGTGATGCTTCCCTTGGAGACCAGGGTGACCACGCCGATGAACGCGACGGCCATGCCGGTGGCGCGGATGGCGGTCATGCGCTCTCCTTCTGCGAAGGCGAACGCCGCGATCACCGCGGGGGATGCGGCAGCGATCAGTGCCAAGTTCGTCGCCGACGTCGACTGCCCGGCGATGTAGATCAGGGTGTTGAACAAGGTCACCCCGAGCAGGGCAGCGAGCACGATCAGACCGGCGTGCCGGCGCACCGCCTGGCGCTCGCGCAGGAGTCCGCGGATGGCGAAGGGAGCGACAGCTGCGAGGGCGATCACCCATCGCCAGAAGGAGGTCTGCACGGGAGGGATGACATCGCCCAGATGACGGGCGATGACGAAGTTCCCGGACCAGATGGCGGTGGCGCCAAGTGCCAGGAGAGGGCCGAGCCACACGCCGAAGCGGGAAACCGGGGCCATAGCTGGTGTGGTGTTTGTGGACAGGGTGGTCGGAGTTGACATGGAAGTCCTCACCTGCATCGTCATGCGGTAGTCATGGGCGGGTGGTCTGCTATCCCCATCCGGCGGAGTCCTGAGGGCCCTGACTGTGCAGCTTCGTCCCGGAGTCGGAGAATTCCGTGAGTCCGGCCCCGGTGGTCAGGGCGGTGTCGAAGGCGAGGGCGATGACGGCTGCGGCGAGCGGTCGACGGAGGACGGACATGGTGCTCCTTTGACGGGATGGGCGAAGTGACGGTTCGGGCGGGGACTGCTCAGAGGACCCTGCGTCCGGCGTGGGATCAACACTGCTCACCGGGCAGCCCGAAAGGAAGAAGATCAACTTGGCAGGAGGCGGCCTGGCAGCGTCCTGCCTCACAGTCGGCCCGGTGCCAGGCACCAGCCGGACAGCGCCGGTGAGTTCTCCAGTGCCCGGCAGGTGACCGCGTGCGCCAACGCCACGGCCCTCTCCTGCGTCGTGGCCTTGATGAAGAACGTCAGATGGCCAAGCCCACCGGTCTCGGGGCGATTGACGTGCAGGTGTTCCACCCCGTGTTCGAAAGACGCGACGACCCACAGGATGTCCAGCACATCAGCGGACAGGGCAGTGCTTTGCGGCCCGCTCAGGACCACGGTCACCATATGCATGTGCTGATCTTGAAACGTGAGACGGACATTGCCCAGGTTTCCGCCCAGGCAGGAAGCTTCCGGGCAGCAAGCTGCCTGCCTCACGGGTACCGTCACGGACGGCGCGACGAAAACTCAGGCAAGGACGTTCATGTCGCAGCTGCACCCGCTCGGAATCGACCGCACCGCCGAAGCCGTCTACCGGCTCATGCTCGAAGAACCCGGGCACGGCATCGCCGAACTCGCCGAGAGCCTGGCACTGCCCGACAGCGACATACGCGCCGCCCTCGACCAGCTCGCCGAACTGAACCTGCTGCGCACCTCCCCGCAAGCAGAAGAAGGACTGCGCCCGGTTCCCCCCACCGTCGGCATCCAGCTCCTGCTCGCCATGCGGGAGAAAGAACTCCGTCACGCCCAACAGGAGTTCGCCGACGCCCAGGTCGCCGCCATGACCCTGCTGCACCAGCACGCCGAAGCCGAAACCGGCCGTCACCACGTCGAGATCCTCTCCGGCATCGAGGAGATCCAGACCCGCCTGGAACAACTGGCCCATGACGCCACCGCACCCCTGATGTCATTCATGCCCGGCGGCGCACAGACCCAGGCCACACTCGACGCCTCCCACCCCCTGGACGCCACCCTGCTGGAACGCGGCATCCCCGTGCGCACCCTGTACCAGGCCTCCGTGCGCAACGACCCCGCAACACTGGACTACGCCCGCTGGCTCACCTCCCGGGGCGCGCAGGTACGCACCGCCGCGACCCTGCCCCTACGCATGGTCCTGTTCACCGGACAGGCCGCACTGCTGCCCGTCGACCCCGACAACACCCGTCGCGGCGCCGTCCAGCTGCAAGGCCCCGGCATCCTCACCGCGCTCGCCGCACTCTTCGAGGCAATCTGGGACCAGGCGGATGACTTCGGGACCGCCGCAGACCGCGAACATGACGACAACGGACTGACCGGGCAGGAACGACAACTGCTGCGCCTGCTCGCCCAAGGGCACACCGACGCGATCGTCGCCCGCAGACTCAGCATCGGCGTACGCACCGCCCGCCGCATGATGGCCGAACTCATGACCCGCCTCGGCACCCGCTCCCGCTTCGAAGCCGGCGCCGAAGCCATACGCCGCGGCTGGCTCCAGTGACACACCCTCAGGGGTTCGAATTCAGTGGGGCGCATGTGTCCCTCCCCTCGTAGCGTGGAGCCCGTGATTGCAGGGGAAGTTGAGGTTCATGGGGTCCAAGAAGCAGCCGTACAACACCGAGTTCCGCGAGGGTGCTGTACGCATCGTGATCGAGACAAGGAAGCCGGTCTCCGAGGTCGCCGAGGGGCTTTGTCAGGTTGAGCGG
>NZ_JAGGOK010000134.1 GCF_018614615.1 Streptomyces sp. ISL-100 | reverse complement strand
CCATTGCGTTGGGGGCGTGACGACTCCCCCCTGCGGAGTACCTTCCTCCGTCGGGGCGAACCTTCCACCCTCCATGACCCCCGCCTTGAGCCATCGCAGGACCATCCCCCTGCCGGGGAACCCCCCGATCGCCCTCATCAGGTGTCGATGGTCGATCCGGTCGAAAGCCGCTGACAGATCCGCATCGAGGACCCATAATCTCCTTGCACGCTTCTGCGAGGAGACGCTAAAGATCATGCCGATGGCATCGTGGCAACTCCGTCCCGGGCGGAAGCCGTAGCTCCGCGCCTCGAAACGGGCCTCCCACTCAGGCTCCAGTGCGTTCTTCGCCCTGGCCTGGTGGACTCGGTCCCTGATCGTGGGGATACCGAGCGGCCGTTCCTTCCCATTCGCCTTCGGGATGTACACACGTCTAACCGGATTGACCTTGAGCCCGGACTCGGAAGATATCTCCGTGACCAGTTTTGCCCTGCCCCGGTGGGTCAGAGCCCTCTCGCCGTCAACGCCGGCCGTCGCTTTCCCCGTGCTGCGTTGGGTCACCCTACGCACGCTGCACAGCGTGTTTGAGTGAGAACGCAGCATGAGCTTCTGGAGGTTCCGGACCTGCTTGAGGTCCCCCTCCTGAGACGCCTTGAAGATCCTCTGTCGCAGACGCATGACGTTCCGTTCGGTTTCAGGCCAGTCGATCCCGGCCCAGTACCGTTCGAACTCGTCCGAGGTTCCGTTCCCTGGTTCGCGAACGGCCACTCCGTCATTTTCCAGCGTTTCCATTCCACCCCCAGTATCTAACTTGCGCCCCGGTTGATGCTTCCAGCAGTTCCACTTCTTCGGCCTACCTGTTCCGCGTCAGCTCCCTTTCGGGCCCGGCACGCGCCGGTATCTGCCGAGTTATGGGAGGCGGAGGAGTCTCCGCGATCCACCCGTTTCCTCTCGACTTTCGCCTGGCAGCATTCGCTTCTCGAAACATCCTGTCCCGCAAGAGAGTTGGGCCTTCGTTGCCTCCGGCTTACCGGCCTAAGCCGGACCCTTACGGGGTTTCCACGTTCCACCGCGACAAGATGCGGCCGGTTAGGAAGCCCCCTTTACACCGAGGTCAGCGGTGATCCAACACCGGGCCACCAATTCCCGATGCCCGCTTCGCGCCTCTCAACGCGGGACCTTTCCGCCGCCGATTGCGAGCCATGACGCGACGTATGGATGACGATGCGTAAATACAGGGGTTCACTTTCGTTCTTCCTTCCGGCCTTCCCCTTGCCTGTGGCTCACGATGGCCCGCGAGCCCTTGGGCGTGAATCCCCGTGCTCAGAACCCCGCCGTTGCCAGCGACGCACCCGGGGATGGGGACCGGCCCTGATCACTAGCCGGAGGTCATACCTGACTCCTTCTCTGACCTACTTGTTGCGGCGACCTCGTGTCGCACTGGCGGACGCCATCTCGGCGGCGATGGGCGGCAGGATGGCGGTGATGGTGTTCAGATACGGCGCGAGGGCCCCGGCCGCCACCTTGTCCTCCCGCGCCAGGGCGAAGGCGTGCACCAGGCCGGAGATGCTCGCGTAGAAGAAGTCGAGCATCGACAGGTCGTAGGCGGCGGCGAGGGCGTGGTCCTCGCCCAGGTAGGCGGCGTTGCCGGCCAGCGCCTTGAGGGCGCTCTCGTACTTCTCGAAAGCCGTCCGCGAACCGGCGAACAGGATCAGCGCCTCCGCCCCGCCGACGAGCGGGGTCGGCACCATCACCGCGCCGTCGAGATACGCGACGCCGCGCTCGTCCGCCCAGGCGGCGGCCGTACGGGCCCGCTCCGGCGAGTCAGAGGTGAGGTTGACGAGGACGCGCCCGGCGAGTGCGTCGCCCAGCGGATCGAGGATGGCTTGCGAAGCGTCGTAATCAACAACACAGACGACGGTCAACTCACCGGCCCGCACCGCTTCTTCGGCACTCCGGGCAAGGACCGCGCCACGCGCGACGAGGTCCTCACCCTTCCCGGCGGAACGGTTCCAGACGGTAGTGGGATGCCCGGCCTCAAGGAAGGCACCGGCGAGCGCGCGCCCCATGGCGCCGAGCCCGATGACGGTAACGGGAACAAGATCGTGGGAAGTCATGCACACCATGCTTCGGCGCCACAACCCACCCGACAAGTACCGACTTTAAAGTGGGATACCCACCAGAAGGTAAGAATCAAGGTCAGCGCTCAGCCGTCGACCCCTGCGGCAACGTACGCGGATCGATACGCCGTCCGGCCGGTGCGGAATTGGGTTCCGTACCGGCCGGGTCACGTCAGGGCGTCAGCGCGTCACACCTTCGCCGGTGCCTTGTCGTCGTCGCGCGTGGGCGCTTCCTGCGTCTTGGTCAGGTCCGGTGCCGTGTCGTGATCGTCGAGCAGGGTCTTCTCGTCGAAGGGGACCAGGCCTGCCAGCACCTGGTCGACGCGGTCCTTGTCGATCTCCTTCGTCCACGTGCCGACCAGCACCGTCGCCACCGCGTTGCCCGCGAAGTTCGTCAGGGCGCGCGCCTCGCTCATGAAGCGGTCGATGCCGACGATCAGGCCGACGCCGTCGACCAGCTCGGGGCGGTGCGACTGGAGGCCGCCGGCCAGGGTGGCGAGGCCGGCCCCGCTGACGCCCGCCGCGCCCTTCGACGCCACGAGGAGGAAGAGGAGGAGCGGGATCTGCTCCCCGAGCGACATCGGGTCGCCCATGGCGTCGGCGATGAAGAGCGACGCCATGGTCATGTAGATCATGGTGCCGTCGAGGTTGAAGGAGTAGCCGGTCGGAACCGTGATGCCGACCACCGGCTTGCTGATGCCCAGGTGCTCCATCTTCGCGATGAGCCGCGGGAGGGCGGACTCGGACGAGGAGGTGGACAGGATCAGCAGGAACTCACGGCCCAGGTACTTGAAGAGCGTGAGGATGTTGAGGCCCGCGATGACGCGCAGCAGCGTGGCGAGCACGATGAAGACGAAGAGGAAGCACGTGACGTAGAAGCCCAGCATCAGTACGGCGAGGCTCTTCAGAGCGTCCAGACCGGCCGAGCCGGTGACGGCCGCGATCGCGCCGAAGGCACCGATCGGCGCAGCCCACATCACCATGGCCAGGATGCGGAAGACGAGCCGCTGGATGTGCTCGACACCGCGCAGGACCGGCTGGCCGGCCGAGCCCATGGCCTGAAGCGCGAAGCCGGCGAGCAGCGCCACGAGGAGGGTCTGAAGGACCTCACCCGTGGTGAAGGCGGAAACGAACGTGGTCGGGATGATCCCGAGCAGGAACTCGACCGTGTCCTTGGCCTCGGCCGCGACCTGGCCCTGGCCCGCTTCCTTGACCGCGTCGGTCACCGCGAGGCTGTCGCCGGGGTGCAGCACGTTGCCGACGAGCAGGCCGATGGAGAGTGCGACGAGCGACATCACGGTGAAGTAGCCGAGTGCGATGCCACCGACCGCGCCGACCTTGGCGGCCTTACGGACCGAGCCGATGCCCAGCACGATCGTGCAGAAGATGATGGGCGAAATCATCATCTTGATCAGATTGACGAAGCCGGTGCCGAGTGGCTTGAGCTCGACGGCCACACCGGGGGCGGCGAAGCCGACCACGATGCCGAGTATCACGGCCACGATGACGGCGATATACAGGTAGTGCGTACGGTCCCGCCTTGCGGCTGCTGTGCCTGCCACGGGGTCCTCCTCGGATTGTCCTGCGATACCCACGTCCCGATGGGTCCCGGCGACTATCCATCACCCCTGTGACACCCGTCACCGTTACGTGCTTTACGTTCACAGCTTTTCGGCCAGACGCGCTCAGGCACACTTGCGGCATGCGCATCCCCCGCCCCCGCAGCCTGGCCGGCCAGCTCTTCGCGATGCAGGTCGTCCTGGTGGCGGCGATCGTCGCCGGGTGCGCGGTCTTCGCGTACGTCTCGGACCGGTCCCAGGCCGAGGAGACCGCACGGCGGCAGGTTTTCACGACCGCGACCGCTGTGGCGAAGTCCCCGGCGGTGATCGAGGCCGCTCGCTCCGACAACCCGACGGCGCTCCTCCAGCCGTACACCGAGGCCCTGCGCAAGGAGACCGGCGTCAGCTTCGTCGTGATCATGGCGCCGGACGGGACCCGCTGGACACATCCGGAGCCGGCCGAGATCGGCGGAAAGTTCCGGGGACACACGGGGCCCGCCCTGGCGGGCGGCACCTTCCACGAGACGTACACGGGGGTACTGGGGCGCTCGGTGCGGGTGGTGGCACCGGTGCGGGACGGCAAGGAAGTCGTCGGGCTCGTCAGCGCGGGCATCACCATCGAGACGATCAGCGCGCAAATACGGCAGCAGCTGGCCGCGCTGCTCGCCGTGGCGGCGGGCGCGCTCGCCCTGGGAGGCCTGGGTACGTACGTCATCAACGCCCGGCTCCGGCGGCACACGCACGGCATGAACGCCGGCGAGCTCCGCCGCATGCACGACTACCACGAGGCCGCGCTGCACGCCGTACGGGAAGGGCTGCTGATGCTCGACGGGCACCAGCGCATCGCGCTGATCAACGACGGCGGCCGCGAGCTGCTCGGCCTCGGGCCGGACGCGGTCGGCCGCCCGGTGGCCGAAATGGACCTGCCGGGCCCGCTGACGACGGCGCTGCTCGCCTCCGGAACGCGCGTCGACGAGGTGCATCTGACGGCGGACCGGGTGATCGTCGTCAACAGCCGGCCGATCACGGGCGGGGAGCAGCGCGGCACGGTCGTGACCCTGCGCGACCACACCGAACTCCAGGCACTGTCCGGCGAGCTGGACTCGGAGCGGGGCTTCACGCAGGCGCTGCGCTCGCAGGCCCACGAAGCGGCGAACCGCCTGCACACCGTCGTCTCCCTCATCGAGCTCGGGCGGGCCGACGAGGCGGTGGAGTTCGCCACGGCGGAACTTGAGCTGGCCCAGGCCCTCACCGACAAGGTCGTGGGCGCGGTGGGCGAGCCGGTGCTGGCGGCGCTGCTGCTGGGGAAGGCGGCGCAGGCGAACGAGCGGGGCGTGGCTCTCGTACTGGACGAGGACAGCCGGATCGACGACGGGCTGCTGCCGCGTGCCCTGCCGGCCCGGGACCTGGTGACGATCCTGGGCAACCTGATCGACAACGCGGTGGACGCGGCGCAGGGCAGCGACGGCGCGCGGGTCACGGTGACGGCCCGCACGGACCAGGGCTCCGAGCTGCTGCTGCGCGTCGCGGACACCGGGCCTGGGGTCGCCCCGGCGTCGGCGGAGGCGGTCTTCGCCCGCGGCTGGTCGACGAAGAGCGCGGGGCGCGGGCTGGGGCTGGCGCTGGTCCGGCAGGCGGTGCACCGGGGAGGCGGGGCGATAGTGCTGGCCGGTGCGGCCGGTGGCGGCGCGGAGTTCACGGTGCGGCTGCCGTTGCGCGCGGCGGCGGCGAAGGAGAAGGTGCGGCCATGACCGTGCGAACCCCCCGGACAGGCTTCTATGGATCCCCTGGGGCGATTGAGGAGCGGGGTCCGGGACTGAGCCCCCTTTCGTGGCCGCGTCGGCAACGGAGACGCGCATGAGTGCCGCCGCGTCGCCCCCGATCCGCGTCCTCGTCGTCGAGGACGACCCCGTCGCCGCCGACGCCCACGCGCTCTACGTCGGCCGAGTCCCCGGCTTCGCCGTCGCCGGCGTCGCGCATTCGCGGGGAGAGGCGGTCCGGGCCCTCGACCGCGGGCCCGTCGACCTGCTCCTCCTGGATCTCTACCTCCCCGACGGCCACGGCCTCCAGCTCGTACGTTCCATCCGCGGCGCCGGCCACACCGCCGACGTCATCGCCGTCACCTCTGCCCGCGATCTGGCCGTCGTACGCGAAGGCGTGTCGCTCGGCGTCGTCCAGTACGTCCTGAAGCCCTTCACCTTCGCCACCCTGCGCGACCGTCTCAATCGCTACGCCGAGTTCCGCGCCTCGGTCGGCGAGGCCAGCGGCCAGGACGAGGTGGACCGCGCGCTCTCCGCCCTGCGCACTCCCCAGCCCGCTGCCCTCCCCAAGGGGCTCAGCGCCCCGACGCTGGAGGCGGTGACCCGTGCCCTGCGCGAATCGCCGGCCGGGACGACGGCCGCGACGGCCGCCGCCGCCCTCGGGATCTCGCGGATCACCGCCCGCCGCTATCTGGAACACCTGGTGTCGGCCGGCCGCGCCGAACGCACTCCGCAGTACGGCCAGGTCGGCCGCCCCGAGCTGCACTACCGCTGGATCCCCGTACGCAAGGGGTGACTCCGGGGTGACTCGGGGGTAACCTGAGGGTGGCACGCGCGAATGTTGGATTGTAGGACGTTCCTACGAGTTGTTATCTTGGGTGAACGCACCGTAGTCACCGGGGCCCTCTTCTCCGTACGGTGTGCCCGTGCACCCCTCTCCGCCTTTCAACGCTCTTGCCGCGCGCCAACTGCGCGAGGCCCTCGGCATGGCGCCCGGCCATGTCGCCTACGGGCTGCGCGCGCAGTACGGCCTGAACATCGGCCCCGACCTCGTAGTGGCCTGGGAACGCAGGCAGCGCGCGCCCGACGCCCAGGAGATCACCGCCCTCGCCGGTGTCCTGTGGTGCGCGGTCGGCGACCTGATCGCCGCCCCGGGCACGCTGCGCGAGCACCGGATGGCGCGGGGCCTGGCGGCGCCGGATCTGGCGCGGATGGTGGGCGTGGACGCGGGCGCGTACCAGCGGATGGAGGACGCGCAGCGGTGGCGCGGCAACGAGCGGCAGTCCGCGGCGCTCTCCGAGGTCCTTGGTCTTTCACCGCAGGAGTTCGTCACGGCGACGGGCCGCGACGAAGACCTGGCCGAGATGCTGCGCAGCGCGGTGACGACGCGCTGGCAGGCGTACGTACGCCCGATCGCGAAGCTGATTCCTGTGCAGCGGCGGGACCTGGAGGACGTACTCCAGCGCCTGCACACCGACTACCAGTCGCGGATGATGTCGACGCTGAGCTGGAGCGGCGGCGATTCGGGGGACGGCGCGAAGGGCCGGGAGTTCCTGGACGACATCCTCAGCCATTTCTGGCAGCTGGCGCGCTGACGGGCGGACCGGACGGGTCCGGCGGTTCGAAGCGGAAGATCTGTCGCTCGGCATCCGCCGCGCACGTTGTCTGAACCACCTCGGCCCAAAGCTTGTCCGAGCCGCCGGACCCCCCGTCCTCGACTCCGAGACAGAAGCCGGTGTGCAGCGGCCGGATCCGGTACCCCTCAACGGGACGGCCGACCGGCTCCAGCCGGAAGGTTTCCGCCTTGCCGCGCTTGCCGCAGTAGTCGTTCTCCAGCGGGGCGGGCGTGTGCCGGGCCGACCGCTGGACGCCCATGCATCCTTCGCCGTACTCGGGGTGCAGCGTGGCGATGCGCCAGGTGTCGCCGCCGCGCGGTACGAGTGTGAAGCGCGGGATCGCGCCCTTGCAGGGGCCCTGGCAGAGGTGCCCGCTGGACCCGGCCCGCTCGGTCAGGCAAAGAGACGACCCCCCGACCCGCACCATCCGCTCGCCGGCCACCGGGCCACTGCTCCGCGCATCGTCTCCGCCATCGCCGTTCCACGCGAACAGCCCGACCGCCACCGCCACCGCCATCAGCACGAGCGCCACCGGCACGGCCACCACGACCGGCCACCGCCGCCGCGCCCGACCGGGGTCAGTACCAGCCGCCTCGCCGGGCGCGTCCATGTCCCCGGACCCTGCATCGGCCCGGCCGGCAGCAGCCTCGCGCGTGCCGCGCACGGCCAGTTCCTTGCGTACCTTCAGCCAGTGCTCGACCGTCCCCGGACCGCAGCCGCACGCCCGTGCGTACGCCGCCACCAGTTCCTCGCGGGGCAGCGTCGTGCGCGCCAGCATGTTGGCGACCGTGCTGCGCGGCAGTACGTCGCCGACCGCGTCCGCCCGCGCCGTCAGTTCCCGGTAGGTGAGACCCGACCAGTCCTTGAGCGCACTCAGTGCGGCGATGAACTCGCCGGCGTTCCGTATCTCGTACGGATCCGGAGATCTGCCGTCGTCGGATGCGTCGGACTCGGCGGATGCGCCGGACTCGTCGGACCCCTCGGACATGCGCGCTCCCACCCCTCTCCCGCCACGCCGGACAGAGTTGGGACATGTCCGGGACAAGGAAAAGACTTGTTGAAAGCGCCGCGCGACTCAAGAGTGGGAATCAGCAACTCCGGCCGGAACAGGCCGAGCGGCTCTGACCGTCCTCGGGGGAGGCGGTCAGGGCCGCTCTGCGCGAGCGTTCCGCTCAGAAGACCGACTCGGCCTCGTACATCCGCTTCTCCGGGACCGTCTTCAGTTCCTCGACCCCCGCCGCCAGCGGCACCATGGTGATCTCAGTGCCGGTCAGCGCCGTCATGTTGCCGAAGTCGCCGCGGTGCACCGCCTCCACCGCGTGCCAGCCGAAGCGGGTGGCGAGGACACGGTCGTACGCCGTCGGGGTGCCGCCCCGCTGGACGTGGCCGAGGATGACCGGCCGGGCCTCCTTGCCGAGCCGCTTCTCCAGCTCGCTCGCGAGCCGGTTGCCGATGCCGGTGAAGCGCTCGTGCCCGAACTGGTCGATGGCGCCCTTCTCGTACGGCATCGATCCCTCGGCCGGACGTGCGCCTTCCGCGACGCAGACGACCGCGAACTTCTTGCCGCGCGCGAAGCGTTCCTCGACCATCTTCACGAGGTCGTCGACCGCGAAGGGCCGCTCGGGCAGGCAGATCCCGTGCGCGCCGCCCGCCATCCCCGACTCCAGCGCGATCCAGCCCGCGTGCCGGCCCATGACCTCGACGACCATCACGCGCTGGTGGGACTCGGCGGTGGTCTTGAGGCGGTCTATGGCCTCGGTCGCGACGCCTACGGCAGTGTCGAAGCCGAAAGTGCGGTCGGTACCGTTGATGTCGTTGTCGATGGTCTTCGGTACGCCGACGACCGGCATCCCCGCCTCCGACAGCATCCGGGACGCGGTGAGCGTGCCCTCGCCGCCGATCGGGATGAGCGCGTCGATGCCGGAGCGCTCCGACAACTCGTGCCAGTTCTCGGCCGCTTCGCGCAGCCGGTCGCGCTCCAGGCGCGCGGAGCCGAGGATCGTACCGCCGCGGGCGAGGATGCCGCTGACGGCATTGAGGTCGAGAGGGCGGTAGTGGCCGTCGAGCAGGCCCTTGAACCCGTCCTCGAATCCGATGACTTCGTCGCCGTGACCTGCGACGGCCCGGTGCACGACCGACCGGATCACTGCGTTCAGCCCGGGGCAGTCTCCGCCTGCGGTGAGAACTCCGATGCGCATCGTGCTGTGTCTCCTGCTCGCTAGTGGTACTTGTGAGCCAGAATCCGATTGTTTCACGGCTCGCATGAGCCCCGCGCTTCCGGCTACTCCTCCGTTCGTGGACCGAATCGGGCCATACGGAGGCGTTACGCAGGCCTTGCGGATTCGCCCGTGCGAGGCCTTCGGTCCCGGGTCTCACAGACCCCCTGCCCGGCGGGCGCCCTATCCACCCCCACAGGTATTGTCAAGAGGGCAAGACCATCCTAACTGGACGGAGAGCACGCGTGACGCGCAGCGTGTACGTGACCGGGATCGACCGGGGAGACGGCCGGCAGGTCATCGAGCTGGGAGTCATGGAGCTCCTTACCCGCCAGGTGGACCGGGTGGGTGTGTTCCGCCCCCTGGTGCACGACGGGCCCGACCGCCTCTTTGACCTGTTGCGCTCCCGCTACCGGCTGTCGCAGGACCCGGAAACCGGGTACGGCATGTACTACCAGGAGGCTTCGGCGCTCCAGGCCGAGAAGGGCACCGACGAGCTGGTCTCCCGCATCGTCGACCGCTTCCACCAGGTGGCGCGGGACTACGAGGTCGTCCTCGTCCTGGGTACGGACTACGCCGACACCCAGCTGCCCGACGAGCTGGCCCTCAATGCCCGCCTGGCCAATGAGTTCGGCGGATCCGTCATCCCGGTGGTCGGCGGCAGGAAGCAGCCCGCCGACGCGGTGCGCGCCGAGACCCGCAACGCGTACCGCGCGTACGAGGCGCTCGGCTGCCAGGTCCTCGCCATGGTCGCCAACCGCGTCGCCCCCATGGACCGAGCGGAGATCGCCGAGCGCCTGAAGGCCCGCCTCCCGGTCCCCTGCTACGTCCTGCCCGACGAGCCGGCGCTGGCCGCCCCCACGGTCGCCCAGATCACCCACGCCCTCGGCGGCAAGGTGGTGCTCGGCGACGACGCGGGCCTGGCGCGTGACGCCCTGGACTTCGTCTTCGGCGGTGCGATGCTGCCGAACTTCCTGAACGCCCTGACCCCCGGCTGCCTCGTCGTGACCCCCGGCGACCGCGCCGACCTGGTCGTGGGCGCGCTCGCCGCGCACAGCGCCGGGACCCCGCCCATAGCGGGCGTACTCCTGACCCTCGACGAACGCCCCGGCACCGAGGTCCTCACCCTCGCCTCACGCCTCGCGCCGGGCACCCCGGTCGTCTCGGTGGCCGGCGGCTCCTTCCCCACCGCGGCCGAGCTCTTCGCCCTGGAGGGCAAGCTGAACGCCGCGACGCCCCGCAAGGCGGAGACCGCGCTCGGCCTGTTCGAGCGGTACGTCGACACCGCCGACCTGCTGGCCCGGATGGCGGTGGCCCGCAGCGGCCGCGTCACGCCGATGATGTTCGAGCACGAGCTGCTGGAGCGGGCGCGCGCCAACCGCCGCCGCGTCGTCCTGCCGGAGGGCACCGAGGAGCGCGTGCTGCGGGCCGCCGACGTACTGATTCGCCGCGACGTGTGCGACCTGACGCTGCTCGGCGACGTCGACGTACTGCGCAAGAAGGCCGCCGACCTGGGCATCGACCTCACGAAAACCCAGCTCATCGACCCGCAGACCTCCGAACTGCGCGGCCGCTTCGCCGAGACGTACGCGAAGCTGCGCGCCCACCGGGGAGTCAGCGTGGAGCTGGCGTACGACGTCGTCGCCGACGCCAACTACTTCGGCACGCTGATGGTCCACGAGGGCCTGGCCGACGGCATGGTCTCGGGCTCCGTGCACTCCACCGCGGCGACCATCCGCCCGGCCTTCGAGATCATCAAGACCAAGCCGGACGCCAAGATCGTCTCGTCGGTCT
Source organism: Streptomyces sp. ISL-100 (assembly GCF_018614615.1). Taxonomy (GTDB): domain Bacteria; phylum Actinomycetota; class Actinomycetes; order Streptomycetales; family Streptomycetaceae; genus Streptomyces. Next base: position 8,038 of record NZ_JAGGOK010000134.1, on the reverse strand, counting down.
TCTTCATGCTGCTCGCCGACAAGGTGCTCGTGTACGGCGACTGCGCGGTCAACCCGGACCCGAACGCCGTCCAGCTCGCGGACATCGCCGTGCAGTCGGCGAGTACGGCCGAGAAGTTCGGCGTGGCCCCGCGGATCGCGATGCTGTCGTACTCGACGGGCAGCTCCGGCACCGGCGCGGACGTCGACAAGGTGCGCGAGGCCACCGAGCTGGTGCGCGCCGGCCGTCCCGACCTCCTGGTCGAGGGGCCGATCCAGTACGACGCGGCGGTCGAACCGTCCGTCGCCGCCACCAAGCTGCCGGGATCCGAGGTCGCGGGCCAGGCGTCCGTGCTGATCTTCCCGGACCTGAACACCGGCAACAACACCTACAAGGCCGTCCAGCGTTCGGCCGGGGCCGTCGCAGTCGGCCCGGTCCTTCAGGGCCTGAACAAGCCGGTCAACGACCTGTCGCGCGGCGCGCTGGTGCAGGACATCGTGAACACGGTCGCCATTACGGCGATCCAGGCCCAGGGCGAGACCGTATGACTGCCACTCCGATCCCAGAAGGTGCCGCACCCGTGACCGACACCGCCGCTACGCGCATCCTCGTCCTCAACTCCGGCTCCTCGTCGGTGAAGTACCAGCTGCTCGACATGGGCGACAGTTCGCGCCTCGCCGTCGGACTGGTCGAGCGGATCGGCGAGGAGACCTCGCGTCTGGTGCACAGCCCGCTGGTGGGAGACGGCTCCGGCAAGCGCGAGCGCACCGGTCCGATCGCCGACCACGAGGCCGCGTTGAAGGCCGTCGCCGAGGAGCTGGCGCGCGACGGGCTCGGCCTGGACTCCCCGGAGCTCGCCGCCATTGGCCACCGCGTTGTCCACGGCGGGCTGAAGTTCAGCGCCCCGACCGTGATCACCGACGAGGTGATGGCGGAGATCGAGCGGCTCGTGCCGGTCGCCCCGCTGCACAACCCGGCGAACATCACCGGCATCCGCACCGCCCAGGCGCTGCGCCCCGACCTGCCGCAGGTCGCCGTCTTCGACACCGCCTTCCATACGACGATGCCGGAGTCCGCGGCCCGCTACGCGATCGACGTCGAGACCGCCGACGCGCACCGCATCCGCCGCTACGGCTTCCACGGCACCTCGCACGCGTTCGTATCGCGCGAGACGGCCAAGCTGCTCGGCAAGGACCCGTCCGAGGTCAACGTCATCGTGCTGCACCTGGGCAACGGGGCCTCGGCGTCGGCCGTGCGGGGCGGGGTGTGCGTGGACACATCCATGGGGCTGACGCCCTTGGAGGGGCTGGTGATGGGTACGCGCTCCGGTGACATCGACCCGGCGGTGGTGTTCCACCTCAAGCGGGTCGCCGGGATGAGCACGGACGAGATCGACGTACTGCTGAACAAGAAGAGCGGTCTGGTCGGTCTGTGCGGTGACAACGACATGCGGGAGATACGCCGCCGGATCGACGAGGGTGATCAGCGGGCACTGCTGGCCTTCGAGATCTACATCCACCGGCTGAAGAAATACATCGGCTCTTACTACGCCGTTCTCGGCCGGGTCGACGCGGTCGTCTTCACTGCGGGTGTCGGCGAGAACGCGGCGCCCGTACGCGCGGCGGCGATCGCGGGCCTGGAGGAGCTGGGGCTGGTGGTGGACGCGGATCTCAACGCCGTACGGGCGGACGCGGCGCGGCTGATCTCGCCGGAGTACGCCCGGGTCGCGGTCGCCGTCGTACCGACGGACGAGGAGCTGGAAATCGCACGGCAGACGTATGCGTTGGTCAACGCCTGAGCGGCATCCCGCCCATTTGTACATTCCACCAGACGGAATATTCCGCAGCGAAACAAACCGATAGGATCCGCCTCATGCGCCGTTCCAAAATCGTCTGCACACTGGGTCCCGCCGTCGACTCCCATGACCAGCTCGTCGCTCTGATCGATGCCGGCATGAGCGTGGCCCGATTCAACTTCAGCCACGGCACCCATGCCGAGCACCAGAGCCGGTACGACCGGGTCCGCAAGGCTGCCGAGGAGACGGGCCGCGCGGTGGGCGTGCTCGCCGACCTCCAGGGCCCGAAGATCCGGCTGGCGAAGTTCGCCGAGGGGCCGGTCGAGCTGGTCCGCGGGGATGAGTTCGTCATCACCTCCGAGGACGTCCCGGGCGACAAGTCGATCTGCGGCACGACCTACAAGGGTCTGCCCGGCGACGTCTCCAAGGGCGACCCGATCCTGATCAACGACGGCAACGTCGAGCTCAAGGTCACCGCGGTCGAGGGCCACCGGGTCCACACCATCGTGATCGAGGGCGGTGTGGTCTCCGACCACAAGGGCATCAACCTGCCCGGCGCGGCGGTCAACGTCCCCGCCCTGTCCGAGAAGGACGTCGAGGACCTGCGCTTCGCCCTGCGGATGGGCTGCGACATGGTCGCGCTGTCGTTCGTGCGCGACGCCGACGACGTCAAGGACGTCCACAAGGTGATGGACGAGGAGGGCCGCCGGGTCCCCGTCATCGCCAAGGTGGAGAAGCCGCAGGCCGTCGAGCACATGGAGGGCGTCGTCATGGCGTTCGACGGTGTGATGGTCGCCCGTGGTGACCTGGCCGTCGAGTATCCGCTCGAAAAGGTCCCGATGGTGCAGAAGCGGCTCATCGAACTGTGCCGCCGCAACGCCAAGCCGGTGATCGTCGCGACCCAGATGATGGAGTCGATGATCACCAACTCGCGTCCGACGCGCGCCGAGGCGTCCGACGTCGCCAACGCGATCCTGGACGGGGCCGACGCGGTCATGCTGTCCGCGGAGTCCTCGGTCGGCGCGTACCCGATCGAGACGGTCAAGACGATGTCGAAGATCGTCGTCGCGGCCGAGGAGGAACTGCTTTCCAAGGGCCTGCAGCCGCTGGTCCCCGGCAAGAAGCCCCGCACGCAGGGCGGTTCGGTCGCCCGCGCTGCCGCCGAGATCGCGGACTTCCTGAACGGCAAGGCGCTGGTCGCCTTCACCAAGTCCGGCGACACGGCCCGCCGGCTGTCGCGCTACCGCGCGGCGCAGCCGATCCTGGCCTTCACGACCGACGTCGGCACGCGCAACCAGCTCGCGCTGAGCTGGGGCGTCGAGTCGTTCGTCGTCCCGCACGTGGACAACACCGACGCGATGGTCGACCTGGTCGACGCCGAGCTGCTCAAGCTCCAGCGCTACAACGACGGCGACACCATGGTCATCACCGCCGGTTCGCCCCCCGGCGTACCCGGCACCACCAACATGGTCCGGGTGCACCACCTGGGCGGCGGGGAGCACGCCCCCGACGTCGCCTGACGTCGGCCTGACCCCGGTCCCGCGACATGCGAACGGCGGTTGGCCCGCCCCCTGAACCAGGGGGCGGGCCAACCGCCGTTTCGGTGCGATACGGCCGCGCTCTCAGCCGGTGTAGAAGTTGTGCAGCCCCGGCACCTTGAGCGTGCCGCCGAACTGGCCGGCCTGGGTCACCGTGACATCCGTGAATACGGCGATCGGGACATTCAGCGGTGGCGGGGTCTCCGGGCTGAACGTGACAGGGATGAGGCCGAAGAGGTTGCCCTTCAGCTTCTCCGTGTACATGGTCACCGTGCCCTCGCGGATGGTCGAGGTGGAACCCTCCGCGGCCTGCACATGGGCCGTGGTGCCGTTGGGGCCGACGACCTTCTGGTGCAGGTCCTTGATGTCGGTCTTCTCGGCGGTGAACTTCAGGACCTTCTTGATCTTGCCGCTGCCGGTCCTGACCTCGACGATGCCCTTGTAGTCGAGCCCGCGCAGGGTGAGCTTCGTGCTCTCCAGGATCCACGGGTCGTCCGGCAGGTCCGGGATGCCCTGCTCCAGCTCGGCGTTCGCGAGCGCGTCGGGGTCCGCGGTCGGGCAGGGGAAGGGCTCCTTGCCGTCGGCGTCTGCGGCCGGGTCGTCGGCCTTGCCGTCCGCCGCGTCGTCCGCCGCGTCTTTCGCGTCGTCCGCGGTGCCCTTGGCCTCGTCGCCGAGCTCCTCGACCTTGGCGCCGGCCTTGTCCGCCGCGTCCCTGATGGCGTCCTCGGTCTTGTCGGCCGCGTCACCGGCCGCGTCGCCCACCGGGTTCTCGGCGGCCGGGTCCTTCGGCTCGTCGGCGTCGGGCTTGGTGGCGTCCGGCTCGTCGGCGTCCGGCTTGGTGGTCGCGCTGTCGCCGTCGGTGGGCTTCGTCTCGGAGGGCTTCGTCTCGGAGGGCTCCGGAGAAGCGGTCTCCTTGTCCGGCCCGTCGAGTACGTCCTTGATCGCGTCGCCCACACCCAGCGGGTCGAGCGGGTTCTTGCTCTCGCTCTCGCTCTCCGTCGGGGCCGGCGTGGGCGCCGCGGTCTCGCCCGCCTCCGGCTCCTTGGTGGGCTCGGTGGCCGGCGCGGTACTGCTCGCGCTCGCACTCGGGCTCGCGCTCGCCGACGGCGTCTCGCCCGGCTGCGGGGTTTCCGTCTGCGCGGGCTTGTCCGGCGTCGTACCGGAGCTCGGCGTGGCCGTCGGTGACGACGGCTTGGCCGAGGGGGACTTCGACTCGGAGGCGTCAGGGTCAGGAGTGTCCGAGCGCGTCACGCAGGGGCCGGGAGCGAAGGGGTTCGTCACCTGGTCGTCGGCGAGTGCCAGCTTCGGGGTGAGCCCCATGCCGACAAACACGGCCGTGGGCATCGCGGCCAGGGCCATCGCCTTGCCCGCGGGAATTTGCAGCTTCGTCAGGAGCGACTTCCTGGGGGCCGCGTGACGCGGCCCGCTTCTTTCACGGGTCCGGTCGCCTCCGGCCGCAGTCAGCTCCGCCTCGTCACCCCGCACTGTTCCTCCCGCCATTGGCGTCAACAGATGTGTCGGTTACGTACATGTGGTCCGTACCGCCCGTGCCTTGCGGGCCACCGACCGGCTCGTCGCCCGCGGGCGGGGCCTCGCCGGACTTGGCGGCGTACTCACCTGGCGCATCCGGCTTGGCCGGCGCCCAGGAGATGGACAGGGCTCCGCCGATCAGGGCCAGCAGGAAGCCGACCCCGAAGCCGCCCAGGTTGGACACGGGGATCGAGACGAGCGCCAGCAGAATCGAGGCGACGCCCGCGAAGATCCGGACGATGTGGTGGTACCACATGGTCAGGCCGAGAGTGACGAGCAGTACGCCGATGATCAGCGAGCCCGCTCCCGCGGTGGTGGCCATGGCCATCGTGAGGTGGCCGATCTTGATTTCGGCGTACGGAAGCCAGGCGATCGGCACACCGCCCACCATCGTGAGCAGGCCCGCCCAGAACGGCCGACCGCCCCGCCAGGCGCGGTAGCGCAGCCGCCAGTAGGTGAAATCGCGGCTCGGACCCGAGGACTCGGCGCTCATGGAAAACAGCTCCCTGGAACCGGTGTTGCTGTGCAGAGATGAGGGAGGGGGTAGCGGGCGGGACGACGCGACGCGTCACGCGTCCCGCCCGCAGAGGGAGTGCTTAGTAGCACTCCTTGACGCCCTTGTGCAGCTTCATGCTCAGCCCACTGAGCTTGAAGGTGCCGGCCGTGGTGGCCCATGCCTTCTGCTTCACGTTGGTCAGCGTGGCCGAGTCGGCCTGCTGCGAGAAGCCGTACGGGTTGGCCCTGGTGCCCGGCTGGATACCCGGGCCCTTGGTGGCCTTGCCGGCCGCCACACCGATGTCGATGTTCTTGAACACGGCGTCGGCGCCGAGCTCCTCGACGTCCAGGTAGAGGTTCTCCGCCTTGACCGGCGTACCGTTTCCTCCAGCGGTCAGCTGGAGCGAGATGTTGCCGAAGACCGGGACGTTGGGCGTCACGACCGACTGACACATCTTGGTGATCTCGGCGGTCTTGAACGCCGACACCGCGACCGGGTGGGCAGCCTTGTTGCCCTCGAGGTCGGTGCCTTCGGCCATTCCTCCGTACTGGAAGAAGCCCTTACCTTCCAGCTTCTCGGCGCTGACCTTGAAGCTCTGGCCAGAAACGCTGAACGACGCCGCGAGCGCGCCCTGCGCGAGGGCGACACCTATCGCGGCCGTCGCGGCCACACTCGGCACCATGACGACGGCGAACCGCTTCCATCTGGTCCCGCCACGAACTGCAGACTCCATGACTTTCCTCCTTCTCGGACGTACATCTCCGGTACGGGCAGGGGCCCGCAGGGGGATGGGAGAAGTGCTACGTCCTCGGGAAGGAGAGCGCCCGTATCGGAGGCGCGAACGACTTCCGAAACACCGGCGATCACCCCCGAGCGACAACCACTGGCCACGCATTCGCGCAACCTGCTGGACAGGCCCCGCCGTTCGGCAGAGACCCCCCTGTCCACGGTCGGCAGCACTGCCGCCAACCGGCTCGGTGGGGACCCAACGGGACCGCGGCGCCGATTGGCTGTCGGGCTGGTGCGGTATTGGACCGAGCGTGGCCGATCGTGGTGCATTCGCGGCCGGGGCACAAGGGGGTTCGTTACTCGCTAGTAACGGCCGGATAACCGAAGCGCGACCGCCCGGCATCGACGAGCCCCGGACGGTGCCGTCAAGTGACGGGAAAAACGCAGTGATTGTCGCCCAGAAGCGGGCAGAATGCCTTGATCGGCTTACTGCAAGTAACAGCGGCCGCGATTACCAAGTTTTGGTAAAGCGCGGCCGCATCTTGTCACTGTGTCGCCAAATCAACGATGGCCGGCTCAGGGGCACCACCGGTCAGAACACGGGTGAAACACCGGCGGAGCGCCGGCCGGACCACCGGTCGGAACACGGCGGAGCGCCGGCCCGGCCACCGGTCAGAACAGCACCCTCGCCAGCGCCGCTCGCGCCGACGCGACGCGCGGGTCGTCGCCGCCGATCACCTCGAAGAGTTCCAGCAGCCGCACCCGCGCGGCGTCACGGTCGTCACCCGCTGTACGGCGCACCGTCTCGACCAGACGCCCGAAGGCGTCCTCCACATGGCCACCGACCAGATCCAGGTCGGCCGCGGCCAGCTGCGCGGCCACGTCACTCAGGTTCTCGGCAGCGGCCTTGCGCACCTGCTGCGGGTCGAGGTCCTGGACGCGCGCGAGGAGTTCGGCCTGCGCGAGGCCCAGCTTGGCCTCGATGTTGCCCGGGTCGTCGACCAGAACGTTCTTGTACGCCTGGACCGCGCCGCCGAAGTCGTTGGCGTCCAGCGCGCGCGCCGCCGCTTCGAGCAGCGCGTCGTACGGACCGGCAGGCACCTCGGCCGGCTCGGCCGCACCCGCGCCGGCACCCACGCCCGCCTCCGGGTCGACGGCGATACCGGTCAGACCGAAGCGCTCCTCCGCGACCTGGATCAACTGGTCCAGCGTCTCGCGGATCTGCGCCTCGGGGGCCGCGCCCTGGAAGAGGGGCAGCGCCTGTCCGGCGACCACCGCGAAGACGGCCGGGATCCCCTGGATCCCGAACTGCTGCATCAGCATCTGGTTGGCGTCGACGTCGACCTTGGCGAGGAGGAAACGGCCGTTGTACTGGACGGCGAGGCGCTCAAGGAGCGGGCCCAGCTGCTTGCACGGCTCGCACCACTCGGCCCAGAAGTCGATGACGACCGGGACTTCGGCGGAGCGCTGGAGGACATCGCGCTCGAAGCCGGCCTCGTCGACATCGATCACCAGACTCGAAGGAGCAACGGCTCCGCCACCGCCGGCGCCACCGTCCTTGGTCGCGGCGGCGCGCGCCTGCTCCGCCTTCTGCCGGGCTTCGCCGGCCGCCTTCACCGCGGCGAGGTCGACGACGCCGCTCATGGACATGTTCCTAGGCTGCATACGTACATCCTCCCCCTTTCGCGCGCGGTAGAGAAACACACGAACCGCGCCCGCCCGCAGCCCCCCGCCGGTTGCGGGGCGTACGGACGAACACGGCCCAGGGTCCCGAGTGGGACCGGGGTTTGGCGCGGGGTCCCCACCCTCGCGCCAGTGGCTTGTCGCTTGGTTGTCGCTCTTTCGCTACTGGTCGTAGCGTAACTCGAATGCCGGCCCTCTTGGCGGCCGCATACGGTGATCTCGCTCACCAGGACCAGCCACCTACCGACCGGTATGGTCGCGGTCATGTCCCCCCGCCACCCCCCCCCC
>NZ_JAGGOK010000133.1 GCF_018614615.1 Streptomyces sp. ISL-100 | reverse complement strand
GGTCTAACAAACCACCGCTAGGGTGTCGTGCTCCGTGGTTGCAGGATCGGGTTCCAGGCGAACCAGCCCAGGTTCTCGGCGCCCAGTTCCCACGGGGACTCCAGCAGCAGTTTCCGGGTTGCCTCAAGGTCCGCAGTGACGGGAGCGGGAGCAGAGCCGATGCGGGTCATCAAGTCGCCCCGTGCGCGCCAGAACTCCTCGTCCTCGCCGCGCAGCCGGCGCACCGCCGCTTCCACGCAGGCAGGCCATTTCGGCATACCGTAGTGGTCGTCGTGGGTCCCGATCCGGGGAGCGCCGGCGAAGGCGAGGAAGTCGTCCGGCGGCAGACTCTTCTCGAAGTGTCTGAACATGTCGATGCGCTGTTTCACCTGTTTCTTGATCTCTCCGAGAAATCCCCAGCCGAAGTCCGTCAGGGTCCCCTCACATCCCGGCCAGACCGTGTCCCGGTCCAGGACCAGGTCCTCCAGCTCATAGAGACGGAACTGGTCGTCGGAGCCCAGGACGTCGAACGCCTGCCGGGTGAGCCAGGTGTTGCGGGCGAACATCGTCCCGTCTGACGGCGGCCGTGGCAAAGTCCAGATGTGCGGCCAGCCGAGTCCAGGCTGATGGCCACCGGAATTCCAGGTGGATGGCCGTCTGACCAGTGGTGTTCCTGATCACTTCCTTAACTGGAGGAGACCCCTCCGACCGTTTGCTGGTGTTTGCACGCATCAGCTACCGGCCGGAGAGGTCCTGTGACGAAGTCTGACACGGAGATTATGGAAATCCTTGAGGCGTACGACCTGACCGGGACGGTCTGGTCGGCGGCGACCTTGACGGGGCACGACCCGAAGACGGTCAAGCGGTATGTCGAGGCCCGCAACGGCGGGCGCAATCCCTATGAGCGAGAGCCGCGGCCGAAGATGATCGACGCGTTCCTGGAGAAGGTCGAGGAGTGGGTCGAGCAGTCGAAGGCGACGATCCGCGCCGATGTGGTCCACGAGAAGCTCGTGAAGATGGGCTACCGGGGCAGCGCGCGCTCGACGAGACGGGCGGTGAACGCGGCAAAACTGGCGTGGAAGGCGGGCAAGCGCCGAACGTACCGGCCGTGGATTCCCGAGCCGGGCCGGTGGCTGCAGTTCGACTGGGGCGAGGGTCCGCGCATCGCGGGGCGTCGGACCTGGCTGTTCTGCGCGTGGCTGTCCTGGTCGCGGTTTCGGGTGGTGATCCCGGTCTGGGACTGCACGTTGGGCACTTTGGTGGCCTGCCTGGACACCACGTTGCGGCGGATCGGAGGGGCGCCGACGTATGTGCTGACCGACAATGCGAAGACGGTCACCGTCGAGCACATCGCCGGGATCCCGGTGCGGCATCCGCAGATGGTCGCCGCGGGTCGGCATTACGGCTGCCAGGTGGTCAGTTGCGTGCCCTACGACCCCGAATCGAAGGGCGGTGCGGAGGCCACGGTCCGCATCGCGAAGGCCGACCTAGTGACCACCAGCGCGAACCTGGTGGCCGCCTACGACACCTTCGCCGAGCTCGCCGATGCCTGCCTGACCTGGTGCGATGCGGTGAACTCGCGCCGTCACCGGGCGACCGGGCAGATACCCGCGAGCCGTCTGGACGTCGAACGCACCACGCTGCATGTCCTGCCCATCGAGCCGCTCGCGCTCGCGCTGGGCGAGGAGAGGCTGGTCGGCTCGGACCGCACTATCAGCTTCAACTCGGTGCGCTACTCGACCCCGCCGGGCTATACCGGCGCCAAGGTGTGGTGCCGGGTGGTCGGCGAGGAACTGTCCATCACCGCCCGCACCAACTCCGGTGATCTCTCGGAGATTTGGCGCCACCAGCTTTCCACCCCGGGTGTTCCGCAGATCATCGACGAGCACTACCCCGACCATCCCGACGGCCGCAGCATCCACCAGCCGAGGCTGCAGCCCCGCTCGGAAGCGGAGATCGCGTTCGTGGGCATCGGCCCTGGAGCCGGGCGCTGGCTCAAGGAAGCCGGACCCGCCGGCGCCACCCGCATCCGATCCAAAATGGCCCGCGCGGTCGAGCTGGCCACCGTCCTGGGCAACGACAAAGTCGACCAGGCCCTCGGACTTGCGGCCACGGCCGGGCGCTTCGCCGACGGCGACCTGCTCTCGATCCTGGGACACATCGCCGACAGCAAGCCCGCCGGCGAGGTCGTCCGCGCGGACGAAGCCCACTCCGTCCAAAACGGAACCAGCGGCTGGCAGGCCCTGGGCCGCTGACCCAACGCACCGCCCACCAGCACATTCTGACTGCACCTCACCAAAGAGAACGGCACCTCCATGAGTTTCCCCAACCCGCCCGCGATCCCCGAGGAACTCGACAAGCTCATGCGCCGCATGCGCCTGCCCTATATGCGCAAGGCGGCTCCCGACGTTCTGGCCACCGCCCGCGCTCAACGCTGGGACCCCGCCGAGGTTCTGCGGCTGCTGATAGCCGAGGAGGTCACCGGCCGCGATGCGGCCACCCGGCGTTTGCGGCGCCACTCGGCGAACTTCCCCACCGGCAAGACTCTGGGCTCCTGGCGGGCCGAGGACTCCACCATCCCTGAGCCCACCCAGAACTCCCTGACCACCCTGGAATGGATCGGCCGCGCCGAGAACTTGGTGATCGCCGGCCCGAGCGGCACAGGGAAAAGTCATTTCACTGAGGGACTCGCCCAGGCCGCGATCGAGAAGGACCTGCGGGTGTCCTGGTTCACCCTGGAGACGCTGAGCGCCGCGATCGGCAAGTCGAAGGTCGACGGGTCCACCGCACGGACCGTCGCCCGGATCTGCCGCGCGGACCTCATCGTCATCGACGACATCGGCCTGCTGCCCGTCGGCGAGGACGCCGCCGAGGCGTTCTACCGGATCATCGATGCCGCCTATGAGCGCCGGTCCATCGCGGTCACCAGCAACATCCACCCCTCGGGCTTCGACACGATCATGCCGAAGACTCTCGCGGGCGCGAGCACCGATCGCCTCATGCATCACGCTCACCTCGTGACCACCACCGGTGACTCGCATCGCCTCGCCGAGGCCCTCGCCGGGAAGGGAGTGGTCCCCTTGCACTGACCCCCACCCCGGGAACACCACCGGCCACACGCCTGGGTTTCTGATGGCCACCAGCCTGGGCCTCCAACGGCCACCTACCTGGGCATCTCAATGACCGTTGACACCGTCGTGCAATACCTTGCGCCGGCTGGTCGGCCGGGAGGCGTGCGCGTCCTCAATCGGGCCGTTGCGCCACACGGACAGGACGAGCCCGTGGGCCGCTGCCCACCGCAGTCCGTCCTCCGCCTCGAAGACGCCCATCTCCTTAAGGCGCTGCCGCGCCCAGTCCAGCGCGTCCTGGATATCCTCGTCCACCGGCTGTCTCTCCCCCATAGTTCCCCGCTCCCCCTCTGTCCTTGTTTCCTCGCTGTTCGTGTCATCTGTGCGATACGGCGCCCGCAGGAAGAGCCGGACCGTACGCGGCCTCGCCGACACGCCCCGGTGCCAACTGCGCCAGCCTCGCGTCCGCCGGGGCCGCTCTCACACAAACCCGGGCTGCTGGAAGGCCGTGCCGAGCGCGCGCAGTTGAGCGCGGCGGGCCTGCATGAGTTCCTCCGGTCGGCGCAGGGCGGTGTCCAGGAGCCATACCCCGCGGCGGAACGGCTGGAAGCCGATGCTCTCCCACAGTGCGGCGATCTTCTTCTTCGCCTGGAGGCGATAGGCCTCGGTGACCTGCTCGCGGTCTTCGGGGTACTCGCCCATGCCGGGAAACACGGCTACCGCACAGCAGCCCCCGGACAAGCGGCGGATCGCCTCGACGGCCAGCGCCGGCCCCAGTCCGAAACCCCTCCACGCCTTGTCGAGGCTGACGCGGTCGAGGATCAGCAGATCGCCGACGGGATGTGTGACCGCTTTCTCGAACGCGGCGCTGTAGCCCGTGCGTCCGGAACGGCCAAGAACGGCGGAGACAACTACCTCAAGATCGCCGGATTCGGCGTCCGCCGCCTCCCACCGGTTGTCGCCGGTGTAGTCACGCAGCCTCCACAGGATGAGGTGCCCGATCTCGGAGCCCGCGGCCGGAGCGTGGCCGCCCCCTTCTTCTTCGTCTTCCCACTCCTCGTCGCCCGCCGTCCCGTAAGTGACCGTGACGCGCCAGGGTTCCAGGGTGTCCTCGTAGTCGTACGGCACTGCGGGATGTCCGTGACCGTAGTGGAGGTGAAGACGGGCGGGATCGCCCGGGAGTTCACTGACCGGCCGTTTGGGCATCGCTGATGTCATGACGGAAAGACTAGGAGCGGGCACTGACATCCCACCGGGAAACGGTACGAACGAGACCACGGACGCGGGTTGGCCCCAATTCGGCTGAGCACCTTCGCAGTCCCGCCCCTTGACCGGGATCGACCAGCGTCATCGGTACGTCGAAGAACGGCTTCCTCGTCGCGGGCCGACACAGCTCGGTCAGCCCTGGCCAGCGCCCGGAAAGCCAGGCGCTGGCCCTGCCGCCACTACTCAGGCACGGCCCGCCAGCCCCCTGACCAGCACAGACCAATCCACCTGAACCACGCAGTGAAATAGAAATCCCACGCCGATCACTACATTCCAAGACGATCACTGAACTTGCACTTCAGAGCCCCTCCGACTTCCGAACCTCCACGAAAACCCCAGCTCAGAGACGCACCACACCACAGCAATAAATCCTGAAACGATCACCAGATCCCCAGGCCAGCACATCACTCATCTAGTGATCACTAACGGATTTGTCACACGGCGACAGCGCCGAGACGCCGATCCCGGTAGCCATCGAGACCAGCCGCGGCCTGCTGGTCGCCACCCTTCGCGCCGGCACTCGGCAGGTGTTCGCCGTCAACCCGATGGCTGCCTCCCGCTATCGCGACCGGCACGGCGTGAGCCGCAAGAAGTCCGATCAGGGCGACGCCTTGGTGCTGGCGAACATCATCCGCACGGACATGCCGATGCACCGGCCGCTGCCCGCTGACAGCGACCTGGCCCAGGCCATTGCCGTCCTCGCCCGCGCTCACCAGGACGCCGTCTGGAATCGGCAGCAGATCGCCAATCAGCTCCGTTCCCTCCTGCGCGAGTACTTCCCCGCAGCCCTTGGGGCATGGCGGGACAAGGCTGGCGGTCTGGCCCGTGCTGATGCCCGCAAGATTCTCGGCGCGGCACCGACCCCGGCCCTGGCCGCGAAGCTGCCTTTGTGGCGGCTGAAGGCGATGATGAAGTGCGCGGGCCGCAAGCGGGGCGTCGATGAGGACGCTGAGCGGATGCACGCGCTGTTTCGTCAGGCAGCCGCCCGCCAGCTGCCCGCGGTGGAAGAGGCCATGGGCATGCAGGCCAAGGCCCTGCTGGTCCAACTGGACGCCGTCTGCGAGGCTGTCGACGACCTGGCCAAGGCCACAGAGCGGACGTTCCGCACCCACCCCGATGCGCCGATCATGCTCAGCTTCCCCGGCATCGGCCCCGGCGTCGGCGCCCGCATTCTGGCCGAGATCGGAGACGACCGCACCCGCTTCGCAACCGCCGGCGGACTGAAGGCATACGCAGGCTCGGCCCCCATCACCCGGGCCTCGGGAAAACGCAGGTACGTTGGTCGACGGTTCGTGAAGAACAACCGCCTCAATCACGCCGGATACCTGTGGGCTTTCGCGACCCTCACCCATTGCAAGGGAGCCAACGCGCACTACCGGCGCCGACGTGAGTGCGTTGTGGCAAAGGGAGCCCCTGTTCGATGAGCAGGGGTTTCTTCGTGCTCGGAGCATGATCGGGGTGTGGTGGGGGCAGGCAGCGGACGGTTTGTGGTCGATCGGGGAGGGTGCGATGCCGTCGGTGCTGGGGTTGATGGAACGTCGTGAGGCGCGGGCGAGGCAGGAGCTGGAGTCCTGGACGGAGGTCCTGGACCAGGATCAGGCGGAGGTGACTGCCGCGCGGGAGCGTGTCGATCGGGCTCGGGTGGGGCGGGAGGAGCTCGTTCAGGTGCTGGCCGAGGAGAGCGTGGTGGATGGGCCGGCTGCTGTGCCGTCTGGTGGTGAGGTGGCTGCCGCTGTGGGGTCGAGCGGCTCTGGCGCGGGGGCGGGGTATGACGAGCGGCCGCCGGTGTGGCGGTCGGGTATGGGTGAGGAGGTGCTCAGGGGCCTGTATCGGGAGGTGTTCGCCGCTGCGGTGGCCGCTTCGGGGCCGGTGGGTGGAACTGGCGCGGGCGGTGGGCCGGGAGGCGGACAGCAAGAACGAGGTGGAGAAGATCCGTCACCGTGCCTACGCGCTGGAGAAGCGGGGCTGGCTGCTGCGGGAGAAGAACGGACGGTTCATGCCCGCGCCCGGGGCAGTCGGTCGGGACGTTTCTCCGGCCAGCGCGGGGCGTCGTCGGCCATCCGGCGAGACAGCCTGATCACGGCGGCCCACCACACCATCTGGGTGTGGTGATCGGCCCGGCGTTCGTGTGTCGCGGTTGAGGCGGCGTGATCGCGAGAGCCAGCTCAGCGTTCTCTCTACCACCCACCTGCGGGCCAGTACGACAAATCCGCGTTGTCCGTCGGATCGGCGCACGACCTCGATCCGGACTCCGTGTCGGGCGAACGCCTTGGCCAGGGCCGGGCCCTGGTAGGCACTGTCGACCCACACCAATTTCAGCAGCCGACCTGGATCGGCCATGAACGTCTCCAGCAGCGCGGGGGCGGCCTTGGAGTCGTGGACGTCCGCTGTCGTCACGATGACCTCGAGGAGCAGGCCCTCGGTGTCGGTCAGAATGTGGCGCTTACGCCCGTCACGTGATTTCCCGCCGTCGTATCCGCGACTGTCCTCGCTGACGGTTTCGGAGGCGTCCACCGACTGACTGTCGATGATCCCCGCACTCGGCTCGGCGTTCCGGCCTTTGCGTTCCCTGGCCGTGCGACGCAGGCGTTCGTGCAGTTCACGCACGTAGTCGTAGGTCCGCCAGCGGCAGAAGAAGTCGTAGACGGCCCGCCAGTACGGGAAGTCGACCGGCAGGGCCATCCACTTGACCCCGTTGTCGACGAGGTAGCGCACTGCGTCGAGCATCTCGCGGTGGCAGTACGCCTCGGGGCGCCCGCCCTGCTTGAGGAGCCAGGCCGGCACCGGCATCGCGGAGCGGACCTCGGCCCACTCCGCATCCGTCATGTCACTCGGATAGCATCGCGCCCGCCGCCCCGGAGCGATCGAACCGAACCGGTGCACGTAGCAGTCACACCCAGGGGGTGACCGTGGTGGACGCAGGCACAGAGATACTGCTCAACTGATCGGGCAACGGGCTTCCTTGGTCGTGCTGGGTGTCGTAACCGCGTCACTACCAAGGGGCCCGTTCTTTCATGCCCGCGGCCGCACCCGTACCTCCGTCCAGATGGCCACCCGCGCCGCACACCTCGAACGAGATCCGGTTTGCCACAACGCACTGAGAGCGGAGACTGGCATGCCCAGGCCCTGCGGCACCTGTTCAACCGCATGCTCGGCCAGCTTCACTACTGCCTCCAGACCCGTGTGCCGTTCGACGAATCCGTCGCCTTCCCACAGCCCGCTGAAGCGGTCGCCTTGACGGCTTAGCCGCATGAGGTGTCTACCAGCGGCAGTCTGGGAGAGGTCCAGGCTGCTCGTCGAGTCGGAAGGGACGGACAAGCGGGGAGAAACCGGCAGAGCTCCGGTGCGCACGGCCCACACGAGGGCCGGCGGAGTGACAGGCGGTGCCCGCGAACGGTGCGGCGGATTCCTATCCGCTCGTCGTGGCTTGCACAGTGGAAGGCGTCGACTCCAAAGCGCCCCCGTTTGGAGTCGAAGTCGGAGCCCTGGACCACGCCGTCACAAGCCGTCCAGGGCTTCGCCTTGCCGGCGATTCAGTCCGTGTCGGCGTTCTTACCAACGAGGCCGGAGAGCAGCTGGACCATCGTCGCGTTCATGGTGCGCTGCTCGGCGATGAACCTGTCGAGCTTCTGGCCCAGGCCGTCGACCTTCTGCTCCAACCCGTCCATGCGCTGGCCCATGCCGTCGAACTGGCCGCTGAGGGCGTCCAGGCGGGTGTTCACCGCGGTGAACCCGTCGCTGACCTCGCCGCGCAGCGCGGCCTGGCCCTCGATGACGACGGCAAGGCCAGTGGCGTCGGTCACCGGGCGGGGTTCGTGCCGCGGAGGATGGTGAGGATCTCGGTCAGCATCTCGCCGTGCCGGGCCAGCACCCGGCCGTGATCGGTCAGCATCTCGCTGTGCTGGCCTAACGAGCTCGTGCACAGTTGGCGGTGAGACGTCGAGCTCTGTATCGGCGATCATGGCTGCGTGGTGGGGAACGCGACTCGCAGAGCGATCATCGGCGACCGGAGGGTCACTGGCCTGTCGGCCGCTGTGATTGCTGAACTGGTGGCCGAGGTCGGTCCGTTGTGGCACGAACGGCACCAGGCCAGGCTCGCATCACGGCCGCGGAAGCGTGCCGTGGGCGCCGGTGCGAAGCACCAGATGGTGTTCGTCGACCGGCTCCTGGCCACGCTCGTGCACCTTCGCCACGGGGTGACGCATGACGTGCTGGCCTGCTGGTTCGGTGTGGACCGCTCGACTGTCACCCGGGCTGTCGGCGAGGTGCGGCCCCTGCTCGCTGAGCGAGGGTGCACCATCAGCCCCGACGTGCGGCTGCGGACCCTGGCCGAGGTCGTGGACTATCTCGGCGCGACCGGGAAGACCGGCATCATCGACGGCACCGAGATCCGAGTCCGCCGCCCGGCCGTCGGCCACAAGGACCGGGACAGATTCATCTCCGGCAAGAACAAGCAGAACGCGGTGAAGGCCATGGTGTTCACCGACGGGGACGGGCGGCTGCTGTTCTGCAGCCCGGCCAGGCCCGGAAGCTGCGCGGACATCACCCACGCCCGCGAGTTAGGGCTGGTCAAGCTCCTGGCCGACGGACCAGCAGTCGAGATTCTCGCCGATGCCGGCTACCAAGGACTCGGCGCCCAGACCGGCGGCCGGGTGGTGACACCACCTCACCGCAAGTTCAAGAAGAACGCCCCGGACTGGTACGAGGAAATCCACGAGCGGCAGCGCAAGGCACACTCTTCCCGACGCATCCGTGTCGAGCACGGCATCGCCCACCTGAAGAACTGGCGGGCACTGACCCGGCACCTCGGCCGTCGCGAGCACATGGACGACACCGTCCAAGCCGTCGCCTGCCTGCTCTCCCATCAGCAGACCGCAGACCTGCTTCTGGCGCGGCAGACATGAGCGCCGAGCCCCACCGACGCCTTCGACGTCTCACCGCTAACTGTGCACGAGCTCGTTAGTGCTGCCCCGCGGAAGTTCCGCCGATGACTATCGGGCGGTGAGCTGCTTGTTGATGGCGGTGGCGTCGAAGTGTTCAGGGGCGAAGGCGCCGCCGACCCATTCGAGGAGTTCGTCGTGCTGTTCGTGGGCCGGGTCGGTGATCGCGGTCACGAAGTCCGCGTAGCCCCACAGGCCTCCGCAGTCCTCCGGCGGGCAGGCCCGGCGGCCGGTCAGGCAGCGGGGATAAGTGGTGCCCGCCTCCTTGGGCAGGACCTTCTCCACTTCGATGCGGTGGATCCAGTCGTCGCCCAAGTCGTAGGTGTAGCGGATGTTGTCGTCGACGGCTGGAGCGACCGCGTAGAGCGGGACCTTGCGCTCGTCCTGGTGGCCGAGTTAGCCGTCAGGCCGCCCGTACTCGCCGGCCGGGGTCTCGAAGACGTGCATGTGGTAGTTCTCCCAGCCCATCGCGGTCTGGATGACTTGGTGCAGACGGTCGAGCGTGATGTCGGCCGGGACCTGCAGGCGCCGCCAGACGGGAGGGCGGATATCGGCGAGGGAGACCTTGATCGGCAGGACGGAGTCAGCGGGCATGGCACGGTTCCTTATGCGGCGGGGGCGGTATCGCTCTCAGTCGGCCGGGGCCGGCCGTCGCAGTTCCAACGGAACGGGCCAGTCGAGACGTTGTGGCCAACGGTGAAGTCGATGACCTTGTCCAGCAGGTCCTGGCGGGAGGAGAAGTCACCGTGCCGCAGCACGCCGCGGCCCAGCAGCGAGAAGAAGATCTCGTCGGGTAGGACCGCTGCATTGCTGCAGCGGTCCCCCCTCAGAACCGGCCGTGCCCGATTTCCGAGCAGCCGGCTCAAGCAAGCCTCTTGGGCTCGCGGGCGGACAGAAGTGCTGGTCTCCGTCCTATGCCGGTGACCAGCCGACGATGGCAGTAGGTGTGTATCAGGCGTGGGGTGGCGGTTTTGTCCGGCTTGCCGTTGCCCGCGTCGGCGGTTACCGCGTGTTTGCGGATCGCGGTGCGGGTGGCCTTGAGCCACTGTTCCCACTGTTCGGGGCTTTGTGGCTCGTGGTCGGCGTGCAGCAGCAGCCCTCCGCAGAGTGGGCAACGGCCGTCCTGCTTCTGCAACAGATGCAAGGTGCCCTTGCCCAGCGGGAGTTTGCCGCGGCGGCGCCGCTTGGCCCAGAAGTCGACCAGGGCGGGATCGTCGGTTGATGCCCTCCCCGGCACCATCCGGTGCCGGACGATCGGCGTCCAGGCGAACTTGTAGAGGTAGAAACCGCTTGCGCGGTCCCCGAACACCCACGCGTCCTGCCTGAACGGATTGAACATGCCGAAGTACCGGGCGGTCACCCAGCGCATCGGCTTGTTCGGGTGGGAGAATTTGGCCCACTTGTAGACCAGTCTCCACACGTAGGCGTCCAGCGAGTTGAACGCTCGCTTGGACACCCCGATCCGGTAGTAGGCAGCCCAGCCCTTGATGATCGGGTTGAGCTTGGCGATCACCGCGTCGGCGTTGGCCCCCCGCAGGGCCAGCACCTCGGTGGCGAGCCGTTCCCGGATCCGCCGTAGGGCCGCGTTGCTCGGCTTGGTCAGCAACTTGCCGCGATAGCGCCGGATGTTGAACCCCAGGAAGTCGCAGCCTTCATCGAGGTGGACGATGCGCGTCTTGTCCTCGTTGAAGGCCAGTCCCCGGGGCGCGAGCCACGCAGTCAGCCGCGCCTTGACCTGCTCAGCCTGTTCCCGTGAATGGCACAGGGCAAGGAGGTCATCGGCGTAGACGACCAGAACCGGGGAATCGCG
>NZ_JAGGOK010000132.1 GCF_018614615.1 Streptomyces sp. ISL-100 | reverse complement strand
CTCGTACGCCTGGTCCCGCCGGACCAGCGCTTCATGTACGTTGCGTCGCACCGATTGCAGGGCCAGCCTGACTTCAGGTGGCACGGGGTAGCTCTGGCCGGGATCGATGTCCAGCGCCTTGCGCAGGTCGGCGAGGTTGGTGAGGGACTTGTCGATGTCATTGATGGCGACGCGCAGCACACCGATGTTCCGGTAGAACTCGGGGTCCCTGCACTGGAGGTCGTGATAACCGGAGAGCCGCTCCTGCGCTGCCTGGACATTGCGTTCGATCAACGCGACCTGCTCGAAGGCCCCGGAGTCCCGCAGAACCTCCATCACGCGCTCTCCGCGTGGCCTGGTCAGCGCCTTCGCGAAGCAGAAGCCGGCCAGTGAGAAGAGCGTGCCGACGACGAAGTCCTTCTCCTGGTGGAAGATGTTCTGAAAGTTCTGGAACGCGACCACGGAGATCAAGATCAGGGTGCAGAGACCGCCAAGTCCCCATCCGTACTGGCTTGTTGAAACGTTCCCCCTACCGTTCGGCCGGTACCTCATCGCCTGTCCCCCTCGGCGCAGTCGTGAGTGGAAGGTCAAGGGTCTTGAGGTCGGTCTGTGGTGTCAAGGTCGAATCAACGGCGCATGGGGGCATCAACATGCGGTGCACCAGGACCGCCGCCGCCGTCATCACGATCGCCACCAGCGTCAGGGCGAACTGCCAGGCGTAAGTGAACTGTCCGGCCAGTTCGGCGTGGTGGGGGCCCGCCAGCTTGCCCGCCGCCACGTCGGCCGCCAGGGTGGCGTCGCCCACGCGTGACTGGACCAGGGTGATCAGAGCGGCGCCGAAGACGGCGAGCATGAGGGAGTTGGAGCCCGCCCGGATCGTATTGAGCAGACCCGATGCCATGCCCACGTGCTCCTGTTCGACCATGCTCATGGCCTGCGCGTCGACCAGGCCCATCGACAGGCCGTTGGCCACGCCGATCAGGATGAGCGGGGCGGCGAGGGTGGCGGCTCCGGCGCCCGGGTGGAGGAGGAGGACCAGCAGGGCGTTGCCGACGGCGGACAGCATCAGCGCCGTACCGACCAGGTGGCGGGCGGGGACACCACGGTTGACCAGGCGGGCCCCGATCTGCGGGACGACGAAGACGGGGGCGGTCATCATCAGCATGATCAGGCCCGCGTCGCCGGCGGAGAGGCTGTTGGCGCCCTTGAGGTAGGTGGGGAAGAAGATCATCACCCCGGAGGAACCGATGGCCACGGAGGTCGCGCCGACGATCCAGCCCATGAAGCGGCGGTTGCGCAGCAGCGCCAGGTCCAGCATGGGGTGGGCAGCGCGGCGTTCGATCGCCACGAAGAACACGAGGAGGCTGAGGCCGCCCAGCAGGGGAAACAGCACGAGCGGGCTGGTCCAGCCCGCCTGACCGCCCTGCGTGATGGCGAACATGACCAGTCCGAGCGCCGCGATGAAGGTGACCGCGCCGCGCTTGTCCACGCGGGGGCGGGCGGCGGCGCGGGCGCCATCTACTGGCTAAAAGTCAATTGCGCTTCAGCGTGTCGGGGCATGACAGCGCTGAAGAAACTCGCAGCGGAACTGGGCGGGGCTCAGCCGCCTACGAGTGTCGCCGGGCTGCATGACGGCCAACTTGGGTTCCTGGCCGATGTGTTGCGCCGTGAACGTAAGACCCGTGCCTCCGGTCTCGGCGACGCGGCGGAGGAAGCACTCAAGCTCGTCCCCGCTCTGGCCCGTGGCCCCGTCAGGCCCCGACCGCCGTCAGTGCCGACGTCTTCATCAGCACGAGCGCGACCAGCAGCACCAGCACCCCGGCGCCCGACGCCACCTGGATCGCGGTGCGGCTCTTGCGCGGTGCGTACGCCAGGGCCAGGCTGACCAGGGCGCCGGTGAGCAGGCCGCCCAAGTGGGCCTGCCAGGAGGCAAACAGGGCGGAGACCACCATCCAGATCATGAGGCCCGCCATGAAGCGGTTGACGGCCTGCATGTCGCGCCCCAGGCGGCGGCAGAGCACGTAGTACGAGGCCGAGACGCCGAAGACCGCGCCCGAGGCGCCCACGACGAGGGTGTGCGGAGCGATCAGGTAGACGAGTACCGAACCGCCGAGCGCGGACAGCAGATAGAGACCGGCGTAGCGCGCCCGGCCGAGCTGGTCCTCGACCGTCCTTCCCACGTTCCACAGGCAGAACATGTTCATGATGATGTGCATGATGCCGAAACCGCCCCCGGTCGGGAGAAGGTGGAGAAAGGCGCCCGTGAAGAGCCGGTACCACTCGCCCTCGGCCACGCCGACGAGGGTCTGCTCGGGATAGCCCCGGTCGGGATCGCCCCCGTTCTCCGGGCCCATCACCGCCCAGCCGATCATGCCGAAACGGTCGACGAGGTCGGGGCGCGCCAGTTCGGCGAGGTAGGCGAGGACGTTCAGCGCGATCAGCGCGTAGGTCACCACCGGCGCCGCCGCCCCGGCTACCGTGCCGCCGAAGACGGTGCGTGCCTGGCGGACCGACTTGTGGCCCTCCTTCACGCACTCGGGGCACTGGTGACCCACGGCCGCCTCACGCATGCAGTCGGGACAGATGAAACGCTCGCAGCGCGTGCAGCTCACGTACGTCTCGTACTTGGGGTGGCGGTAACACGTCGTGACAGCGGCTTCCACGGCCGGCTCCTTGGACTTCTGGGCAAACGGGGGAGAGCCGGTGGGGGTCGGCGCCGATCAAGATAACGTACGGACCCGTACCGGCCAGTCGGCGGCGGAGTCGCACTTCAAACTGCACCCCGCCGCGGCCGGCGCCGGCGGGAGGCCGGTGAGGGCGGGGGCGAGTCCGAGGGAAGCGTGCGGATCGGACGGGTCGCCGTCCGGGCGCAGGTGCTGCTCGCAGTGCCGGCGCATATGGGCGGTGGTGGTGTGGGAGCAGCCCGCGGCGTACGCCGCTGCCGAACCACCTTCGAGACGGTGGTCCAGAGCCGGGTGGAAGAGGAGCTGGGTCGCGATCGCTTCCGGGGCGCCCGCGCGCCGTAACCGCCGTCAGGTCGCTGCCGCTGGAGTCGCCCGCGACGACGATCGGCCGGGCCGGCGCGCGGACGCCTGCTGGACGACGGTGTACGCGTTGTCGGCCGCTGCCGCGGCGGGGGAGTGGGGAGCGGTGCTCCGGGGGCCGGCGGCGGTAGCCGGCCGAGACGCAGGGCGCGCGGCGTGTCCCGGGCGGTCGTCGGTTATCCGGTCGTCGACCCGCCGTCCACTGTGAGTTCTGTGCCGGTGATGTACGAGGACGCGTCCGAGACGAGGAAACGTACGAGCTCTCCGACCTCCTCGGGCCGGCCCATCCGGCCGAGCGGCAGATGTGACCAGTCCCGGCCCGCGACCGACGACACCATCGGGGTGTCGATGGCGCCGGGGTGGATCGAGTTGACGCGGATTTTGTACGGCGCGAGATCCAGCGCGGACGAGCGGGTCAGGCCGCGCAGGCCGAACTTCGTGGACCCGTACGCCGCATGGCCGGGGATGCCGACCAGGCCGGCCGTCGACGAGACGTTCACGATCGAGCCGCCGCCTGCCTCCTTCATCGCGGGTACGACGGCCTGGATCCCGAGGAAGGGGCCGAGGAGGTTGACCCGTAACAGCGTCTCGAAGTTGGTGAGGGTCTCGTGCTCGACGGACGCGGTGCGCCACAGGGCGGCGTTGTTCACGAGGGCGTCGATCCGGCCGTACGCGAAGAGCGCGGCCGCGACCGTCTCGGCCCAGCTCTCCTGCGACGACACGTCATGGCGTACGAACAGACCGTGTCTGCCCAGGGGCTTCGCCACCTCCCGGCCTTCGTCCTCTCGTACGTCCGTGATGACCACGCGCGCGCCGGCCTCGGCGAAGAGCCGGGCCTCGGCCGCCCCCTGGCCGCGGCCGGCGCCCGTGATGACGACGACTTTGCCGTCGAGCGAGATGATGCCGCTGCTCACTTGCCCTCCAGTGCTGTGACGTGGGGTATGGCTGTCTCGCCCTACTGGCGGAGGGTCTCCATGCACGCCTCCTGCGGGTCCGTGCCCATCTGGATGAGGCACATCACCTCGTCGACACCGAACGCTCGGGTGTCTCTCGTTCTCGGCATTTCCTGAGCTATGCCTAACAGGAATACTTCTACCAGGCATGCGGCTGTCGGTGGAAGGGTGTCTGTCATGTCCGCCCGTAGACTGCGGTCCGTGACGGAGAAGAAGCAGGGGGGCGAAGGCGAGCGGCCCGCGCTGCCGGCGACGAGCTGGGCCGTACTCGGACTGCTGTCCTTCGGGGAGGAACTGTCCGGCTACGACCTCAAGAAGTGGTCGGACCGGTCGCTGCGCTTCTTCTACTGGAGTCCGTCGTTCAGTCAGATCTACAGCGAGCTGAAGCGGCTGGAGAAGGCCGGCTTCGCGACCTCGCGCATGGTCACGCAGGACACCGGCACCCGCGACAAGCGCGTGTACAGGATCACCGACGCGGGCATGGACGCCGTCCGTACCTGGGCGCGCGAGGCCCCCGTCGACCCGCCGGTGCTGAAGCACGGGCCGATGCTGCGGCTCTGGCTCGGGCACCTCCTCGAACCCGAGCAGATGCGTGAAGTGCTCGCCCAGCACCGGGAGTTCGCGGAGAAGATGCGCCAACGTGCGCTCGCGGACGTCGAGGACGCGAAGGGGGAGCCGGCGTGGGCGTATCCCACGCTCACCCTCAAGTGGGCGGAGCGGTACTACGCCTCCGAACGCGACTTGGCCGACGCCATGCTGTCGGACATCGAGGAGCTGGAAGCCTCGGAGCGTCGCGGGCGCGGTACGCGGCCGTAGGTGCGGCGGAGGCAGAGCAGCGGGTCACACTCGCGCAGCGCTGTCAGGGCAGTGAGCGGAACAAGTGGGCGCGGCTGGACCGGCGCTGGAGATCACCGTCCAGTACGCCAAGGACCGCGTCCAGTTGGGCCGCCCCATCGGGGTCGGCACCTTCAGGCCCGTCAAGCACCGGCTCGCCGACCCATACGTGCCGGTCGAGTCGGCCAGTTCCATCGCCTGGCCGCGGCTCACTCCGACGCGGAACCTGCTCTCGCGGCCGCCGAAGTCCCCCTGCTCCAAGCGCACTCCGCAGCCGCAGTCGAGATGATCGAGCTGCACGGCGGCATCGGCATCACGTGACCTCGGTGACGTAACCTCGGCATTCCGCCAGTCCCACCAGCCCCGTAACCGAACCGAACCGAATCGCGTACGAAACGGAGACCCGACGTGGCGATAAGCCTCCACAAGGTCGAGGAGACCGCGCCCGCGCTCGTCAGCTTCTACAAGAGCGCCGGCGTCTCGCTGCAAAAGTACGGGTTGAGCGGGCAACGCGCCGCCGTCTATCTGGTGCTCGACTACTCGGGTTCCATGAAGCCGTATTACCGGGACGGCAGCGTGCAGGCGCTCGCCGACCGGGTGCTCGGGCTCTCGGCCAATCTCGACGACGACGGCAGCGTGCCGATCGTCTTCTTCTCGACGGACGTCGACGCGATCACGGACATCGCCCTCGACAACCACCAGGGCCGCATCGACAAGATCGTCGCGGGGCTCGGGCACATGGGCAAGACCAGCTATCACCTGGCCATGGACGCGGTAATCGACCACTACCTCGACAGCGGATCGACGGCGCCCGCACTGGTCGTCTTCCAGACCGACGGCGGTCCAATCAACAAGCTCGCGGCGGAGCGGTACGTCTGCAAGGCCGCGAAGCTGCCGCTGTTCTGGCAGTTCGTGGGCTTCGGTAATACGCGAAGCACGCAGTTCGACTTCCTGCGCAAGCTGGACGAGCTGGCCGTACCGGCGAAGCGGCCGGTAGACAACGCGGGCTACTTCCACGCCGGGCTGGATCCGCGCCAGGTCTCCGACAGCGAGCTGTACGACCAGTTGGTGCGCGAGTTCCCGGCCTGGCTGGCCGCGGCGCGGGCGCAGGGCATCGTGCGATGACCGTCCAGGTGCTGAGGTCGGCCGACCGTGAGGCTGTGGCGTGGAAGAACGGCGGCGGGGTCACCCGCGAGATCGCGGCATACCCGCCGAACGCCGGGATGGCCGACTTCGACTGGCGGATCAGCCTCGCGGAGGTCGAAAGGGACGGCCCGTTCTCGGCATTCCCCGGGGTGGACCGGATCCTCACGATGGCTGAGGGTGCGGGGATGGAGCTCACGGTGGGCGGTGAGCGGCGGCTCGTCGACCAGCGTTACGTCCCGTACGACTTTCCCGGGGACATCGCCACCGACTGCCGACTGCTCGACGGCCGGGTCGTGAACTTCAACGTCATGTACCGCAGGGGCCGGACGGCCGCGCGGGTCGCGGTGCTGCGCGGGAACCTCAACGTCGCAGTCCCGCCGGGAGGGACGGTGGTGATCGTCGCGCTGGACGGGACCGCGTCGTTCGAGGGCGTCACCCTTGGCCGGTACGACGCCGTGGTGACCGCATCGCCGGGCGCCCTGTTGGCCGGAGGGCACACGGCGGTCGTCACCCTCACGGTCGGCTGAGCCCGATCTCCATGACACCACCCCTGGGGTTCGCGTCGTGCGTGAGCGGCCATCTGCGCGGTCAGTTGCGCGGTATCGACGCACGCATCGCGGACCTCCAGGAGACCCGCATCTCGCTGGTGGCGATCCTCGCGGCGACGGACTCGGGGGCGGCGGTCTCCGAGGCCCAGGCCGCGTAGCCGTCGGGGCGGACGAGCAGAGTCGTACGGCGGTCACTCGCCCAGTGCGTCACCGTGAGCCGATCGTCGTGGTCGACCTCCGTGCCCCGTGGCGTGATCAGTACGAACTGCCCCGCGCGAAGCGCCTCGTACAGCCGTCCCTCCTGGAGCTCGACGTCCGGCACGCGCCTGCCCGTGAGCGGGTGGGCGCCGCGCGGAGCGCCGTATGAGTAACCGATGCCGGTGATCTGCCCAATCGCCGTGCGGGCGACCGGGCGTACGTTGCCGGCGATCAGGGTCAGTAGGGAGCGGAGTCCGCGCTGCAGTGGATTGTGGGCCATGGCGAGGCGGATGAGTGCGCCACTGCTGCGCAGCACGGCCCTGCCGACCGGGTGCCGTTCGTCGTGATACGAGTCCAACAGGCCGTCCGGCGCCTGGCCGTTCACCACGGAAGCCAGCTTCCAGCCGAGGTTGGCCGCGTCCTGGAGGCCGGTGTTCATGCCCTGGCCGCCGGCCGGGGAGTGCGTGTGCGCCGCGTCGCCCGCGAGGAGGACCCTGCCCACCCGGTACTGCGGGACCTGGCGTTCGTCGCTGTGGAAGCGGGACATCCAGCGGGCGTCGTGCATACCGAAGTCGCTGCCGAAGGCGCGCCGGGCGATCTCGCGCAGCTCATCGAGCTCAACGGGCGCGGTGTCGGGGATCTCGCCGCGCGTACGGTCCCAGCCGCCCACGCGCCAGTACCCGTCCCCGAAGGGGATGAGGAACCCGAAGGCCGTGCCCATGCCGTTCACCGCGGCCGTACGGTCGGGTTCCTGGGCGAGCAGCACGTCGGCCAGGACGATCGACTTGATGACCGAGTGGCCGGGGAAGGGCAGGTCCAGCGCTTTGCGCACGGCACTGCGCACCCCGTCGGCGCCCACCGCGTAGGCCGCTCGCAGTGTCTCGGCCGTACCGTCCTCGCGTCGCACGCCGAGCGTCACGCCCGCGTCGTCCTGTGCGAGCCCGGTGACCTCCGCTCCGTACACGAACGTCGCGCCGTTCTCCTCGGCCCGGCGCAGCAGCAGCTTCTCCACTTCGAACTGCGGAGTCACCAGCAAGTACGGGAAACGCGAGGGGAGATCGGAGATGTCGAGGGCGAGCGAGCCGAAGAGCTCCAGGCGGGTGACGATCTGACCCGTGGTGACGAGCTCGTCGGCGAGGCCGCGGGCGTCGAGCTGCTCCAGGGTGCGGGCGTGCACACCGAAGGCCCGGGTCAGGTTGCTGATGCCCCGGGGGCGCCGCTCCACCACCGTGACGGGGACACCTTCGGCGGCCAGATCGCCCGCGAGCAGCAGCCCGGTGGGGCCCGCGCCGACGACGATGACGTTGCTGCGCTGAGAAGTGGTACCGGTCGTGCCGTGCATGGCGACCTCCTGATGCCAACGCTTGTTGGTCAACGCTTGTTGGCCAATGTAGGGCACGGAGCGAGTTGATGTCAACGGTTGTTGGCCTACGTGTGTTGTCAGTGACGTACGAGGCAGAAGGGGTGACCGGCGGGATCCGCGTAGATCCGCCAACTGCGGGCGCCCGCCCCGTCGTCGAGCAGCAGGGAGGCGCCCAGCTCCAACATCTGGGCATGGGCGTGGAGGAGATCCGGAACGCTGAAGTCCATATGGAACTGCTGTGGGTGGGCCGGGTCGGGCCACCGCGGCGGGCGGTGGTCGGGTACGCGCTGGAAGGCGAGGACGAGGCCGTTGGGGGTGTGCAGCGTGGCCCAGTCGTCGTCGACGCCCCATCGGCGGTCCGGCCGATTCACTTCGCCGCCGGCCAGCGAAGCGTAGAAGTGGGCGAGGGTGAGGGGGTCGGCGCAGTCGAGCACCACGCACTGCAGTTCGGCGATCACGTGCGGGACCCTATCGCCGAAGGAAAGCCGATACCCGACAGAAGATGTCGGGTATCCAGGGTTCGATGACGTCATGGTGAACGGTTGGGAAGACTTCCAGGTGGCGGAACCGCAGTTCGCGGAGGCCGTGCAGCAACGATTCCAGCAGTACAAGCACCATGTTCTCGCGACGGTCCGAAAGGACGGGTCGCCGCGTGTGACCGGGCTCGAAGTGACGTTTCTCCACGGAGAGTTGTGGCTCGGCATGATGCCGTACTCACGCAAGGCGCAGGACCTTCAGCGCGATCCGCGCTTCGCCATCCAGGCGAACCCGGGCGCGGATGAGCAGATGCGGGACGGGGACGCGCGGATCAGCGGCCGGGCGGTGGAGGTCACCGATCCGGATGTCATCGCCCGGTTCGTCGGGGAGATCAAGCCGCCGGAGCCGTTCCATCTTTTCCGCGTTGAGCCGACGGAGGTGGTCCGGACCTCCATTGAGGGCGACGCGCTCGTGGTGCGAGCGTGGCGGCCGGGTCAGCCAGTACGCACGATTCGCCGGGGCAACGGCGACGAAGGGGCTCGGGAGGACTGAGGCCCCTTGGGTGGGCGGGCATGGTTTGGCGGTCGGCTCCGTCCGCCCGCCCCGTTGAAGCCGGCACGATTGGTTGCCGTCTCCGTCGGGGGGCTCGCCGCCGCCGTCGGCGGTTGCGGCCCGTTAGTTGCGCCGCCTGCGGCGGCCACCTCTCCCGCCCTGCCCGCCCGTTGAAGCCGACACGATTGCTCCTGTGGCGTCACCTATGCCGCCCCCCTCGCCCGCCCGTTGGAGCCGACGAGATCGGTGAGCGTCTTCGTCGGCCTCTCCTTGAAGGTGGGCGGCGGCGTGCTGACCGAGCGTCATGGGGTAGGTGCCGCCAGTACCTTTGACCGGCATTCGGACGGGGTGCCCCACGCGTCTCGCAGTGGGCGGGCCTTGCGGAGCCATAGGGAGAGGTCCAGTTCGTCCGTGTAGCCGACCGCCCCGTGCAGCTGGAGCGCTGTCCGGGCGGCGGCGTAGGCCGCCTCGCCCGCTGTGACCTTCGCGGCGGCGATATCGGCCGAGGTCATGGACAGGGCGGCGCCGAAGAGCAGTGGCCGGGCGAACTCCAGACCGATCAGAGTGTCGGCCAGCCGGTGCTTGACCGCCTGGAAGCCGCCGATGGCCGTCCCGAACTGCGTGCGTTGCTTGACGTACGCCACTGTCCGGTCCAGCAGCGCGACGCCGGTGCCCAGCGCCTGTGCGGCGGTGGCGAATGACGCCCGGCCGGCGGCGTACTCGGCGGCTGCCGTCACGGCCGGCCCCGAGGCGAGCAGTTCGCCGCCCGGCTCCGTCCGGTACAAGCGGCGCGCCGGATCCGCGGACGCGTGGAGCGCGCCGTACCCGTGAGCGAGTCGCAGCTCGTCGCCGTGCACGGTGAGGAGGTACGTCGCCGAATCCGCGTCCAGCGCGTACGGGCCGCCGCCGGGAAGCGTGAGCGTCGCACTCGTCCCGCCCGAGGCCAGCGTCGGCAGCAGCCGCTTTGCCGGGCCCTCCTCGCCGTGCCCGGCCAGGTGAGCCAGCAGGGCGGCGGTCGCGACCGTCTCCACCACCGGACCGGGCACCGCATGCCGCCCCAGCTCCACAAAAGCCACCGCCAGTTCGACCGGCAGCGGCCCCACACCCTCATACGCCTCGGGAACGGCCAGCGAGAACACGCCCGCCTCACCCATACGCGCCCACAGTGCGTTCCCGGGAACGGCGTTTCCGGCTGCCCAGGAACGTACAACCGACGGCGTGTCCGCGGCTCTCAGCATCGCTTCCAGGGAACGCCCGAAAGCGGCCTGCTCCTCGGTCAACAGGAACCTCATCAGCGGCGGCCCTTCGGGAGACCGAGCAGGCGCTCGGCGATGATGTCGCGCTGGATTTCGTTGGTGCCGGCGTAGATCGGGCCGGCGAGCGAGAACACATAGCCCTCCGCCCACTCGCCCCGCGCCAGTTCGCCGTCTGTGCCCAGCAGATCGAGCGCCGTCTCGTGCAGAGCGATGTCGTAGTCGGACCAGAAGACCTTGTTGAGGCTGGACTCCGCTCCGATGACCGCGCCCGCGGCGAAGCGCGAAGCGTTGGCGTACGTGAACAGCTGATAGGCGCGCGCCCCGACGACCGCGTCCGCCACCCGGTCACGCAGCGCCGTGTCCGAAGGATCGGCCGACGTACGCCACTGCTGTACGAGCCGGCCGGCGGCGGCGACGAAACGGCCGGGGGAGCGCAGGGTCAGCCCGCGTTCGTTCCCGGTCGTCGACATGGCGATCCGCCAGCCCTGCCCCGGCTCCCCGATGACGTCATCGTCCGGTACGAACACGTCGTCCAGGAAGAGCTCCGCGAAGGCGGGCTTGCCGTCGAGCCGGCCAATGGGGCGGACCGTGACCCCGTCGGCCCTCAGGTCGAACATCAGGTAGGTCAGGCCGTGGTGGGGCTTCGCCGCCTCCGCGTCCGTACGGAAGATCCCGAAGGCCCGGTCCGCGAAGGCGGCCCGCGACGACCAGGTCTTCTGCCCCGACAGCAGCCACCCGCCGTCGGTCCGTACGGCCCGGGACTTGAGGGAGGCGAGATCCGATCCCGACTCGGGCTCGGACCAGGCCTGCGCCCAGATCACCTCACCGCTCGCCATGGACGGCAGAACCCGGGCACGCTGATCGGTGGTGCCATGGTCGAAGAGCGTTGGCGCGAGGAGGTTGATGCCGTTCTGCGAGACCCGCCCCGGCGCGCCCGCCGCGAAGTACTCCTCCTCGAAGAGAAGCCACTTGAAGATGTCGACGCCCCGGCCGCCGTACTCCTGCGGCCACGACACGACCGACCACCGGTCCGCGTGCAACCGTGCCTCCCACGCGCGATGATCCGCGAAACCCGCCTCCGTCTCCAGGGAAGGGAGCGGCACGGCGGGGACATGCGCCTCCAGCCACGCCCGCGCCTCGGCGCGGAAGGATGCCTCCTCCGGGGTGTGCCGCAAGTCCATCAGCTGCTCGCCTTCTTCATCGCGGAGACGTCCATTCCGCCGAGCGAATCGGCGGCGGTCTCGGCGTTGTGGGCGTGGGCGAGGTGGTGCAGTCCGAAGACCGAGTCCATGCCGGTGTGCAGGCCCTGTAGGTCCTCCGCCTGGTTCACCGCCCGCTTGGTGAGGGCC
The DNA here is from genome assembly GCF_018614615.1 of Streptomyces sp. ISL-100. Classification (GTDB taxonomy): domain Bacteria; phylum Actinomycetota; class Actinomycetes; order Streptomycetales; family Streptomycetaceae; genus Streptomyces. Next base: position 28,279 of record NZ_JAGGOK010000132.1, on the reverse strand, counting down.
AGTCCCAGGCGGGGCATTTCGGCGATCCGAAGGGCCAGTTCCTCGGTACGTTCCGCCAGCTCGGCCCGTTCCACGACGCGGTTGACCATCCCGACCTCGTACGCCCTGCGCGCGGGCATCCGGTCGCCCGTGTAGAGGAACTCTTTGGCGATCCGTGGGGGCATCACCCACGGGTGTGCGAAATACTCGACCCCGGGAATGCCCATCCGCACCACCGGATCAGCGAAGAACGCGTCCTCGGAAGCGACGATCAGGTCGCAGATCCAGGCGAGCATCAGCCCGCCCGCGACGCACGCCCCCTGGACGGACGCGACGACCGGCTTCGGCAGTTCGCGCCAGCGCCGGCACATCCCCAGATAGACCTCCGACTCACGCGCGAAGCGCGACTCGGCGCCGTGCTTGTCGGAGTGGTCCCACCAGAGGCCCGCCTTGCGCTCGAACGGGAGGTGAGCGTCGCGCTCCGGCGTGCCGATGTCGTGACCGGCGGAGAAGTGCTCACCGGCTCCGGCGAGCACGACGACCTTGACCTCGGAATCCTCCGCCGCCCGGTAGAAGGCGGCGTCCAGGGCGTACGTCATCGCGGAGTTCTGGGCGTTGCGGTAGCGCGGGCGGTTGAGGGTGACGTACGCGACCGGGCCGCGTCGTTCGTACAGAACAGGCTCTTGGTGATCGGGCGGAGTGGGCGTCGGAGTGGGCATCGGCTCGTCCTTCCCTAACAAGTGTTTGGTAGGTTAACGTACGGCCATGAGCAGCGTCGAGCGCACGAGTCGCGCGGCTGTTCCTGTTCTCCCGCGCCGTCACCGTCTACGCCGGATCGGACGAGACCCAGCGCAACACCATCGCCGAGCGTGTGCTCGGTCTGCCGAGGGAGGTACGGGCGATGAGGGCACCCGGGAACGTTCCCGAGTACGTTCCGGGGCACGGTCTGCTCAAGGGGCGTACCGCCGTCATCACCGCCGCGGCCGGCGCCGGTATTGGCGGCGCCACAGCGCGCAAATTCCTGGAGGAGGGCGCGCGCATTCTCATCGGTGACGCCCACGCCCGCCGCCTCAAGGAGACCGAGCAGGCGCTCGCCCGCGAGTTCGGCGCCGACAACGTCGCCTCCCTGCCGTGCGACGTCACCGAGGAGGCCCAGGTACGGGCGCTCTTCGACCTCGCCGCACGCGAACACGGCGGCCTGGACATCGTCGTCAACAACGCCGGCCTCGGCGGCACGGCGGAGCTCGTCGAGATGACCGACGAGCAGTGGTCCAAAGTCCTCGACGTGACGCTGAACGGCACCTTCCGTTGCACCCGGGCGGCGCTGCGCGCCCTCAAGGCGGCCGGCCGGGGCGGCATCGTCGTCAACAACGCCTCCGTCGTCGGCTGGCGAGCCCAGGCGGGCCAGGCACACTACGCCGCCGCCAAGGCCGGCGTCATGGCGCTCACCCGATGCGCGGCCGTCGAGGCGGCGGCGTACGGCGTACGCGTCAATGCCGTCGCCCCCAGCCTCGCCATGCACCCGCACCTGGTGAAGGTGACCTCCGTCGAGCTGCTCGCCGAACTCACCGAGCGCGAGGCGTTCGGCCGGTACGCCGAGCCCTGGGAGGTCGCGAACGTCATCGTCTTCCTGGCCAGCGGCTACTCCTCGTACATGACCGGCGAGACGGTCTCCATCAGCAGTCAGCGTGCCTAGGCGTGCCTGGACGGACAATGGCAGCGTGCCTAACAACGTGCCCAGCAAGAAGAAGAACCAGGTGACCGCGTCGCCCGAGCGGCGCCGCGAACTCCTCGACACGGCGGCCGAGGTGTTCGCCGCCCAGGGCTACAACGCCACCACCGTCCGCAAGATCGCGGACGAGGCGGGGATGCTCGCGGGCAGCCTCTACTACCACTTCGATTCCAAGGAATCGATGCTCGACGAGATCCTCTCGGCCTTCCTGCACGAGCTGTGGGAGGGGTACGACGCCGTGCTCGCCGCCGGGCTCGGGCCGAGGGAGACCATCGAGGCGCTCGTCACCGAGTCCTTCCGGGAGATCGACCGGCACCGCGCCGCCGTCGCGATCTACCAGAAGGAGTCCAGGCACCTGTCCGCGCAGCCTCGCTTCCACTACCTCGCCGACTCGCAGCAGAAGTTCGAGAAGGCGTGGCTGGGGACGCTGGAACGCGGCGTCGCGGCGCAGGTCTTCCGCGCCGACCTCGACATCCGGCTCACCTATCGATTCGTCCGCGACACCGTCTGGGTCGCCGCGTCGTGGTACCGGCCCGGCGGCCTGCACAGCCCCGACGAGATCGCCCGCCAGTACCTGTCGATGGTCCTGGACGGCATCGCTCTGCGTACGTAAAACCGCTCGAAACCGCTCGTCAAACGCTCGTCACGTTCGTCATCCGCGAAGGAGCAGCAGTCATGGCCGAGGCTTACATAGTCGAAGCGGTACGCACCCCTGTCGGCCGGCGCAAGGGAGGCCTCGCGGCCGTCCACCCCGCCGACCTCGGGGCGCACGTCTTGAAGGCCCTCGTCTCGCGCTCCGGCATCGACCCGTCGGCGGTCGAGGACGTCGTCTTCGGCTGCCTGGACACGGTGGGACCGCAGGCGGGCGACATCGCCCGTACGGCGTGGCTGGCGGCCGGGCTCCCGGAGGAGGTGCCCGGGGTCACGATCGACCGGCAGTGCGGATCCTCGCAGCAGGCGGTGCACTTCGCGGCGCAGGGCGTGATGTCGGGGACGCAGGACCTGGTCGTCGCCGGGGGTGTCCAGAACATGACGCAGATCCCGATCGCCTTCGCTTCCCGGCAGGCGGCGGAGCCGCTGGGCCTCACGGAAGGCCCGTTCGCGGGCTCGGAGGGCTGGCGCGTCCGGTACGGCTCGCAGCCGGTGAACCAGTTCCACGGGGCGGAGCTGATCGCCGAGAAGTGGGGCATCTCGCGGCTCGACATGGAGGAGTTCGCTCTTCGGTCGCATCAGCGGGCGATCCGAGCGATCGACGAGGGCCGTTTCGAGCGCGAGACCGTGGCGTACGGGGACGTGACGGTCGACGAGGGGCCGCGCCGTGACACGACGCTGGCGAAGATGGCGGGGCTGAAGCCGGTTCTGGAGGGCGGCACGATCACTGCGGCGTGCTCGTCGCAGGTCTCGGACGGTGCGGCGGCGATGCTGATCGCCTCCGAACGGGCGGTCGCGGAGCACGGGTTGACGCCGCGTGCCCGTATCCACCACTTGTCCGTGCGGGGGGAGGACCCGATCCGGATGCTGTCCGCGCCGATCCCGGCGACGGCGTACGCGCTGAAGAAGGCCGGCATGACGATCGACGACATCGACCTGGTCGAGATCAACGAGGCCTTCGCGCCTGTTGTGCTGTCCTGGCTGAAGGAGACGGGCGCGGACCCCGCCCGGGTGAACGTCAACGGCGGCGCCATCGCGCTGGGTCACCCTTTGGGGGCAACCGGCGTCAAGCTGATGACGACGCTGCTGCACGAACTGGAGCGTACGGGGGGCCGGTTCGGCCTCCAGACGATGTGCGAGGGCGGCGGGCAGGCGAACGTCACGATCATCGAACGCGTCTGAGGGATGTGGGGCGGGAGTGGCCCCGGCGCGACCTGCCCCGAACCACCCCGCCCCCGCCCCCGCCCCCGCAGCTTCATGCGGTCGGCGCGCTGGTTACTGGGACAGCGTGAAGCCCAGGAGCACGCCTGCCGAGACTTCCACCGTTCCCGGGGCCAGGTCCCCCTCGGAGGCGCCGCCGCCGGAGCCGTGGCCGCGGTGGCCCCGCATTTCGTACGACTCGGCGTCGACGTCCTGGATGTGCACCACCGTGCCGAGTGACGCCCCGGCCGCCTCCGCGTAGACCTCCGCCTTGCGGCGGGCCGCGGCCACCGCCTTGCGCCTGGCCTCGTCGCGCATCGCGGGCTTGTCCCGTACGTCGAATTCAACGCCGTCGACCCGGTTGGCGCCGGCGGCGACCGCGTCCACGATGAGCTGCTGCAGCCCGTCGATCGCGGTCGACTCGACGACGTAGGAGGTGCGGCAGCGGTAACCGAGGGACTGGCGCTTCGAGTAGTCCTCGTACTCCGACTTGAGCGACAGCCGGGAGCCGGACACCGACGCGTCCGGTATGCCGTGCCGGCGCAGCGTCTCGCGGAGGTTCGACACCGCGGTGCCGGCCTCCTGGAAGGCCTTGTCCGGCGAGGGCTCCAGCACGTCTACGGCCAGCCGCACCCGTACGAGCTGCGGCTCCGCCCGCACGCTGCCCGCACCGAACACGCTGAGGCCCCACGGTTCACTGATCGATTGAGTCATCCGGGGATTCAAACATCAATCACTCGCTCCAGCAGCCCAATTGGGATGGGGAGGGTGGGGAGGGTTGGGGAGGGCTCGGACGGGCTCGCAGCGCGGCGTTGGCGGCGGTTGGCGGCCCGGCGGGCGAGTGCCGGCCGGGCGGGCGCCCGGGGCGCGACGCAGTCTCATGTACGACGATCTTCTTCGGGTGAAGGGGTGGTGCTCCGGCGCCATCGTGTTAGAGTGGACGAGTTGCAGTTTTGGTACCCATAAACATTATGTGCGCCTGACGGGAATGCTTCCTCAGGCGCATTTTGTTTTCCGGTTCTCCGGATGGGGCTCATTGCGGCGACGTGGAATCCGTACAGTGCGGATTTCCGGATCTGCCCCAGTTTTTTAGGAGAATGACATGGCTACTGGAACCGTGAAGTGGTTCAACTCGGAAAAGGGCTTCGGCTTCATCGAGCAGGACGGCGGCGGCGCTGACGTCTTCGCTCACTACTCGAACATTGCCACCCAGGGCTTCCGTGAGCTCCAGGAGGGCCAGAAGGTCTCCTTCGACGTCACGCAGGGCCAGAAGGGCCCGCAGGCGGAGAACATCGTCCCGGCCTAATTCGCCGACGCGATACCTCGCTAGCCGGGGCCCGCACCGTGAAGGTGCGGGCCCCGGCTTGTGCTTGTTCCCAGGAAGGCAAAACCTGAATGACCCGCTCCGAACGCCCGGCCGCCGCCAGCACCTCACGCTCCGCCCGTCCCGTCCGCAATCGCTCCTCGCAGGCCGCTCGCGGCAAGGCGCCCGCAAAGGGACCCTCCCGCAGGGCCACGCCTGTGCAGGGTGAATTCGCGATGCCGGAGACGATTACCCCGGCGCTGCCGCCCGTCGAGAACTTCGCCGATCTCGACATGCCCGCGGCACTGCTCAAGACCCTGGCGGCCCAGGGTGTGACCGAGCCCTTCCCCATTCAGGGCGCGACCCTGCCGAACACGCTCGCGGGCCGCGACATCCTCGGCCGCGGACGCACCGGTTCCGGCAAGACCCTCGCCTTCGGCCTCGGGCTGCTCGCCCGTACAGCCGGCCGCCGTTCCGAGCCGCGCGCGCCGCTCGCGCTGGTACTGGTGCCCACCCGCGAGCTGGCGCAGCAGGTCACCGACGCGCTCACGCCGTACGCCACGGCCGTGAACCTGCGGATGGCCACCGTCGTCGGCGGCATGTCGATCACCAAGCAGGCGAACACGCTGCGGCGTGGAGCCGAGGTGCTCGTGGCCACCCCCGGCCGCCTGAAGGACCTCATCGAGCGCGGTGACGCGGACCTCGGCCAGGTGTCGATCACCGTCCTGGACGAGGCCGACCAGATGGCCGACATGGGCTTCCTTCCGCAGGTCACGGCGCTGCTGAAGCAGGTCGAGCCGGACGGGCAGCGGATGCTGTTCTCCGCGACGCTCGACCGCAACGTCGACCGGCTCGTACGGATGTTCCTGACCGATCCGGTGGTCCATTCCGTGGACCCGTCGGCGGGCGCGGTGACGACGATGGAGCACCACGTGCTGTACGTCGCCGACGAGACCGACAAGAAGGCCGTCGCCACGCGCATCGCCGCCCGCGACGGGCGGGTGATCCTCTTCGTGGACACCAAGCGCGCCGCGGACCGCTTCGCGAAGCGACTGCTGGCAAGTGGTGTGTACGCCGCGGCTCTGCACGGCGGCCGTTCGCAGCCGCAGCGCAACCGCACGCTCGACCAGTTCAAGACCGGGCAGGTCACGGCGCTGGTCGCGACCAACGTGGCGGCCCGCGGTATTCACGTCGACGACTTGGATTTGGTCGTCAACGTGGACCCGCCGACTGATCACAAGGACTACCTGCACCGGGGCGGGCGTACGGCGCGGGCGGGCGAGTCCGGCAGCGTCGTCACGCTGGTGCTGCCCGACGAGAAGCGCGAGATGACGCAGCTGATGTCGGCTGCCGGCATTGTTCCGCAGACCGCGCGGGTCAAGTCCAGCGACGACGAGCTGACCCGTATCACGGGTGCGCGCGAGCCTTCGGGCGTCGCCATCGTGATCGAGGTTCCGCAGCAGCAGCAGGCTTCTTCGAAGCCGAAGCGGCGTCCGCAGCAGAGTGGTGGCGGTGGCCGTGGTGGTGCCGCTGGTCGTGGTGGCGGCGGCGGTGGCGCTGGTACGGGTGGGACCCGTACGCAGGGTGGCGGCCGTGCGCAGGGCGAGCGGGCGCAGGCCGGTGGCGGTGGCCGTGGCCGCGCGCAGGCCGGTGCTGGTGGTCGTGCGTCGCAGGGTGGTGCCGGTGCCGGTGCCGGTGCCGGTGCCGGTGCCGGTGGCGGTGGCGGTGGCGGTCGTGGCCGTGGGCGTGGTGGCCGCCGGAGCGCGGCTGCGTAAGGGGTGTGCTCTGCGGGGCTTTCAATCGCCGGACGGGCTCCTATGGAGCCCCTCCGGCGATTGAGGAGCAGGGTCTGGGGCCGGAGCCCCAGTTACCGGCCCGGGTCGCCCCTAGTGGCGCAGCAAGACCGCCCGGAGCTTCAGCAGCGTGCGGCGGTCAAGGGCCAGGCCCTCCGTGAGGTAGCGGTCGAGGCCGCCGTAATCCGCCTCCACCCTCTCCAGCGCCGCGTCCAGATAGTCCATCCGTACCTCCTGGAGCGGGATCAGCAGATCCGGGTTCTGCATCATCCCGGACTGCTTCAGCCCGTCGCGAACCTTGGCGTCGTGCGCCGCGCGGTACGCATTCGACGCGAGATAGTCGCGCTCCGCCGTGCGCGACGGTACGCCGAGCGCCCGCAGCAGTACGTAACTCGTCCAGCCCGTACGGTCCTTGCCCGAAGTGCAGTGGTACAGCAGCGGCGAGCGGCGGTCGCTGTTCGCGATGTCGCGCAGCGTCTCGGCGAACCGCGCCCGGTTCTCCGGGTTGGTGACGAACGTACGGTAGACGTCCCGCATGAATGCCGCGGCTCTGCCGTCCCCCAGCATCTCCTCCTGCTTCACCGGGTCCTTGGACCCGATGGCGGTCAACAGCCGCGCGTACAGACCGTTGTCGGTGACCGGCCGGGACGTCGCGGTGAGGCCGGGCGGCAGCCTGTCGGCGCCGTCGTACTGGACCTCGACAGGGACCCGGAAGTCGACGACCTTCGTCAGGCCGAGGTGGCCGAGGGCGGCCACGTCGGAGTCGGTGAGCTTGCCGAGCGCGTCGGCGCGGTAGACCTGTCCGTAACGGACCTCTTCCCCGTCGTACGTGCGATAGCCGCCCAGGTCACGGACGTTGGTCGCGCCCTGGAGGGGAATCTGGCGGACGGTTTCGCGGTGGGTGGCGACGGTCGGGGGTGCGGCGAAGGCCGAGGTGGCGGCGGGCAGACAGCCGATGGCGAGAGCGGAGAGGACCGCTCCGGTCGCCAGGCGAATGCGGGTTCGGGCGGCACGGCTCATCTGACAACTCCTGTGAGGAGAAGGAATCACCCTGGTGTCGGCAGGGCGCGGAGCGAAGTCATGGGTGTCTGGAATCGTTCGAGCGTTTCGTTCGCTTCGGCCATGACACGTGCCACCAGTTCCGCGCAGGACGGCAGATCGTCGATCAGCCCCGCCACCTGCCCGGACGCCATCACACCGAGATCGGTGCGGCCCTCGACCATGGAGGCTTTGAGCAGCATCGGGGTGTTGGCGGCCAGCAGGACCTGACTCCAGCTCAGGTCCTTGCCGTGCTTCATGGCCAGACCCTCGCGGACCATCGCGGTCCAGCTCAGGCCGGAGATCTTCCTGAATCCGGCTGCACGGCGGACAGCTGCCGCCAGCGCCTTCGTACGGCCCGCGCTCTCGAGGGAGTCGACGAGGTTCGTACGGAGCATGCGGTGCGGCAGGCCGTCGACGGCCGTGGTGACCGTGACGTCCTTGACGTTCGCCGCCAGGTACCTCGCCTTGACCGCGTCGGGGACGGTCGAGTCGGAGGTGAGCAGGAAGCGCGTGCCCATCCCGATGCCGGCGGCGCCGTACGCCAGCGCGGCGACCAGGCCGCGGCCGTCGTAGAAGCCGCCCGCAGCGATCACGGGGATGTCGACGGCGTCGACGACTTGGGGGAGAAGGACCGTGGTTGCCACTTCCCCCGTGTGGCCGCCGCCCTCGCCGCCCTGCACCATGACGGCGTCCGCGCCCCAGGCCGCGACCTTCTCGGCGTGCCGGCGTGCGCCGATGGACGGGATGACGACGACGCCCGCGTCCTTCAGCTCCGCGATGAGATCCTTGGAGGGGGCGAGCGCGAACGAGGCGACCTTCACGCCCTCGTCGATGATGATCCGTACGCGCGTCCGCGCATCGCCCGCATCGGCGCGCAGATTGACGCCGAAGGGCGCGTCCGTACGGGACTTGACCTCGCGTACGGCGTGGCGGAGCTGCTCGGTGGTCATCGTCGCGGAGGCGAGGATGCCGAGCGCGCCGGCGTTGGCGGAGGCCGAGACGAGACGGGGGCCGGCGACCCAGCCCATGCCGGTCTGAACGATGGGGTGTTGGACCCCGGTGAGCTCGGTGAGCGCCGTCTTCATCAGGGCCTGACCTCGCGGTCACGCAGGCCCTCGGGGTCGATGACCTCGCGGATCAGGCGCAGTTCTTCGGGCGTCGGCTCGCGGGTGTACGGCACGTCTTCGGGGATGTTGAGGGCGAAGTCCGTCGCCTCCTGGACCTGCGCGGCCGTGACGCCGGGGTGGAGGGCGGCGAGGCGCATCGAGTGGTCGGGCGTGTCGAAGTCGAGGACGCCGAGATTGGTGACGACGCGCGGGATGCGGTGGTAGCGGGTGGCGCTCGGGCCCGCGGCGGCCGCGCTGTCGTAGCCGACGCCGGACACCATGTCGACCTTGTCGACGAAGACGCGGGTGGAGTGCTTCGGCACCCAGTAACTCGTGGGGTTATTGAGCGTGTTGACGGGTGCGCCACGTACGCCGAGGAGCTGGCGGGAGGGCTGCTGCCAGTCGCCGATGCAGGAGATGTTCTGGTTGCCGAAGCGGTCGATCTGGCTCGCGCCCATCATGACGTGGCGCCTGCCGCCGGTGACCATGGCGAGGTGCTGGCGGTACGGGAGCCAGCCCTCCGGCGTGCCGTCGAGGCCGACGAGCGTGGCCTCGCCGTCGGTGAGGAGGAGGTCGGGGGAGAAGGTGCGCTTGGCGAGGCGGGCGCCGATGGCGGGGACGGTGCCCATGGGGCTGGCGAGGACTTCGCCGTTGTCGCGCCAGGCCTCGGCGCAGGCGATTACACAATATTCGGCGCGGGTGGCTGTGGCGGCTGTAGTGGTTGTGCTGGTCACTTCTGCTCCTCGTGCCAGGCCTGTACGGCGCACTGGTAGGCCTTCTCGTCGCCGGACAGGAAGCGCTCGGCGAACTCGGGCCAGGGCGTGGCCGCGTACACCCGCTGGAAGGCCTCGTCGCGGCCGTAGTCGGGGGCGCACGAGGTGAAGTGCGCGCCGTTCGGGGTCTCGATGACGCCGGTGACGTAGTGGCGCTTGACGAGCAGGCTCTGCGGCGGCGCCGACTTCGTCAGCTCCGCCGTCTCGACCACCTGCTCGCAGGAGACGTACGCCGCGTCGGCGGCCTCGCAGAAGAGGTCGTCGAAGTACGGGTCGGGGCCCAGGTACTGGCCGTTGCCGAGCCGGTCGGCGCGGTTCATGTGGACCAGTGCGGCGTCCAGGCGCAGGGCCGGTACGGCGACGAACTCCTCCCCGTCGTCGTACGGCGAAGTGACCGTACGGAGCGATGGATTGACGCGCATGACGTCGGAGCCGATGCCGGCCCGGACGGGCATGAAGGGGAGTCGGTTGGCGGCGGCTTGCAGCCCCCACATGAACATCGCCTCGTCGATCTCAGTGAGCTCGATGGCGCCGCTCTGGCGGGCCGTACGGAAATGCGGCTCCAGGGGGATCGAGTCGAGGGTGACGAAGGCGGTGACGAGCTGGCGGATCTTGCCTGCGGCGGCGAGGAGACCGACGTCGGGGCCGCCGTACGAGACGATGGTGAGATCAGTGATCTCAGAACGGAGCAGTGCTCTGACAAGGGCCATCGGCTTGCGGCGCGAGCCCCAGCCGCCGATGCCGACAGTCATGCCGCTGCGGAGCCGGCCGACGGCCTCTTCGGGCGTCAGTAGCTTGTCGGTCCTGTCGGTCACGGCTTCTTGCCCTCCTCGTGTGACGTGTTGCCGAAGGTGTTGCGGACGCGGTCGGCGATGCCGATGAGGTTGGCCTCGAAGGTGAAGCCCTGCTCGAAGCGGTAGCTGCGGCGTACGTCCACGGGGTCGATGCCGTTGATGGCGGCCTTGGCCAGCCGGATGAGGCTGCCGTCCTTTTGCGCGATCTCGCGCGCCAGGCTGAGGGCTTCACCCAGGAGTTGGTCGCGCGGGATGACCTTCCAGACCGAGCCGTGGGCGTGCAGTTCGGCGGCGGTGGCCGTGCGGGACGTGTAGTACAGCGCGCGCATCAGGTGCTGCGGGACGAGGCGCGCGAGGTGGGTTGCGGCGCCGAGCGCGCCCCGGTCGAGCTCGGGCAGGCCGAAGGTGGCGTCGTCGGACGCGACGATCACGTCGGCGTTTCCGACGAGGCCGATGCCGCCGCCGAGGCAGTAGCCGCCCACGGCCGCGACGACGGGGACCTCGCACTCGTATACGGCGGCGAAGGCCTCGGCGCAGCCGCGGTTGGCGCCGACGAGGGAGGCGTGTCCGGCGTCGCGTTGCAGCTCCTTGATGTCGACGCCGGCGTTGAAGCCGCGGCCCTCGGCGGCGAGGACGACGCAGCGGACGTCGGGATCCCGGCCGGCGGTGCGGATGGCGTCGGCGAGGTCGTGCCAGCCCTGCACGGGGAGTGCGTTGACGGGCGGGAAGTCGACCGTGACGACGGAAATGCCCTTGTCCGGGCTTGCCGCCGGGCTTTCCGGGCTTGAGGTGGAGACACCCATGAGTGGATCAGCTACCTTTCCACCAAACATTTGTTAGGTGGGGAAGGTAGCAGCGAATGGAACTGAGCGGGAGGGTCGCAGTCGTCACCGGCGGCACGCGCGGCGTGGGTGCGGGCATCGCGCGGGCGTTCCTGGAGGCGGGGGCGCGAGTGGTGGTCTGCGCGCGCCGGCCCCCGGACGAGGTGGTGGAAGCGGGGGGCCGCGAGGCGGAGTTCCGGCCGCTGGACCTGCGGGACCAGGCGGCCGTCCAGGACTTCTTCGCGGGCGTCGTGGCGACGTACGGACGGCTCGACGTGCTGGTCAACAACGCGGGTGGTACGCCGTACCGGCTGCTGGGGGAGGCCGAAGCGGCCCGCCACGCGCGCGTCGTGGAGCTGAACCTGACCGCACCGATGACGGCTTCCCTGGCGGCGTACGAGCACCTTCGGGCGTCCGGGGGATCGGTCGTGATGATCGGCAGCGTGAGCGGGACGAGACCTTCGCCGGGAACGGCGGCGTACGGGGCGGCCAAGGCAGGGCTGGAGAACCTGGCCAGGTCGATGGCGGTGGAGTGGGCGCCGGACGTACGCGTGAACACGCTCGTCCTCGGCATGGTCCGCACCGAGCTCTCCCACCTGCACTACGGCGACGAGGCCGGCATCACGGCCGTCGGCCGGACGGTCCCGGCAGGGCGGCTCGCGGAACCCGGCGAGGTCGGCGACGCGGCCGTTTTCCTTGCCTCGGCGCGGGCCTCGTACGTAACCGGGGCGTCCCTCCTCGTCCACGGCGGCGGGGAACGTCCCGCCTTCCTCGACGCGGCAACAGTCAACAAGGAGAAGTGAAATGACCGGTAACGGAGTTGGAGTCGGAGTCGGAGTCGGAATCTGCGACGGACGAGTCGTTGTCGTGACGGGGGCGGGGCGCGGGCTGGGCCGCGCCCACGCCCTGGCCTTCGCGGCGGAGGGGGCGAAGGTGGTCGTCAACGACCTGGGGGTCGGGCCGGACGGCGCGGGGGAGTCGGCGAGCCCGGCGCAGCGCGTGGTCGAGGAAATCCTGGCGGCTGGCGGAGAGGCGGTGGCCCACGGCGGGGACATCGCGACGGCCGGGGGCGCGGCGTCGCTGGTCGCCACGGCGGTCGAGACGTTCGGGCGGCTCGATACCCTCGTGAACAACGCCGGGTTCCTGCGGGACCGGATGCTGGTGAATCTGGACGAGGACGACTGGGACGCGGTCATGCGCGTACACCTGAAGGGCCATTTCCTGCCGCTCAAGTACGCCGCGCAGTACTGGCGGGCGGAGGCCAAGGCGGGCCGGCAGACGGCCGCCCGGGTCGTCAACACCAGCTCGGGGGCGGGCCTGCTGGGGAGTGTGGGCCAGGGCAACTACTCGGCGGCGAAGGCGGGGATCGTAGGCCTGACGCTGGTCGCGGCGGAGGAGACGGGGCGGTACGGCGTCCAGGTCAACGCGATCGCACCGGCGGCGCGTACGCGTATGACGGAGCGGACGTTCGCCGAGACGATGGCGGCGCCGGGCACGCCCGACGAGTTCGACGTGATGGCGCCGGAGAACGTGTCGCCGCTGGTGGTGTGGCTGGGCTCGGCGGCGTCGGCCGGCGTGACGGGCCGGGTCTTCGAGGCGGAGGGGGGCCGCATCACGGTCATGGAGGGCTGGCGCGCGGGTCTGACGGCGGACAAGGGCGCGCGCTGGACCCCGGCGGAGGCGGGCGAAGCGGCATCCAAGCTGCTGGCGGAGTCCGCGACACCGGGCCGGGTGTACGGGGCGCGGTAGCGGGGTGAGGGGTTACGGCACGCCGTGCCGTCGCAGGCGTTCCGGGGGTACGGGGTCACCTTCGCGACCGCCCCTGGCCTCGCTTGGAGGCTTCCTGGTCCGGCCGGGAGCCGGCCTCTGTTCGCCGGAGTTCCGGGGGCGCGCCAGCCGGCGGGACATCCACCAGGAGGGTACTTCTCGCCGGCTGACGACATGTTCGCCGCGCAGCTGACGGCTGTTACTCCGGACAGCTCGCGCACCGCCACCGCCGAGGTGCGACGGGAAGTGATGCCGGCGGTCGGCCTGGACGCGCCGTACTAGGTGCGTGCTGCCCGCTGGGGGGCGGGCGAGGTGAAGATGCTCCGCAACGAGGTGCGGGACGCGGAGGGCGTCACGGACGCATACGTCCCGGCCTGTCAGGTGGTGGGCTACTCGGACTACTCCGGACGGCCGGCCGGGGGCAGGCATTCGGAGGTTGGTGGCGGGCGAGGTGAACGTACGGAAAATTACCGGGAGTTGGCATTGACGCGTCGCTCTCTACGCGCGTCATCATGATGCGCATGAGAATCCCCCCACGTCTCTCAGCCATCGGCGGCATCGCCGCCCTCGTCTGCACCCTTCTCGTCGGCGGTCCGGTCACGGTCGCCGCAAGTGCTGCCACCGCCACCGCCACCGCCACCGCCGCCGCCGCCGCTCCCGCGGTTGGTGACGTCTGCTACTCCGCCCTGCCCTCCCAGGCGCACGACACCCTCGACCTGATCGAGGCGGGCGGGCCTTACCCGTACGAACAGGACGGGACCGTCTTCCAGAACCGGGAGCAGCTACTGCCGGACCGGACCACCGGCTACTACCACGAGTACACGGTCGTCACGCCGGGATCACCGGACCGCGGGGCCCGCCGCATTGTCGCGGGCGACGCGGCGCAGGAGGACTACTACACCGCCGACCACTACGCGTCGTTCGACCTCGTCGACTACGGCTGTTGACCCGGCGGCTGGAACCTCCGCCGGTTACATCCACTCGCTGAGGACCGAGGGCGGCGGGGCCTGACGGCCCGGCCGCCCGGGCCACACGTACCCGGGACCGGGGGCGACGATCGGCCCCGCGATGGCGTTCGCCCGGGCGCTGCCAACGCCACAGCAGTGGGGGAGCGTAGGGCCGCCTGCGGCGGGCTTTCCCCTACCCGCCCCTTCCTGAACTGGGGAAGCAAGCCCCCAGCCCCCAGCCCCCAGACAGCACAGACGCCCTCCGGGCGTGTCCTCAAACGCCGGACGGGCTGGATTCGTCCGCACCATCCAGCCCTTCCGGCGCCCCCACGCGGCGAAGCCGCAAAATGTCACAGCGGGAAAGCGGGAAAGGGCGGGTCGGGGAAAGCCCACTCACCGATAGCGCGGCGGCGTCCGTTCCAGCCGGCGCCGTACCGCCGCGTCCGCCACGTACTCCAGCGCCTCGACCGCCGTCGCATACGCGTACCCCTCCGGATCCTCCTCCCGCAGCAGACGGGCCAGCGCCTCGACCGCCCGGTCGTCGCCCCGCGCCGCCAGACCGCGTGCCGCCTCCGCCGCCGTGTCGGGATCGTGGTCCTCCAGGCCGTCCGCCAGCGCTTCCCGGATTTCAGGGGTGTCCGCGTCGAGACCGGCGAGCGCCAGCGTCGCCCAGTCACGCACCTCGTCATCCGCGTCGCGGCTCAGTGCGATCAGCGCCGCCGCGCCCTCCCGGTGACCGGCGGGGACAAGGCCGATGAGGGAGAGGGCCACCCGGTGACGCACCTCGGCGTCGGGGTGGCTGACATGGCGCAGGATCTCGGGCAGGGCCGCAGGGTCACCATGGTGCCCCAGCGCCAGCACAGCGGCCTGGGCCAGCTCCGTATCGTCGTCCCCCGCCGCCCGCGCCAGCTCCCGCAGCAACGGCAGGGCGCGCGCGGCGAACGGCTTCCCGCCCTGCTCGAAGCCGAGCTGCGCCAGAACGTCGGCGGCGAACGCCTGCCGCAGCGGATCACCGCTCGCACACCACGCGGCCGCCGCCTGGAACGTCTCCTCGTCGCCCCGCCGCCACAGCGCGGCCACGGAGTCCATCCACTCGTCCCGGCCGGGGTCACCGCTGCTCAGGGCCCGCTCTGCGAGCTCCTCGAAGGGCGTACGGATGCCCAACTGCTCCTCCAGGAGGGTCGCGATCGCGGCGTGCCCAGTCTGCTGCTCGTTGCCGGCCGACGGCCTGCCGTCCCGCAGCAGCTCGACGACGACGGTCTCCCCGCCGTCCTCCACGAAGCGGCTGGTGACGGTCTCAGGCTCGGCGACATCAGCCGCGACATCTGCCGCGGCACCCGCGGCACCCGCGGCACCCGCGGCACCCGCAGCACCGGCAGCACCTGCAGCAGCGTCGCCGAAGGTCTCCAGAAGCCCCGCCCGCAGCTCCTCCTCCACATCGGCTTCGAGCCACCGCCGCGCCTCCTCCAGCGCCTCCCGCCGCGCGGAAGCGCCGTGCCGAAGAAGCGTCCGTACGGTCTCCGTGGACCCGCGCCGCGCAGCGAGCACCAGCGGCGGTTCCGTACCGGGAGCGGGGAGGTCGGGATCGGCACCGTACTCCAAAAGCGCCTCCACGACGTCCGCGTGACCCTGCCTGACCGCCCAGGCCATCGCGGTGAACCCGAATTCCTCACGCAGGTCGGGCGTCGCGCCCGCCGACAGCAGGGCCTCCACCACCTCGGTGTGGCCGCCGACCGCCGCGCCGCACAGCGGCAGGTCGCCCGCCTGGGGGCCGCTCGCGCGGTCGGGGTCGGCACCCGCGGCGAGCAGCAGCCGCACCATGCCGGGGTGGTCCTGCACGGACGCCCTGTAGAGCGCGGTCTCGCCGTCGTCGTCGGTGGCCTCTGCCGGGACACCGGAACGCAGCAGCCGTACGACGGCGTCGTCCCCCTCGTCGTACAACGCTTCGAACAAGGCCTGCGCATCCGCTGCCGGATCATTCGTCATGTTTCGACCCTACGTGTGCGTGTTCACGTGTCGCATTCGAGAATCGTGCGGCAGAGCGCGCAGCGTGCCCGTACACGGCCGCGCACGGGAACGCGGATGCGCTGCTGGCACGTGGGACACGGGAACGACACGCGCAGTGTCTCGCGGCCGCCTCCCTCGAAGGCGTACGACGAGGAACCGGACGAAGAACCGTGATCCGCACGGCTGCCGTTCTCCTGGGCGTACCGCCGCTCTTTGGCGTACCGTCGGCGCCCCGTCCACCCCGCGGCGGTCAGCGGCGGCTGCTGTTCGTCGCGGCGGGCCTGTGCGAGCCCCTTGGTGTACGCCGTGTAGGCCTGCGCGCTGGTGAACCAGGGCGCGGGGTCCTCGCCGAAGGCGATCGCCCGCTTCGCCAGGACGTACCCGAACTCCTCCGGGGTGAGATAGCCGAGCTTCTGGCTGGACGCGCCGTCCTCGCGGAACGCGTCGAGCAGCAGCCAGCCCGCCCCGAGATACGTCGTCACGGTGTCGGTGAGGATCTCGTTGTCGCGGGTGCCGGCGAAGGCGAGACCGAGCCGGTGCAGCAGGACATGCGTGATCTCGTGGGCGAGGGCTGCCCCGATGTCGTTGCGGTGGGTCCTGAAGCGGTCATTGAGCTCGATGAAGTACTCCGGCCCGGCCGCCAGCTCCACACTCGCGGCGTGCTCCATCTCGCGGAAGCTCACGATCATGCGGGCGTCCGGCAGGTGCAGATGCTGGACAAGGGCGCGGGCCACGCGCTGGGTGCCGAGGTGGAGATCGTCCTGGTCGGAGAAGGTCACGTCGGCGGGGAAAACACTCGGGGCGTAGGTGTGCACACCGTCGTACGAGAGCCGCTTGTGGAGCGCGGCAAGGGCGGACCGCACGGTGGTCAGATGCGGATAGCCGTGTACGACCTCGCTCCCGCTTGTCACTCCGCACTCACCCCCACACGTCTCCACACGACGGTGAACAGGTCTCCACTGTAGGCGGATTAAGCGGGCTGGTGGGCTTCCCGGAGTGGGCTCGCCGGGGTGGGCTCGCGACGGGTGTGCGGGGTGTGGCTGGAATGCCTCCCTTGTCGGCCGGGTGGACAGCTCCAGATAATCCAACAGCGCTTTGACGGGCGCATGCCAGCTTTTTGGGTGGTGTGCGTGCTGTCCGTCGTGCGCGTGCACAGCGACCCCCCACGTTTCCCACGAGAGGCAGTTCGTTGAAGAAGTTCCTGCGCTCCTTCAAGAGATGCGCCGCCGCCGGCGCAGTGATCCTCGCCGCGGTCAGCATCCAGCCCGCCGCCGCGTCCGCGGCTTCCGCGGCGACGCCCCCCGTCGTCGGCGGAACCCGCGCCGCCCAGGGCGAATTCCCGTTCATGGTCCGGCTCTCCATGGGATGCGGAGGCTCACTCCTCGCCAAGGACATCGTCCTGACCGCCGCCCACTGCGTGGACGGATCCGGCAACAACACCAGCATCACTGCCACCGCCGGTGTCGTGGACCTGCAGAGCTCCAGCGCCATCAAGGTCAGGTCCACCAAGGTCCTCCAGGCCCCCGGCTACAACGGCACGGGCAAGGACTGGGCGCTGATCAAGCTCGCCAGGCCGATCGAACTGCCCACCCTGAAGATCGCCGACACGACGGCGTACAACAGCGGCACCTTCACTGTCGCCGGCTGGGGCGCGGCCACCGAGGGCGGCGGCCAGCAGCGCTACCTCCGCAAGGCCCAGGTCCCGTTCGTCTCCGACGCCACCTGCAAGCGCTCGTACTCCGATCTGGTGGCGGGCGAGGAAATCTGCGCCGGCTTCACCGAGGGCGGTGTCGACACCTGCCAGGGCGACTCGGGTGGCCCGATGTTCCGCAGGGACAACAACAACGCCTGGATTCAGGTCGGGATAGTCAGCTGGGGCAATGGCTGCGCACGTCCCAACTACCCCGGCGTGTACACCGAGGTGTCCACCTTCGCCGCCGCCATCAAGTCGGCTGCCGCGGGTCTGTGACACGGCCTGTGAACCACCCCTGAACGAGCTTTGACGGGCGGGTGCTGGACGCATTAGTCCAACACCCGCCCCTCCTTTGTCCATAGGCGCACTCGCCCCTCGCAGCGCATGTTGGCGTGCACACCATGCCGTCGAGCGACAGGAGAGCGAGCGTGCACGCAACTGACCCCGGACCGAGCCGCAGGACCGTGGTGGCCGCCAGCGCCGCCACCGCCGCCACCGCACTGGCGGGTGCCGGCCTGGCCCTCGCCGGACCCGCCGGCGCCGCCCTGGCGGCCGAGGGCGAGACCGTGCTGCGCTCCCGCGAGCTGGAGGTGCGCGTCGACCGCGGCTTCCCGCGCATCGTGTCGTACACCGACCGCGGAACGGGCGCCAGGCTGCACGGGCAGGAAGACCCGGTCACCTCGGTGCTGATCGACGGAACCGCCCATACGCCCAGGGTGAGCGCCCGCGCGGGCCGCGATGTCGCGGCGTACACCCTGGCCTTCGACGGCGGAACCGAGATCGAGGTGGAGATCCGGGTCAGCGGCCAGCAGGTCGACTGGCGTGTCACGAAGATCGCCGACACCGCCGCACTGCGCGTCGGCACCCTCCAGATCCCCTCGCTCGCGTTTTTGTCGGTACGCAGCGACCAGCCCGGTGCCGCGCTCCTCGCCGCGCGCATTCAGCTCGACAAGGCCAAGAGCGGCGACACCCTGGTGCGGCCCGCGCCGGACACCGTCCCCGACGCCGCGCCGCTCGGCTGCGCGTACGCCGTCGTCGCCCACGACCGGCTCGGCGGCGCCGTCGAGACCAACACGACGTACGACAAGCCCAGCAGTGCGGCAGGGACCACCTGGGAGAACGGACGGCTGTGGCGGCAGACGTTCAAGAAGGACGGCTACGTCGAGGTGCGGCTGACCTGCGGGCAGTGGACGCACCGCGCGGCGACCGCTCCCGTGAACGCCACCGAGCCGCTCCCGTACGCCACCGTAATCATCACCGGTGACCGCAACGGCGACGGCGTCGTGGACTGGCAGGACGCGGCCATCGCCTTCCGCGACATCATGGTGACGCCGCTGGGTGCGGACGAGCAGCACCTGCGCGTCGTCCCGCATATCCCCTTCAACTTCGCCAGCCAGGCCACCAACCCGTTCCTTGCGACGCTCGACAACGTCAAACGCATCTGCCTCGCGACGGACGGTCTGCGCCAGTACACGCTCCTCAAGGGCTATCAGTCGGAGGGCCACGACTCCGCCCACCCCGACTACGCGGGCAACCACAACAAGCGCGCGGGCGGACTCGGCGACCTCAACACCCTCGTGCGTGAAGGCCGGAAGTGGGGAAGCGATTTCGGCGTTCACGTGAATGCCACCGAGTCGTACCCCGTCGCGAACGCGTTCTCCGAAACGCTCGTCGACAAGACCAACGAACAGTGGGACTGGCTCGACCAGAGCTACCGCATCGACCAGCGGCGCGATCTCGTGTCCGGCGACATCATCGAGCGCTTCAAGGACCTGCGGGACGAGACCGACCCCGCCCTGAACATGCTCTACATCGACGTCTTCCGCGAATCGGGCTGGACCTCGGACCGGCTGCAGCGGGCCCTGCGCGAACAGGGCTGGCAGATCACCACCGAATGGGGCCACGGCCTGGAACGCTCGGCCCTGTGGTCGCACTGGGCCACCGAAGTGGACTACGGCGGCGACACCTCGCGCGGTATCAACTCGCAGCTGATCCGCTTCATCCGCAACCACCAGAAGGACGTCTTCGCCGACAAGTGGCCGACGCTCCTCGGCATCCCGCGCACCGGGAACTTCGAGGGCTGGGTCAACAAGACCGACTGGAACACCTTCTACCAGCAGATCTGGACCGACAGCCTGCCCGCCAAGTACCTCCAGGCGTACCCGGTCAAAATCTGGGGCACGCACGATCTCACCTTCTTCGGCCCCACCAAGACGTCCGTGAGCGATGCGGACGGCACACGCCGCATCACCACCGACGGGCGTGCTGTGTACGAAGCGGGGCGCTACCTGCTGCCCTGGGAGCCGCGCGAGGCCACCGACCCCCACAAGCTCTACCACTACAACCCGGCGGGCGGCAGCAGCACCTGGCAGCTCCCGCGCGGCTGGGCGGGCGCGTCGAAGGTGGCGCTCTACAAGCTCACCGACCAGGGGCGCGAGCACGTCCGCGACGCCCCCGTACGCTCCGGCAAGGTCACCATCAACGCCGACGCGAAGCAGCCGTACGTCGTCTACCGCACCCGGGTGCCGGCTACCGCCGACCCGCACTGGGGCCAGGCCACACCGCTGCACGACCCCGGCTTCAACTCCGGTTCGCTGGAGGGGTGGTCCGTCAGCGGGCCGGCCTCCGTCGAGCTGAGCGCCATCGGGGACTACGAACTGGTCATCGGCGCGGGCGGGGCCGCGGCCGTCGGTCAGCGGCTCGCGCGCCTGGCACCCGGGACGTACGCCGCGTCCGTACAGGTCGAGGTCGGAGCGAAGGCGGGGGAGCGGCGGCGCGCGGCGCTCACCGTACGGACCGCCGACGGGACCACGGCCGAGAACTGGACCGACACCTCGACGGCCGTCAACCTCGTCGCCGCCGACCGCAAGCACGACACTCGGTTCCAGCGGATGTTCACGTACTTCACCGTGCCGGACGGCGGTGGCCGAGTGGACCTCACCCTGCGCGCCGACGCGGGCGACGCGCGGGTGCGCTTCGACAACGTACGGATCGTTCCCGCGAAGCGAAGCACGAGACCAGCAGCGGTCGCCTTCGAGGACTTCGAGAACGTGCCGCAAGGGTGGGGCGTTTTCGTCAAGGGCGACGCGGGCGGCTCCACCGACCCACGCACCCACATCGCGCAGCGGCACGCCCCGTTCACGCAGCGCGGCTGGAACGGCAAGGTGATCGACGACGTCATCGACGGCTCCGAGTCGCTCAAGTCGCGCGGCGAGAACGACGGCCTGGTTTACCGGACCGTGCAGCACACCGTCCGCTTCGAGGCGGGCAAGCGTTACCGGGTCTCCTTCCGCTACGAGAACGAGAAGGCCGGGCAGTACGCGTGGATCACGGGTGTCGACGAACCGGCCACCCGCGAACTCGACCGCAAGGCACTGCCCGTCGCCACCGAACCGACTGTGCTGAGCTATGAGTTCACCGCGCCCACAGGCGGCGAAACGTGGGTCGGCCTGCGCAAGACCGGCGACGACGGGACGGCGGAGTTCGTCCTTGACGCGTTGGAGGTGCGCGAAATGTAAGCCGTGTAAGACGTGTAAGACGTGTAAGGGGTAACGCACTGGACGGCCGGTCCTTACAACGGAGTACCGGCCCTCCAGGTATTCAGCCTCTGTCAGCGGAACTCCGGAGAGCGCTCACCGGCGCTCTCCAGCTCCAGCACCCACACCTCGTTCGCACCCTCCCGCAGAACGGGCCCGGGAACGTACAGAGCCTCCTGGGGGCCCGCCGCCCAGTACCGGCCCAGGCAGAAGCCGTTCACCCACACGAAGCCCCGTTCCCAGCCCGGCAGCCGCAGCGACGCGTCGCCCGCACCCCGCACTTCGAACGTTCCCCGGAACAGCCCCGACGCGCCCGCCCCCGCTTCCGGGGAACGGCAGGGAACCTTCCCGACCACGTCCGCGTCCTCGAACGCGTCCAGGGACAGCCCCCGCGCCCGTACACCGTGCAGATACTGCCGCTCATGCAGTACGCCGCCCGTGATGCCCTTCGACTCGGCGAAGCGGGGCCCGTAATTGACCCGCCCCAGCGACTCCACCCACAGCTCCACCGAAGCGGGCCCCGCCACCGGCTCGTCCAGCGCCGCGCAATCGCCCGCCCCGCCGTCGAGCACCCCCGCCCGCACCCCGTCGACGTACACCACAGCCCGGTCCCGCAGCCCCGTCACGCCCAGCGGATACGCCCGACGCGGCCCCGGCACATCCACCCGGTAGCGGACCAGCCCCCGGTCCACACCCAGCTCCTCGAACGTCGGCGGCATCGCACGCTCCGCCTCCGCGCCCCCGAGCACCTCCAGTACGTCGCCGAGCGGCGCCCACCCCGTCAGCTCCGCCGGCGCCGGCTCACCCAGCACGGCGGGCGCCGCCGGCACCTCGGGCAGCGGGGCCGCATCCTCCTGGTAGAGCGCCAGGACGTCCCGGAACAGCCAGAACTTCTCCGTGGGGCGGCCGTACTCGTCGATGGGCGCGTCGTAGTCGTACGACGTCACGGTCGGTTGCAGCTTCCCCTCGTGCAGCGCACCGGAACGGTTCGCCCCCGACCAGCCCGCGAAATTCGTGCCCCCGTGCGCCATATAGACATTGACCGACGCACCGCACTCAAGAATCTCGTTCAGCGTCGCCGCCGCGTCCGCGGGATCCCGTACGACATGCTCCGCACCCCAGTGGTCGAACCACCCGCACCAGAACTCCATGCACATCAAAGGACCCGAAGGCTGATGCCGCCGCAGCGTCTCGAAGCCCTCACGTGCCCCCGACCCGAAGTTCGCCGTCGCCAGCACACCCGGCACGGAACCGCCCGTCAGCATGTGGTCCTCGGGCCCATCGGAAGTGAACAGCGGCACCGTCACACCGCACTCCCGCAGGAACCCCGTCAGATGCCGCAGATACACCTGGTCCGAGCCGTAACTGCCGTACTCGTTCTCGACCTGCACCATGATTACCGGACCGCCCCGGTCGATCTGCCGTGCCACCACCTGCGGCAGCAACTGCCTGAACCACCGCTCCACATGCCCCAGATACTCCGCGTCGCGCGTGCGCACGCGCGAGCCGAGGGCCCCCGTCAGCCAGTGCGGCAGCCCGCCGTTCTCCCACTCGGCACAGATGTACGGCCCCGGACGTACGATCGCCCACAGCCCCGCCTCCCGCGCCGCATCCAGGAACCTGCCCAGCGCCCCCGCGTCACGCAGCCGCCCGGGCTCAGGCTCGTGCAGATTCCACGGGACGTACGTCTCCACGCAGTTGAGCCCCATGGCACGCAGCATCGCGAGCCGGTGGCCCCACTGCGCCTCATGCACCCGGAAATAGTGCAAAGCCCCCGACAGCAGCCGCACCGGCCGCCCGTCCAGCTCGAAATCCTGCTCACCCACCGTGAAGTCAGCCACGGTCCCCGCCTCTCGCTCCACTATCAGCGCCTTAACCTCACCCCCTGGCGGCGGAGCGGTCCATGGACAAAGATCAGCGCTGTTTGGACACAACGGAACGCCACCTGAGCAGGCGGGGAGGAAACGAAGCGGATGTACCACACCTGGATGCGCTATTTCACCCCGAGCCCGACCCACCACAAACTCGGCCTGGTCTGCCTCGGAGTCGGCCTCCAGTACGGCGCACTCCCCACCGTCGGCCCCCGCACCCTCGACCACCACGTCGCCGTCGTCATCAGCTCGGGCAGCGGCTGGTACCGCGGCCCCGACGGGCGACGCCTCACCGTCACCGGCCCCGCCCTGATCTGGCTCATACCCGGCATCCCTCACCATTACGGACCCGACCCCGTCGCCGGCTGGGACGAGAGCTTCGTAGACTTCACCGGACCGGCAACCACCACCTACACCGAACTCGGCTACATCGAGCCCGACCGCCCCGTCGTCCCCCTCGCCGACACCGCGGCCGCCCGCGCCGCCGTCGGCCGCATCGCCCGCGCCGCGCGCCGCGGAAACCCCCTCCTCGAAGTCGAGACCGGCGCCGCCGTCCACGAACTCCTCGTCGCACTGCGCCGCGCCCGCGCCGACGTCGGAGCCGACGGAGACCCCGTACTCCAGGCCCTCGCCCGCGACGCCTTCCAGCCCCTGACCGTCGCCGAACACGCCTCCCGCCACGGCATGACCCCGGCCGAGCTGCGCACCGCCGTACGCCGCGGCGCGGGATGCAGCCCCAAGGATTACCTCCTCGGCATCCGCCTGGGCCGCGCCAAGGAGCTCCTGGCCGCCACCGAGCTGCCCGTCGCCGCCGTAGCCCGCCGCGTCGGCTACGACGACCCCGCCTATTTCTCCCGCCTCTTCACCCGCCGCGTCGGCATGGCCCCCGTCCGCTTCCGGGAACAGCAGGGGCGGGCCGTCCACGGCGGCTGGAGCCACCAGATCCCAGATCCCGAACACCCGCCGACGATCGCGACCCGACCGACGTAAGCTCGCTGACCATGACCTCCAGCGAATCCAGCGAAATCGACGAGTCCGTCATCGCCGAACTGAGCCGGCTGCGCGACAGCATCGACAACATCGACGCCGCCGTCGTCCACATGCTCGCCGAGCGCTTCAAATGCACCCAGCAGGTCGGCCTCCTCAAGGCGCGGCACCAGCTGCCCCCCGCCGACCCGGCCCGCGAGGCCAGCCAGATCGTCCGCCTGCGCGAACTCGCGGAAAGCGCCAAACTGGACCCGGCCTTCGCCGAGAAGCTGCTCAACTTCATCATCGCGGAGGTCATCCGCCACCACGAAACGATCGCGAAGTCTTAACGGTAGGTAAGGGCAGCCCCCGCCGGGCACCGTAGGGCAACCGCCCGCTGTGCCACCCGCACGCCATCAGGCAGCATGTCCCCATGTCCGTACTGACGCGCGACGAAGCGCAGACCCGAGCCCAGCTCCTCGACGTCCACCGGTACACGATCGACCTCGATCTGACCCGCGGCGAAGAGACCTTCGACTCCCGTACCGTCATCCACTTCACCGCACACACGGCCGGGGACACCTTCGTCGAGCTCAAGCCCGCCACCCTGCGCACAGTCACCCTCGACGGACAGCCACTGGACCCCGAAACGCTGGTCGACAACCGCCTGCCCCTCACCGGCCTCACCGCCGGCGACCACGAACTGCACATCGACGCCGACATGCGCTACTCCCGCACCGGCGAAGGCATGCACCGCTTCACCGACCCCACCGACGGCGAAACGTACGTCTACACCCAGCTCTTCCTGGAAGACGTCCAGCGCGTCTTCGCCGCCTTCGACCAGCCCGACCTCAAAGCCGTCTTCGCCCTCACCGTCACCGCCCCCGAGGACTGGACCGTCCTCGGCAACGCCATCGCCGAGCATCAGGGCGCCGGCCGCTGGACACTCGCCCCCACCCCCCTCATCTCCACCTACCTCGTCGCCGTCGCCGCAGGCCCCTGGCACTCCGTACGCACCCAACACGCCGGCCTGCCCTTCGGCCTCCACTGCCGCCGCTCCCTCGCGCCCTACCTCAACACCGACGCCGACGAGATCCTCGACATCACCCGCGCCTGCTTCGACCGCTACCACGAGAAGTTCGAAGAGCCCTACCCCTTCGACTCCTACGACCAGGCCTTTGTCCCCGAATTCAACGCCGGCGCCATGGAAAACCCAGGCCTCGTCACCTTCCGCGACGAGTTCATCTACCGCTCCGCCGTCACCGACACCGAACGCCAGACCCGCGCCATGGTCATCGCCCACGAAATGGCCCACATGTGGTTCGGCGACCTCGTCACCCTCCAGTGGTGGGACGACATCTGGCTCAACGAGTCCTTCGCCGAATACATGGGCTACCAGACCCTCACCGAAGCCACCCGCTTCACCGACACCTGGACCGACTTCGCCGTCGCCCGCAAGGGCTGGGGTTACGACGCAGACCAACGCCCCTCCACCCACCCCGTCGCCCCCGACCCCGACGCCGTCCCCGACACCGCGTCCGCCATGCTCAACTTCGACGGCATCTCCTACGCCAAGGGCGCCTCCGCCCTGCGCCAACTCGTCGCCTGGCTCGGCGAGAAGGACTTCCTGGCCGGCATCAACACCCACTTCGCCCGCCACAAATTCGCCAACGCCACCCTCGCCGACTTCATCGACAACCTTGCCTCCGCGACCGACCGCGACGTCCACGCGTGGGCCGGCCAATGGCTGCGCACCACTGGTGTCGACACCCTCACCCCCGCCGTCGCACAGGCGGACGGCATGTGGCACGTCACCGTCGACCAGCAGGGCAGCCGCCCCCACCGCATCGCCATCGGCGCGTACGACCAGGACCCCATCGACGGCCGGAGCCTCGTCCTGCGCGAGCGGTTCGAAGTCGACGTACCGCAGGACGAGTCCGTGACGGTACGCCCCGGCCGCCGGCCCGCGCTCGTCGTCCTCAACGACGGCGATCTGACGTACGCCAAGATCCGCCTAGACGAGCAGTCCGAAGAGCCGGCCCTGCGCAACCTCTCCGCCGTCCCCGACCCGCTCACCCGGGCCGTCCTGTGGAACGCCCTGCGTGACATGGTGCGCGACGGCGAGCTCGAACCCGTCGCCTACCTGGAGACCGCCCGCGCCCACCTTCCCGAAGAAACCGACCTCGCGATCGTCCAGGGCGTACTCACCTTCGCCCACACCCAGATCACGGACCGCTACCTCCCCCCGTCCGAACGCCCCACCGCCCTCGCCACCCTCACCGCCATCTGCCGCGACCTCCTCCGCCGCACCGAGGACGGCAACGGCGCCGGCCTGCGCCTCACCGCCGTACGCCACTGCATCGACGCCGCCACCCAGCCCGACGGCATCCAGGACTGGCTCCACTCCGGCAGCGTCCCCGGCGGCCCCGAACTCGACCCCGAACTGCGCTGGCGCATCCTGCGCCGCCTCGCCGTACTCGGTGCCACCGACGAAGCCGCCATCGCCGCGGAGCTCGACCGCGACCCCAGCGCCACCGGGCAGGAAGGCGCCGCCCGCTGCCGCGCGGCCCTTCCCACACCGGAGGCCAAGGCTGCGGCCTGGACCCGCATGTTCGAGGACGACACGCTCTCCAACTACCTCTTCAGCGCCACCGCCCAGGGGTTCTGGCAGCCCGAACAGACAGCTCTCGTACGCGACTACGTCCCCCGCTACTACCGCGACGCCAAGGCACTCGCCGACCGCCGCGGCCCCGCCATCGCCGAAGCGGCGGGACGTTACGCCTTCCCCCACTTCGCCGTCGACGCGGACTCCTTGCGGCTCGGCGAGGACTTCCTGCGCGATGCCGAAATGATCCCGTCCCTGCGCCGCAAACTCGCCGACCAACTCGATGACCTGCGGCGGGCCATCGCGGTACGGGGGAACTGAGGCTCAGCGGGGGCGCCGGGAGCCGACGCGGCCACCCCACGGCTACGGCCGCTGCGCGGGCTTTCCCTACCCGAAGCTGGGGCTCCACCCCAGACCCCGCTCCTCAAACGCCGGACGGGCTGAGAGTTGCCGCAAGCGGCAATGTCCAGCCCGTCCGGCGGGTGGAATCGATCACGAAGCGGGCCCTTTCGCACGCGCGGCAGGCGGGGGCCGCACGGGACGGGCCCTGCCCCGCGCCAGGGTGGCGAAAGCCCTGTCACGCCGCGACGGTGCCGCACCGCACGGCGGCGTGCGATGCTGGTCCGGTGACGCTACCGGACCTGGTTCGGCTCCGCCGGGCCCGCGACCAGATGGACCGCGACTACGCGGAGCCGCTCGACGTCCCCGCGCTGGCACGCGCGGCACACATGTCGGCCGGCCACTTCTCCCGCAGCTTCCGCGCCGCGTTCGGGGAGACGCCGTACAGCTACCTGATGACCCGCAGGATCGAGCGGGCCAAGGCCCTGCTGCGGCGCGGCGACCTGTCGGTGACCGAGGTCTGCTTCGCGGTCGGATGTACGTCGCTGGGGTCGTTCAGCTCGCGGTTCACCGAGCTGGTGGGCGAGAGCCCGAGCGCGTACCGGGCCCGTCGGCACGACCAGGGCGCGGCCATCCCGCCCTGCGTCGCCAAGATTTTCACGCGACCGGTCAGGAACGCGGAACCGGTCAGGAACGGAGAAGCGAATCACACGGCACGCCCGTAGCGTGGTCTGCATGGACATCAAACTTTCGCAGTGCTTCATCGCCGTCGACGACCACGACAAGGCGCTCGCCTTCTACCGCGACGTGCTCGGACTCGAGGTGCGCAACGACGTCGGGTTCGAGGGCATGCGCTGGGTGACGGTCGGCTCGCCGTCGCAGCCCGACGTGGAGATCGTGCTGGAACCGCCCCTCGCGGACCCGAACGCCTCGCCGGCCGACAAGCAGGCCATGGCGGAGCTGCTGGCCAAGGGCATGCTGCGCGGCGTGATCTTCTCGGCCGACGACGTCGGCGCCACCTTCGAGCGCGTCCGGGCCTCGGGCGCCGACGTGCTGCAGGAGCCGGTCGACCAGCCCTACGGGGTTCGCGACTGCGCCTTCCGCGATCCCGCGGGCAACATGCTGCGCTTCGCCCAGCGCCTCGGCAAGTGAGCCTGTCGCCGGCCGGTCACTGTACCGGCCGGCGTCGGCACGCTCGACAACTCCCGGTCGAAACCGGGCGGTCGGCCGCCTCCCGAGTCGCGCCGCAAGCTGGTTGACCTTGATGCCGTCGGCCTAGGTTTCGCCCTCGACGGAGCCCGCGAAGGCGGCCCCGCCCAACAGATGGAGACACGAGTGCGACACGAGGTCGCCGC
>NZ_JAGGOK010000131.1 GCF_018614615.1 Streptomyces sp. ISL-100 | reverse complement strand
CCGACCAGGCCAAGTCCCTAGACACCATCCCGGCCAGCACCGCGTTCACCGTGCCGCCCGTCCTATTCGCGAAGATCACGCTCTTGCCGTGGCCAGGGGAAGCCAAAAAGCCAACTACAGTTGACCAGGGAGGGCATTCGGGAATGGACTTGCTTGCGGTTTAACGCCGCGTACTACCTGAGGTTGTAGGCGTGGTGTCGTGAGTTTGAGTCTGGTCTCGGTGAGGCATCCGTCGATGATGTCGCTGCGGTATTGGATTCTTCGGAGGCCGTGTCGTAGTGCGCGAACGAGGTGGTCGGGGTCGGTGAAGGCGGTATTGGCCTGGCTGCTGCGGCGGAGCAGGGACCAGATGCCCTCGACGGGGTTGAGGTCGGGTGCGTAGGGCGGCAGGTGGTAGGCGGTGATCCAGTCCTGAGCGTCGATGAAGGCACGCATCCGGTGGTCTTTGTGGACGTTCAGGTTGTCCCAGATGAGGACGATGGGGCCGCCGAGTTGCTGGTGGGCGGCGATCAGGAGGTCGCGGTAGTCGGTCCAGGTGAAGCTGCGCCGGCCGCCGCGTTTGTGGTCCTGATGCCGTCTGGACCGGTAGATCAGGCGGGAGCGTTCGCCGGGTTTGTAGCAGGTCAGGGCTGCGATGGAGAAGCGGCGTTGGGAGCGTCCGCGGACCCGGAGGACGGGTGTGTGTCCGCGTTTGGCCCAGGTCCGTGAGGTCGGCGGCGTCATCGAGAATCCCGCTTCGTCTTCAAAGACGATCCAGGCTCCGAGCGCCGCCGCGGTGCTTCCACCAGCGGCCACGTCTCCTTCACCCAGCCGGCCACCGCTTCCTCGTCACGCTCGAGTGCGCGGCGGGCGGGAACCTGGTGGCTCCAGCCGTGCCGTCTGAGCATCTGCGAGATCCCGGACAGCGTCATGCTCTTGTGGAATCTGCGGCCGATGAGCGTTTTGATCCGTGCCAGGGTCCACCTCTGATCCGGCCAGCCATGCGCGACCGGCCCCTTGGCCAGCTCCTCCTCCAGCACGGCGAATAACGTCTCGCTCAGCTTCGGACGGCAAGCAGGGCCTTGTGAACACAGAGCCCGCTGCCCGCCTTCCCGCCAGGCCCGCCGCCATCGCTGAACCGACCGCACGCTGACGCGTAACTCCTTCGCGATTACAGCATCGCTCAGCCCATCGGCGAACATGCCGGCCGCTTCCATTCGAATCCGCTCGCGGAAAGCTTGCCTCTCCGCGGTCAGACCCCCACCCTGCGGATACCTCATCCTTCTCACATACCGCGACGATCACCAACTGTCAGCCCCCTACGACACCACGCCAACAAGCTCAGTAGTTGCTGACTCGTCAGCTTTGACTGCCGGGATGGTCAGAGTCGAATTCTTCCGCCCACGCCCGCGCTGCCGCTAGGTTCGGAGCAGTGCCTACCGGTTGATACTCAAAACCGTCCCACTCCTCCAGGACACGGGGCTCGTCCGGCCGGAGATGACTGGCTCCACCGCCGAGTGGCCGATGCCGCCGGGCCTGGTCCAGCGGCGGTCGACGCCGCTTGTAGTAAGCCGCCAGCGGGTCGTTTGCGTCCACCGATGGCACGGCCCGGGAGGGCTGATTCGAGGGTCCTGGTCGGCTGTGCTTGCCCAATGCCTCTTCCTGGTTCTCTTCAGCGCCCGCGAGCGCGTGATGCGTGCCCCTACCTACAGCCGACGAGGATGCCGCCCAGGCACCGGATGTGGAATGCGCGGTTGTCCTGGATGATGCGTTCCGCCAGCTGCTCAGCCCGCTGGACTGTCTCCACGAATGGCACGCCCAGCTGTTCGGCCCAGGCTTCGTACGAGGCCAGATGAGCCACAATCGGGGCGGGATCGGTCAGCTCAATGACGCCGGGCAGCTCGTGGACCTGGATGTCATCGAAGGCCGCGCCCAGCAGCTCGGAGGCCTGCTCCAGCGAGAACCGAGCGCTCAAGGAGACTCGGGCCGGCCCTTCGGCTACGCCCAGCACGTCACCAGCGGCCCGTCGCCACAGCTGATCCAGCTCCCGCTTGTCGGTGTCGCTGTTGGTCGAGGCCACCAGCACGCCGCCCGGCTTCAGTACGCGGGCCAGTTCAGTGACCGTGGCTGGGATGTCCCGGACGTGGTACAGCATGTGCAGCGCCAGGACGGCGTCGGCACAGCCGTCGGCAAAGGGCAAGGCTTGGGCGTCGGCCACCAAGACCGGTCCCGGTACGTCGGCCAGGATGCCGGCCGAGATGTCGGTCCCAATCACGTCCAGGTCGGGTCGGTCCTGCCGCAGCCGACGGACGAACTTGCCGTTGCCGCAGCCCACGTCCAGCACCCGGCCGGTGGTGCCTTGCAGCTGCTCGACGACCAGGCCCGGCAGGTCGTACTGCGGCTGCTGCCAGCGGTAGATCGACTGGCGGGCAGCCAGATGGCGCTCATCGCCGTAGGCGCTGCTGGCCAACAGCTTGACGTCGGTCACGGCGGCATTCTGCTGGTCAGTGTTGCTCACTGGGCGGGCTCCGGAAGGTTGGTGAGGGCAGGGCGGCGGCGCGCCTCCTGAAGGTTGTCTCGCAGGCTACGGGCCGAGACCGACCTCGCGTAGGCCGGTTGGGCAAGAAGGTCACCAAAGGCGTGCAAGCGGCTGGAGATGCTGGCGGTCCGTCGCTCCGGGGCAGCCTCCAGCACCACCATCAGCTTGTCCCGCGCCCCGTCCAGGTCACCACCGGCCAGGTGAGCCGTGGCGAGGTCGAGGTGTGAGGCCAGCAGATCGCCGGAGGACTGATCGCGCTCGGGGGCCGATTGGTACAGCGTGATGGCCTGTGACGAGGCTGCAATGGCTCGGCTGACGTGCTGGCGGCTGCCGAGCGCCAGCAGGGCGGTCCCGGCGTAGGCCCATTGTTTGGCTTCGGGGAAGGTGAAGACCCCCGGCAGCTCCGCAAGAGCCAGTGGCCTCTGCCGGGCGTCCTGGGCCGATTGGACGGCTCGAAGCGTGCCCGCCTGGTCCCCGCAGGCGGCGCTCGCCCGAGCTTCCAGACTGAGCAGTCGTGACCGGATGGTGCCGCCATCGGCGTAGCGCAGGCCATCACGGGCCAGGTCGGCGGCCTGGCAGTAATCCTGTTGCCAATAGGCGATCAAGGACTGAATCGACCGAACCCAGGCTTGCAGCTCGTTGTGGCCAGCGGATTCGGCGCAGCTCCAGGCGGTTCGGGCGTGCGTCGAGGCGGCCCGAAACTGGCCCAGGTCGAGGGCCACGTGCGTCGCCAGCCCACAGAGCCGTCCAGCTGCCAGATACAAGTGACCGGTCTGGTAGGGGCGTTGGCGGCCTTCCAGGAGTCGGAACACCATCCGACGTAGGCCGCTGATCTCTCGAAACAGGGTGGCCACGGGTTGACTAACGTAGTCGGCTGCCAGTCGGGCGATGTCAGCGTCCAGCTGCTCCAGGACCAGATCGTCCACGTTGGTCTGCGAGACGAAGCTCAGAAACAGCGCTGAGTCGGCCGCGTCGGCCCCGACCGCTTCCGTCAGGCTGGCCATAGCGGAGGAGGCGGCCACGGGGATAGCGGCCGGCGTGACAGCGACGGTCTGCTCGGACGGACCTGCGGCCAGAAGATCGCTCAGCTCATCCAGGGAAACCTGGAGGGTCTGCGCCAGCTTGGGCCGCATCCAGACTTGAGGCTCCCCGCGGCCGCTCTCCCAGCGACCAATGGTGGTCCGGTCGACGCCGAGGGCTTCCGCCAAGGTCTCCTGGGTGTGACCGACCGCCTTGCGACGCTGGATGAACCGCGTTCGCTTGCCTGCCATCGGCTGCCGCCCCTAAAAGCTCGCGCCAAAAACGTCTGTCGCGACATTGGGCCAGGCCACGGCCCGCAACGCGACATGGATGCGTCACTGGTACCTCAATCTTGCGCTGTTCCGAGCTCAAGGGAAGCGCTTTGGTGGAGCCCGTCCTTCCTTTCGCGCCGCATCTGACGCGAGCGGCAGGCACCGCACATCCACCCGTGGGGCCATGGCCATTGGCCTGGTACCGCCTGACGTGCAAGGAGAGTTCCATGCCTGACTACCGCAGTAGCAGCGAGACCGAGGGCGACGGTCTGCTGATCGCCCGGTCCAAGGTGGCGGCGGCCCGATCGCGGGCCGAGCAGCCGTCGGACGGTGGCGGCACCGGCCGCAGCGACGGCAACGACTAACGGGCCGAGCCATGACCACTGAGACCTTCTCGGTGGCGGAGCGCCTGGGTGGGGAGAGTTTTCTCGCCCAGGCCTTCGGCCGCCGCTACCAGGTTGCCCGCGGGGAAGCCGCGTCACTGACTGGTCTAGTGAGCTGGGATGACCTCAACGCCGTCCTGGCTCACCACCGGCTGGAGGCTCCGCGCTTGCGGTTGGCCGCCGGTGGCGAGCCCCTCGCGCCTCACGCCTACTCCCGGCCGGTTGTCACCCGTCGCCGTACCGTCTGGCAGCGGCTCCAGCCGACCGCGCTGCACCAGCAGTTGGCCGACGGAGCCACCCTGGTCCTGGATGCCGTGGATGAGCTCCATGACGGCGCGGGACAGCTGGCGGCTGAGCTGGAGCGCTGGCTCCGCACGGCCGTGCAAATCAATCTGTACGCGTCGTGGACCAGCACCGAAGGCTTCGGCGTCCACTGGGATGACCACGACGTGATCGTGGTGCAGGTGGACGGCGCCAAGCGCTGGCGGCTGTACGGCCCGACTCGGACCGCTCCGATGCACTGTGATGTTTACGTGCCGGAGGAGCCACCAGCAGAGCCGATGGCCGACCTCGTGCTGACGGCTGGTGACGTCTTGTACCTGCCCCGCGGCTGGTGGCACGCCGTGGCGGCGTCCGAGGGTCAGCCCTCGCTGCATCTGACCTGCGGCCTCCAGTCCACCACCGGGGCCGACCTCATTAGCTGGCTGTCCGAGACGCTGCGGTCTCACGAGCTGGTTCGGTCCGACCTGCCACGGTTCGGCACGGCCGAGGATCAGGCCAGCTTCGTCGAGCAGCTGCGCCAGCTGGTGACGGCCGAGCTGGAGTCGGCCGACCTGATCCAGCGCTTCAGCGAGCACCGGGACGCCACCGAGCAGGCCCGGCTGATGCCGTCGCTGCCGTACGTGGCCGCCATACCGCCGGACCTCGACCTGTCGGTCCAGCTGGTGGTGGCGCGCCCGGCGCTCCAAGCCACGCCGGAGGGGACGGTCCGCCTGACGGCTGGCGGCGAGCAGTGGGTCTTCTCGGCCAAGGCTCTGCCCCTGCTGGGCTTGCTGGTCCGCGGCGACCGGCATCGCCTGGGCGACCTGGCCGACGCCGCCCAGCTGACTCTGGCCCAGGCGGCCGGGGTCGTGACGGAACTGGTCAACGGCGAAGTGGCCGCAGCGGGTGGTACCGGATGAGCGCGAGCTTGGGCCTGGGGATCTACCGCTGTCGCGATGTCGCCCGAGCCGCGGCCATGGCGGCCGCTGCTGGCGCTGACTGGATCGACACCGCCCCGAACTACGCCCAGGGCCAAGCCGAACGGGCACTGGCTCCGGTCTTGGCTCGGCAACCGGAGCTGAAGATGTCGACCAAGGTCGGTTTCCTGGCTCCCGGCAGTCGCGGCCTGGCCTTGCGAGCGGGCGTCGTCGCGCCGGGCACGGCCGAAGCTGGCCACTGCCTGTCGCCCCGCTACGTCGGCTGGCAGGTGGAACGCAGCCGCCGGGTGCTTGGCCGTGTCCCAGAGGTGACGTTCATCCACAACCCGGAGCACGGCTGTCGTCGCGAGGCCATGACGGACCGGTTGTACCTGGCTTTCCTCACCCTGGAAGAGGCCTGCCAGGCTGGCCTGATCCGCGGCTACGGCGTCGCCACCTGGAGCGGCTTCAGTAGTGGTCTGTTCGATGTGCCGCTGCTGGTGGAGCTGGCGGTCAAGGCCGGTGGTCCTCGTCACCACCTGCGGGCCATCCAGCTGCCGTTGTCGGTCGTCAACCTGTCGCCCATCGCCCAAGCGCTCGACGGGGTGGGGGTACTGGCCGACGCCCAGGCGGCCGAGCTGGAGGTGTTTGCCTCCGCCCCGCTGCATGGTGGGGCGGTGCCGGACCTGGTCACGCCGGAGCTGGCCGAGCTGATCCGGCCGGGCAGTAGCCCGGCCGAGGCTGGGCTGGCGGTGGTCGCCTCCACGCCAGGCGTCCGGCGGGTGCTGGTGTCGACCGACAACCCGCAACACTGGTCGGAGGCCACCACGGTCATCGGTCAGCCGGCCCTGCCTCTGGACACCCTGCGAAAGGTCACGGATGTACTCGGTACCTGAGCCGGAGGTGGCGGAGCGGATGCGGGCAGCCCATGGCCTGGCGGCGACCAAGCTGGCGGTCACGGCCGTCGCACCGGCCGAAGCCTGGGGCTGGCGCGGTCGCACCTTGAGCCGCCGCGTTCAGACGTCGTCCGGTCCGGGCTGGCTGCGGCTGGTCCACGCTCCGGCCGCTAAGGCTGGCGGCAAGCTGTGGGAGGGACCGCAGGCGGCCGAGGCCGCCATGCCGCGAACCCTGCCGCGGCCTCGTCTGAAGGATCATCTGACCTGGACGGCCGGGCCCGACGGGTACCTGGCTGAGCTGTACGAGGTCGTCGGTGAGCCGACCATCACGGCGGACGAGCCGATCCTGCGTACGGCCCCGAAGCTGGATGACGGCTGGTGGGCGACGCTACGCCGGTCCCTGGACACCATTGCCCGTGTCCCGACCGACCGGGTGTCAATCCGCCAGGCGTATCTGGATCGGGCTATGCCTCAGTACCTCGGTGAGGCGGTCGACACAAAGGTGCCGGCCTGGTCCACCGCCCACGGCGACCTGCATTGGGCCGACCTGACCGGTCCCACCCTGACCATCTTGGACTGGGAGGGGTGGGGCGTGGCCCCAGCTGGTTATGACGCCGCCATGCTCCACGCCTTCAGCCTGCTCGTGCCGGAAGTGAGCGCGCTGGTCCGGCTCCACCTGAACCACATCCTCGACACTCCGGCCGGCCGTTTCTCCGAACTGGTCGTCATCACGGAGCTGCTGCAAACGATCAGTCGGGGCGACAGCCTCGATCTTGAAGTCCCCCTGCGCCAACGCGCCGCCGTGCTCTTGAACCACGGCTGATCGTCCGGCTAACCCCCAAAGCTGCACAGCATCACGCCCGGCAGGCGCTGGTGCCGATTGCCCCCGCCCTCATACGTCACTCCCTATCTGGGAGGCACTTCACCGTGTCGCAAGTTCGTCCTGCCCTGAGTCAGCTGGCCCTGGCCGATACCCCCAACGCCGCCGCCTGGGCTCGCCGCCGCACCGTCGATGTCTTGCGCCACTGGCACGTGCCGCCGGACCACATCGAGACGGCCCGCCTGATCGTGTCCGAGCTGGCCACCAACGCCATCCAACATCCCCAGCCGTCGGCAGCCGGATCACCTGAGCCGCGAACCCTCACCGTGACGCTGCGGCTGCTGGGGCCACGGCTGGTGATCTATGTCGGTGACCATGACCGCCGACCACCAATCCTGCGGGCGGCCGGGGCGGCAGCGACGAGCGGACGCGGGTTACTGCTGGTCGAGATGATGAGCCACCGCTGGGGTTACTACCACCCACCGGCCTCGGGAAAAGTCGTCTGGGCGGAACTGGCGCTCGACGCAGCCTCACGGGTCATGCCGGACGCAGGAGAGTCCGGCCCGGTAGCGGGTGACCCCCTGCTAATGGGGCAGGTCTTGGTGGGGCTGCGGGAGCTATAACGCGCTCCATCCGTTGGCCGGACCGCCAGTTCGTCGCCTACCACCCAACGCAGCAGGCAGCGGTTGTGTGAGTGGGTTGGTCGTGGCCTGTGTGAGGAGGCGCGCCATCGCCTGGCCACCGCAGCTGATCGCAGGACCGGTGCAGGCTTTGTGGTGAAACGGTCGTCTGCCAGCGGTGGGCACGGCACACTCGGGTCTGTGACGACAGCCGACATCGAAGGCCTGGACCAGCTTGAACGTGCCGTCTTGGACGAAGATACGTCCCTGGCCACTGCTCTTCGACAGTTTCTTCTCATAGCTGGCCACGCCCACCACGAGGAACTTCGCGTCTGGGCGCTGAAGCAACTGGCAGGGTACGAGAACGACGAAGAGCTACCTCGGTTCCGGGAGGTCGCCGCGCCGCTCGAGGTAACCCTGGAGCCGAGCGTCCCGGGGCAGAGAAGAGTAGAAGACACTCGACAGATCAGCCCGCATCAGGTCCCCCAAGCTGTGCGGGATCGCGGCCTTGGAGAGTACGCACCGATCCGATACGGAGTCAGGGAGATCGAGGCTCTGATCGCCATGGGGTGGCCGGTGGAGATTAGCCTGCCGGGTGCAGCCGAGTATATGGAGCAGGTGACGAATGAGCTCGGCAACGGCTCCACTGTCTTATCCCTGCATTGGAGAGTTCCGGTAACGACGCTCCGGCAAGTCCTCGATCACATCAGAACCCGCCTCACACAATTTGTCGCAGAGGTGAGAGCCGTCATGCCAGCAGGTCAACGGCACCCGAGCCGCGCTCAGATCGGATCGGCCGCACGGCAGACCTTCAGCTTCACAGGAGGTGACAACGGAACCACTACAATCAACATCGCTTCGGGCGGCGGCACGGCGACCGTCAACGAGCCCCTGCCTGCATCCCCCCAACCCTGGTGGCACCGCAGCTCGGTCATCTGGAGCGCGACCGCAGCCTTGGCAACCATCGCCGGTGTCATCGCCACCGTGGCCGTGGCGAAGTGAGGCTAACTGAGAAATAAGCGGTCTACTGGGGCCGGTTATAGAGCACTATGGGCTGACAACCGGTCAGGGTTGGACCCAGCAGCTGCGGAACACCTCAATCGCACCGCCGCGCGTCGAGATGCTCAATCCAGTCCGTGAGGAAGGCCAGCCGCTGCCCGCGCTCGGCCAGGTGGTCCAGCTGCGGCCGGCGCTCGAACAGCGCCTCCAATGGTTTCCATCCCGCCTGCTTGTTGAGCAGGACCTCGACGTACTCGTACCGCCCATAGGTCCAGCCCTCTCGGACGAGACCAGGCTGAACGTTGGCGCGCTCCCAGTACGGGAACTTGGGCGTCCGCCAGACCACATACCCGTCTTGCTGGCTCGGGTCGGCCACGGACCAGATAACCTCACTGGCCTGCGTCCCTGACCCCGGCTTGGCCTGGAAGTAGGAGACAGCCCGGCCGTCATCGCTGCTCTCGGAGCAGTACGGCTCCGCCCGGTCGCCATCCGGCAATGACAGCCCCAGCAGATGAACACTGGCGAGCGCCAAGCCAACGGCCATGACCAACGCCCCGACCAGGAGGCCCCAACCGACGCGTTGACGTGGCGGTACTCGTTGGGCTGGCGGCGGTGAGGGGGACGGTTGCGGTCGCGGCGGCGGTTGGGGATGCGGGGTGGTCGGCGGCGCCTCGGCTGACTGTCGCGGCTGACCCAACCGTCGCTCCCGGTCGTAGGCCCGCCGCCTGGCTTCATCGCTCAAGGTCTCAAAAGCCAGATTGAGCCGGGTCATCTCCTCGTGGGCCGCGGCGTGCTCCTCCGGTGGCCGGCGATCTGAGTGGGTCCGCCGCAGCTGCTGCCGGTAGGCCCGGCGGATGTCGGCGGGCGGCGCGTCTGGGGCCACGTCCAGCACAGCATAAAAGTCAGGCGAGCAATCGTTCATCTGCGCCCCATTTACACGGTCGGGCGCTTAACCGTAGAGCGGGTCAGCCAAGCTTGGAAGACTTCCAGTTTGTTGCCAACTAACCGGCGCTTCGGCCAGTTCTATTGGTAACGAATAGGACCTCTTTCGCGGGCTGAAATGCCGCCGTACGGTAAAAGCCGTTTCCGTGAGGTACACCCACCGTGGGAGTCATCATGTCGAACCGGCCGTTGTTTCCGCCCCTGGCTGCCGCTCTGCTGGGCCTGACCCTGTTGAGCGGCGTGGCGGCCTGCGGGTCGGACAGCCCGCCAACGAAGCCACCCAAGCCGACCAGCTCGTCGTCCGCGCCGTTTACGGTCAACCCGACGGTGCCCGAGTGGCCCCGTCGGCCACAGCCGGGCGACAAGCCAATAGCCGTCCCCACCAGCGACACCGAACGAGCCTGCCTCAAGGTTTTGACGAGCTACATGTGGACGCGGATTTACGACGAACGAAAGTACCCCATCCCGGAATGTGAGCCAGTCCCATTTAAGCGGTACGTCCTACTTGAACGGCAGGCGGTTCGGAACGCAGAGCTGGGAATCCGGTAACCGGCAGCCGATCCGACGAGTAGACTTTTCGCAAACAAATGGAAAGGGCCTGCTCACCATGGTTCAGCGCACTATCACCATCTACACCGATGACCTCACGGGAAACAGAAGGGGACGACGTCGCTACTCATACGTTCAGCGTCGATGGGGTCAACTACGAGATTGACCTGGGCCACGACGGCTACCAGCAGCTGCTCGACGCCCTGGGGCCGTTCATGGGAGCTGGCCGGAAGGCCGGGGGCACGTTGCGGCGGGCTGGCGGTAAGCGCATCCAGGCCGGCAAGAGTCAGGACGCCAAGAAGGTCCGCGAGTGGGCCCAGGAGCAGGGCATCGAGGTCAGCAGCCGCGGTCGCATCCCGGCCGACCTGATGGAGCGGTACGAAGCCGCCCACTGATGTTGTGGCGGGCGTGCAGGCAGCCCATTTCCCCGCCGGTCAGTGTCAGGACGTAGTCCGGTCGCCCGGTGGAACCGGGCTGAGACCGCTGCGGTGCATTCGAGCCTGTTGGCGACTGAACGGCAAAAAGCTGCGCCGATTCACACAGGGCGCGGGGCCACTGGTGCGGGGCGACGATAGAAGAGACCAGGTCGCCCCGCTGAAGAAAGTGGCATCACCACCGGGCCGACGGGTGGAAGGAGCGGCGGGCCATGGGTACTGATGGGTTCCAGGCCGATCTTGGCCCCGCTGAACGTACAGAACTGGGGCCGTCGCAGCCGGGCGGGCTGCTCGATGTGCTGGGCGTGGCGGCGGGGGTGCTGGATACGGACGGGCGGATCGTGTTCTGGAGCCCGCAGGCCCAGGCATTGCTGGGTTACAGCGCCGAGGAAGCACTCGGCCAGTTCGCGGCCCACTTGCTGGTGGCGGATGAGCACGTCGACCGCGTGCTTCATTTGTTTGCTCAGGTGATGGAGGGCGAAGGGACCTGGGCGGGCGTCTTCCCCGTGCGGCACAAGGACGGCGGTACGCGGCTGCTGGAATTCCGCAATATGCGGCTGCAGGACGACCGCGGTGATCTGTACGCCCTGGGGCTGGCCACCGACCAGGCAACGTTGCGGCGGGTGGAGCGGGACCTGGCGCTGTCCGTGCGGCTCGTCGACCAGTCGCCGATCGGGCTTGCCGTCCTGGACACCGACCTGCGGTATGTGATGGTCAACCCGGCGCTGGAGCGGATCAACGGCCTACCTGCCGAGGAGCACCTTGGTCGGAGCGTGCGGCAAGCGCTGCCCTTCCTGGACGCCGACAGCGTCGAGTCCGGGATGCGCCGGGTCCTGGTCACCGGCGTACCGCTGCTGGACCAGTACACCGTGGGCCGCACCCAGGCCGACCCCGACACCGAGCACGCCTGGTCGGTCTCCTACTACCGCCTGGAAGACCCTGGTGGAACGGTGCTGGGCGTGGGCACCTCGGCGGTCGATGTCACCGACCGGCACCGTGCAGCCCTGGATGCGGACCGGGCCCGGCATCGGCTGGCCGTGGTTGCTGACGCCTCGGTGCGCATCGGCACCACGCTGGATCTTGAGCGGACCTGCCGCGAGCTGGCCGATGTCGCCGTGCCCGAGCTGGCCGACATGGCGGCCGTGGACGTTCTCGACTCCGCCCTGGCCGGCCACCGCACCACCGCCCCCGCTCACGGACCGGCGCTCTTTCGCGCCTTGGCCGTAGCCGCCGCCTACCCCACCGAGGCCGCAAGCGCCGCTGACCCTCCCGGCGAAGTAGCTCGCTACGACGCCGACCGCCTGGTCACTCGGGCCGTCAACACGAGCCGTCCCGTCATGGTGCCCCACGTGGGCGAGGCCGATCTTTCCCTCATCGCCCGCGACCCCCGAGCCGCGGCACTGATGGCCCGGGCAGGCGTCCACTCCTACCTCGCTGTGCCCTTGATCGCGCGCGGTGAAGTCATCGGTGCCCTGGATCTCGTACGCGCCCGCAACCCGCAGCCCTTCACCGAGGACGACGCCACCCTGGCCTCCGAGCTGGCTGCCCGCGCCGCCGTCTGTATCGACAACGCTCGCTGGTACCAGCAACAGCGCGACACCGCCCTCACCCTCCAGCGCAGCCTCCTGCCCGACCCACCCCCGCACCTGTTCGGCCTGGAAGTCGCCTCCCGCTACCAGCCGGCCAGCGCCGCCAGCGAGGTCGGCGGCGACTGGTACGACATCCTCCCCCTCACCGGCGACAGGACCGCGCTCATCGTCGGCGACGTCATGGGCAGCGGCATCAAGGCCGCCACCACCATGGGACGGCTGCGCACCGCCACCCAGACCCTCGCCGGACTCGGCCTTGAGCCCACCCAGGTGCTTCGCAACCTGGACCGGATCACCGCCGGACTGGACCCCTACTTCGCCACCTGTACCTACGCGCTGTACGACCCCCACAGTGCCCAGTGCCACATCTCCACCGCCGGACACCTGCCACCCGTCCGGATGCGGCCCGGCCACGCCCCCGAACTGCTCGACCTGCCCACCGGCGCCCCGCTGGGCGTTGGCGGTGTCCCCTTCCGCACCACCGCCATCGACCTGGACCCCGGCGACCAACTCGTTCTCTACACAGACGGCCTGGTCGAAACCCGTGACCAGGACATCGACACCCGCCTGGACGCCCTCCTCACCCTCCTCGACGGCCCACAGCGCGCCCTCGAATACACCTGCGACCACCTCCTGGCCGCGCTGCGACAACCCGACGACCACGACGACGTCGCCCTACTCATCGCCCGCATCCGCCGCTGATCGCAGCCGCGGGAGCCACCACGCGCCCCGCGTAGGAGCCGGCCGGGCACACGGGCAGGGAGATCCTGTCGACCAGAGGCCACCATCCGCGCACGCCCGGGGCCAGTCGAGTTCGGCGGCTGCGTTGAGTTCGGGTGAACAAGATGCGGTGCAACTGGTCGATGACTCCGGGTTTCTGCCACCGGTCGAACCACCGCCTGAACACGTCGCCTCATCGAGCCTCACGAGATGCGCCGCACCGCCACCAGGGCGACAATTGAAAATTGTAATCGCGGATAGCGGAGTCCACCTGATCACGGCCACATGGCCTAGAAGGCTCGTGAAGA